>SFCQ01000034.1 GCA_004558525.1 Clostridiales bacterium
AAGAGGAAAAGCCCTCGATCCGGGCGCAGCTTCGGGCGGCAAAGGAGCAGACCGCCCAAAGAAAGGCGCAAAGGAGCAAAACGCAGGATTTGGAAAGGATCTGATTGTATGCAGAAGTTTGAGAACGTGGATATATTGGCTTGCCTTGATGCGGTGATGAAGCAGAACACCGGCTTTTACCAAAGCGATTTTGAGATTGACAAGAAGATCATTCACGAGGCTGCTGCAAGCCCCGACCGTGAGGACAAAAACCTTTTGTGGCTTTCCCGCCCGTCCGGGACGCATTGCTTCCGGGAGCGCGATGTTTTTCTTAAAGACACCCGCCCATACAACACATGGAAGTTCCACGGGGAGCAGACACGCGACCGTATTCTTGCCTATGCCGTGGAGCTGACAGGCAGGGAGCGCGGCAAAATCCGGGGAAACCTCTATGAGCTGGACTATGCCGCCCATTTCCGGCACGTTCGGGAGCAGGCGCTTCCCGCAGACATCGTAACGCTTTTCTATGAGCGCGGCGAGCGCAGCCAGCCGACAAATAGATACTTTAGCGGTTCACCCGATCCGCAGTATGGCGCGTTTCTCCGCTTTGAGGTGCAGCCAAACACCCCCGAAGCCTTGCGCGATCTTCTGCAAGAGGAACGGCGCAGCCGTGAGCAGCTTTCGCCGGGGGACTTCAAGACGCATATCGCCGCCCTGCGCGACGGGCTGATTGAAGCCGAAGCGCGGCGCATTGTTGCCGAAATGAAACGTCAGTACAGCCCCAACAGCCCGAACAAAACCCACTACATGACAGAGCTTGCCCCGGCGTTTATGATGCTTGCGTCGAGCCGGGACGTTGACCGCCTTTTCTCGCTGCTTCCCTACAAGACGCTGACCTTTTCCAAAATTGAGGGCAGGCATGGCATCTATGCGCTGATCGACAAGAACGAAAACCGCGACCGGGATATTCGCAAGCCCCGCCCCTCTATCCGGGCGCAGCTTGCCGCCGTCAAGAAGAAAGCCGCTCCGAAGCGGGCGGCGAAAACAAAAAATCACGAAATGGAGGTATGAGCATGAACCGATTTACCGTTGAGGAAACAAATCTTATCAGCATCTACATCGCCGATACGCGCAGGGAGCTTATCGGGGAAATGTCGGGTGCGCTGCCCTATATGGACGGCGAAATGCGCGAGCTTGCCTTGCGTACCCTTGCAAAGCTCCGCGCCATGAGCGACGCCGACTTTGCCGCTCTCGCCGTATCTGCCGCCGACGAAGTATGAGCGGGCTGAAACGGCTGACGCCGCAGCAGAGCCGCAAAGCGAACGCCCTTATCAAGAAAACCTGCTGCAACTGTATGGGCGGGAACTGCATTTTGCTGGACGATGGGGACGAGTGCGTTTGTCCGCAGCTCATTTCCTATTCGCTTCTTTGCAAATGGTTTCAAAACGCTGTACTTCCCGCCGACAAGCTGCTTTACGCGGAGCTTTACCAAGCCGAGGACAGGCGGCGGTGCGCCGAGTGCGGCGCGGCGTTTGCGTCCACCTCAAACAGCGTCAAATACTGCCCGGACTGCCGCAAGCGGATCACCCGCAGGCAAGCCGCCGATTCTACTGCGTAACAGACACTTAAAGCAGCACCCACGAACAGACGGGGCGAGGTGGCCATCATCGGCTGCCGCGCCCCGTTCTCTTTTTTTGCTTATTCCTCGCCGATTTCTGCTACGCCGACCCTGCCGACGTTTAGAAGCCGATATATCGTCAGAGGGATATACCATGCTGCGACCGCAAGCCGCCATATCAGAATGACGCCGCCGATCAAGCCGCCCACAATGAAATTGAGCGCAACGACGCCCACCGTGCCGGAAAGGTCGAAGCCGCGTGGGATAAGCCATACAAACATACGGCGTATGCCAAAGGGGATGCCGCAGCACAGCCACACATAAAAGTAGTTCGTTGCCCCGTCCTTTGTGAATACCAGTGCAGCCCAATAAAACAGCACCCCGGCAATCAGAACGGTCAAAACCGTTTTCTTAAAAAAGTCTTTCCAAATCTCACCTCGCGTCATAACCTCACCTCTGTTTCGTAAAAATATGGATAGCGTTCAGCAGTCCTACATTGGGATAGTTTCATCATACCATGCTTTTTCGGGGATTTCCACACAATCCGCATTTATCCGCGCACATTTTCCTTACCCCGCTCCGGCTCACTTTCACGCCGTAAAATACTGTCGATGTTCCGCTTGATAACGTCGTACTCCTTGACCTGCTTTTTCAGCTTGCCATAGTCGCCGTACAGCGTTTCTTTTTGTTCTTGGAGCTTTGCATATTCCGCTTGCAGCGCGGCGACGTTGGGGAGCTTGCCGCCGACCAACGCGGGCTTGACCGCTTTTACGGCGGCTTCAAACAATATGATACTGCTCCTTATCCTTTGCTCTGCGGTATGCGTCATACACGGGCTTTGTCTTTTGATACGTCGTAACATTCTTGATTAAGACCGCCATATCCGCAAGCCGCCGTTCGACGCCCTTTAATGCGCCTGCCGCCTGCTCGCTTGCCGCGTTCACTTCCGCGATTTTTGCGGAAAGCTCTGCATAGCTGTCAATCCTGTTTTCCGTGAGGAAGTTCAGCGTCCTCGCCGCCTGTTTGAGATTGTGGATTTTCGCCCAATGCTCATAGCCCCGGCTTTCCTGCGCCTTGATGCTGTTCTGAATGTCAATAACAAGGGAGATACCGCCGCGCTCCTGCTTCGGGGCTTTGGCAGCGCGGGTGCGCCTGCCCTTGATACGCTCCGTTATGGCTTCCTCTGTATAATCC
>SFCQ01000035.1 GCA_004558525.1 Clostridiales bacterium
TAGTCGGTTCATATACTTTCCTCCCGTATCATGGTCATAACTCCCGCGTCCATCTCGCACACGGTGTCGCAAAGCTCGTCTATATCCCCCTGATTATGGCTGGCAAGCAGTATGGTTTTGCCCTGCTCCTTGAGCCCCTTTATGAGCTGCCGCATCTCCCGAACGCCATGCTTGTCAAGGCCGTTCAGCGGTTCGTCTAAAATGAGCAGCGCGGGATCCTCCATTATGGCCTGGGCTATGCCCAACCTCTGGCGCATACCGAGGGAATACTTGCCGACAGGCTTTTTCATAAGCGGGTCGAGCCCCACGCGGCGGATTGAGGCGGCTATCTCCTCAAGCCCTATCTTTTTATTCAGCGAAGCCAATATCTCAAGGTTTTTCACGCCGGTCGTGTTGGGTAAAAACCCCGGCGTTTCGATTATCAGGCCGAGGCCGGGCGGGAAGTCCACGTCTTTGCCCACCCGCTTGCCGTTGACTATGACTTCGCCCTCGGTGGGGATGAGAAAGCCGCATATACACTTCATCAGCACGGTTTTGCCGCTGCCGTTGTTGCCCACGATGCCGTGTATCTTTCCCTTTTCAAAATCGCGGGTGACGCTATGCAGCACCCGCTCCTGCCCGAAGTCCTTGGATAGGTTTTTGACCGAAATAATGTTCATGCTTCAGTACCGCCAAAGCTAAAGTTGTAATTCCGCACCGCCCGAAGGGACATATAGAAGCACAGGGCGATGAGCATTGCGAATATAAGATACGTCTGCCATAGCCTTGGCAGCAGGTCGTAGCCGAAATTGTGCATGTGATACGTGGCCTGATTCAGCGGCGAAAGCCAGCCCACCGCCACATTTGCCTTGTACATGAGCGCATCCGGCAGTTTGAATATAGCCTTGATGGTCTGCGGGTTGAGCAGGAAGCCGAACAGGCTGAACGCGAACACGGCGGCTATCCCCGCAAGCTGGCCGCGCCTTAAATTGAACAGCAGCATTATGAACACCATCAGCAGGGTGTAAAGCAGCATCAGCAGGAATATGATTGCGGCGGTCTCGCTCCACATGTTTCCTATAAAGCTCTGCCGCATACAGACCAGGGAGGTGGAAACCAGTATGAACGCAAGGTAGATAAGCGTGGCCAATGCGATATACGCCGCCTGCCCCGTGAGCCAGGTCTTGCGGTCTATGCGCATGAGGTAAAACGGCGTGCCTGAATTGATGAAGGGCATGTCCGCAAAGAGCAGCAGAAGAAGCAAAGAGGAGAGCAGTATCGAGTTGCTGTCCCCAAACGTCCACACGAAGGCTTCCACGAGCTGCATGGTGGTATCGTATTCCTTGGCGAACTTCACCGCCTTGTCGGAAAGCAGGAAGCAAAGCACGAAGGCAAGGCAGAAGGTGATGACGATGCGCGGGTTTTTGTGCCAACGGCGGAAGTTGTACTTGGTTACGGCAAAAATCTGCTTCGGCTTCATATCCGCTCAAGCCTCCTTTTCGCGGCGTATGCAAAGGCCAGCGCCATGAGCAGGCTGAACTCTATGAGCAGCACCGCCACCCCTATTTTACCGAACACCCACCTTGGGGACGGGTTCAGCCACTCCCGCGGGTACAGCACGAAGAGCTTATCGAAGTACCGCTCATATAAGATTATTAGCAGATAGAACAGCACGAAGGGCGAGGCGTATGCCATGTATTTGCTGTCGGTAAGCGCGGCGAAGGTCATGCCCGTCAGCGACCAAAAGGCCCCCGATGCGAAGAACATGAGCGCAGTCTCCATTAGATTGTCAAAGTAATTCGGCACGGTTTCGCCCGCCTTAGGGTAGGCTTCCATTGGCAGGAACATGAGCGCGGCAAAGCCGTATGCCGCCAATATGCCAAGCGCCAGCGCAAGCCCGCCGGAAACGGCGCAGCCCACGGCCTTTCCCGCGATATACCTCGGCACGGTGGTGCGGGGCAGGTATTCCTTTATGAAGCCGCTCTTCACGTCGTCAATGAAGGATGCGGTATAGGGCAGCGCGGCGAGTATGGGCAAAGCGAGCGCCATGGCCTCCGATGACAGCGCGCCCATGATAAGGTCGCTGTGGTAGCCGGGGGAAAGCAGCTCCGCCGAGCGGAAGGCGGACAATATGCCCTGAACTGAGGAAAGAAGGAGTATGATGGCGGTTCCAACTGTACTGATGATAAACCCACGGCTGAATATGGCCTGCCGCAGGCCGGCACAAACGGCTCGTTTCATGGGTTCGCTCTCTCCTTTCCGTGATGTGCTTATTGCTTTGCGCATACATGTTAAGTTTACTTACTGATATTTAATAACCAACTCCCCTGTCAATGATGTTCC
>SFCQ01000009.1 GCA_004558525.1 Clostridiales bacterium
TTCCCAGCCAAACAAGAAAAAGCGGGACTACCCGCTGAAAGGCAAAGCCTTCTGTGGCTGCTGCGGTCATGCGCTGTCCCGCACCATGCAGAAAACCTCGTATTATTACTGCCGCCATTCCGAAGCAAACGAAGAAAGCCGCTGCCACAAGATGCGCTTGAACGCCGCAGAGCTGGAGCAGGCGGTATTCCTGACGCTGAAAAAGCAGATGGAAGCCGCCGCACCACTTGCCCCGGACGGTACGCTCCGGGTGGAGGCTTCCGTACCGGAACGCACCGAATATGAGCAGCAGATCGAGGCGCTGCAAGACGGCAAGCGCACCTTGTATGAACGCTATCTCATGGGCGAGATCGACCTGAACACCTACAAGGCAGAAAAGGCCGCGTGTGACGAGCTGCTACTGAAAACAAAAAACGCCTATGCCGTAGTATTGGCACAGGCGAAGCAGAAGCAGGACGAGCAGGCACGGCAGGACAGCCGCAAGGAAGCGTCCAAGGCAATTTTCGATGCGGACACGCTGACCACCGAGCTGGCCGAGCTGCTGATCGACCGGGTGCTGGTGTACCCTGATAAGCGCATCGAGATCGCATACAAAATCCGAGACATTTTCGATTGAGTGAATTCTGTCGAATTGTTAACATTGTACAAAGAGTCTATATTTTCAATAATTATAGGTAGCATTAATGTTGAAAATATGGTAAAATAATTACATGCAGGGTATCTACCTTGCAAAAGCAATTATTAAAGATAAGCACTTAGAAAGGAGAGAAACATGAGCAAGAGGGTTTATATCAGCGCAGATTATTCCGAACTAAATGGAGATCGAGAGGTTGTGGATGAACTCCACAAATGGGGAAATGACGCACTTCACAAAGTTGATTACGTTGATACAGCCGAAGTCGTTTCAGGTAGTGTTTCGGCAGATCCAGATTGCAGGCCTTGTGATTTGAAAAAAGAATTCAATTCTCAAATCAATGCGTCTTCAGCGGTGATTATCATTATTGGAGATAAGACCACATCTCGAACTGCTGGAAGCGTATGTAAACGTAACAGCGATGGGGCTGGTTGTGATTGTACTCCTTATAAGCAAAACTCTAAGGGAGCTAAAACTTGTAAATGGAGTACCACTTCAACTCCCGGCCCAGAAGATGATTTAGGCAATATTAATACATACTCTTACCTTGAGCATGAGTTTCTTCAAGCTAAGCGGAAAGGTAAAGCAATCATCATAGTCTACAATTCTCTAAATAAGCAGTCGGGTTGGCTTCCTTCTTATATGAACGGTTACGAATCAGAAGCCCACCCTTTCTGGACGCGAAACGCTCTCGGAACTAAGGTCGGGAATTATGCGCATATCAAGAAAGCATTGGGATATGATTAATCAGGTAAGAGTCTTGCTTAAATCAGTTACTGGAGAAGTAGACACGCCAAAAGCTATATGGAAGTTAGTCTATACTGCTATTGGCTATATTTCATCTTTTTTCACATCAGCCGTTTTGCTTAAGGATCTCACGGGATTTGATAAGCTGGAACTTTTAATAAAAGGAAATTGGGAAATCGTAGTAATCGTCGGCCTTTTTATTTCATGTTTGCATAATCGTAAGAAAGTTAATTGTTGCAAAAAGGTATCTAACCGCGATATGCAAATTGCAATTAGTGTTAGGGACATTTTCCAAAATCGAACTGCCAACAGTTACATCATACCTACAAATACTTTTTTCCGTACTAAGATGGATAACGAGTATATCAGTCCAAACAGTGTTCAAGGACGGTTCCAGCTCAAGTATTTTAAGGGGAAATTACACGACCTTGACAAGTTGATAAGTAAGAGCCTCAGCTGTCAGGGAATTAATGGACTCCCAGTTTCTGATTGTTTCGGCCCAATTACAAAATATCCAATCGGTACAGTCGCAAAAATCGACCACAAGGGAAAGCACTTCTATTTTGTTGCAATAAATGATGTTAATGAATATGGCAAACCCATAGGGCAGTCGATTGAAAATGTTGGTATTGCACTAACTGCTGTAGCTGATGCGATTAAGCGGATGGGGCACTATGACAATCTATGTATTCCGCTCCTTGGTTCGGGACGTGCTGCAATCCAAGAAGCAACCAAGGAAAATGTGTTTCAACAGACAGTTGATTTTTTTGTCCAGTCCGATGAAAAATTAGCAAGCAAGTTGATTATCTACGTAAATCCCGAAGATTACCTTAACGAGAAAATTGACTTGACCCGGATGGAAAAATATCTTGATTATCGATGCGAGTTTGGGTGAATGATACCATCAGTGCCATGTAAACAGGCATAATAAAGCAATTCATTCCAACTACATCAATATTGTAAAAACAGGAATCCCAAATCATCATTCTTGGTGGTCTGGGATTTCTGCTTTTGCAGAGATTTATTTTTTGTCGTGTGCTTGACATACGGGTGCCGCAGGTCGTGAAAGGTGATTTCAAGATTAGCCTTGTTACAAAGACGCTTGAAACGCTTGTATATCGCCTGCCCCGAAAGCGGCACAAGATAAGCCTCGCCATGCTGCCATGCCTCTGTGCGCTCGATTAGCCGCATAATGTACGGCGGCACGGACAACGACCTGTTGCGCTCGTATTCCTTCGCCGCTGCCTTTGTTACGGCTAAACCGTCAACGTCAACAATGACTTGATTGATGGTCGCCATGCCGTCCTTGATATCGCACACGCGCAACCCACGTATTTCCGACATGGTAAATGATAGCCACATTGCTAACATGCATGGCAGTTCTATCGCGGTGTCGCGCACTACACCATATATCGCGGGGGGTTCGGGAAGGTTGCGCATCCGCTTCCGCTTCGCGGGAACGGTTGGGGAAAAGTGCAGGTCATATTGTCCCATTACGGCATAGAACAGCCCCCGCATGTCTGACAATGTTTTCGGTGACGGGGGTGTCCCGCGCTGCGTTATGCGCTTTGCTTCGGTGTTGAACGCGCTCTGAACCACTCGTTCGTTCAGCTGCGACAGCGGAACGGGCATAAGCGTTTGCAGATTGTTTCGCCTGATCTTCTGGTATCCAGCTATCGTGGTCGGCGACAGTACCCCGTCTTTTGACGCTATATAATCATCTATCGCCCTGCCTACGGTGATGTTGGCCGCTTCACGCTTGCCTTTAAGCTGGGAGCAGATGGAGCTTATCCGCAAGAACAAACAGGCCCTTGAACTCATATCGGATTACTATTTTGAAGGTATCGAAGGGATGAAGGGGACGAATGGAGGAAGAATCTCTTCTAATGGTTTTAACGGGTATACTTCCCATCAGAAAGAGAATTGGGCGAATAGCAAGCGTATAGTTATTTATGATTCTGCCGGCCAACTGTCTGGATTTGTAGATGAGGCTATTGCGGGAAAGAATTTGGATAAGAAACTATATTTTGGTACTGTTAGTAAGGCTGTAGGCAAACGCATCTATAATGCAACCGGTCTTGACGTTGAGGGGTATAATTGTTCTCCGGCTGCTGATGAAGTAAGAAAGATATTAAAAGACCATGGAGATGAAAAGAATGAGGATAAAAGAGGACAGCGAGCCATAACAAAGGAGGATTTTGCTTTAATACCCGATATAGTAAATAATGCTGACAAAGTTGTTTTATCCACAAGAAAATACAATAATAGGCCGGTGATAAACTTTGTCAAAGATATTAACGGCAGAATCACGGTTACAGCATATGTGTCGCAAAGGCATATTGATCTGACAGTACAAACAATGTTTAGTGGTAAAAAAAGAAGCCTTGCCACCGCGACAGATGAACATGCCTCTGTCAATACGCCCAAAGCGGCAAATGGTACAGCTTCTATAGATACTATGCCACAAACGTCCGAAGATGTCAAGTTCTCCCGCAAGGATGATGTATCTGTGACGGCTAAGGATGTACAGAAGCTGCAAAAGGAGAACGACAAGCTTACGCAGGCGCTTGACCTTGTAAGGCAGGAGCTTAAGATAACTCAGGGACACCATGTGAAACCGGCAGTAATAGACCGGCTCGCAGGGCGCATACTTACGGATTACCAAAGCACAATGCCAAAAGCTGAGCTTGTCGAGAGCATAACGCAGTTGTTTGACTATATTGGCAACGGCGAGCGCGTTATATGGGACGAAGTGCAGGCGGGCGCCATGAACATAGCGCTTAACGTGCTTGACAAATCCACACAGAGGAATACGGAATGGTATGACGCTACCAAGCCGGCGCGTGACTACCTCAAGGATACTGCAATAAAGCTTAACGATAAGCAGCTTGAAGAGGTTGGCTATGCGTTTGGCTCATATAACGATTTCAGGCGCGCGCTTTTCGGCAAGGCAACAGTTTCAAGGGTTGACGGCATCCCGCTTGAGCAGGCATGGCGCGACCTGTCGGGAATGTTCCCCGATGTATTTGACCCCGACACCGCCGATGTTGATATGCCGGTAATGCTGTATAACGAAGTTCTCGGTATGTACGACAGGCCGATTGAGAACCCATACGGCTATGACCTGAGAGGATATGCTTCCGACCTCGCCATGCAGCTGTATGACGCTTACATGAGCGCGCCGGAGGTCAACACATTCGCCGATAAGCAGCAGAAAAAGCTTGATTTGACAAAGGCACACTAAGGCATAACGGAACGCTGCTCTTCCGGTTCATAAACGGGATGGAGGTTGAAGGATAACAAGTACAGGAATTAAACGGTGTTGGATTTTTCAGCACCGTTCTTTTTTATATATCTCTACCAAAGTGGCAAAATTGACAATCTGGAGGAACTGATATTTTGTGAGAATTTCATTGCACCCACGCACTATCATTTGCACCCATAGGCTGTTATTCTATCAATATATGATTTCCTTTCCAAATCAATCAAATCCGAACCCGATGCCGATAGGTGATGGGTTCGGATTTGTCGTTTTCATCAAGAGGATTGAAACATAAACAAAAAAGGTCTATCCTTCGTCCGGCATTTCGCTGTTATATATGCATTCGTCCCATATCTTTTCCTTGCAGAATTCCTCCCAGATCGTATCCTCCATAGACTTCAGAACGGCCGCATATTCGCCTTGTGTTACTGTAAACTTATTCGCATAGCCTTCTTTATCGGCATCGCAGAAGCCGCCTTTGCTGCTCCAGCCGACTATTTCGGGCGTGATACCGCGATCGTATAACCACTGCGCAAACGCATTTGAAAGCGCAGGATAATCTATCCGGCCGCAGGGAGCGGAGCCGAACTCATCAAAGGAAATATAGAACGGGCCTGAAAAGTCCAGCTCTTTTTGATGCTCTGATACCATAGTATCGATTTTGCTCATGTGACATCACCTCGTTGGTTTCGCTGCATTATAGTTTATCCGGCTTTGAGCGTTTTGTAAATGGTTGAATGGGCGTATTTCAGGGCAGTGGAGCGCAGGCAATTCAAGAGTGAACAGAACGCAGAAAGACGCCCCAAATCAGACCTTTGGGGCTTGTATGCTCTTGTCAAGTGATGGTATAATACGGATATGATAAAAGGGCGTATCTGTGCAAACGGATAAGAAAGGTGAAAACAATGAAAGTCAGCGAGCTTTTAGGCGAACGCTACAAGGACAGGACCTCAGAAATAGAGAGCCAGAACCTTATGACCCGCGGCGGGTACATAAAGCAGGTGGGCAACGGCATATATTCTCTTCTGCCGCCGGCAAAGCGCATAGAGAACAAGATAGAGGCTATCCTCAGGCAGGAAATGGACAGGATAGGCGGCCAGGAGGTGCTGTTTCCGGTCGCTATGCCCGCAGCGCTCTGGCAGTCCTCCGGACGCTGGGAAAGCGTGGGCAAGGAGCTTTTAAGATTTAAGGACAGAAGCGGAGCGGACATGCTGCTTGGCATGACCCACGAGGAGGCCGCTGTTCATATGGCTATGAATATAGCCGGAACGTACCAGAAGTATCCGTTCATGATATATCAGATACAGACCAAGTTCCGCGATGAGCCGAGGGCTCGCGGCGGCCTTATAAGGGTGCGCGAGTTTACGATGAAGGACGCTTATTCCTTCCACACATCGCAGAAGGATCTGGAGCGTTACTATAAACGCTGCTACAGGGCGTATGAGCGCATATACGCACGCGTCGGCATACCGGAGGTGGTCGCCGTTGCGTCCGATTCCGGCATGATGGGCGGCAAGGTGAGCCATGAATTCATGCTGCTAACCGATATAGGCGAGGATACCATAGTCCTTTGCCCGGAGTGCGGTTACAGAGCGAATATGGAGGCTGCCGACTGCATAGTGCATAATGATAACGGCGAGGAAGCGGCCCCGCTTGAGAAGGTCGCAACATACGATAACAAGACCATAGAAGATGTTTGCAAATTCCTGCAGTCATCTGAAAAGAAGAGCTGCAAGGCCGTTGTGTATCAGCGAAATGAGGACGATAGCTATGTGCTTGTATTCGTCCGCGGCGACCTTGAGGTGAACGAGACAAAGCTGCGCAACCATATAAAGGCCGAAGTCCATCCGGCAGTAGAGATAGACCATGTTGGCCTCGTCGCCGGCGCCATAGGGCCTGTAGGATTGCACAAGGGGATAACCGTTGTGTACGATCGCTCACTTGAAGGCACAAGGAACCTTGTTTGCGGCGCCAATGAGGAAGGCTATCACTATACGGGATTGAATATGGATAGGGACGTTCCTGACGCTGAATATGCCGACGTTGCAAAGGCCACCGTTGGCGGCGTATGCCCCAAGTGCGGCAAGCACTCGCTCATAGTTAAAAACGGCATAGAGGTGGGCAACATATTCCAGCTTGGCCGCAGGTATACCGAGGCTATGGGCATGACCTACGATGACGAAAAGGGCAACCGCGTCAACCCCATAATGGGCTGCTACGGCATAGGCGTGGGCCGCCTTATCGCAAGCGTGTGCGAGGAGCGTCACGATCAGTATGGCCCGATATGGCCCATAACCATAGCCCCCTGGCAGATAGAGATATGCGCGCTGAGGGCCGAGCAGGCGCACGTCAGGGAGGCTGCTGAAAGCCTGTATGCTGCGCTCGCTGAGCAGGGCTATGAGGTGCTTTATGACGACCGCGCGGTTTCGGCAGGCTTTATGTTCTCAGATGCCGACCTTCTCGGCAGCCCCGTAAGGGTCATCATATCGCCCAAAACGCTCGATAGAGGCGTTATAGAGATAGCAACGCGCGATAAGTCCATAAAGGAGGACGTAGCCGTTGAGAATGCGCAGCAGCGCATTAAGGAGATAGTCGCGGCCCTGTATGCGGCCATAAATGACAAGGTGCCTGAAAGCCTGTAAGGATAAGGCTTAAAGCCAACATAAAAAGTCCGGACGATGTCTGGACTTTTATAGTGTCGAAAAAGTGGCTGAGCGCCACTTTTTCGAGCTTTTACGGGTTTTGCCGCCCGGGCCTGAATCAGCTTAAGGGGCAGCCGCCCCTTAACACCCCAGCGGTTTTACAACCGGATCGCTTATACTATTTGCCGGATACGTTTACGCCAGGTATGCGGACGGCAAACGGGCCTTCGTAAGAGGCATCCTTATATTTTTCAAGGGAGAACACAAGCTGGCCCTGCTTTTCGAACATGCTGCCGTTTATGGAGCCGCCGGTGAGCAGCTTTACGCCATCGTCCGCGTAAAGATATGCCAGGCGTATTTCGCCGCCGAAGTGGCCGGACATCGGGTCCATCTGAAAATCTGAGAATGAAACCGGATACAGGCAGCCTTTCTTCATATCCTCAAATTTGACCGTGCCGTTGTCGAGCCGCCCTCTTCTGTAATCGCCTGTCGGCTCTATGCCGAGATAGCGGCAGTAGCGGTTGCTGCCGTATATGCACTTAAGCTCGCCCTTTTCGATAAGCAGCCTGTCTGTCATGGGTATGCCGTCCTCTGAATAAGGGGCTGATGGCATAAGGGTAAGGTTGAGCGCCTCGCCTGTGGTGATGTCGCCCTGCGTTTTTGTGCCTATGCTCCAATCTGAGTAGTGCGGATATATCATGGAAGCATTGGCGCGGGCAGCATAAAGCTGAAGCAGCGTAGCCACATGCTCGCCGGAAAGCACCACGTCATATTCGCCTGCCTTAGGGCAATCCTTGGCATGGGATCTGTCGCGAACCGTATTGAGCGCCTTTACGGCCTTCTCGGTCAGCGCCTCGGTATCAAGGTTGTCATAGCTGAAGGCAAAATACTGCTCAACGTCCTGAGGCTCCTTGGATTGCGCCACAAATTCGCCGTTACAGCCATATTTTATGTAGGATACATCGGTACCCGTGGAGGAGGTTATGGCTATATGCTTTTTTTCAACAAATATCTCGGCGCTGTTGAGCCATGCATCCAGCCTTGTATCCGCCGCAAAAAGCGCCGATGCCATTATCTCTGCACTTTGGGCAAGCGTGTGCTCTGCAAGCTTTGACGGTATTTCCTTAACCGCTTCCTTTTCACCCCTGTACAGCTCATAATATGGGTTTTTCACATAGGCCGCGGCGTTGTAAGCTTCCTGCAGAGCCTTCTCTATATTGGCTTTGTCCATTCCCGGGAATAATATAACCCTTGAAGCGCCCCTGAATTTGCTGCCGTCTTGTTCAAAGTCGTTAAACACCAATACCTCGTACTCCGTAACGTCCTTCATTCTGCGCATATCAAGCTTTTTGCGTATGAAGAACAGCTCCGCGGAGGAACGGCGGGCCTCGGTAATAATGTAATTGTCAATACTCAGCGCCTTAAGAATATCCAAAATCATCTGCTTCATAGCCATACCCCCTTAACCCAAACGAATTTTGGCCTTTATGTACGGGCCGCCGTTAGAAACCTTGACCCATTCCTTATAGCCCTTGCCGCAGAAGCCGCCGCCGGCAAGCTGCACGTTTTCGCTCATCATTGATATTGACTTGAGCAGATCCGGCACATAGCCTGTAAGCACTATGGGCGAGAATATCTTGCCCGTAAGCTTGCCGTCCTTTATCTCCCTGGCTATGGACACCATGCATTGTATGCCCCAGTTCTTCGGGTCCTCCATGCCGGAGCTTGGCTCCTCAAGCAGGAAGCCGTACTTGATGGAAGCTATCATGTCCTCAACCGAGTCCTTGCCGCCTTCAAAGAAGGTATTGGTCATGCGGGTATAAGCCTTGCGCTCAAAGCTTTCCCTGCGCCCGTTGCCTGTGGGAGGAGTGCTTAGCGCCTCGGCGGAGCGTATATCGCTTATGCCGGTTTTAAGTATGCCCTTATCGATTATTACGGTGTTGTGGGCGATGGTGCCTTCGTCATCAAAAAAGTAGCTGCCGGTCTGCTCGCCTACGCACGCGCCGTCATGCATGGTAACAAGCTCGCTTGCGACCTGCTTGCCGATGTAGCTTTTAGCCAGCGCCCTATCCTTTACGAACATATCCATCTCAACGCCGTGACCAAAGGCTTCGTGTACTATCATGCCTGTAACGTCAGGGTCGCACACACATTCGTATTCGCCGGGTATCATGGGCTCGGAATCGAGCAGCTCTATTGCGGTGTTGGCTACGCGCTCAACAAGCTGCTCCATACCGTCCAGCAGCTCCATGCCGCCGGCGGAGGATATTCCCCTGTAGGATTGCTTTATCTCCTGACCCTTGCGCGCTATCGCTACAAGCGCGCCGCTGGTCCACATAACATCCTGCATCAGGTCGCGGTTTTTGGATAAAAACAGCTTGTGTATCTCCTGATACGAGCAGGCGGCAATATAGTCTATTATCCTTTCGTCAAAAGCCATGCCCTTTTTGCGAAGCTCCGTAAGCTTGCCTATTATGGCCTTGTCGCCAAGCTCGGACGGGTGCAGCTTATATTCGCTTGCACGCTCAAAGCTTTCAGGCTCGTCGGCAGGCACGCCCTTGTGCATAAAGGAAGCGCCCTCGGGCAGGGAGCTAAGGTCCTTAAGCCCTTCGCGTATGGATTTGAGTATGGCTGGCAGCTGCTCGCGGCTCACATCGTTAAAGGAATACTCGCCATAGCCATTATCGTCCATAACGCGGATAACGAAGCCCCTGCGCGTAAGCACGCTGTCCTGCGATGCATTCACGCCGCGGCCGGATACGTTGTAGTTTTTTGACACGCTGTCCTGCCCAAGTATGCTTGCATACTCATATTCCTCCAAAATCGAGGACAACAGATCCTTAAGCAGGCCTTTTTTCTCCTGCAAAAAAGGACTGGAAGCAACCTTCATATCTTTACCTCCTAAGCTTTTATGAATCAAATTATACCATCATCGGATTCATTTGAAAAGCAACCTAAAGTAGCATAACGATGAAGAAATGGGTTGCGGCGCAAACATGAAGATTATTTCAGCCTGCCGAAAAACCCTGGGGTTGTTAAGGGGCGGCTGCCCCCAAGCTGATTCCGGCTCTGACGGCATGCGCGTCAGAAGGGATGAAAAGCCGCAAAAACTCGAAAAAGTGGCGAATAGCCACTTTTTCGGCACTCTCGATTATTATTTGATATGATTGATTGAAACAGCCGCAAACCTATTGAGCTGCCCGGGAAATAACGGGCAGCCCGTTTTTGATCGCTAAGTGGAATAATGCCTTACGTCCGGAGCGTGGCCCTTAATCTATCGGTGTATATAAGCAGGTCGAGCGCCTCCTCCGCGCTGCGTACAAGCACGTCGGCATGCGGAATAAGCGCGGCGCATACGCCTTCCTTATCCATAACGGCTATCGAAAGGCCGGCTATATCAAACATCTTTATGTCGTTGAAGCCGTTGCCTATGCAGGCTGTGCGCCCGCCAAGGGCTTCTACTATCTCAAGCTTGCAGTCGGCGGCGTTTGCCCTCGGAAATGTTTTTATTATAGCGCCTATGTTTTCACATTGCGCCTTTACGGTGCCGTAGGTGTCGGCGGTAAGTATATATACGTTGGCAAAAGCGCTAAGCTTCTTTATACGTCCGGCTATGCCGTCAATAAGCTTGCCGTCGGCGGCGATTGTGCCGTTATAATCAAGCGCTATATGCTCTATTTCTATGGTATCTCTTCCTGGTATGGCGACGGTTATCATGCTGAGCCTCCAAATAAGCTGTATTATCCGTATATCCCTGCAAGGAACTCACGCGTAAGCTGCTGCTTAGGCGCAGAAAAAAGCTCTTGCGCAGGAGAGTATTCTATCAGCCTGCCATCGAACATAACGGCAACGTCGTCGGCTATGCGCTTGGCCTGCGCTATATTGTGAGTAACGGTCACTATGGTGTAATCCCGCTTCATGCGCAGCAACATATCCTCTATGAGCGCCGTAGCCTTGACGTCAAGCGCGGAGCAGGGTTCGTCCAGCAGAAGTATCTCAGGCTCAACGGTGAGCGCCCTTGCTATGCACAGCCGCTGCTGCTGCCCGCCGGAAAGCTTGAGCGCGTTTTTGCCAAGCTCGTCCTTCACCTCGTCATACAGGCCCACTATTCTGAGCTTTTCTTCAACGGCCCTGTCCATATCGGCTTTGGCGGCTGTCCCATAATATTTTAGCCCATATGTCATGTTCTTGTATATAGAAAACGGAAATGGAGAGGGCGTCTGGAAAACGAGGCCGACCCTTCTCCTTAGCTCCTCCATGGGTATAAGGGCCGTATCCTTGCCGCCAAGATAAATATGGCCGGATATCGTAGCGTCCTTGTTTTCCCTGAGCATGCCGTTCATGCAGTGCAAAAGCGTGGTCTTGCCGCAGCCGGAAGGGCCGATTACAGCGGTTATGCCCCTTGGCCGTATGGTGAAGGATACGCCGTCAAGCGCCGTTTTTTTGCCGTACTTGACCGACAAGGCTTCTATGTTCATCACGCCGTGAGCGCCCTTCTCGTTTTGCGCGGTATCGTTTATGCGTTCCATTTTGCCTGACTCCTTGAAGCATATATTGTAACGAGTATGTTGCTTATAAGTATTATTGCCATCATAACAAAGGCGGTGCCATACGCCATGTTGAACGACGTTGCGCCCTGCGCAAGCAGCAGATAAAGGTGCAGCGGCAGCGCCATTGCGGGCGACATAAGGCTTTTAGGCACGCCTGCATATGCAACGCCGCCCGTGAATATGAGCGGCGCGGTTGCGCCCATTGCATAGCAGCCGCCGAGTATAAGGCCGGATATAAGCTCTCCCCTGCAGGCGGGCAGAACTATCCTCATAACGGTATACCTTCTTGAACAGCCAAGCGCATATGAAGAAAGCACAACGGCCTTTGGCAGCTCGCGGAAGGTCTTTTCCGCCCTGACCTCTATAAACGGCAGTATCATTATGCCGAGTGCAACGCCGGATGAAAGTATGCACCTGCCCCATTGCAGCTCGCGCACAAGAAAGCTGTACGCAAAAAGCCCAAGCACTATCGAGGGTATTCCGGAAATGCAGCGTATAACGGTGTGGAACAGCCTTTCAAGCTTTGCGCTCCGGCAGTAAAACACTATGTACAGGGCCGACGCTATCGCCGGTATGCCGCCCAGTATCACGGCTAATGTGGTAAAGCAGAAGCTTCCGGCTATTGCCGGCCATATGCCGCCCTCCATGCCTAATATCGCGCCCCTTGGCGCCTGCGTGATGAACTCTATCGTGATGGCGTCTGCGCCGTTTACAAACACATATACAAATAAGAGTATTATAACGCCTATTACCAGCGTAAAGCTTATATAGGCCCACAGCTTTGTAAACATGCCCTTGTTTCCCGCCATGCTATGCCTCCTTTATAAGCTTTGCGCGCAGAGCGCCTATTAGAGCGTTTATCAATAAAAGCATTATTATAAGCACAAGGCCCGCGGCATAAAGCGCGTGATAATGAAGGCTTCCGGCTTCGGCAGTACCCATTTCAAGCGCTATCACCGCGGCAATGGTCTCGCTTTTGCCAAACAGCCGCGGGAAAAGATTCGCGTTGCCTATGACCATCATAACGGCCATTGTCTCGCCCATTGCGCGGCCTATGGCCAATATCATTGAAAGCATTATGTTTCCCCACGATGCGGGCAGCACGACATGCGCAATGCCGTACCAGCTCGATATGCCCATCGCGTTTGAGGAAGCAAGGTAGCGTTGCTTTGCTTTGAGTATGGTTTCGCTGCATGATGATATTATGTATGGCAGCAGCATTATGCTCAGCAATATAGCCGCGGCCATCACGCAGGAGCCGGTATGCACGCCGGCCTTCATAAACAGCCTTACAAGCACCACAAGCCCTATAAAGCCGTATATAACTGACGGTATGCCGGCAAGCAGGTCAATGAATGGATAAAGCAGGCTTCTTGCTTTTTCGCTTGCAACGCAGGACAAAAATATTGCGGCGCCTATGCCGGCAAATGCGGCAATTATCATAGCAAGAAATGATACAACGAGCGTTGCGGCTATAAAATTGAATATTCCAAACGTAGCCTCCCCTGCATAAGCTATGGGCAGCCACCTTGTGCCAAGCAAAAAGTCGCCGAGGCTTACCTCCTTGAACAGAGGAAGCGCTTCCTTTACTATAAAAAATATAACGAAGCCAAGGACTGCTACCGCCAAGACGGTAAGCAGGCCTATAAACAGCTTAAACAGCTTTTCAAGCCTTGTCTGCATCAAATAACTCCTGCTCAATAATGCACCCGGTAACGTACAAAGTGCTGCCGGTAAATAGAGTACCGGCAGCACGAAGCTTTGTCAATCTGCTGTTTATGCGGCAGGGGTGAAAGCGGGGATATAGCCGTTCTTGACGACTACATCGTATCCGGTCTGGGAGAATATGTAGTCTATGAACGCCTGCTCGGAGGGGGTAACCGCCTTGCCGGTAACGAACATGACGGGCCTCTGTATGGTGTAAGCTCCGCTAATTATGTTCTCCTCGCTGGCTTCAACGCCGTCAACCTTCATGGCGAAAAGCACCTTCTGCTCGGCGTTGGCCTTGTTGTAGGCGCCAAAGCCCGCATAGCCTATGCCCCAGGGGTCGCCGGCGATGTTGGTGGCAAGCTCGGTCATTGAGGCGGACTGGGTGGCGGAAGGGGTAACTTCGCTTTCGCCCATAACGGACTTCTGGAACACCTCGTAGGCGCCGCCGGAAAGGTCACGGATATAAACGTTGATGTTCTCGGCTGGCAGGCTGGACTCTACCTGATCCCAGGTGGTTATCTCGCCGGAGAATATCTTGCGGATGGTTTCGGTATCCATACCGTCCATCTTTTCGCAGATGGGGTTCTGAGCGTTTACGGAAACGGTAAGCGCGTCCTTAGCTACCACATACTCGCTGTAATCCTTGCCAAGGGACTCTATTTCGGAATCCTTTATGGTGCGGGCAAGCATACCGAAATCGGCGCTGCCGTCAACCGCGGCGCTTACGCCTACGCCTGAGCCGCCGGGAGCTACATATATTGAAATGTGCTTGGCGGGGAATTCGGCGTTCACCTTGTCCCAGGTCACATAGCCCTCAGTAAATGAGGAAGCGAGTGAGGAGATTATGGGATAAAGGGAGGTAGAGCCGCAGAAGAATATCTCGGATTTGAAGGCGTCCTCCTGAGCGTCGGACGCGGCGTTATTGGCGGCGGGAGCAGCGCAGGCAGCAAAGCTCAGCGCAAGTGCAACCGTAAGTATAACAGCCAAAAGCTTTTTCATGTGTTTTACACTCCTGATATAGTATTTAGGCTATAAGCCCAACGGCAAATAGAGTAACACCCAAAGCAACTGTTTTCAAATTGAAAGAGGAGATTATAACCTGGTATAATCGAAAATAATGATAATAACTGCCTGTTTGGCTGCGGTATATAGTAGCTTCATGTAAGCGTGTGACAAGAATACTGCTTCTGACAGGAAAAAATATGACTCGGGAGCAATGCACATATGGTGCGTAAAACAGTATAACGATACGGTGCAACGGGTTGTTGCCGCAATTCGGCAATGTGCAGGATTGTTTAGAAAAACTGGGAATTATTCATGTGGCAATAATTGGATTGACTAAACAAAAGCATGACGCTTACCAGCGTAATATGCATTTCAAAGTATAATCGTGAATATCTATCCATGACATAATAACATCAAAAATATAGTTGCATAATACAACTATATGCAGCCTGTTGATAAACCCTGGGGTTGTTAGGGGCGGCTGCCCCTTAAGCTTTATTCCGGCTCTGACGGCATACACGTCAGAACGGATGAAAACCTTCAGGTTTTCGTACCTTAGGCCTGCTTGAAACGGCAGGCCTTATTCATCAGCTTTATTCCTTGAAAAGCTCCGGCAGGGCTTTGCTTTTGCTTATCAGCATGTACAGCGCGCTGCCTACTATCACGCCGACAAGGCCCTGGGCCAGGTTCCCGGGTATGCTCGAGGCGGCTGCCCAGCCCTTGCCGAGTATAAGCGAAGCGTAGAAAAAGTACAGCACGGCCATGGCAAGCTCCGCCGCTATGCCGCTTATTGCAAGCGCTATTGCGGTATGCTGCTTTTTGTTGTGCTTCAAAAGCTTAAACAGGAAATACGCTATTATAGCGACAGATGCTTTTATGAGCAGCGTACCCGGGGCATAATGCGGATATGCGGCAAAAATATCGGCGAGCATCGAGCCTACGCCGGCCGCCGCCGCGCCGTATATCGGGCCTAATATCCAGCCGCATATAAGCACGATAGCGTCGCCAAGGTTAACATAGCCGTTCATCGGCGAGGGTATGCGTATAAGCATGGTCGCTACGCAGCAAAGCGCCGCCAGCATGGCGGAAACGATTATTTTGTAAAGCCTGTCGTTCTTCATACTGTTACCTCTTAGTTATATAATGCGCCGTATTATTAAATGCGAAGCACAATATTATTATAGCACACTGTTTATGTTTTTTGGCAATACTTTATTTGCAATGCGCCATAATGCGCGTTGATATAGGCGGAGCTATGGCTTGGCGGGTGCAAGCACGCGCACCGCATCCTTTAGCGTGGCTACCTTTATAAGCTTTACCCCTTCGGGAGCCTTAAAACTGGCATGCCTTGGCACTATCATGGTTTGATAGCCGAGCCTTGCGCACTCAGACGCCCTTTTTTCCATCCTGCTTGCGCCGCGCACCTCCCCCGTAAGCGATATCTCGCCGAGGCATACCGTGTTCTTTGGCAGAGGCGCCTCAAGCAGGGAGCTTGCTATGCACATTGCAACAGCAAGGTCGCAGCAGCGCTCGTCAAGCTTCATGCCGCCTACAACGTTTATATAAACATCCTTATCGGCAAGCGAAAGATAGGCTTTTTTTTCAAGCACGGCAAGCAAAAGTATCAGCCGGTTCAGCTCAAGCCCCGCGCTCATGCGCCGCGGGTTTGAAAACGGCGTGTTGGATATAAGCGACTGCACCTCAACGAGCATGGGCCGTGTGCCCTCAAGCGCGCAGGTAACGGCGCAGCCGGGCGCATCGGTGCCGGTA
This sequence comes from Clostridiales bacterium, assembly GCA_004558525.1. Lineage (GTDB taxonomy): Bacteria > Bacillota > Clostridia > Christensenellales > CAG-138 > Phil1. The sequence continues at coordinate 16,321 of SFCQ01000009.1, forward strand.
AGGAACAAGCCGGAGGGATCGGGAATCTCCGCCATGCCCTGCTCGCCCATTTCAAACACGCCTATTTCGTTTGTTGAGCCGTAGCGGTTCTTGACGCTCCTGAGCAGCCTGAACGCATCGTGCCTGTCCCCCTCAAAAGAAAGCACGGTATCCACCATATGCTCAAGCACCCTCGGCCCCGCTATGGCGCCTTCCTTAGTGACGTGACCGACTATGAACACGGCCGAGCCGGTGGTTTTTGCCACCCTTGTCAAAAAAGAGGTAGCCTCCCTTACCTGGCTGACGCTGCCCGGGGCCGAGCCTATGTCCGGACAGAACATGGTCTGTATTGAATCTATTATAAGAAAATCGGGCTTTATCCTGTCTATCTCGGCTTCTATGGCGGTTATGTCAGTTTCCGCAAGAAGCAGCATGTCCCCGCTCGCGCCAAGCCTTTCGGCCCGTAGCTTCAGCTGCGCCGCCGATTCCTCGCCGGTAACGTACAGCACGCTGCCCTGCTCGGTGAGCTTTCCGGCCATCTGCATGAGAAGCGTTGATTTGCCTATGCCGGGATCTCCGCCAAGAAGCACGGCGCTGCCGCCGACAACACCGCCGCCAAGCACCCTGTCCAGCTCGCCTATGCCGCTTGAAATGCGCTTTGCCGCGTCCGCACGCACTTCCTTTAGCGGCAAGGCCCTCTGCGATGGAAGGCAGCCCCTTTGCTGGGGCGCGGGAGCGGCTTCAACAAACGTGTTCCAGCTTTGGCAGTTTGGGCAGCGCCCGAGCCACTTGCCGCTTTCATACCCACATTCGCCGCATACAAAAATGATTTTTGCTCCCTTTGCCATTATGGTACCTCTGAATACTTCAATATATCCCTTTCCCTGGTGGTAACGTCCATCCATATAACGTGCGAATCGCTTACGCCCATAAACTGGGCTTTTTCATATTCGCCGGAAAGCTTGTAGCTCTTTTTGTTGTCAAACCTGTATAGATATATGGCCTCGTCCTTGCTGTAGGCCAGGAAGTCCTTGCCCATGCCAAACTGCACCACCCCGGCTTCCACCATATGCGGTTCGCTGCCGGCGGCCGATATGCAGTACAGCTTGGCGTCCGGAGCATGATGCGAGTCGAGCCAGGCCGCGTAGCTGCCGTTTGACATAGGGTCGTGCGCATATGTGCCGGTATGTATGCTTTCTATCCTGCTTGAGCCGAGCTTTACCGAGTATATCACGCTTGTATCATCGGCATCGTTGCTGCCGGTGGTCTCAGCGTCTGCCCAGACAAGCACCCCGTCTATAATGCAAGGCAGGCTTTGGCCGTAGGAATTGTTGCTGAACATATGCAGCGTAGTAGTCTCAAGCGTATCAAGATCGCAAAGGAAAAGCTTATCCATTCTCGTCCCCGTGCGCTCTATCCAGGCTATATAATGCTCATACAGCATAGGCTCAGGCTGGCCTGCATACACCGTTTTTATCACATTTACGGTATGCTGGGCATCGTCCCTCTTTACCGCGCAAAGCTTGCCGCCGCCGTCAAAGTTGGCGTCAAGATACACTATCCAGGCATCGTTGAACTTTGGGAACATAAAATGCGTGTTCTCGCGCTGTATATCAAGCTTTTCGGCGCTTCTCAATTCTGGATCCCATATCATCAGGTCGCTCATAACGGCCTTGCCGTCAACGAGCTTGCCGCCGGTAAGCATGAGCTTGCCGCCGTAAAAGTACGGGTCGCCAAACCACTTGTAATCCTTTATCTCGTTGAAGACAACTTCCGTTTCTGCGGCGTTGGCATCAAAAAGCTCCATAGGATTTGGCGTAGGCGTGGGCGCCGGCGTTGGCGCAGGCGTGGGCGTAGGCGAAAACGGAGCCCTGTAGCTTATGCCTATAAGCGGCAAAAGCTTGGGCAGTCCGACGAATATGACAAGCGCTATTACTGCGATTATGCCTAAAACGGTGCCGCTAAGCGCCAATATCGGCCCCCAGTTGCTTGCGCTGAGGCTTGAACGTCTTCTGCGGCTCCTTCTTCTTCTGTGATATCGTTTCATATGCACCGTATTCCGAGGTTGATGATAATAGTTTAATATAGTATAGCACAGCCTGTCATTCCCCTCAATGCGCCAAAATGTAAACATTGCCATTTATGTTTCAGGCAAATGTTGTTAACCGCTCAAAATGTGGTTATAATGATATACGATACATTTAATATAATTGATAAGGTGGGTCGTTTGTATTATGAAAAAACTGCTTTCGCTGATAGTGCCTGTGTATAACGAGGAAGAGGTGCTGCCGGCGTCTTATGAAAGAATGTCTGCGGCCATGGCGGCGCTTGAAGGCTATGATTATGAGATAATATATGTTAACGACGGCAGCCGCGACGGCACGATGAAACAGCTTAGGAAGATAGCCGGCGAGCACGCCGATGTGCATGTGGTATCCTTTTCAAGGAACTTTGGGCATCAGCTTGCCGTTACCGCAGGAATGGACAGGGCAAAGGGAGACGCGCTTATAATAATAGACGCGGATCTTCAGGACCCGCCGGAGGTAATAGCCAGGCTTGTTGAAGCGTGGGAGCAGGGCGCCGACATAGCGTACGGCAAAAGGCTCAAAAGGGAAGGGGAGACGATATTCAAAAAGCTGACGGCGTTTTGCTATTATAGATTGTTAAACGCCATGAGCGCTTATCCGATACCGTTGGACACGGGCGATTTCAGGCTGCTTGACAGAAAGGTAGCAGACGTGTTCCTTAAGATGAGGGAGCATAACAGGTTTTTAAGGGGAATGAGCGGCTGGATGGGTTTTACCTCCGTTCCTGTTGAATATGTAAGGCACGAGCGCCAGGCAGGCAAAACAAAATATACGCTTAAAAAGATGCTCAGGCTCGCGTTTGACGGCATATTGGGCTTTTCATATAAGCCCATGTCGCTTGCGCTTTACTTTGGCTGCGCCGTTATGGGCGTAAGCCTTGCTGGCCTGATAGCGCTTATCGTGCTTGCTGCAACTATAGGCTGCGCGCCCTGGCTTTGGGCTGTGGATGCGCTTGTGCTGCTTAACGGCATAACGCTTGTAGCAATAGGAATACAGGGCGCATACCTTAACAGGGTATATGACGAGGTTCGCCAGCGCCCGCTTTACATAGTTGCCGAGGAATTGTAAGGCGATAATTGTGATATAATTTTGAATTATGGTAAATCTTGCATATTCGTATGCTTTTTTGGGGAGTATGCTATTGCATATTATCCCCTCTTTTTGTTAATATTATCCCAATGAGCGATAAAACCGGCACTTTAAGCCGTGTTTATAGTTTACCAATTTTTAGTTATGGAGGTACTGACATGTCAGTAAAGATTGGAATTAACGGCTTTGGGCGTATTGGCAGGCTTGTTTTGCGTATATGCTCCGAGGCTGAGGATATGGAGGTCGTTGGCATAAACGATCCGTTTATCAGCGCGGAGTATATGGCCTATATGACCAAGTTCGATACCGTACACGGAATATTCACCGGCGAGGTTTGTGAGCGCGACGGAAAGCTTGTTGTAAACGGCAGGGAGATAGCCGTTTATGATAAGATGAATGCCTGCGACGTGCCCTGGAACGAGTGCGGCGCGGAATACATAGTTGAATCCAGCGGCGTAAACACAGCCGCAGAAAAGGCCTCCGCCCACTTTGAAGGCGGCGCAAAGAAGGTAGTCATAACCGCGCCTTCAAGCGATGCGCCCATGTTCGTTATGGGCGTGAACAGCGATGAATATAAAAAAGAAATGAAAGTTGTTTCAAACGCAAGCTGCACCACCAACTGCCTTGCGCCGCTTGCCAAGGTGATACACGAGAACTTTGGCATTATAGAAGGCCTTATGACCACTGTGCATTCAATTACCGCAACGCAGAAAACCGTTGACGGCCCTTCAAAGAAGGATTGGCGCGGCGGCCGTGCTGCGGCTCACAACCTTATACCCAGCTCTACCGGCGCCGCAAAGGCAGTCGGCAAGGTAATACCGGACCTTAACGGCAAGCTCACCGGCCTGAGCATACGCGTTCCAACTCCGGATGTGTCCATAGTGGATCTTACCTGCCGCATAGAGAAGGGCGCAAGCTATGACGAGATAAAGGCGGTTATGAAGGCCGCAAGCGAGAGCGAGCGCTGGAAGGGCATAATCGGCTATACCGAGGAAGCCGTTGTTTCAAGCGATTTCTATTCGGACCCGCATATCTGCACGTTTGACGCTACCGCCGGCATAAGTCTTAACCCCAACTTTGTAAAGCTTATCGCATGGTATGATAACGAGTGGGGCTATAGCTGCAAGGTGGTCGATCTTATCAGGCATATAGCGCAGGTTGACGCAGAGTAAGCTGCTTATACGGGCCGTTTCTCTTGAGACGGCCTTTTTATATGCCCATATTTGAATAGCTGTGTATTGACAGAAGGAATATATATGATATCGTTATGATATCTGATAAATGGGAGGTAAAATATGCTTCGCATAGAAAATCTTACTAAAGTGTATGGTCAGCACAAGGCTGTAGACTCGCTTTCGCTGCACATAGCGCCGGGGGAGATATATGGCTTTATAGGCCACAACGGCGCGGGCAAAACGACAACGCTCAAGGCTTGCTGCGGCATACTGCGTTTTGACGATGGGGAAATATATATAAACGGCAAGTCCATAAAGGAAGAGCCTGTGGCCTGCAAAAGGGACATAGCCTACATTCCTGATAATCCGGACCTTTACGAGTTCCTTTCCGGCATAAAGTATCTTAACTTTATAGCGGACATATTTGGCGTATCCAAGCATGAGCGCGAGGAGCGGATAAATAAATACGCCGACATGTTTGAGCTTACGGGCGACCTTGCGCAGCCCATAAGCGCATATTCACACGGAATGAAGCAGAAGCTTGCGATAATCTCGGCGCTTATACATTCGCCAAAGCTGCTTATAATGGACGAACCGTTCGTAGGGCTTGACCCGAAGGCCGCGCACATACTTAAGGGCCTTATGCGCGAGCTTTGCGACAACGGCGGCGCGATATTCTTTTCAACGCATGTGCTTGAGGTGGCGGAAAAGCTTTGCGACAAGGTAGCCATAATCAAAAACGGCAAGCTCATAGTATCCGGTCCTATGGAGCAGGTGAAGGGAGACGCATCGCTTGAAAACGTGTTCCTTGAGCTGGAGGAAGAAAATGTTTAAGGCGCTTGTTAAAACAAGAATGGCGGCGCTGTGGGCGTCGCTTACGCGCACGCGGCGCTCCTCCAAAAACGATGGCAAGGCAAGATCCGGCTTAGCCAAGGCAGGCATGGCGGTATTGTTCATATACCTTGCCGTGGTGTTCCTCGGCATGTTCGGGGCCATGTTCGGGGCCATATGCGTGCCTTTTTATTCAATGGGCATAGCCTGGATGTATTTTGCCATTGCCGCAAGCATAGCGACGGTGCTGTGCTTCATAGGCTCGGTATTCACGGCGCAGAACCAGCTTTACGGCGCAAAGGACAACGAGCTTTTGCTATCCATGCCGGTAAAGCCCTCCGCCATACTGGCAAGCAGAATGGTAATGCTGCTGATACTGAACTATTTCTATGAAGCTTTGGTGGTACTGCCGGCCGTCGGCGTATGGATAATAAACAGGCTGCCTGTAAGCGTAGCCGGCGCATTGTGCACGCTGATAGCCTTTTTGATACTTCCGCTCATGCCGCTTACGTTAAGCTGCCTTCTGGGCTGGGCTATAGCCGCCATAACAGCGCGCATGAGGAATAAGAACATAATAAGCATAGTATTCTCGCTTGCGTTTATGGGGGCGTACTTCTACTTTTACAGCAGCATACAACGCTATATAGAAAAGCTGGTTGCCTTGGGCTCGGATATTGCCCCCGCGTTTGAAAAGGCTGTGCCGCCGTTTTACTGGCTTGGCATGGCTTCGGCTGAAGGCGATATAGCAAAGCTTATATTGTTCATACTCTGCTGTGCGGTTCCGTTTGCCTTATTGTATATGGTGCTTGCAAGGAGCTTTATAGGCATAGCTACAGAAAAGCGCACCGCAGCAAAGATAAAGTATAAGGGTGGGCAGATGCATGTACGCAGGCCTATGGCGGGCCTGGTGAATAAGGAGATAAGGCGCTTTGCCGGCAACGCCATGTATATGCTTAATGCCGGCATAGGGCTTTTGATGATGCTGCTTGCCGTTGTGTTCCTTGCAATAAAGAGGGACGGCCTTATGGCGGCATTGCTCAGCGATCACAGGATAATGGAGGGCGCAGGCCCGTTTGCGGCGTTTATAATATGCATGCTGTGCGGCATGGTGCTGATATCCGCGCCAAGCATATCCATAGAGGGCAAAAGCCTTTGGATAATGCAGACGCTGCCGGTAAAGGGCTGCTCCATATTAAGGGCAAAGGCGCTTGCGCACATAATAATTGCTGAGCCGTTTGTTATAGTATCGTCTGTAGCCGCGGCGATACTGCTCGAACAAAGCTTTGTTATGGGCATTATGATAACGCTGCTTGCCGCCGTGTACACCATATTCACGGCATACCTTGGCGTGCTGGTGAATCTGCGCTTTCCAAGGTTCGATTGGATAAACGAGGTAACGGCAATTAAAAGCAGCATGGCGGTCATGCTGACCATGTTTATCGGTATGGCTGCCGTGGCGGTTCCGTTTGTGCCGTATGTAATTGCTTTTGCAAATATGAAGCTGTTTATAGGGCCCGAGCTGTATCTTCTGCTCTGCGCGGTGTTTTTCGGCGCAATAGCGGCGATAATGGATATTTATTTCAAAAAATCGGGCGGCGCCAGGTTTGAGTTTTTAAGCTGAAAAACAGTTTTTGCCACTAATCAAACTCTTCTTTTGGGCTAAACTATTACCGACCAATGAAAAGGAGGACGTTTGATATGACTTCCGATAAGAGCGGAAAGCAGACCATAGGTTGCCGCGTTACAAGCTGCCGTTACAACAGGGGCGGCTGCGATTGCGAGCTGAGCCGTATAGAGGTCGAGCCTCAGTGCGGATGCCACACGGGCGAACCCTGTGATGAGAGCCTTTGCGGCAGCTATAAGTCAAGGTAACTTATAAAGGTCAAAAAAGCGGGATCGTTCCCGCTTTTTTAGTTTGGCTTTAATGCTTATCCATGCAGCGCTTTTTGAAAACGCCAGCTATCGCGGCACATATCCTCTATCGTTTTTTCTGCGTGCCAGTTAAGCTCAGCTTCCGCCTTTGAGGTATCAGCCCAATACGCCGCCAGGTCGCCTGGACGCCTGCCGGTCACTTTATATGGTATCGCCATGCCGGTGGCCCTTTCAAATGCGCGTACAAGCTCAAGCACGCTGGTTCCCTTTCCCGTGCCAAGGTTGAATATGGCTGTTCCCGTGTGCCTGCTTGCGTAGCCTAACGCCGCAACGTGACCCTTGGCAAGGTCAACAACGTGTATGTAGTCCCTTACGCCGGTGCCGTCTATCGTGGGATAATCGTTGCCGAATATATTCAGCGTTTCGCGTATTCCGGCGGCGGTCTGCGTTATGTAGGGCATAAGGTTGTTGGGTATTCCGTTTGGCCTTTCGCCTATTAGCGCGCTTTCGTGCGCGCCGATGGGGTTAAAGTACCTTAGCAGCACAACGGACATAGTATTATCGGCGTTTGCAGCATCCTTAAGCATCTCTTCTATAAAATACTTTGTCCTGCCATATGGGTTGGAGCAGCTGCCGGCAGGCATGCTTTCGGTATATGGCACAGGGTTCTCACTTCCGTATACCGTTGCTGAGGAGCTGAAGACAAAACGCTTGCAGCCGTGCTTTTGCATCGCTTCAAGAATGGTTATGGCGGAATCAATATTGTTTCTATAATATTTCAGCGGAAGCCTTACGGATTCGCCTACGGCCTTAAAGCCCGCGCAGTGTATAACGGAGTCTATATGCTGCTCGGAAAAAAGCTTATCCAATGCCAGGTTGTCTTTAACATCTATCGCGTAGCATGGCACAGGCCTGCCGCTTATATGCTCTATAGCCGCTATAACGTCAGGCGAGCTGTTTGAAAAATCGTCCGCTATAACGACGTCGTATCCGTGTTCTATAAGCTCGGCTGCAATGTGCGAGCCTATGTAGCCCGCGCCTCCGCTCAATAATACAGCCATTGTTTCAGCCCCCTTTTTAAGCTTTAATCATTATAGTGATTATAGCTATTATAGCCAAACGGCATGGTTTATACAATACCGATGCTTTTTTGGCGCCCCTGAACTTGCAACATCAAATAGTGCAGCCTGAAAGAGCGCTTCAGAGGAACGATAATTGAAAATTATGCGGGGGCAGATTTCTGATACAATCCTCCACACGGCGCACGGCGGCGTCCGAAAGGCCGTTAAAGCTTTTCCATTTGGGGAAGAAGCGGCGGAGGAGGGAGCTCTGCTTTGCGTTCGTGCCGCGCTCGTCCGGCTTCTGCCTGAGCAGTATGCCAATCTGCGCCCTTTTCTCCTTCGTCAGGTGTTGAAATCGCCTATTTACTGTGCTGTACTCTTACTGAGTAATAGTAGACCTACCGGTTTTTGTTTGTGGATCTCAATTATATCACGTCTGCTATGGCTTTTATTTCTTTCCTATTTCATGTTACACTATTTTTATCCGCAATATAAGATTCCGCTTGCAATGCACAAAGAAATGTTGTATTATATTTGAGCGGCTTGCAGAGATGGCTGAGCTGGTCGAAGGCGCACGACTGGAAATCGTGTTTACGGGGAACCGTAACAAGGGTTCGAATCCCTTTCTCTGCGCCAAACAAAAAAGTACCCAAAAGGGTGCTTTTTTTGTTTATGCAATGAAAGAGGAAGGGATTCGATGAAAAGCCAGGGGTTGTTAAGGGGCGGCAGCCCCTTAAGTTGATTCCGGCTCTGACGACACGTGCGTCAGAACGGATGAAAACCTACAGGTTTTCATACTTTGCGGGGTTTGCCGCCCGGGAGCTAATGCGAGAGGCAAACCCCGTAATTCTCGAAAAAGTGGCGAACAGCCACTTTTTCGACACTCTGAATAGTACCCAATAAGGGTGCTTTTTTGTTTATGCAATGAAAGAGGAAGGGATTCGAAGGGAACGGCCGAAAGGTTTTCAAGCCGTTCGGGAGCTCCTTTGCGCAGATGGTCGATCTTTCACGTTCCGAACGTTATTGCCTTTTACCCTCTTCCGCCGTGGGCCATGGAATAACCCCGCTGTATCCTGAGTTTACGGAAATAAGCTCGGCCGCTATGCTTATGGCGATCTCGGCGGGCGTCTGAGCGCCTATGTTGAAGCCTATCGGGCAGCGCACCCTGTCTATGCTCTGCTGCGAAAAGCCCGCAAGTCTCAGCCTTTCCCTCGTCCTTGCAGCCTTGTGGCGCGAACCTATGCAGCCTATATAGTGCGCATCGCTCAAAAGCACCTGTGCAAGCACCTCGTAGTCAGCCTCATGCCCGGGCGTCATTACAAAAACGGCGTCGCTCCTTGCTATATCTGCGTTTTTTGCAAGCGATGAAAAATCGCCCTGTATCAGCATGTCCGCTTCATTAAGGTATTCCCTGCTCAGGAGCGCCTCGCGGCTGTCATAAACATAAACCGGCAAGCCTATACTCTTAAGCACGGGCGTCAGCGCGCGTGCAACATGGCCCGCGCCGAAAATCAATGCCCTTCCCATTTTAGAAAGCGGTTCTATGAAAAGATCAAATCCGTCAAGCTTCTTATATACCGCAGCGCCGCAGAGCAAAGGCTCGACTATGCCCTTAAGCGCGCTTGGCACATCGCCGCCGGCTTTGGCTATATTTATGTCGCAAATCCCTTCTCCGGTTATCCTGTATATAAGGAAGCTGTCCTCATTTTTGCCGGCCTGCTCGGCTATGCTGTTTGCAAGCTCAGCGTCAGCCGGTGTGAAATGCCTGAAATACACCTTCACATTGCCGCCGCATATCATGCCTATGTTACCCACCTCGGCTTTGCTAAGCGAGTAAGGGACTATCTCATTCCTTTTTGAAGCGAGTATCTCTATGCCCTTTTGCCTTGCGTTAAGCTCAACGCTGCCGCCGCCAACGGTGCCCAAAGTAGAGCCGTCTGCAAAGACCAGCATCTTAGCTCCGGCGCCCCTCGGCACGGAGCCGGAGGCGGCTATTATGGAGCAAAGCACCGCGCCCTCTCCAGAACTGAGCCTTCTATAAAGCTCATTGAAAAGCTTTTGCATAAAGCGGCCCTACGCTTTCTTCCCGTTTGCTTTTTTGGCCTTGGCAGCAGCAATAAGGTCCGGAAGCTGAGCAAGCACTATCGCACCGAACATTATCGCACAGCCCGCAAACTCGCGTCCGGTAAAGGTTTCCTTCAGTATCACCCAGCCCGCAAGCGCCGCAAAAACGCTTTCAAGGCTCATCAGCAGCGAGGCTACGGCAGGCGCCGTATTCTTTTGGGCGATTATTTGCAGCGTGTAGCCGACTCCGCTTGACATCACGCCCGTGTAAAGTATTGGTATAATAGCATCGGCTATGTCCTGCCACGAAGGTATGTCGCCGTCTATCAGCATGAACACGGCGCTCAGCGCGGAGCATACAAAGAACTGTATGCAGCTCATCTTAACTCCGTCCACCTTGGGCGAAAAATGGTCTATCACCAATATGTGCGCGGTGTAGCCGAATGCGCATAGCAGCACCAGCGCATCGCCCTTCTGCAAAGAAAAGCCTCCCTTCATGCACAGGAAGTACAGGCCTATCACGCCGAGCAGCACGCTTATCCATATCGTAAAATGCAGCTTGCGCTTTTGGAATATGCCGCATATCGGCACGAACACTATGTACAGCGCCGTTATAAAGCCGGCCTTGCCCACCGTGGTATCGTTTATGCCAAGCTGCTGCAGCGCGCTTGCCACGGCAAGCACCGTACCCACGATAACGCCGCCTATTATAAGCGTGCGGCGAGATTTAGCGTCTGTCTTAGGCCTCTCCTCAGAGCCTGTTCCCCGCTTGGCCGCGCTTATCGCGATAACAGGCAGCAGCGCAATGCCCGCCGCAAGCGAACGCAGGGCATTAAACGCGTACGCGCTCATGCTGTCGCCTCCCATAGCCTGGAATACGAAGGCCGTACCCCATATGAGCGCGACAAGCACCAACAATAAATTGCTCGTAAACTGTTTCTTATTCATAATCGGTATTATAGCATATGCGGATTCACTTTTCTATCGTTTTCATGCCTTTTCCGGCGGTTGGAGTTTATTTATTATGAATAATGTAGTATAATTTATTTTAACTGTTGCATTTGTGCGGAGGCCGGATAAGTTATGCTCAATATAATAACAAAATATATGACAAACAATGATTGCTTTAAGGACAATAAGCCGCTTGCTCCGGCAGGGATAACCATACACAGCACCGCCGAGCCCGGCATGAGGGCCGGAGTGTGGTACGAGCTTTGGAACAAGCCCGCGTCCGAGCAAAACGGCAGAGAGGTCTGCGTACATGCGTTTATGGACGATGAGATAGTTATGCAGTATCTCCCCTGGGATATGCGCGGCTGGCACGCCGGCGGCAGCGATAACAATACCCACATAGGCATAGAGCTATGCGAGCCTGCGGGCATGATATACGCCGATGATTTTGATATAACCGGTTATGACGCAGCGCGTTTTCAGCCGTATTTTGACAGGATATGGCAAAACGCCATAGAGCTTTGCTGCCATCTTATAAAAATGTATCCCGCCATCAGCATAAGCGAGATAACCAGCCACCATGAGGGTTGCTTGAGAGGGACAGCGAGCGCGCACCACGACCCGGAGCATTGGTGGAAGCTTCACGGCAAAAGCATGGACGATTTCAGAATGGCAATCAAAGCCAGATTGGAGGATAAATAAATGAAAATGCGCTTTGTTGACCTGCATTGCGATACTGTCGTATGCGAAGTTATGAGGGATGAGGAGCATAAAAACCTGCGCTCCAACCCCTCCGGCATGCTTGACCTTGACAGAATGAAAGCGGCGGGCAGCCTGCTGCAATGCTTTGCGCTATACGTCCCGCCTGTGAGCAGGATAGCCAGCACCACGGGCGAGGCTGACGAGTGGGATTTCTTCAACGACGCCGCCGATTGTTACGACAGGCAGCTTGCCGCCAATCAGGACATTATACGGCCCGTAGGCAAATATGCCGATATAGAGAAGAACCTGCGCGAAGGCATCATGTCCTCCATGATGACGATAGAGAACGGCGCCCCGCTCGACGGCAGGATAGAAAGGCTTGACGAGATGTTCAAAAGGGGCGTAAGGCTCATAACCCTTACCCACAACCAGGAAAACAGCCTTGGCTACCCTAACCTTTCGGCTCCTGACAAGGGACTCAAGCCGTTTGGCATAGAAGCCGTTAAAAGGATGAACGAGCTTGGCATAATAGTCGATACCGCTCACCTGAGCGACGCAGGCTTCTGGGACGTTGTGAAGTATTCCTCAAAGCCGTTTACAGCCTCCCACTCCAACGCAAGGGCGCTGTGCAGCGTAATGCGCAACCTTACTGACGATATGATACGCGCGCTTGCCGATAAGGGCGGCATAGCAGGCTTGAACTTCGCCTCCGACTTCCTTGTTAAAAACACGAGCCATACCTACTGCGCGGATATAGCGCGGCATGCGCGCTACATGGCCGATAAGGGCGGCGTTGACATGGTGGCGCTCGGCAGCGATTTTGACGGCATAGACAGCGTGCTTGAGTTCAAGGGCTGCGAAGGCTTATACATGGTGGAAGAGGCCCTGAACCGCTGCTTCACCGCAGACGAGGTGGATAAGATAACTCATCTTAACGCCTTAAGGCTCATAAAAGAGACCGTAGGCTGATGCTATTTACAAACTTATTATAAATAAAAGGAGAAACGCTTATGGATGTATTTGAGGCGCTATCCGCTCTGACGACCAAGCCCGGCGTAACCGGCAACGAGGTTGCCGTGTCCGAGGTTGTCAAGGGATACTACAAGGCCTATACGGACGATATATTCATCGACCCTATGGGCAACACCTATGGCCGCATAGGCGACCACGGGCCAACGCTGCTCGTTCAGGCGCATATGGACGAGGTCGGTATGATGGTTACAGCCGTTGAGGATAACGGCATGCTGCGCATACGCTCCGTTGCGGGGGTGGACCCGAGGGTGCTTCCCGGCAGCGAGGTGCTCGTTCACGGTAAAAAGGTGCTTAACGCCGTTGTAGGGGCTATACCTCCGCACATTCAGCAGCCGGAGGACGCAAAGAAGTCATATTCCATAGACGAGCTTGTTTGCGATACCGGCCTTGATGCAAACGAGGTGAAGAGCCTTGTGCGCGTCGGCGACAATGTAACGTTTGCCCTGCTTCCGCCTATGAAGCTTAAGAATAACATAGTTGCCGGCAAAACGTTTGACGACCGCGCATGCATCACCGTAATGCTGGAGGCTATGGACATACTCAAGAAGATGAAGCTCGATTGCCAGGTGGTTTTCTGCGCTACCGTTCAGGAGGAATGCGGCGGCGGCGGAGCAAGGGCCAGCGTATGGAACGCAAAGCCGGATCTTGCCATCGCTATGGACGTTTGCCACGCGCCTACCCCTGGCACAAAGCAGTTTGACACGGTGCCCATAGAAAAGGTAGCCATAACCTGCGGCGCGAACATTCACCCGAAGATGTTCAAGCTGATAACAGAAGCCGCCGATGCGCAGAACATACCCTGGGAATACGATGTTGCCGTCGCTCACACCGGTACGGACGCATGGGATACCCAGGTACAGCTGGGCGGCGTGCCTACGGGGCTTATATCGCTGCCGCTGAGGTACATGCACACGAGCGTAGAGGTGATTTCCCTCACCACGCTTAAAAACTGCGCCAAGGTCATAGCCGGCGTCGCCGCAAGCCTGGGCGCGGATTGGGAGGAAAAGCTATGCTTAGACGATTAGAAGAACTTTCAAACATAAACGGCGTTTCCGGCGACGAAGGCAAGGTAAGGCGCTATATAAAAGAAGCCATAAAGGATATACCCAATGTGCAGATGAGGACCGATACCATGGGCAACCTTATCGTACACAAGAAGGGTCAGGGCCCGAAGGTAATGCTTGCCGCGCATATGGACGAGGTCGGCATGCTGGTGCTTGGCGTGCTGGATAACGGCCTTATAGCATACAGCCAAAGGGGCTTAGACCCAAGGGTAGTCGTGTCAAAGCGCGTTGTCATCGGCGATGATATGGTGGAAGGCGTTATAGGCGCAAAGGCCATACATCTGCAAACGCGTGAGGAGATGAAGGCCGCGCTTGCGCACAGCGAGCTGTTTGTAGATATAGGCGCAAAGGATAAGGACGATGCGCTGAAATATGTAAAGCCGGGCGACCATATAGCCTTTACCACCAGGTTCAAAAGGCTTGGCGAAAGCAAGGTGCTTGGCAAGGCGCTTGACGACCGCATAGGCTGCGCCGTGCTTATGGAGCTTATAAAGAACACATATGAATGTGACTTCTACGCCGTGTTCACCGTGCAGGAGGAGCTTGGCCTAAGGGGCGCTATGGCTGCGGCATACGCCGTGCAGCCCGACGCAGCGCTTATACTTGAAGGCACCGTTGCAAACGACACCCCTGACGCGGACGATGCTTCTTACGCAACAAAGCTTGGTGCGGGCGTAGCCATAACGTTTATGGACAGGGCGACGATCGTCAACCCGAACATGTTCAAGCTGCTGGCGGCCACCGCAAAGGAAGCCAATATAAAGTGGCAGCCGAGGCAGACCACATCCGGCGCAAACGACGCGGGCCCCATCCACCAGGCATGTGCCGGCTGCGTTGCCGGAAGCCTTGCGGTACCCTGCCGCTATATACACTCGCCCGCAAGCATTGCCGATATAAACGATATAAACAGCATGTATGCACTTGCGGACGCTTTTCTTAAAAACAAAAAATTCAATGAGGTGCTTTGATTTATGGATAAAATGATGATGAAGGATATCCTTAAGGCCTATGGCCCTTCCGGCCGCGAGGCGCAGGCTGCCGAGGTCATAAAGCAGTACGTCGCCCCTTATGTTGACGAGGTGTATACCGACGCTATGGGCAGCCTTATCGCGCATAAAAAGGGCACGAGCGGCAAAAAGATAATGCTCAGCGCGCATATGGACCAGATCGGCCTTATAGTTGTGGCCATAGACGACAAGGGCTTTTTGCGCGTTTCAAACGTTGGCGGAGTGAACCCGATAATTGCCACCGCGCGCGAGGTCGTGTTTGAAAACGGCGTGAAGGGCGTTACCTACTTTGAGAACACCTCAAAGCACGGCGTAAACGAAGCCAAGATGAAGGAGCTTTATGTTGACATAGGCTGCACCAGCCGCGAAGAGGCCGAAAAGAAGGTTTCCGTGGGCGACATGGCAGTATATGTTACCAACTTTGTTGAAATGGGAGACAGGCTCTCTTCAGGCGCTATGGACGACCGTATATGCTGCGCCGTAATGGCGGAAGCCATGAAGCAGATGAAGAGCGAGCATGACGTTTATGCCGTATTTACCGTTCAGGAAGAGGTCGGCTGCCGCGGCGCGGGCCCTGCCGCTTATGCGATAGAGCCTGACCTTAACATAAGCATAGACGTTTGCAGCGTGGGCGACATTCCCGAATGTGACAAGATGGCCGTGTCACTTGGCTGCGGGCCTACGGTTAAGGTAATGGATTCTTCGGTTATAGTTCCTCCGGTAGTGCGCGCATTTATGGAAGCCGCCGCAGAAGAGGATAACATACCCTATCAGCGCGAGGTGCTTCGCGGCGGCGGAACGGACACCGGCGCAGTTCAGCGCACACGCCGCGGCATACTCTCAGGCTGCGTATCCATACCCACCCGTTATATACATACCCCCGTTGAAACCGTAGATATAAAGGATATAGACAACGCAGTCAGACTGCTTTGCGCATGCCTTAAGAGAAAGGAGCTTCCGCACAGATGATAGCAGAAAGGCTTTCGCGCCTGAGGGCGCTTATGCAGCAGAAGGGAGCGGGCGCATATTATGTGCCCACCGCCGACTTTCATCTTTCAGAATACGTCAATCCGTATTTCAAGTCCAGGCAGTACCTTACCGGCTTCACAGGCTCGGCGGGCACGCTTGTTGTGACGATGGACGAGGCTGCGCTTTGGGTCGATGGCAGGTACTTTATACAGGCTGAGGAACAGCTCAGCGGCACCCCGGTAAAGCTCATGAAGATGGGCGAAGAGGGCGTTCCCTCAGTATTGGAATACCTTTCGAAGCTGCCCGAGGGGGCCGTTATCGGCCTTGACGGAAGGACCGTATCGGCCGCTATGGCGCTGCGCATGGAAAAGACGCTTTCCACAAGGAATATCGCCCTTGAGCCTGACATGGATCTTGTCGGCGACATTTGGCCCGACAGGCCGCCGCTTCCAAACGCGCCGGTATATGTGCTTGGCGTGGACAGCGTTGGCGTAAGCGCAGCCGACAAGATAGCCGACATACGCCGCGTGCTTGTTGAAAAGGACGCGGATGCGCATGTTTTATGCACGCTTGACGATATCGCATGGCTGTTCAACCTTAGGGGCGGCGATGTTGAATGTAATCCGGTATTCCTTTCATACGCCATAATAGAGAGGGACGCCGCTTACATATTTGCCGACAAGAGCAAGTTCCACGCCTGCGTGCAGGAATATCTAAGGCAGCTCAACGTTACGCTTCTGCCGTATAACGATATATACGAATTTGCTTCTAAATATGATGAGGGCGACGCTATATTGCTTTCGACCGCTTCGGTCAACTATACCCTGTACGATAAGCTTTATGACAAGGCCATCATAATAGACGAAGAGAATCCCGAGCAGCTCAAGAAGGCCATAAAGAACCCAGTAGAGATCGAGAACATGCGCAAGGCGCATATAAAAGACGGCCTTGCCGTTACGCGCTTCATGCGCTGGGTAAAGGAAAACGTAGGCAAAGAGCCGATAAGCGAGCTTAGCGCCGCCGCCAAGATGGATTCCCTCAGGTTGGAGACGGAGGGCAATCTTGGCCGGAGCTTCAGCACGATATCCGCCTACGGCCCGCATGCCGCCCTGCCGCACTATGCGCCCACGGAGGAAAGCAACCTTGCCGTAGAGCCGCGCGGCTTCCTGCTTATGGACAGCGGCGGTCAATACTACGAAGGCACCACCGATATAACAAGGACAATAGCGGTAGGCCCGCTGACGGATACGGAAAAGAAGCATTTCGCGCTTGTGCTCAGGAGCATGCTCAGGCTTGCCAATGCCAGATTCCTTTATGGCTGCCGCGGATTAAACCTCGATATACTTGCACGCGGACCGCTGTGGGACGAAGGGCTTGACTTCAAGCACGGCACAGGCCACGGCATTGGCTATCTGCTCAACGTGCATGAAGCCCCCAACGGTTTCCGCTGGAAGATAGTGCCGGAGCGCGTGGATTCCTGCGTGTTTGAAGAGGGCATGATAACCAGCGATGAGCCGGGCATCTACATAGAGGGCAGCCACGGCATACGCACGGAAAACCTTATAGTATGCCGCAAGGGAGAAAAGAACGAGTACGGCCAGTTCATGTACTTTGAAACGCTCACTATGGCGCCTATCGACCTTGACGCGATAGACCCAAGCTACCTCAACGATACCGAAAAGCAGCAGCTTAACGATTATCACAAGCTCGTATACGAAAAGCTTTCGCCCTATATGGACGATGGCGAGCGCGAGTGGCTCAGGAAATACACAAGGGCCATATAAGCAAAAACGGATATATATAAAAGAGGCGAGAGCAATGCTCGCCTCAGAGAATGTCAAAAAGTGGCTGAACGCCACTTTTTCGAGTTTTCACGGGTTTTGCCTCTCGCTAATGCTCCCGGGCGGCAAAACCCGCAAGGTATGAAAACCTGAAGGTTTTCATCCGTTCTGACGTGCATGCCGTCAGAGCCGGAATAAAGCTTAAGGGGCGGCTGCCCCTTAAGCTGATTCCGGATATTACGATATGCGCGTCAATACTGATGAAACACCACAGGCTTCAGGTGTTTACCTTTCCCTCAAATACGCCTCAAGCTTTTTCTTAATGCGCTGAAGCGCATTGTCAACGGTCTTTGGCCCGCGGTCGAGGGACAGGGCTATCTCCTGATAGCTTCTGCCCTCAAGAAACAGCTCAAGCACGTTTTTTTCAAGCGGAGTCAGCATTGTGTTGAGCATATCGGTCATATCCTCCATGCTCTCCCTGCTTATAAACAGCTCTTCCGGATTATCCTGGTGCGAAGCGGGCATTGTGTCCATCAATGTACGCTCGTCATCGTCCTCGTTTGTCCTGTAAAAAGATATATATGTGTTCAGCGGGGCATGCTTTTTTCTTGTGGCCTGCTTTATGGCCGTTATTATCTGGCGTACTATGCATAGCTCCGCAAACGACCTGAAGCTCATATCATGCCCGGGGGCATAGTCGCGCACGGCCTTATATAAGCCTATCATGCCCTCCTGAAGCAGATCCTCCCTATCGGCGCCGATAAGAAAATATGGGCGCGACTTTATGCGCACAAGGTTCTTGTACCTTTCGCAAAGCACCTCGTCCGCCAAGGCATTGCCCTCTCTTGAAAGAGCAATAAGCTCCTCGTCGCTAAGCCCGTCAATATTCAGATCTTTTCTTTCAGCCCCGTTCTCCACCTTGTGCTCAGCCCTTCTTTATCCCGTCCTGCCTGCGTTTTTCAAACATAAGTATTGCCGCCGCAACCGAGGCGTTGAGCGAATCTATAGGCCCGAACATAGGTATAGACACAAGGAAGTCGCACTTTTCCTTTACTAACCTGCTTATACCGTCCCCCTCGCTGCCTATGACGAGCGCAAGCGCGCCGTCCATTCTGGCGGAAGCCATAGCCGTGCCGGACATGTCCGCTCCGGCTATCCAAAGCCCCTCGTCCTTCAGCCTTGCTATGGCGTTTGCTATGTTGGCCACCTTTGCCACGTGCGCATACTCTATCGCGCCCGCGCTCGCCTTTGTTGCGGCCGCGGTAACGCTTGCGGCTCTTCTTCTTGGTATTATCACGCCATGCGCGCCTGCGCATACGGCGCTTCTTATTATCGAGCCAAGATTATGCGGGTCCTCTATCCCGTCAAGTATTATTATAAACGGCTTTTCGCCCCTCTCCCTTGCAAAGCTGAGCATGTCCGCTATCTCGCAGTACTCTATGCCCGGCACCTTGGCGACTATCCCCTGGTGGTTGCCTGTCTTTTGCCCGTGGCCAAACGGCAGGCAAAGCTCGTCCAGCTTTTCGCGGCTGACCTGATCCACCCTTATGTTGTTGTCCCTTGCAAGGTTGATTATCTCCCTTAAGGAGCCGTCTACATCCTTGGTGACGAGTATCCTGTCTATACTCCTGCCGCTGCGCACGGCCTCGCGCACGGCGTTTCGGCCCATTATCAGGTACGGCAGCTCGTCAGCCTCTGCATTGGGATTGCTTTGCGCCTGCCTTTCCCTTGCCTTTATGCTGTCTTCCTCTTTTTTGGCCCTGTCAAAGCGGCCCTCGGCATTGTCCCGCTTTTTATAATAGGGCTTGCGCTCGCCGTCTCCATCTTTATCCCTGTTGTAGCTATTATGATTATTATAGCTGCTTTTGCTGCCGTAGCTTTTTTCTCCGGCTTCGGGCCTTCTGCCTCCCCTCTCCTGACGGCTGGCATACGTTACCGGCTTTCCGTCGCGGAATATGACCTCGTTATCATTCCTTTGTTCGCCGCGCCTGTAGTTGCGGCTGTCTCTGTACTGAGCCATGCTGTATCTCCTTATGTTTTGTCAAATGCAGTTTTCGCGTGCAAACCGCGTTATTTCGGCGTCGTCAGCCCCGTATGAGGCGAGCGCTTTAAGCTTGTCGAGCGTTGCGCGCATCGCTTCGGCTTTTCCGCAGCTCATCTTGCCCTCAGGACAAGCGCCCGCTATGCAGGAAGGCCCGCTTTTTGCAAACAGGGCCGGCGCCTCCCTCAGGCACATGCCTAACATCGCCCACGCGAGCGCCCGTATCTCCCATTGCGCCCTGTTGCAGCAGCGCAGGGAGAAAAAGTGCATAAGCTCCCTTGCGTTCATGGTAAACACCATGCGCGTCTCCGCCCCGTTTGGCAGCAGGAAGCGCGCATCCTCGGCAGGTATGCCCCTTTCGAGCCAGCCCTGATAAAAGGCCTGGCACTGCTCCATCTGCGCTATGTACTTAAGCTCGGCTTCCTCGCCAAGCGCCCTTATCGACGGGGGAACTATAAAGTCCAAAGCGTCCTTTTTCACATACCTTTGCGATTGCACGGAAAAGCTTGCTATCCTGTGCCTTGTTATCTGCGCAAGCAGCGCCCTGCTCACGCCCTGCGCCGCAAAGGTAAAGGATGCGTGCTCAATTGGCGAAAGATGGCCCATAGATAAAAGCCTGCTTATGAATTTTTTGCTTTTACCTTCCACAGCCTCTTTAAGCGAAAGAATGTCGCTGTCGCTATAGCATAATCTTCCGGCAAGCGCTATTGCCGTTTCAGGCTCCGGAGTGTGGCAAAGAAGCAGCGCCTCAAGCTGTTTTTCAGGCATGATCGTTATCCTTTCTTTATAGTTCTTATTATCCGTAACGGTTCGTATGGCACGTTTTGCCCGCGGTTTTAGCCAAGCATAAGCTTCATAAGCTCTGTAAGCCTATCATCTCTTCCGCAAAGGAAAAGATAGCCTATAAGCGCCTCAAGCCCAGTAGCCGTCCTGTAGTTCGCTATGCTCGCATTCTTTGCTACCGTTCCCATATGAGAATTTCTTCCGCGCTTATATATGCCAAGCTCCTCTTCGCTCAGCATAGGCTCTATCCTTCTGAAGGCCTGCGCCTGGCCGCCGGCGCACACGCGCTTAGCGCTCATCAGGTGCAGCTCATGCACCCTTGCGTCAACATCGGATACCAGCATGGTGCGCACATAAAGGTCAAACACCGTGTCCCCAATATAGGCAAGGTTGAGTATGGGAAGCTGAGCCGGAGCCTTATGCGCGGCCGCCGGCAAAGCCGAACGTATCATGGCAACTATAGTGCCTGTTGAATCAAAAGCCTGTTCCATCTAATATATTATAATCTCAGCCTAAAGCGAAAGCAAGAAAAAGGGAGCGCACCGGCAAAAAAGGTGTAGGTTTGCCCAGGATACCTGACAAACCTAAATGATCTTATATTGCGGATAAAAACAGCGCCGGTGACTTTTGCTGCCCTATATTGTAGAATAAGGAGTAATTACCTATTATATGATTTGTAAGGAAGGATTAACGCAATGGCTTTGATAGAGAGGATAAGCGCGCAGCGCTTTAGTACGAGCAAATGGAGCGGCGGCAGCACAACTGAGCTTTTTATTTGGCCTAAGGACGCATCCTATGCCGAAAGACGCTTCAATATAAGAATAAGCACAGCTACAGTGGACGTAGAAAGCAGCACCTTTACAAGGCTTGAAGGCGTAACGCGCTGCATAACGCCGCTTGGAGCCGGTTTTACGCTGACTATAGGCGACGGAGAGCCAGAGTTTATTCCGCACGGGGCAGTAAAGCGCTTTAACGGAGCTGAGAACGTAGCTTGCGCGGGCAGAGGCCGCGACCTCAACCTTATGTTAAAGGGAGCCGAGGGCGAGCTTGTTATGCTTAAAACAGGAGAAGCGCATAGAATAGAGCGGTGCGAGTTTGTGTTTGCATATAGCGTGGAGGGAGGAAAACTCAGCTTTGGCGATGCATATATACATGCCGGAGCGGGCGAGTTTTTCAGGCTGACATCCGATAAGGAAGAAACGGTGAATCCAAGCGGGGAGACAGCGATATTTTGCTGCAAAGCAGGCAAATGATGTTGCTTTTTGCCTGCAAACGCCATCCATATACGCGCTGCGTTTGAACGGCGGGATCCATAGCAGAACGAAGAATACTGCTTGGCGGCTGATTGTGAAATAGAATCCGCTGCGCGGCAGTGCGGCACATAAAAGGTCGCAGCGCTGAGCTGAGCTTGGGCGGCTATGGCCTGCCGCATGAGAGTTAAACCACTGTCTCGCTCTTGCAAATTGATGGTAATGAACGCCAATATATCAATAAGGTCAAGAGAAATTGAATACAATTATATTATATAAATTATTAAATATATTGCATTTTGAGCGTTATTTGATAAAATAGTAATCAACATATTGTATGCTTTCGACGCGTATGTTAAAGCGTATTCGTCTGTTGCCTACAATAAAAGCTAAAAGGAGGAAAAACAATGAAGAAATTCATCGCGTTGCTTATGGCTGCGGCTATGGTTTTTGCCATGGTAGCCTGTAACAGCAACACCAACACTCCCGACATCGATGTGCAGACCCCTGCACCCGTCGATTCGCCGGCCACTCCGAGCGAGCCTGTCACTCCTGACACGCCTGTTGACGTAGAATACGTCCGCGGCGACGATGAGGAGAAGTATCAGGCTGCTCTTGGCGAGTACGAAGAGCTTATGGCCACCGCTAAGGCTGCCGCCACCAATGACGAGCGCTTTATGCTCTATGCCCAGGCTGAGGCCCATCTGCTTGAGTCTGCCGTCATGATCCCGAACACCACCCAGGGCGGTGCTTACACCATCAGCCGCGTGGCGTACAGGACTATCCCCTATGTACAGTGGGGCAACGACGACGACCGTCTGAAGAGCATGGTCATCAGTGACGAGTTCATCACCAAGGAAGAGCGCGCCGAGCTGGTAGCTGCTTGGGAAGCTGCTCTTGCCGGAGGACCCGCCTATGATCCCGCTGCCATACTGACCAGCAAGGGCCACACCCTCCAGCAGGATTACACCACCACCTTCCAGACCGCTCCTGTAACCATCGACTGGCTGAACACCTCTTCCCAGTCCGATACTGAGATCACCGTCAACTGCGTTGATGGTCTTGTCGAGTACGATAATCTTGGCAACATGCAGCCCGCCCTGGCGGAGAGCTGGGAGTCCAGGATAAATGATGATGGCACCGAGACCTATACCTTCCACATCCGCAAGGGCGTGAACTGGTATACCTCTGAAGGCACCAAGTATGCTGAAGTTACCGCTCACGACTTTGTCGCCGGTTTCCATCACATGCTTGATACTCAGGCCGGTCTTGAGTGGCTGATCGACGGCGTTGTTGTCGGCGGTACCAACTACTATGCCAACGGCGGCAGCTGGGACGAAGTCGGCTACAAGGCTATTGATGATTACACCCTTGAGATCACTCTTGAGAAGCCTATCTCCTACTTCATGACCATGCTTACCTACTCCTGCTTCCTGCCCATCTGCGACTCCTTCTATCAGTCGCACGGCGGCGTCTATGGCGTAGAGGAGTATGCTACTGCTTCCGCAGATACCAACACCTACACCTTCGGTAAGTCTGAGGACGTCGCTTCCCAGGTTTACTGCGGTCCCTTCCTGCTCCAGAAGCTGCAGAAGGATTCCGAGATCTATATCGTAAAGAACAAGGAATACTATGGCGCTGACAAGGTAACCCTTAACAGCATTAAGTGGGTATTTGATAATGGCGAGAACCCCGACGCTCTGTACAACGATGCAGTCGCCGGTACCTATGCCGGTGTCACCCTTACCGTTTCCACCGGTCTGCTCGACAAGGCCAAGGCTGACGGTAACTTCGATAAGTACTCCTACGTTTCCGACACCACCAGCACCACCTACTTTGGCGGTCTGAACATCAACCGCGGCACCTTCGCTCTTGAGAGCGGCACCGTGGCTTCCCCCAAGACCGAGCAGCAGAAGATCGATACCGACACTGCTCTGAACAACAAGCATTTCCGTCAGGCTATGCAGTATGCCTTTGATAAGGCCACCGTCAACGCCACCAGCCGTGGTGAGGAACTTGCCTGCACCAACCTGCGTAATATGTACACTCACCCCGAGTTCGTAAAGCTCGAGAATGAAGTTACCGACAAGGATGGCCATACCTTCCCCGCCGGCACTCTCTATGGCGACATGGTACAGTACTACTGCGAGCAGTACGGCATGCCCATCGATGTGCATGACGGCATAGACGGCTGGTATCATCCCGAAGAGGCCAAGGCCGCTCTCGAGGCTGCCAAGGCTGAGCTGGGCGACAGCGTCACCTATCCTATCTACATCGACGTAGTTTACTACTCCGCTTCCGATGCTCAGACTGCTCAGGCCAACGCCTATAAGTCCGTCATCGAGGGCACCCTTGGTGCTGAGAATGTAGTCGTCAACCTGGTTGAGGCTACCACTCCTGAGGATTACTATGCCAGCGGCTACCGCGCTTCCAACGGCGAGGCCGGCAACTACGATATGTTCTACGGCTCCGGCTGGGGTCCTGACTTTGGTGATCCTTGCACCTACCTTGACACCTTCCTTGGCGAAGGCGCTGGTTACATGACCAAGGTCATCGGCGTGTTCTAATACCCAAAGGGTTGTTTTTGAACTGACAGCAGGGGAGGAGGCTTCCTCCTCCCCTGTAAATAGTTTAATTCGAATTTTAGTTTTCTTCTTGAAAGCATTACATAGTATAAAACATTGGCTTAAGCGAAGCTGCATAGGTAAGTCACGTGCCTTTGCATTGAGAGAGCGCTTTGCTAAACTTGATATCCCGTTTAGTTTATACCTTTAACTATCATAACGAGAGGGAGAATACAGCGTAATACTGTATTCATACGGATACGATTTATGAAAAAATATATGTTAAAGCGTATACTGTTCTCGATCTTTTCTCTTCTTGTTGTGGTCATGGTGGTAATGTTTCTGGTGTATACCTGCATACAAAGGAACGTTATATTCCAGACTGACGACGTATGGAATAAGAAAAGCAACAACGACAGGGTGGTGTACGAATATGTTCAGTATCAAAAATACGGATATCTGAACTATACCGACTACACAACGTTCATCAAGAATAAGTATACCGCGATCTATGGGGATGATTATTATACCCAGTCCGACTATTTGGCGGATAAGAATGCCATTCAGTTTGCCGAAACCTTCCAGGAAAATGAATCCGTGCAGGAATTCATAAATGAGTACGGCTCCAAGAATGGGACCAGCATTAAGTATCTGCCGCCCATAAAGTATAAATCCGGCAAAACCAAGCCCGGCGGAACAGGCTATCTTCTTGCCGTGCATGAAAGAAGCGTAGTACTGCGTCTGCTTGACTACATTGCCGGCTTCATCAGCGTTGAAACAACAGATATGATAGAGGATCCGAATTTGACTGATCGCTATATTCGCGTGGAAAAGGATCCGTATTCCGGATTCTACGCTGTTGTCGGTTCGGGTACGAAACATAAATACCTTCTGTACTTTGACGACAGGTTCCCGTTCATACACCAGAACTTCATACATGTGAACCTTGGCGTTTCCTATACGACCTACCGCGGCCAGGAGATAACCTCCGTAATGAACACGCCTACGGGCGAGCTGCGTGTGCTTAAGCAGCAGTATCCGACCATGATAGGCACGGACGAGTATGTTGATACGGCTATCGATTTTCATTCGCTTTCATATAACACCGGCACTGTGAGCGACACGGAAAAGGAGCAGTTTACCGACAACTACACCGTGTATTCATACAAGCGCACCGGCCTTTCAACGATAGAGAACTCCTTCGTAATAGGCATTATCGCGACTATCCTTCAGTACCTGCTGGGCGTGCCGCTTGGCATACTGATGGCAAGGAAAAAGGACGGACTTGCCGATAAGATCGGAAGCGCGTATATAGTGTTTATTATGGCGGTTCCGAGCCTCGCGTACATATTCATGTTCGCAGCCATAGGCACTACATTGTTTGGCCTGCCGTATAAGTTCGCCAATGCTGAGGTTAAGATACTGGCATATGTGCTGCCTGTTATCTCGCTGGCGCTGCCGTCCATCGGCAGCCTGATGAGATGGACCAGGCGATACATGATAGACCAGATGAATTCGGACTATGTTAAGTTTGCCCGCGCAGAAGGCTTGTCTGAGCGCGAGATATACAACATACATATTTCCAAGAACGCCATGATACCGCTTGTGCATGGTATACCGTCTAACATAATTTTCTGCCTGACAGGCGCGCTGGTAACTGAGCGTGTGTACGGCGTCCCGGGCGTAGGCCGCCTGCTTATTGATGCAATAAACCAGCATGATAACGGCGTTGTTGTTGCGGCAACGGTGTTCTATACCGCGCTGTCGCTGATATCGCTCATACTTGGCGACGTGCTTATGGCTAAGTACGACCCGAGAATCAGCCTGTCATCGGAGGGAGGCGGAGGAAGATAATGAATACTGAAATGGATAACAAAAGGATTCAGGAAATCGATCCGTCCCTGTTCCGCTTTGTCGGCAACGACACGATTTCCTCAGA
The DNA here is from genome assembly GCA_004558525.1 of Clostridiales bacterium. Taxonomy (GTDB): domain Bacteria; phylum Bacillota; class Clostridia; order Christensenellales; family CAG-138; genus Phil1. The sequence continues at coordinate 42,562 of SFCQ01000009.1, forward strand.
GAAGATAATCGCGCCGCGCTATTCGTACTGGCGCTCCGTTTTCCGCGTGTTCTTCAAGAGAAAGCTGAACATATTCCTCATATTCATGTTCGTGCTGATAATGCTCAGCTCGTTCCTGATGCCTTCGCTGTGCCCTTACGACCAGTTTGAGAACGTTACAAATCCGGCCACCTTCAACCTTAGCCCTGCGGCTGCAATGAAGTACTTTGGCGGATTCTCGCTCAAGTGGCTGTTCGGTACCGGCTCCGTGGGCAACTCGATATTCTATGGCATATTCGCTTCTGCAAAGACCTCGTTGCTGCTGGCAATAATCTGCGCGGCGATAAATATGACCGTAGGTATAATAATGGGCGCCATATGGGGTTACTCCAAGAAGTTTGACGCTGTTATGCTGGTGATATACAACATAGTGGCCAACGTGCCTTACCTGCTGCTCATATCGGTTCTGGTATATATTGTTGGTTCCGGCTTCGGAAGCTTCGTGTTCGCGCTGACCATAACGGGCTGGATGGGCATAGCCTACTTCTTCAGGACGCAGGTCATGATAATCCGCGATCGCGAGTATTCTCTCGCATCCCGCTGCCTTGGTACGCCTATTACCCGCGTGATATCAAAGAACATACTCCCGTTCCTTACCAGCGTAATAACCACCCTGCTTGCCACGGAGCTGCCTTCCTACATTTCCAGCGAAGTGTACCTCAGCTTCATAGGCATAGGCCTCAGCGCAACGGTGCCTTCCCTGGGCAGGATGATATCAAATGCACAGACTGCCTTTATCACATTCCCGTGGGCATTCTGGCCGCCTGTTGCGATATCGGCGCTGATAACCATAATACTCTACATACTTGGGCAGAACCTGGCAGACGCCACAGACCCGAGAACTCACATGTGATAAAGGGGGTAAGCATATGGAAAGCATGAAAGATAAAAAGGTGCTGCTCTCCCTTAAAGATGTCGAGGTCAAGTTCAATGTGCGCGGCAGGATACTGACCGCCATAAGGAACGTATCGCTTGACGTTTATGAGAATGAGTCGCTCGCTATAGTCGGTGAGTCCGGCTCCGGCAAATCGGTGCTTACCAAAACGTTCGCCGGTATGCTTGAGACAAACGGTTTCATCTCAAACGGCTCAATAATACTGGCCGATGATGAGATATCCCAGACCACCGTAAAAATGACTCCCGCCAAATACAGGCAGGTCAAAAGGTTCAACGATATGCTCAACAATTACTCCGTGCTTGAGCGCGGCGCCAAGGAGTATAACGAGTATCTTGAAAAAACCAGGGAGATACAGGCTGCCCAGTCGCTTAGTCAGGACGAGGAAGCCGACTATGCATCAAGAAGGAAGAAGCTTAGCGACGATATAGTTGACCGTAACAACTATCTGCAAACTCTTGACCCCAAGAGCGAAGAGGACGCGCCCGAAATAGAGAAAACCAATGCCCTCATAAAGGAAATGACGGAGCAGAAAAAGGCGCTTGAAAGGGAGCAGGAGGAGCTTGTAAAGACCCGTAAGGCCGCTTACGAAGCCGATTCAAAAAGGCGTGAAGCTGACCAGAAGAGGCTTGAGGAGCTTAAACGTCTGCGCGAGGAAAAGATCGCCAAGCCGGATAAGGAAGGCAATCCTAACGGCCTGAGCGACGAGGTGATAGCGCGCAACGAGAGGATAGCTTATGAGCTGCTGCTGTCTATAGACAGGTATCCGTTGCGCTCAAAGATTAAGTTCATTCCCAAGCTAAACAAGGCCTTTAAGACCGCCATGTGCATAGGCGAGGACCTTAGCAGATCGGAAGTACTTAACAAGATATTTGAGGTCGCAGCATTCCGCGTGGAGTTCAGCTCCCTTGATAAGGAAAAGCAGGAGCTTAACGGCTATGCCATAATAGACTGCGCAAAGGTCAAGTACACAAACGACTGGCAGAGGATCCGCGGCCGCAGGATTGCTACCGTTTTCCAGGATCCTATGACGTCGCTTAACCCGGTCATAACAATAGGCAAGCAGATAATGACCGTTATACTCAAGCATCAGCAGTGCTCCGCTGAAGAAGCTAAGAAGCGTACCATAGACATTATGGGCAAGGTAGGCATACCTGAGCCTGAAAAGCGCTTCAACGACTATCCGTTTGAGTATTCCGGCGGAATGAGGCAGAGGATCGTCATAGCGATAGCGCTTTCCTGCCAGCCGAAGATACTTATTTGCGACGAGCCTACCACCGCGCTTGACGTTACCATACAGGCGCAGATAATAAAGCTCATCAAGGATCTGCAGCATGAGCTGGGCTTTACCACCGTTTACATCACGCACGACCTTGGCGTTGTTGCCAACGTTGCTGAGCGCGTTGCGGTGCTGTATGCCGGCCAGATAGTTGAAATAGGTACCGTTGAGGAGATATTCTATGATCCTCGCCACCCGTATACCTGGGCGCTGCTTTCAAGCTTGCCTCAGCTTTGCGAAAAGGGCACAGACCTGTTCTCTATACCCGGCACTCCGCCTTCGCTGTATAACAAGATCAAGGGCGACGCCTTTGCCCCGAGGAACAAATATGCCATGGCAGTTGACCTTGAGGAAGAACCGCCCATGTTCAAGGTAAGCGAGACCCATTATGCAAAGACCTGGCTTCTCGATCCTCGCGCACCCAAGACCGAGGCTCCGAAGAATATCCAGAATCTGCATGAGAAGATGGAAAAATCCTATGTGGAATTTGAAGCGTAAGGAGATAGCGTATGGAGAACACTGAAAAGAAAGTATTGTTGTCAATACAAAATCTGGACGTTGTCTTCAACAAGGGCAAAAAGAATGCTTTCAAGGCTGTGGATAACGTTAGCTTCGATATCTACAAGGGCGAAACGCTTTCCCTTGTGGGCGAGTCCGGATCGGGTAAGACCACTATAGGTCGTGCGATAATAAGGATAAACCCATGCTCCGCCGGTTCAATATACTATGACGGCAAAAAGATATCCGGCAAGCTTTCAAAGGCTGAGGATAAAGAGGTTATCCGCAAGATACAGATGATATTCCAGGATCCCGCGGCCTCGCTTAACGAGCGTGCGACGATAGAGTATATCATATCCGAGGGTCTTATCAACTTCCACCTTTATAAGGACGAGAAGGAAAGAATGGCCAAGGTCGAGAAGATAACCGAAGAGGTCGGCCTTCTGCCGGAGCATCTTACAAGGTATCCGCATGAGTTTTCAGGCGGCCAGCGCCAGCGCGTAGGCCTTGCCCGCTCGGTGGTAATGGAGCCTGAGTTCATAATAGCAGACGAGCCTATATCCGCGCTTGACGTTTCTATTCGTGCGCAGGTGCTTAATCTGCTTAAAAAGTTCCAGCAGGAGCGCGGGCTGACATACCTGTTCATCGCCCATGACCTTTCCATAGTCCGCTTTATAAGCGACAGGATAGTGGTCATATACAAGGGCCGTATAATGGAGATAGCGGAGACTGAGGAGCTGTTCCATTATCCGCTGCATCCGTATACAAAGTCTCTTATGTCGGCAATACCTGTGCCTGACCCGATAATTGAAAAGCGCAAGAAGCTGTTTGTCTACGATCCTGCAATGCACGACTACGAAAACGAGAAGCCGGAGCTTGTGGATATAGGCAACGGGCATTTTGTGTTCGGCAGTCAGAGCGAGATTGAAAAGTACAAGGCCGTAAGGTTCGGCAGGAACGATAAATAATACCAAGCTATACAAACAGCTAATCGTTTCTGATTAGCTGTTTGTTGTTTATGTGAAGATGAAAGACGATAAAATTGTTGTAAGTGTAAAGCACAAAACGCTGAGGATAATATGCTTCGCCATATCCGTTGTGGTCGGCATAGGCGCTTTTTCCTATGCGATATGGAAAATAACGAATAAGGAGCCTGATTATTACGAGATAAAGGCGGACCCTGATGAAGCCGTGCCGCTGTATGCTAATGGAATAAAGCTGACCTGCTACTTTGGCGGCCAAAGCGGGGATATAAAGACAGGAATGGCGGAGGCCAGGACCGCATACAGCAATTCGCTGAAATGGATATATCAGCTTCTTGATGCTGACCAGACGCATGAGGGCTTTATAAACATAGCCACGATAAACCAAAGCCTGGGCCAGGATATAAAGCTGCCCAAGGAGCTTTTTGCAATACTGAAGGACGCATATGAGCGCACATGCGAGCAGAACGGATACAATATGTTTGCAGGCGCATTATATGAGGAATGGAACAGCATACTTGTGCTGCAGGAGCCTGGGGAATACGACCCGCTGATAAACGAAAGCGAGAGGGAGCGCATAAAAAGAATAGCTGAGGCGACAGCCGACCTTAGCAATTTTTCGTTCGATATAATCGATATAGAAACGCATACCGTGCGCATAAGCGTATCAGATAAGTATATGCAGCTTATAAAAGAGCTTGAGCTGAGCGGCACGATAGTAGACCTTAATGTCCTAAAAGAAGCATATATGCTTGAATACATAGTGCCGCAGCTTAACATGGCCGGCTATACAAGAGGATATATCACGACCGAAAGCGGCTTATCCTACGCGCTTAAGGAGAATACGGACGGGCATTACTTTTTATACGGCACGGATAACGGCAGGATAGAGCTTGCGGCCTCTTTGCCAATGTGCGGCGGCTCGGCTTGCTGCATGTTCAGGGCGTTCAGAATGAGCGAGGGGGAGCTTGGCTATTACACAATAGAAAAAGACGGCGCAGCAAGGCTGAGACATCCGCATTTTTCTGCGATAACGGGCGAAGAGTACGATACGTTCATGTCAAGCTGCGTAATAAGCTATGATGGCGACATTGTCGACGCATGCGCAAAGAGCATGGCATTGTACGCATATGCAAATGAAGACGATGCGGCCGCTATTATAAAAGCAAACGGAAGCGGCAGCACGGTAATAGCATATACTACGCAGCTTGGGCCAAAGAAGGTGTATGTCGCCGCGGACGATGCCGAAAGCATAGTGCCTGCTGAGGACAACGGCTACTCAATTAAAGTGCTGAGCAGGGATTAGCATGTCGCCCTCACCAAGGTGCGCACCTGCCCATCACATTTCGCTATATTCTGCTATGCCGCTATCGGCATAAAGCGCACTGCTATGCTTTAATCTGAGACGAACTGCGGCATATGATTCCCCAAGTAAACAAGCGGAGGCCTTTACATGAGCTTTCATACGGATGCATTGATAACCGATTTTACTGATGCCGCTTTTAAGAGGTGTTTCAGGCAATACTTTGCCGAATTGGGCATAGAAGTCAGGGATTGGGACGGGCTTTTTGAAGAAATGAACGCGGATTCGGGCAACGAGGCTTATATCCGCACCGATGCCAACGGAAACGTTATAGGCTTTATCCAGTTTATACCCATCAGGTTTACAAGCTGGTTTTTTGAGGAGGTTTGCGGCTTTATACGGGAGTTTTGGATATCGCCAGAATACCGCGCCAAGGGCCACGGCGCGGAGCTGCTTGCTTTGGCCGAAAAACGCTTTGCGGACAATGGCATCTATACTGCCATTCTTACTACCGAAACTGCCGAACGATTCTATAGCGCGCATGGCTACGTCAGAGCCGCCGGCTGTAAAGCGAAAAACAATGACCCTGTGCTTATAAAAAGGCTTTGATTATACGCCTTATTCACGCGGGATATTATGCCGGCGATTATCGCCATCAGTACTGTTGTAACAGGCAATATCATGAATACTGCGCCGGTATCGCGGCCTGCATCATGCTTCAGGCCGGGGATGCCGCCGGCTTTGCAAAGGGCAAGGCTTTGCTCAATCGATATGATATCTCGGCTTGCCCTGGCTATTCGTGCCGTATTCTATTGCTTCTGTGGGGCAATGGCATATGCAGGCCATGCAGTGTGTGCATTCCCTGCCCCATGTGGGCTTGCCGTCCTTAACGGCTATATTGTTGAGCGGACAAAGCCTTGCGCACAATCCGCAGCCGATACACCCTTCATTGGCATAAAAATCATCCGCCTTCACATAAAAAGCATAGAATATAGGGTTAACTATGTCGCTCTCTATTGCATCGTTAAGAGTGTTCCGCTTTTCAGGCAGCATTTGATCTGAAGCTATCGTATCTATGGCGGAAGATATATGCGGTTCGGCGGCGGCAATGATGGCCTTTGCCTCGGCATCGTCCGGCACGGAGAACATGGCCACATAGTTTTCCGGCATCGTTATCCCATAGGTGCCCATATAAACGAAGCCTTTTCTTCTGCAAAGCCTTTTATTGTACTTTGCGGCGCTGCCTATTGAGCCGCCGCAATCCATTATGAACCAGGCTTTGGCAGAAGCTTTGAAGGCTGTATCGCGTATCCACCTGTCAACTATTCTGGGTATGCGCCAGGCATATGTCGGCACAACGAATATAAGGCGTTGATTGTCTATAAAGCCCGTGTCTCCATTCTTTATCCTTTCATTAAGGTCTATAAGCCCGTCTCCCGTCGCCTTGGCGATCTTTCTTGCTATATAGCGGCTGTTTCCGGTGCCTGTAAAGTATAGTACCATATTAACCTCCGGCGTATTAAAGCTGCATATTAGTTTTACGGCTCCAGCTATGATGAGTATATCCAAAAAAGATATGGCCTGCAAGGCGTTATTGGATTCAAATATGTAAAATGCCTGTATATACAGCGAAATATCACTATCTCAGCAACTATAATATATGCCGCCCCAAAACAAAGCATAGGCATACCGAAGCTTTATATGATGATTGTTCCCCCTGCCTTATATGCGCAGGCTCAAGCCTGTATGCTTATCGCCTTACGGCGCCTTTGCAAACCGGCCTTGCGCTTCCCTTCACGGCCAAGGCATTTATGGAGAACGGCAGCCTTGGCCCTTTGGTAGTTTTCAAGCTCATCCATGGTTATTGCCGGCACGGTAGAGCAGCCGCGCCAGCCGTTCTCGTTCCGCATCACAGTAAGCCTGCAAATAAACTCGCCATGCTCCTTGCAGCTAAACATGGAATAATAATGCTCTTCATCGCAGCTATGCCAGATATCTATCCATATGCGCCGGCCGCATATGGGACACTCTATCCGCCTTACGCATCTGCTGTTAAGCACGCCGGCAGGGCTGTTAAAGTATTCGGATCTGTGCTTCTGCTGCCGGTCAAAGCGCTTGTTGAGCAGCTCGACCCTTTTGTTAACGCTTTTATGCAAAGTCATCCTGTCAGGCTCTATCCATTCTGTAAGCAACGCGGCATACATGGCATCATTTAGCGCGCTGTGGAAATCAAAGATATCGGGTATCATGCAGTATTGCACGGCTTTATATAGCGCCATGTGGCTTGAAGCGCCTACGCTGCCGCTGAACGACGCCTGAAGGTCTATAACGTCGACACTGTCAGGAGAGGGAAGCTTCCAATAATCGGCATTTTTCCTCAGCACCTCCCAGTCGGAGCTGCCCCAGCTTGCGAACACGGTATCATCGGCACACCATTTGACAAACTTCATGTATGCCGTGGCAAATGACAGCTCGCTTTTTCTAAACTTATCTACATCAGGTAAAAGCGCAGCCGCTACGTTAAGCTCCGCATGCACAGTTGGGCGTATGTATGCATTGAAGGTATCGCTTATCCTTGCTCCGGCGCCATCTATTCTTACTGCGCCTATCTGCAGCACCTCGTCAAGGCAGACATCGTCGTTGCCCCTGTTCCATTCCAAGTCCATCACTATCATCGGTCGTTTTCCTTTTTCGGCCCCGTTCAGGCTTTTATTATACGAACAAGCTTCATTATATCACAACTTGCCGAAACGCCATAGGATAGGCGCTTTTCCTCGCTCTTGCTGCGAAGAGAAATATATGGTTGCAACGTTTCGCCACGCGCCTTATTTTATCCAGTATGGCATTTCCGGCTGCTCGTCAGGGCCCAGCGGAACAACTACGTCTGTACGCGCAGGACCGTATAAGGCCTTGTGCCAGCGCATTATGTCGCCCAACGTATGCCCATGTTCGTCATAAACAAGAGCCTGCCAGCGCATACCGCAGGTAGACATCTCATAAACCGGTGAGAATCCGTTACGAATGTAAAAGCCGATGCGCCTGCGCCGGATATCGTTTTCAGATTCACTGCCGCCTGTGACAGGAAGCTCCGCTTCTGTGACGATAGGGCGGCTCTGCGCACGGAGACGTGAAAGAATATCCGAGCCGAGTCCGCCGTTGCGCAGCCTTTTGCTGACGCCAAGATAATCAAGCAATACGAGCGCTATGCCGGGCGCTTTCCATATCGTTGCATAGCCTGCCATTTGAGCCGCGTCAAACAAGCCCCAAAGCTCATAGCGGCCCTCGTTTTGCAGCATCAGTATATCCTGCAAAGGTTTGCGCTCGTTTGGCGCGAAGGCTTCACTCAATTCTTCCGTATACCAATACCTTATCTCATCTACGGACATAGTGCGAAAAACCATATAAATCCCTCCTTACTTTGATGTATTATATCAAACAATGCATTCTGCGGCGCACAGCGGCCGTTGGTGCGGTGGTCCAGCGGCCGCTGTGCGGTTTAAGCAGCGGCCGAAATTAGTCAGTTATATTAGGTTTAATC
>SFCQ01000010.1 GCA_004558525.1 Clostridiales bacterium
GACACAGAAACGCTTTGTAAAGGCGATTGCGTACAAGTTTCCCATTGAACAAAAGGTGCTCACGCAATTTGATGAATGCGGGGCATCTGTGGAGACGGTATGTCTCTTAGTGCGGAGAAACAGTCTACACATAGATATTGACGTGGATGTGGAAGAAATGCTGCAGGAAAAGCGCGGTCAGGCCACCTATCCGCAGATCAAAGAGTATGTTCTGGAACATAGCGGCTTGAAGGTCAGTAATTTGTATATCGCACAGGTAAAACAGAAGTGCGGCATTATTGAACGTGAGAATTACAACAAGCCGAAGTCTGAGGATACCAAGCAACCGCAATGCCCGCCAGATAAAGAAAAATCAATCAAGGAGGCATTGAAGCACTTCGGAATGATTTAAGGAGACAAATATGAATAATTTGCTTTCCTGTGAGTTCAACATAGATACTGCCTGTGTTGAACTGAAATTAACCGATGGCAGTATGATTTCCATTGACTGCACTGCTGTGGAGAATGGGGTTGCCGACAATATGTATCAGCGGTCAGAGCTGGCTTACCTGATTTATTATGACCCACTGGATTGATGTTATCCCGCCTATCTGAAAGCAGGATAGGCGCGATTTTCCATAGTGGAAGAATAATTGCTCATATACTCGTTAAAAAATGATGGAGGTGCTTTGTATGGAAACAATAAATATTTACGGCGACAATCGTTTCGCTGAACACACAAAAATCCGGGAAGCCTGTCGGGGCATTGTGATAAACGCCGGAAAGATTCTCCTGTCCTATGAAGTGAAAACCGATCAATGGATGATCCCCGGCGGCGGTGTGGAGGAGGGTGAAAGCTATGAAATCTGCTGTATTCGGGAATTGACAGAAGAAACAGGTTTCCTTGTAAAGCCGTTGCAGCACTATCTGGCCATCTACGAATATTATGAGGACTACCTGTACCCAAGCCACTATTTTATCTGCAAAGTGACCGGGCAGACGGAGAGAATGCTGACCCGGCGTGAAAAAGAGGTTGGTATGGAACCTCGATGGATCCCGCTGGAGGAAGCAATTTCTGTTTTCTCCAAATACCAGGACTATGCAGACAAAGAGGAAAAGCGTGGAATGTATCTTCGGGAATATAAGGCACTGTCTGCATATCTGAATGCCAGCCAATGAAACATATCCGCTGATTAAGGTATGCGAGGGGCAAATATGGCCTTAGTGTTAGCGGTCTTTGCGCTGCTCAGAAAATAGATTATTGACAGATTGGGATTTGTCGAGATGAGTAAATGTGAGGGTTCTTTGCCGTTCTTACCCCTGCTTACTGCGGTTGGAAACGGAGAAAGACGCAGGGGTGTTGGCAGAATTGGACAGCGCAGGCGTTATGACGGCTGAACTTGTTATATTGCTTCTGTGCTTTGAACAAAAATGCTTTTGATTTATTGAGGTATTGAATGAAGATAAATGAGTTTTTTGAAAACAATCCAAAGGTCGCGGTTGCATTTTCGGGCGGCGTTGACTCGGCTTATCTTTTGTATGCGGCGAAGCAATATGCAAAAGAAGTACAGGCATATTATGTAAGCTCCGCCTTTCAGCCACAGTTTGAGCTGGAAGATGCTGCGCGCCTGGCTAAAGAACTGGATGTTCCCATGCGGGTATTGCCGGTTGATGTTCTCTCTTCCGATATCATTGCGGCCAATCCAGCCGATCGCTGCTACCACTGTAAGAAAATGATATTTGAGGCTATTCGGAAAGCGGCGGGGGAGGATGGCTTTTACGTTTTGCTGGATGGGACAAACGCTTCTGACGATGAGGGAGATCGTCCCGGTATGCGCGCTATTCGGGAATTGTCCGTTTTTTCTCCCCTGAGAGATTGCGGCTTGACGAAAGAGGAAATCCGCCTGCGCTCAAAAGAAGCCGGGTTATTTACTTGGGACAAACCTGCATATGCCTGCCTTGCTACACGGATCCCAACCGGCGAGCCGATTACCGAAGAAAAACTGAAGGTAACCGAAGCTGCGGAAAACTTCCTGTTTTCGCTTGGACTGACCAATTTTCGGGTGCGACGAATGGGAGATGCAGCAAGATTGCAGGTCACAGCCGCACAGATTGGTAAAGTAATGGAAAACAGAGAACTCATCACGACGGTATTGAAACGGTTTTATTCTGCGGTACTGTTGGACTTGGAGGCGAGAGAATGAAAAGCGAGATCAAATCGATTCTGGAAGCTGTACAAGCCGGAAAAATGACGGTGGATGATGCGCTTTTAGCTATCAAAAAAGAACCGTTTGAAGATATCGGCTACGCAAAAATAGATCTGCACCGCGCTATTCGCCAGGGTATGCCAGAGGTTATTTTCGGCGCCGGCAAAAGCGCGGAACAGATTATTGGAATTGCAGAACGGATGAAACAAAATGGGCAGAAAACTATTCTGATCACACGGCTTTCTCCGGAAGCTGCCGAAAGGATCGCCGCGGCACATGAAATGACGTATCATGCGGATGCGAAAATAGGAATCATGGGCAGTATTCCGCAGCCGAACGGTATTGGCAGAATCGTTGTGGCAACCGGAGGGACCAGCGATATTCCGGTAGCGGAGGAATCGGCGCTGACAGCTGAAGCATACGGTAATGAAGTCGTGCGTTTATATGATGTAGGCGTGGCGGGGCTTCAGCGTCTGCTCGCTCATCTGGATGAAATCATGAGCGCAAGCGTTATCGTCGCCATAGCCGGAATGGAGGGCGCTCTTGCCAGCGTGATCGGCGGTCTTGCCGATTGTCCGGTGATCGCCGTTCCCACCAGTATAGGATACGGCGCTTCATTCGGCGGCTTGTCCGCGCTTTTATCCATGCTTAATTCCTGCGCCAGCGGGGTGTCGGTTGTAAATATTGATAACGGCTTTGGGGCCGGATATCTGGCAAGCATGATCAATCATATGGAGGCAAAATAAATGAAAACCTTATATCTGGACTGCGGCATGGGCGCTGCAGGAGATATGCTGACAGCGGCATTGTTGGAACTGCTCCCTGATGGAGATGGATTCATAGCCGAACTCAACGGCCTTGGTATTCCAGGCGTGGCGGTTTCACGAGAGACATCGGTAAAATGCGGTATTCGGGGAACGCATATCACTGTAAAAGTGAACGGCGAAGAAGAATCCGAAGAAATGCATGAACGCTTGCACGAGCATAGCCATGAAAATGGGCATTCCCATTCCCATGAACATGAACGTGAACACGCCCATGGGCATTCCCACGATGAAGAACATTCACATCATCATAGCGGTATGCATGATATAGAACATATTATTGGAAAGCTGCCGATAACTGAAAAGGTAAAAGCAGACATTCTCGCGGTCTATTCTCTGATAGCGGAAGCTGAAAGCTATGCACATGGCGTTCCCGTTAGAGAGGTTCACTTCCACGAGGTAGGAATGATGGATGCGGTTGCGGATGTAACGGCGGTTTGTATGCTGATGGATCGTTTGTCTCCAGAGCAGGTTGTGGTTTCTCCGGTTCATGTAGGAAGCGGTCATGTTAAATGCGCCCATGGAATTCTTCCCGTACCTGCTCCTGCAACCGCGTATATCCTGAGGGGTGTCCCGATCTATGGCGGCGGAATCAAGAGCGAGCTGTGTACTCCTACCGGCGCAGCATTACTTAAGCACTTTGCCACGAAATTTGCAGATATGCCGGTTATGAGAACGACAGCCATCGGCTATGGCATGGGGAAGAAGGATTTTACTGCTGCCAACTGTGTTCGGGCCATGCTCGGAGAAACAGAGGATTCAGGTGATACGATTGCGGAGCTTTGCTGCAACCTTGATGACATGACGGCTGAAGCGATAGGGTTTGCAGAAGAACAGTTTTTTGCGGCAGGTGCTTTAGAAGTATACACTGTTCCTGCACAGATGAAAAAATCACGCCCGGGGATTCTGCTTTCGGTAATGTGCCGTGAAGAGGATAAAGAGCATATGCTCCGGCTGATTTTTCAGCACACTACTACTCTTGGTGTGCGCGAAAACATCAGCCGCCGCTATACCCTGTCACGCAGAATGGAGAGTATCCCAACTGAATTAGGAGAAGTGCGTGCCAAGATATCCTCCGGATACGGTGTGACAAGAGAAAAACTTGAATATGAGGATGTTGCCCGTATCGCAAGAGAGCAGGGCATGAGCCTTGCCGACGTGACAAAGCGCATCGGCAGGCAGGAGAAATAGCATTAGCGAAGTGTCAGTCTGTCAAAAAGTGGCTGGTCGCCACTTTTTTGAGTTTTTGCGGGTTTCGCCTCTCGCATTCGCTCCCGGGCGGCAAAACCCGCAAAGTACGAAAACCTTTGGGTTTTCATCCGTTCTGACGCACATGTCGTCAGAGCCGGATTAAACATAAGGGGCTGCGGCCCCTTATCAACTCAGGGGTTTTTGACAGGCTGGTGTAATATGCTTCTCTGAAAAGCCGGTATGGTTTATTCATCTATGCTTATATCAAGACCGAACTCCTCGGGCAGGAAACGCGGGCATACGTTTTCAGACGTGCATATTACGCTTGCTGCAAGGCGTGTGCCTATCTCGCAGGCCTCCTGCATGGTTTTGCCGTAAGTAAGGCCTATTGTCGCTCCGGCAAAAAAAGCGTCTCCGGCGCCGGTGGTGTCCTTAACATCAACTTTTTTTGCTGGGCATATGCCTTTTTCGCCGTCAGTGGTGGCATAAACAGCGCCGTGCTCGCCCATAGTTACTATCATGCGCTGTATCCTTGCTGCCTTTATGCGCTCAGCAAGTATATCAGCCATCTCTTGCGGAGCCTTATCGCTATAATCGTCGCTGAACAGGATACCGGCCTCCTGCTGGTTGCAGACAAAGCAGTGCGTAGAGCGCAAAAAGTCTCTTCTTTCAACCGCTATCCTCATGTTTGAAACAACGGCGTATACGGGCTTATCATACTTTTCTGCCAGCATGAATACCTGCTTTACAATGTCCTTATCTATATCTATTTCAAGCGATATGCTGTCAGCCTGGCTGAATATCTCGTCGCCATGCTCTATGAGTGTGTCGAGTATAGGGTGCAGATCGGGGCGCTTTGAGATAGCGGCTTCAACGTCGCCATTGTTGCCGAATACCGCGAGCCATGTGCCCATTCCGTTCGGAGTGACGCGTATATAGTCCGTATTTACCTTGTGGCTCTTTAGCTTTTTTATAACGTCGGCCCCTGCGCCGCTGTCGTCAACAAGGCTGATGAACGTTGGCCTAAGCTCAACGTTTGCAATGTCCTCGGCTATGTTACGGCTCACTCCGCCATGCACCTGCTCGACTCTTCCTGCGTTCCTGCCGCCAGGTATATACACCTCAGATGGGTAACCCTTTATATCGACAAACACAGCGCCAAGCACAACTATGCCCATGCCCATATCATATCCTCCGTTTTTCGACTTATACCGCTAAATTATAACATGATATCCGTGCTTATTAAAGATTATTTCCTTTCTCAGGCGCAGCTTTCATCTATAATGAGCTTGTAGGGCAAATCGTATTCGCTTATGCTTATGATATATGCATTTGGCAGCCTGTAATCGTTGTATAGCCGCTCAAGATTGCCGGCAGGTTTCGGATTCCATATTCATCCCCCTGTCGGCTGGGCTGATTTTGACTCTATGATGCTTTTAATTACAGCATATAATTATGTCAAAACATAAAACATCCAGGTTTTATGGTATAATAAAATGTAACAAAACGGGGGGACGAGCCTATGCCATACCATGTAGCCATATGTGACGACAGCGTTAATGACGCCGAATTTGTAAAAACAATATTGCTTAGCTGGGCTAACGAGCGTATGCATGAGGTGCGTGCGGATGTGTTCCCATCGGCCGAAAGCTTTATGTTTGAGTATGACGAAAACAAGCGCTATGACATACTTTTGCTTGATATAGAGATGGGCCGGATGGACGGGGTAACTATGGCGCGGCATGTCCGCGCAGAAAACAAGGCTGTGCAGATAGTGTTTATAACGGGTTATTCTGATTATATAGCGGAGGGCTACGATGTTGAGGCGCTGCACTATTTGATGAAGCCTGTGAACAGGGAAAAGCTGTATAACGTGCTTGACAGGGCGGTGGAAAAGCTGGAGCTGAGCGAACGCTGCCTTAACCTTGAGCTTTCCGGTGAGATGATGCGCATACCTGTGTACGAGATACTTTATCTTGACGTGAACCGCAACTATGTGACCATACATGCTGATAAGGATTATACTGTAAAGCGCACGCTTGCCGAGTTTGAAGCGGAGCTTGGCAGCGGCTTCAGCAGGATAGGCAGGGCAATGATAGTCAATCTAAAGCACATACGCCGCGTAACAAAGACCGAACTGCATCTTTCAAACGGCGTAGTGCTTCCGCTGCCAAGGGGAGCGTATGAGCCGCTGAACAGGGCTATTATTGCCAATACATAAGGAGCTTATATATGAGCATATTTTCCAAGCAGATAGATAAGCGCATAGCGGTGTATCAGCGCGAGCTTATAGAAACACACTATAAAGAAGTTGAGAACATGTATAAGCAGATGCGCGGTTGGCGTCACGACTACCGCAACCATATACAAACCATGAAGGTGCTTGCTTCAAACGGGGATATGGAGGGTATAAAGGAGTATCTGAACAAGCTGGATACCGACCTTAACACGGTAGATATAGCCATAAAAACCGGCAACGCTATGGCGGATGCTATAATAAACAGCAAGGTCTCGCTGGCAAGATCAAGGGATATAGATGTGAGCATAGACGCCCACATTCCCATAAAGCTCAAGATAAGCGAGCTTGACCTGTGCTGCATATTGGGTAATCTGTTTGACAATGCGATAGAGGCGAGTATGCCGCTGCCAAAAGAAAAACGGCTCATAAGGGTATATATGGATATGAAGGGAACTCAGCTATACATATCCTTTACCAATTTTACATCGACTAAAAAGCTTACAAAGCTCGGCAGCAGTTTTGTCACAACTAAGGGCGAGGGGCACGGCTTCGGCCTTGTGCGTATAGACAACATAGTTGACAGGCTGGATGGATACCTTAGCCGCAACAGCGAGGATGGCGCATTTACAACGGAGATACTGATCCCGCAGGTGTAGCTTTGCAATTTGGCACCCAATTTTAACGATTCGTCACCCAAATGTGCATCGCATAAGCTTTTATGCTATTATACGCCCGAAAACGAGGTGAGCCTATATGGAAAAAACTAAGAAGCCAAAGTATAACATGTGGCAAAACACGGCGTATATGATAAAGACCGCATGGACAACGCATAAGCCGGTAATATTCCTTGTTGTGGGGCTTGCGGTAACGGGCGCAGGCAAGACCATAGCGGAGCTGCTCATAGCTCCCTCTATACTTGCAAAAATAGAGCTTTCCGTTCCGCTAAACGAGCTTATTATGAGCATATTGCTCTTTACCGGCATATTGCTGCTTTTGAGCGCGCTTTATGCGTATATTGACGAAAATAAGCAGTTTGGCCGCATAGATACGCGCAAAACGTTGATCCGCCGCATAGCTTCAAAAATCGCCGGCACATCGTTTCCGAACATACTGGATACCAGCTTTATCGCCGCACAGAAGCAGTCGCAGGAGTCTTGCGGCAATAATAGCTGCGCCAGCGAAGCCATATGGAAGACATGGACCGATATACTTACCAACGTGTTGGGCTTTGCAGTATATCTTATGCTGCTCTCAGGCCTTAATATATGGCTTATAGCGCTGGTAATAACAACTACGGCGATAAGCTACTTTTCAGGTAAGCGCATAAACGAATGGGAATACAGGCATCGCGAGGAAAAGGCTGAATTTGTTGATAAGCTATCCTATATTTATGACGTAGCCACCAAGCGCGAATATGCCAAGGATATACGCATGTTTGGCCTTAAGGCATGGTTCGAGGAACTTTATGACGCTACCATGCGGCTGTATCAGGCCTTTGCGGCAAAGCGCGAGAGCGTGTACATATGGACAAACATAATTGACCTTGTGCTTACGGTTTTAAGAAACGGCGTTGCCTACGCCTATCTTATATGGCTCACGATAGAAAACGGATTGCCGGTATCCAAGTTCCTGCTCTACTTTACCGCGATGAGCGGCTTTACCCAATGGGTCAGCGGCATACTTAATAGCTTTTCTCAGCTTCATAAGCAGAGCCTTGAGCTTTCCACGCTGAGGGAGTTCCTTGAGTGGCCTGAGCCGTTTAAGTTCAATGAAGGCAAGCCGCTCAAGAAGGCGCTCGATAAGCCATATGAGATAAGGCTTGAAAACGTATCATACCGGTATCCCGAGGCAAAAGAGAATACGCTTTCCCATGTTGAGCTGACCGTTAAAGCAGGCGAGAAGCTTGCTATAGTCGGCCTTAACGGTGCGGGAAAAACAACGCTGGTTAAGCTCATATGCGGCTTCCTTGACCCTACAGAGGGCCGTGTGCTGCTAAACGGCGAGGATATACGCCAATACAACAGAAAAGACTATTATGCCCTGTTTTCAGCAGTATTTCAGGATTTTTCGGTGCTTGAGGTAAGCGTTAAGGAAAACGTTGCCCAAAGGGTGGACGATATAGACATAGAGCGTGTGTGGCGCTGCCTTGACGAAGCAGGACTTACGGAGACTGTTAAGGCATTGCCTAAGGGGATCGATACGCCAATAGGCAGGCTGGTTTATGAGGATGGAGTTGAGCTTTCAGGCGGACAGACGCAGCGGCTGATGCTTGCGCGTGCGCTCTATAAAAACGGCCCCATACTCACGCTTGATGAACCCACGGCGGCCTTGGACCCCATAGCCGAAAACGACATATATCAAAAATACAGCCAGATGACAAACGGCAGGACGTCCATTTTTATTTCGCATCGTCTTGCTTCAACAAGGTTCTGCGACAGGATACTCTTCATCAAAGGCGGCAACATCGCCGAAGAGGGAAGTCATGAGCAGCTTTTGAAGCTCGGCGGCGAATATGCAAGGCTGTTTGAGGTGCAGAGCAAATACTATCAGGAGGGAGGAAACGAGCATGGAAAACATGAATAAGAAAAAAACTACCATATGCGCGGCTATAAAGCGCACTGTAAGGGCATGGAAGCTGTTTTGGAAGATAATGCCGGGCTGGTTTGTGGCCACCTTCCTTAAAGGAATATTTTCCGCAATAACGCCTTATGTGACAATATGGTTTTCGGCAAGGCTGATAAATGAGCTTGCAGGCGGCCGCGACCCTATGGTGCTCAGGCACTATGTTATATGGATACTCGCCTCCTCAGCCGTGCTGATGCTTGCCAACGCCGTATTTGAAAGATGGTACAAAGCCGAGGATTGCACCATGTGGTCGCGCGGCAACATAATTTATATGCAGAAGCTTCTTAACATGGACTTTGTGGATATAGACAGCCAAAGCGTATACGACCTTTATATGCAGATAATGCAGAGCCAGAATTGCGCCGCATGGGGACTTATGGAGTCGCTTAGTCTTCTTGAGTCGATAGTGCCGGCCATATTCCAGATAATCGGCGGCATAGGCCTTTCGGTGAGCTTGTTCAGCACGATGGTGCCTGATAATTCAAAGGGCCTTTTGTTCCTGAACAGCCCCTTGTCAATAATCGTAATCGTCTCGGCGCTGATGCTTGCCGCCGCAGCCTCTCCCTGGTGCGCAACAAAGGGAAGCTCATACTGGAGCAGGTTTACGCCTCAGGCTCGATTCGAAAACCGTTTCTTAAGCTTTTTCGGATTTGTAAGCACCGAGCGGAAGCGTGCGGCGGATCTAAGAATGTACGAGCAGCAGGAAAACGTTTGCAACGTATACTCTTTGCGCAACAATGCGTTCGGGCCACATTCTCTGATGGCAAAATGGGCCAGAGGCCCTATGGGCTTATGGCGTGTGGCTTCGGCGGCTATATCTGTGCTGCTGACAGGCGTTATATACTTGTTCGTGTGCCTAAAGGCTTATGGCGGGGCCTTCGGCTTGGGCTCGGTAACGCAGTATATAGGCGCTATAACCACGCTGTTCATAGGCATATCCGCTATGCTTGAAACGCTTGGCAACATGCGCATAAATGCGGAGTTTCTTGAAACTACATATGAGCTTATCGATATGCCTAACAGAATGTATCAAGGCACCCTTACCACCGAAAAGAGGAACGACAGAAAGTACGAGGTGGAGTTCAGGGACGTTTCGTTTAAGTATCCAGGCAGCGATAGCTATGCCCTGAGACATGTTAATATGAAGTTCAAAATAGGCAGCAGGCTTGCGGTAGTTGGCATGAATGGCAGCGGAAAGACAACGTTTATAAAGCTGCTGTGCAGATTGTATGACCCTACTGAGGGTCAGATACTTTTGAACGGCATAGACATACGCAAATACCGCTACGATGATTATATAAGCATATTCTCCGTGGTGTTTCAGGACTTTAAGCTGTTTTCGCTGCCTCTTGGCCAAAACGTTGCCGCCAGCAGGAATTATGATGCCGAAAGGGTGAAGGATTGCCTTGTAAAAGCAGGCTTTGGGGATAAGCTTGAGCATATGCCTAACGGGCTTGATGCATATTTGTATAAGGATATAGACAAAGAAGGCGTTGAGATATCCGGCGGCGAGGCGCAGAAGATAGCCATAGCAAGGGCATTGTATAAGGACGCGCCGTTTATAGTGCTTGATGAGCCAACGGCAGCGCTCGATCCGGTAGCCGAAGCCGAAATATATGAAAAGTTCAACGATATAGCCGGCGACAAAACTGCCATATACATAAGCCACAGGCTTTCAAGCTGCAAGTTCTGCGATGAGATAGCTGTATTTCACAATGGCGAGGTGATACAGCAGGGTACACATGAGAGCCTTGTCGCCGACGAATCCGGAAAATACTATGAGCTTTGGAACGCACAGGCACAGTATTATGCTGAAGAACAAGCTGATGAATAAGGGAGAGAAGGTATGCAAAACGTGGAACTTATAGTTACCTACACATTAAAGCATGGCATGAGACAACGCTTTTTAGATGAAGTGTACGCTGAAGGGATACCGCAAAAGGTGCTTGAGGAGGACGGCTGCCTGCGCTATGAATACTGCCTTAGCGTAGATGATGAAGAAAGGCTCGTGCTGATAGAAAAGTGGCAAAGTGAGCAGCAGCAGAAAAAGCACCTTGCCCAAGCGCACATGCAGGCGCTAAAGATGATAAAGGAGCGTTATGTGCTGGATACCAAGGTAGAAATGTTCACATAAACAGATATAAAAAGCGCTACGCCTATATTGAGCGCTCGGCGTGCCGAAAGAGTGGCTGAGCGCCGCTTTTTCGAGCTTTTGCAGGGTTTGCCTCTTGCTGCGCTCCGGGCGGCAAGCCCCTAAAAGTACGAAAACCTAAAGGCTTTCATCTGTTCTGACGTGCTGTCCTCAGAGCCGGAATCAGCTTAAGGGGCACCCGCCCTTTTTCAACTGATGGCAATAAGAGGATAACCCGCGCTATTTGCAGACAAGCTCTTATAAAACTGAATGGCGATACGCATATATGGAAAATTCGGGATTGACAGTTAATATGCTTTCTGCTAAAATACCTAATTGTCGGCAGAGAACGGAAAAGCCGTTTCCGGCGACGCCGATTGGGTTCAGCGCCGAAGGGGTAAATGAGCGCCTGTAGCTCAGCTGGATAGAGCAACGGCCTTCTAAGCCGTAGGTCCAGGGTTCGAATCCCTGCGGGCGCGCCAGGAATATGGTGGGTATAGTGTGGGTTCGAGTCCCACTACCCACCCCATTTTCTTTCCCCAAGGCGTTTTTTGCGCTAATGTTGGGGTGTCGCCAAGCGGCTAAGGCCCCGGATTTTGATTCCGGTATCCGCAGGTTCGAATCCTGCCACCCCAGCCATTGATTTGACCCGTTAGCTCAGTCGGTAGAGCACTTGACTTTTAATCAAGGTGTCCGGAGTTCGAATCTCCGACGGGTCACCACTTATCCTTTGGCGCGTATGCGGGCGTGGCGGAATTGGCAGACGCGCCGGATTTAGGTTCCGGTGCCGTAAGGCGTATGAGTTCAAATCTCTTCGCCCGCACCAATAAAGTTAATATAGGCGGGTATAGTGTAATGGTAACACATTAGCCTTCCAAGCTGAGATAGAGGGTTCGAGTCCCTTTACCCGCTCCAGAAAAGAAACCGCTTTTGTCTGCCAAGACAAAAGCGGTTTCTTTTCAACGAAATAAATCCCTTGCGGGATTTGTGAAATTTGCTTCGCAAGTGAAATACGCCTGCAGCGTGTGAAATCGCTGCGGCGGTGGGGGATTTCTTTCATTTCACTTTCTGCGCAAGCGGAAAATTTCACAATGCTCGCAGAGCATTATTTCACATCCGAAGGATATTTCACTTCACAATCCGTCCTTTCTGCTGTATAATCAGTTCGATAAACTTGAATTTGTTTAGGAGCAACTTATGAGATTAAGGACGATAATGATATTTCCAGAATTTCAAAATCAGGAAATCATTGATAATATTAGGAAACAATATGACCCCTTGGCCAGATTAGTAAAACCGCATATAACATTGGTGTTCCCGTTTGAAAGTCCAATGAGCAACGAGGAATTAACACATATACTGAACAAACGATTACAAGATGTAAAGCCATTTGAACTCACATTAGGAGGCTTGAGCAAACACGAAGATATTTTTGGTAATTATATCTTTTTGAATGTCCTACAAGGCGCAGAAACATTAGACTATATTCATCAAATACTATACGATAACGAATTTAAGGAATTTGATATTGGATTGCAATATATACCCCATATGACCATTGGAAAACTACCAACAGTTGAACTGCTAAACAATGCTTTTAGAAACATACAGTCGATAAACGACACTTTCAGTACAGTAGTCAAGAAAATATCTGTTGAAATGATTGGTGACAATGAGGAATCAATTATTGTGATTGAAAAAGAGCTTATTTGATAAATTCCAATTTGTCGAACAGAGCAGTCACACTACTTTTGCTTACTTTTACCTCAATTCTGCTCCGTTTGATTACTCTTTCGCAAAACAAAAGCCTGTGCTATGCATAGGTTTTTGTTTAATACTTAAATCGCTGTGCTAATGTAAAAAAACGTATTGCGCTGCGGATCGTGTATGCTATAATGCATATGATCGGTGAAAACTTGAATTATCATAAAAGGATAACTGCTGAAAGGAGAAAACGAGATGGAAGTGCTTGTATCTGCTGCGGAATTGCGCGAGCTTAAGCCGTTTTTGAACGAGATTGGGCAGCTTACAGCGTTTCCGGCAAAGCATAAAAAGCAGCTTATGGCGCTTTGGTATCTTGCTGAAAAGATTGAACCCTGCAAGGAATACACGGAGCCTGAAATAAATGGCATAATAAATAGCTGGCATACGTTTGGCGACCAGGCAACCTTGAGAAGGGAGCTTATCAACAAGCGGCTCCTGTTCAGAAACAGGGAATGCAGCCGCTATTGGGCGGAGAAGGACAAGGGTTCTTTAGAGGATTTTATAAACGACCACATTTGAGCCATACAAACTTTAATTAACAAAAACAACTAAAACCAGTATTCTCTAAGCGAAGCGGAGCATGCTGATAAAGCCACATGCCTTGCTTATAACAATAACATATAAACATATATTTATATTTTAATGAAAACCCATTGACAACACAATATAGAAACATTATCATATAAACAGATGTTTATATGATAGCCTGTCGATAAACCTTGGGGTTGTTAAGGGGCGGCTTCCCCTTAAGCTAATTCCGGCTCTGACGGCACACACGTCAGAACGGATGAAAACCTTTAGGTTTTCGTTCTTTGCAACTTTTGCCGCCCGGGAGCGTGAGCGAGAGGCAAAGCCCGTAAAAACTCGAAAAAGTGGCGCTCAGCCACTTTTCGACACTCTTTCATATAAACAGATATTTATATGAAAGGGTGTGTGCAATGGACAGCGAAAGCAGAAATCTTGTATGCTTGACAGAGCATGCGGATCCCGCACATGAGGCGGAGATATTATCTAAAATACCGGATGAAGACGCCGCGCTTGACGCTTCGGAGCTGTTTACCCAGCTCGCAAGTCCGACAAGGATAAGGCTTTTGTGCATATTGGCTATTGAGGAAATGTGCGTGTGCGAGCTTGCTGACATGCTTATGATGAGCCAGCCGGCAATATCACATCACCTTAGGCTGCTCAGGCAAAGCGGCGTAGTCAAATATAAAAAGAGCGGCAAAAGGGTCATATATTATATAACAGAGACTCCGGCGGGAGTCCTGGCCCGCTTTATAGTTAAGGATTTGATGAAGGAGGAAAGCAAAGATGAGCAACAAGACAAGGCATGAGCACGAGCATGAGCATCATCATGCGCATGGCTGCGGTTGTAGCTGCAGCTGCCATGACGATGACTGCTGCGGGCATGGCCATTCTCACGGCGCTGATCCTGACGGTATAAAAAAGGAGATAGTATTCATTGCTGTAAGCGCAGCGCTTACAGCAATAGCGCTGCTGTTCCTTGATGGCACTGTAAAGATGATAGCGTTGCTTGCTGCTTATTTTGCAGCTGGGGCGGAGATACTGTTCAATGCCTTCAAGGGAGTTGTAAAGGGAAGGATAGTTGACGAAAACTTTCTTATGAGCGTTGCGACTATTGGCGCCATAGCGCTTGGCGATTATTTTGAAGGCGTTATGGTCATGCTGCTTTACAGAATAGGCGAGCTGTTGCAGGGTATAGCCGTGGGGCGTTCGCAACGCTCGATAAAGCAGGTGCTTGACCTTAGGCCGGATACCGTAAGGCTTGATATAAACGGTCAATTTATGGTGCAGCCTGCCGAAAGGGCTAAAGCTGGCGATATCTTCGAGGTGCTTCCGGGCGAGCGCATTCCGCTTGACGGAATGGTGATAGAGGGCGAGAGCTTTATAGACCTTTCCGCAATAACGGGAGAATCTGTGCCGGTACATGTCGGCAAAAATGATGAACTTATCTCCGGCGGCATAAACAAATCCGGCCGCATAGTGGCAATAGCCGCCAAAGAAGCCGGAGAATCCACCGCAAGCCGCATAATACATGCGGTTGAAGAGGCTGCGGAATCAAAGCCGAGGATGGAAAGCTTTATTACCAGCTTTGCAAGGGTGTACACTCCGGCCGTAATGGCGCTTACCGTGCTCGTTGCCGCAATCCCGCCGCTATTCGGGCTTGGCGATTGGACAACATGGATACACCGCGGCCTGCTGCTGCTGGTCATATCATGCCCGTGCGCGCTTGTTCTCAGCGTGCCGCTTACATTCTTTGCCGGACTTGCAAGGCAGTCAAATTCCGGTATATTGTTCAAGGCCGCAAACGTAATGGAGGCGCTTTGCAGTGTTAAGGCTGTTGCGCTTGATAAAACCGGCACCATAACAAAGGGCAGCTTCAACGTTACCAGCGTGAACTGCGAGAAGGGCTTTGATGAGGAGGAGCTTATCAACCTTGCCGCCGCGCTTGAAGCAAAAAGCACCCATCCGATAGCCCATGCCATAGTGAGCGCCGCAAAGGGCGGCTATGAAACTGAGAGTATGGAGGAAATAGCGGGCTTTGGCGTGAGGGGAGAAGTAAACGGAAAAACTGTGCTTGTGGGCAACAAAAAGCTCATGCGCAGCGAAGGGATAAGCTATCCTGATAGTAGTGAGCGCGGGACGACCGTGCTGGTTGCTGTTGACGGCAGGTTTGCAGGCAGCATAATAATTGACGATACCATAAAGGAGAATAGCGCAATGGCCATAGCTTCGCTTAAGAAGCAAGGGCTTGCCGTTGCGCTGCTTACCGGAGACGGCGATTCCGCCGCGAGGGCTGTTGCAGAAGAGGCCGGCATAGAGAGCGTATATGCTTCGCTTATGCCTGGAGAAAAGCTTGAGACGCTCAAGGAGTTAAGAGCAAAGCATGGCCCCGTGATGTTCGTTGGCGATGGCATAAACGATTCCGTTGTGCTTTCGGGCGCCGACGTCGGCTGCGCAATGGGCATAGGCGGAACAGACGCCGCCGTAGAGGCTGCCGATATGGTGCTTATGGGCGAAGAGCTTGCCGCGCTTCCCAAAGCTATCGATATATCGAAGCGCACCATAATAGTCGCCAAGGAAAACGTCGTATTCGCGCTGGCGGTCAAGCTGGCGGTAATGGTGCTTGGCATAATGGGCGCGGCAGAAATGTGGATGGCCGTATTTGCCGATGTCGGTACCGCGCTTATATGTGTGCTTAATGCGGTACGATTGCTCCCCATAATGAAAAAGGAGCAAAAATGACTGTTGTGTGATAGAATATAAAACAGAATAATACTAAGTGGAGGTACTGCGCTATGGAAACTGCATACGATATGGCAGCCGCTTTGGCACGGTACCTTTTTATTATGATAATGCTGTATGTTATTATAGCGTCGGCTGTGCTGTCGATAAAGGAAGCGCGGATAATGCATGCAGCGAGAAAACGCGCAAGGCTGAGCGTAAGGTATATCGAAATGCTTGCTCCTGATGATGTGCGGGGCAAACGCTTTTATCTTAATGGGGACTGCACTATGGGCAGCGGCAATAATGACGATATAGCTATACCGTCAAGCGATCTTAAGAAGAAGCACGCAAGGTTCTTTGAATACAAAGGCGATATGTGCGTATCAGTAAAGCAACGGCGATTCTTTGAGGTTAATGGGGAAAGGCCTTTAAGCAAGACCGTGCCGCTTTGTGATGGCGACAAGGTATGGATAAGGGACGTTTGCTTTATATGCCACGGGCACAGGGAAGAGGAGGCGAAAAATGGGCTCCTTTAAGCGTATAGGCGTTGCGAGGGTATTGGCGGCAGTGCTGCTGTTTGCATTTGCCGCGTTTGTTCTGCTCAGCTTTTCAAAGGAAGCGTTTGACGCAAAAGCATTGCTGTTTATGGCGCTTGTTATGCTGCTTATACTGGTGCAGCATATGCTTTTAGCCTGGCTCCTTCCGCATGGGGACAGGCTTATGGCAATGCTCGTATCCTTTCTTATGACCGTTGGCCTTGTGATACAGTATAGGCTGAACAGCTCCAATGCGCTTAATCAGCTCGTGTTCTCCTGCATAGGCATAGTCGCTATGCTCATAATGCTGGTGCTGATGAAAAAACCGGTAGTAATGCTGTATCTTAGGATACCGGCGGCCATAGCAAGCGTTGGCATACTTTTGGCGCTGCTTTTTATAGGCAAGGAGTACGGCGGCGCTGTAAACTGGATAAGCATAGCGGGCATAATGTTCCAGCCGTCTGAATTTGTAAAGGTGGCCATGATACTTATACTTGCAGGCTCAATGAGCGAGAAGACAGAGGTAAAAAAGCTTATAATGCCAACATTGTTTGCCGTTACGGTGGCGGCCCTTCTTGTTATCCAGCGCGACCTTGGCGCCGCAATGCTTATGGCTATGGTGTATCTTACCATGTTTTATGCCTCAACGGGCAAGCTTGGAACTACTCTGCTTGGCGCGGCTGCCTGCGGCGCGGGCGCAACGGCAAGCTATTTTATATTCGGTCATGTGCGGCGCAGGGTTGCTGTTTGGCAGGACCCATGGGCAACGTATTCGACGAGCGGCTTCCAGATAGCGCAGGGCCTTATGGCGATAGCCTCCGGCGGTTTATGGGGAATGGGCCTTGGCGAAGGATCGCCCAAGCTTATTCCGGCTTATCAAACTGACTATATATTTGCCGTGATATGCGAGGAATTTGGCATAGTA
Source organism: Clostridiales bacterium (assembly GCA_004558525.1). Lineage (GTDB taxonomy): Bacteria > Bacillota > Clostridia > Christensenellales > CAG-138 > Phil1. The sequence goes on from SFCQ01000010.1 coordinate 17,671, forward strand.
TTCGGAATAGGCATAATGGCGATATATCTGTTGATAGTCATTAGGGGCTGCATGACCGCGCTAAATTCAAACAACAGATTCGTTTCGCTTTGCGCGTTCGGCGCAAGCGCGCTCATCGCCGTGCAGGCGTTTATAATAATAGGCGGGGTCATAAAGCTGATACCGTTGACAGGAATAACGATGCCTTATGTGAGCTATGGCGGCAGCTCGCTTATAGCGTGCATGATGCTGCACGGCGTATTGCAGTCCGCGGCTGATTATAACGGCCGCATGCTTGAACGCGAGCTTTATGACGAGCAATACGGCGCTGATAACGGATACGATGAATACGATGATGAAGCCGGCGATGACGGAGCTTATGAATACAGCGGGGAGGGGGAAGCATGAAAACGAGAAGAAGCATAAAGACGATGCTTGTTGTTTTTGTGCTTATGTTCGCCCTGCTTGCGGCATATTTGATTTATGTAATAGATGCCTATGGCGCATATTGGTTTTCAAGCCCATATAACACAAGGGTAGAAAAGCAGAAAAAAGCCGTTATTGCCGGCGATATAACGGATAGAAACTCTATTGTGCTTGCGTCAAGCGATGATGATGGCGAAAGGATGTACAATGCCGACGATGCGATACGCCTATCTACGGCGCATGCCGTGGGTGATAACTTTGGGCAGACGCTTGGCGCACAGGCGCTGCTTTCAAAGTATCTGTTGGGATTTGAGCAAAACGCGGGCGATAGGCTGAGCTATCTTTTTTCTGATGAAAAGAGGCACGGCTCAAATGCCGTGCTTACGATAGACGCGGCTCTTTGCGCATACGCTCAAGAGCAGCTTGGTGAAAACGACGGCGCGGTAATAGTGATGAACTACAAAACCGGGGAGCTGCTCGTTATGACCGCATCGCCCGCATTTGATCCAAAGCTCATGCGAGGGTATCTTGATGGCGAGACCGAGCTTGCTGACGGCGCAATGGTGAACAGGGCTACTATGGGCCGCTATACTCCGGGCTCTACCTTTAAGCTTGTAACTGCCGTTGCGGCATTAAGATATATTCCTGGCATAGAGAACAGAAAATTTGCATGCGATGGGCCGCTTGCCTTTGATGCGAAAACGGGCAGGCTTGCGGCGCTTGCAGACGCCATTGACGGGGATGGAAGCGTTAAAGAGGGTTATGCGCTGCTAAGGGATTTTGAGGACGAGATACATGGCGAAATAACCCTCAGCGATGCGATAGCGCACTCCTGCAACCACACGTTTGCGCTTATTGCGCTTGAGCTTGGCGCGGACAAGCTGACTAAAGCGGCAAGCGAGCTTGGCATAGGCGGCGAATATATTTTTGATGAGCTTGTTGCCTACTGCGGCAGCATGGAAAAGCCTGTGACGGATTATGAGCTTGCATGGTCCGGCGTTGGGCAACACAAGGATATAATAACGCCCATACAGCTTTGCCTTATAACCTCCGCCATAGCGAACGACGGCGTCGTCATGCAGCCTAAGCTATGTCTTAAGGTGGTCGATAGAAATGGAAAAGAGATAAAAGGAATAGAGAGCGAAGAATATAAGACCATATTGAAGGGCAATGAAGCGGATTTTATGAAAGAGGCAATGCGCAAGACCGTGAGCGAAGGAACCGGAAAAAATGCGGCTGTTTCAGGCGCAGTGATATGCGGAAAAACAGGGACGGCCGAGGTATCATCATCCGGCAGGTTCAAGCCGCACGCTTGGTTTACCGGCTTTGTTGCGGATGAGGCGCACCCATACGCCATAACCGTTATAGTAGAAAACGGCGGAGGCGGAGGGAAGGTAGCGGCCCCCGTGGCCTCAGCCGTTATTGAAAAAGCTTTGAGCCTTGGCTATTAGGTAGGCTCTGATTAATTCGGCACGGCGTCATGGCGGCTGATTATTCCGTCATAGCTTATGCAAAAAGCCAAGGTATAGCTGCGCTGTGCCAGCCGTCACTCATTTAATGAGCACCTCTGCTTAGCTTGCGTAGTATGCAAGCAGCAGATCTACCATCATGCCGTAGCTGTTTACACCGTCCTCCTGCTTGTTGAATTTAAGATAAGTGTCGTTCATATTATCAACAGCTTCTTCTATTGGGCCTTCATATGTGTCCCAATATTTGTTATAGTCGGCAATGTCGCGAAGCATGGCCTCGCTGTAGTATTCGCTTACTAGCGTATCATAAAGCTGCTTATCGCATTTATAAAGCTGGTTAGCTGAATTTATAAGCGCAAGCATCGTGCCTGAATAGCGCACGGAAGCATCAAGCGAATATGTGCAGGCAAGATAGCTTACAAAGTTCGCTTCATCCTCCCTTGCTACGCCAAGATAATGCGCTGTTTCATGCGCGGCTGAGGCGGCTATCAGCAGCGGCGGCTGGTCTATATTTACGTTAGCCTCAGCCGTATACGGAATGTATATTCCGGATATGCCTCCATATGACATGCCCTCGGACAGGCGTACCCCCTTGGCTGGATATACAGTGCCTGAGAATATCGGCTGGTCGGCGCTCAAAAGCCTGTAAGCTGCGGGTATTTTTGAAAACTCCTTTTTATAGCCTGCTTCAAACGTGAATACGCCGTTTTCGTCTTCTTTCAGCTGCGCCCTTGCCTCGCCGGCGGAGGAGGCGAGCTTTATGCAAAGCGCATTAAGCTCCTCAACAGGCCTCTTTTCTATGCTAAGGTCCATTCTTTGGTACAGTGAAGGCCGCATGTAGTTGAAGCCCCAATAGATGTAGAATAATGCGAACATAAACGAGGCGAACACGCACAGACCCATTATGAAGCTCATGAACCTGGCAAACCTGAGCCTGCCGCTTATAAGCTTTATCACATGCACTGCTATAAGAACAAGCAGCGCAATAACAAGCGCCAGCACAAGACATTCCGCTACCGATACCGATTTGGTAAGGGAGCTTGCGTAGCCCAATGCGCGGCTGATATAAGGATAAACGGATGAGCTGTACAGCTTCTCCGTCATATCCGGGTATTTTTGCGCAAGCCAAGTAAGCCCATAAAACACGGGTATGAGCAAAAGCCAGGGCAGCTTTCTGAAAAACGGTCTCCATTCGCCCTTGTAGGGACTTGTTTTACTTCTTTTGTGTTCCATATATAGAATTATACCACCATTGGCGACCATGTTATATAGCCAAAATGTTAACTTTCGCAGTCGAAAAGCATATCTGCAAGCTTTTGCATCTCATCTTCGTCTGGCGATTCTATAAGCGTTGTGATCCTCACGCCGGTCTCTCCTTCAGGGAACATATATAGGCTCGGACCAAGCCTGAGCTTATTCTCATATACCCTCGCGTGCAAAAGCGCAAGCGGCAAATAACCGTCAGCATAGCTGAATATGCTCACCTCGCCCCAATCGCAGCCGAGATTTTGATAAAACAGCTCGTTCCTGTATACCGGCACATCGTAAATGTAAGCAAAGCCGTTTACGTCTGTATAGGCGGCTTTTTTGCGCTCGGCAATAACTATTTTTGCGTTTGCCACCGGCTCTAAGGTATATGCGTTTATCGCCCGCACGCGTATACTGCCTGAAGCCGGCCTATTAAACGCGGTCAAGCAGAATATAGCCGCCGCCATCAGCAAAAGCGCTATAATAATGGCTGTAATAGTATTTTTAATGCTATGTTTGGCTTTCATGCTATAAAATATGCTGAGCATGGGCCAAGATATGTGATATAATCTAACAAAGTGAAAACGGAGGAACTTGCATGAACGCATTATATAAAGACGCCGCGTGGCAGAAGAGCATGCAGCTTAAGCTCGACTTTAACGGCATGATGAAGCAGTTTGTAGGCGAACATGGCCTTGACCCTGACGAGCTTAACAAGAATAAAGAAATGTACGATGCTGCCGCCGCCAGCATGGCCGCAAAGCGGGCGCAGATGAAGTGGCGCGAGCTTCCGTATAATCAGGCGGAGGTCGTCGGTAGAATAAAGAAGCTTGCTTCAAAAATAAACAAAGAGTATGAAGCGTTTGTGGTGCTTGGCATAGGCGGCAGCGCGCTGGGGCCTATCGCTGTGCAGCAGGCGCTTTCTCACCTCCGCTATAACGACCTGCCTAAAGAGAAGCGCGGCGGGCCAAGGTTTTATGTTGAGGATAATATCGACCCTGAGCGCATGGCGTCCCTGCTTGATGTAATAGACGTTGAAAAGACAATCTTCAACGTTATAACCAAGTCCGGCGGCACGAGCGAGACGATGTCGCAGCTTTTGTATATTACAAGGCTGCTCAAGGATAAGCTTGGCGACGGATGGACAAAGCATGTTATAGCCACAACAGACGAACATAAGGGCAATCTTATCAAAATAGCTAAAGCCAACGGCCTTGAAACTTTTTTTGTGCCCGATGGCGTTGGGGGAAGGTTTTCTGAGCTTTGCCCGGTTGGGCTTATTGCGGCGGCGGTTTGTGGGATAGATATAGAGGAGCTTCTTGAAGGGGCAAAGTACATGGATACGCTATGCTCCGCGGCTGAGCCCGGAAAGAATCCCGCCTACATGGCGGCGGCGCTTGAGGTGATGGCCATGCAAAAGGGCTGCAACGTTGGCGTTATCATGCCGTATGCCGATTCGCTCAAATACATAGCCGATTGGTATGCCCAGCTTTGGGCAGAATCGCTCGGCAAAAAGACCGATAACAGCGGCAACATAGTCCATACCGGCCAAACGCCGGTAAAGGCGCTTGGCGTAACGGATCAGCATTCTCAGGTGCAGCTTTATACGGAAGGCCCCTTTGACAAGGTGATAACATTTATTGCAGTGGATAGATACAGAAATGATGTAACCATACCGCATAGCTTTGACGATATAGCTGACGTTGCCTTTTTAAGCGGACACAGCTTCAACGAGCTTATAAAGAGCGAGCAGCTCGCTACGGAGTACGCCGTTACGCGTTCGGGCCACATGAACAAGACTATAACGCTGCCCGAGGTCAATCCCTTTACGATAGGCGAGCTTTTGTGCATGTTTGAGCTGCAAACAGCGTTTGCGGGCGAGCTTTTGAACATAAACGCATTTGATCAGCCTGGCGTGGAGGAAGGCAAAAACGCAACATACGCCATGCTTGGCAAGCGAGGCTATGATGAAAAACGCGCTGAGCTTAAGGCGGCCCCGGCAAAAATGAGCGAATACATTGTATAAACTTGTGGCCGCTTTGTAAAATAAAGCCCCAAGGGCTTAACATGAAGCTGATTTTAGTATAAAATCAATCCAACCTACCCTGATCGGAGGAAAGAACTGATGAAACGCATTTTTGCTTTTGCGCTCGTGCTGCTTATGCTGCTAATGACGGCATGCGGCGAAAAAGCTGCCGATAACAACGCCGGTGAGCCCGAGCCTACGCCTGAACAGCAGGGCGGGCCGGCTGTGCAGAATACAGATGAAGAAGATGATGGATTCCCGATACTCGGGCTTATACTTAATGACGATGGGAGCGACAGGGCGAACCTTACTATGTATGGCTTCCTGCGCACTGCAGAAACGCTCGGCTATGCTTCAAAGGTATTCAGGGCAAGCGATGGCGACGGGGCGAAGAACGCCGTTGAGCAGGCTAAGAATGAAGGTGTTACGGCCGTTATGATATTCGACCCGAACGGAAAAAACACGGCTGCTTTTGAGATTGCGGCAGGCTATGGCATGAAGGTTGTGGCGTCATATTATCAATGCGCCGTTTCAGATATAAGCGCGCAGGTGATCGCCGATAATGACGAATACTATGACGAGCTTGCCCGCGGCCTTGCCGAAAGAATGGTGGAAAGGAGCCTCAAATCCGGCCGCATACTTGTATATGGAAGGGATACGGCAGAGGCGCTTGCAAAATTTGATGCGTCTATAAAGGCAAACTACCCTCAGTTTATAGTGTGCGAGTTCCAAAGAACCAAGGATGACGGGCAGGCGGCAATAGACGAGCTTGCGGACTTTATACTGAACAACAGGGATATAAAAGGCCTTTATGCGGTTGATGTGGATTCCTCAGCAATAGCGGTAGAGGCAAGGTCCAAGGCGCAAAAGACCTTTAAGTCCTCCGGTGCGCCTACGCCTGCGCCAACCCCTGATGCAACGCCTGCACCCGGGGATACTCCGGCTTATGTGCCTAACCCCGCGCTGCTGACGCAGATAATGGTGACTGTGTTTGGCAACGGGTTGAGCGAAGCCAACTATAAGCTGTTCAATGATAATGATATATACGCGCTGTGCATAGAGCCTTATTATGAGGCTGCGGCGCAGGGAACGATGACGCTTGACAGGCTTGTTCGCGGCGAAAGCGCGGCAAGCGTTTCAAAGGTGAACAGACCGATAGTATATAGCGACACGGCAGATAAATATACCGCTATATATGAGCAGATGAAGGCCGCCTTCAAAACGGAGGATTAAGCGGATTATAAAGTATGTTTGATCTTAAGCTGCTTAAAAGAATAGACTGGTTTACGATACTGCTCGTCGTGGGTCTTGTTACCTTCGGCATAATAAGCATTGCAAGCATTATGGCTAAACCCTTTACAGGTGAGGAAAGCTCGATTGGCGATTATGCTGCAAAGCTCAACCTTGTCTATGTAAAAAAGCAGGCTGTTAACTTTATGATAGGCCTTGCGGCGTTTTTGATAATCCTGATATTTGATTATCAGCAGGTGTTCAAGCCGCTTATAAAGTATGCTTACATAGGCAACGTTGCCCTGCTTTTGCTGCTTATAGCGCTTGACAAAACGCAAAGGGGAATAACTGGCTGGTTCGTTTTTGAAGCTATAGACAGGGCTATACAGCCTGCCGAGCTTTGTAAGATATGCATAATAATCGGCCTTTCCAAAATAGTCAGCGAGGATATGGATAGGCATGAGGGTAAGCTGAAAAGCTTCCGCTCGATACTCTATGCCGCCCTCATATGCGTTGGCCCTACCATACTTGTTATGATGCAGCCGGACTTCGGCACGGCGTTCGTATACCTTTGCATAATGATAATGGTATTCTTTATAGCAAAGATATCTTGGGGCTATATAGCGGCCGCCGCCGGACTTGTTGCTGCCGGATTGCCGCTTGCATACTTTTTCCTTTTCAACGAGGATCAGCAGTATAGGATAAAGGTGTTTTTGAATCCGGAGCTTGACGTGCAGAATAAGGGCTATAATGTTGCCCAGTCAAAGATAGCAATAGGCTCCGGCCAGCTATACGGCAAGGGCTATTTTTCATCAGGCACGCTTGCACAGCTCAGGTTCGTACCGGAAAGGCATACCGACTTTGTGTTTGCCGGAATAGTTGAAGGCGTAGGCTTCGTTGGGGGGACAATACTGATACTTGCCTTCTTCGTGCTTATATTCCGCTGGCTGTGGATAGCGATGCATTCAAAGGATTATTTCGGCATGTGTCTTGTTGCGGGCGCGGCGGGCATGCTGCTTGCGCATGTGTTTGAGAACATAGGCATGACTATGGGCCTTATGCCGGTTACGGGCATACCGCTGCCGTTTATCAGCTATGGAGGATCCAATCTTCTAACCAATATGATAGCTGTAGGCATTGTAGAAAACGTATGGATGCGGAGGCCGGCTAAAAAGTAGTAAGCTTAAAACAAATAGCGTATTTAATCAACACCCTTTCGCATATATATTTGGCGCGGGGGGTGTTTTTATGGCTGTAATAATCGAAAAAGCGGAAACGGGAGCATTTGTTACAAACAGCGGAGGATTGGCAAGAAGGAGCTTTCCTAAGCGGCAAAGGAGCAAAGGCAGAAAAAAGCGCGGCGGATACGCGCTTTCCATGATGGTCAAACTTGGTTTATGCGCGCTCGGCTGCGCGGCAGCGCTGCTGATCAAGCTTTATGGAGATACGGATGAGACGAAGGAGACGCTTTATGCTTCATCCGCCAACAGCGGCAATAGCGACGAGGACGACCTTGACGAGATGCTAGGCAAACTCCGGTTCGTTGAGCTGCCAGGCATACTTGAGGTGTTCGCGCCGGATGGGCTGATGGAGCTGCCTATAAGCGGGAACGTATCCAGTCAGGCCGATGGCGAGCTTATGACGATAAGCGTTGATAAAGAGCAGCAGGTAAGGGCAAGCCTTGAAGGCAGCGTAAAGGAGACCGGCGAGGACGCGGAAAAAGGGCTTTATGTATGCATAACAAGCGGAAAGCTTGAGCTTTGCTGCTACGGCTTAAAGAGCATAAGCGTTGAAGACGGGCAGCCGGTGGGTGCTGCTGATAACATAGGCACAGCACCCCAGGGCGGTTCTATATGCATTACGCTTAAAAAAGACGGCAGGCCGGTAGAGCCGATGGAGCATTTCAGAACGGAAGGCGGAGTGTGAAGCTAAGGCTATTTACCATAGGCAGGACCGATATAACGATAAGCCCGGCTGCCATAGTTGTGGCAGTGTGCGCTGTGCTTATTGGCAAGCTTGAACTTATGCTGCTGGGCATGCTGGCGCTGACGCTTCATGAGCTTGCGCATGCGCTTGCGGCTATGGCGGCTGGCAAGGGAATAAGCGAGATAGAGCTTTCGCCGTTAGGCTTTTGTGCAAGGCTCGATTCCGGCGTTATTGATGCAGGGGATGCGCTTTTTATCGCTTCAGCAGGACCTCTGTTCAGCCTTTTTGCGGGGCTTGGCAGCTACAGCGCTTTCCAAAGCGGAATAGCCGGCAATGACATAGTGAAGGACTTTGCGGCTCTGAACGTTGCTATTGCTTCAATAAATATGCTGCCTGCGCTCCCTCTTGACGGCGGAAGGATGCTTTGCTCCGCGCTGAGGCAGGTGGTCAAGGCAAAAACGGCGGTAATTATAGGCTCTGTTATAGGAATACTCTGCGGAATAGCTGTAAGCATACTTGGCGCATACGCGGCTATAAAGGAATTAGCCTCGCCAATGCTATGTGTGCTTGGGATATTTATGGCAGTGTCCGCTATAAAGGAGACGAAAAACGGCGCCGGGCAATCCGCAAAGCGCCTTGCGGCAAACAGAGAAAGGCTTTCTTCTGGTAGCAGCACAGGATTAAATACACTTGCCTTCGATTCAAGGGTAACTGTAAGGCAGGCGCTTAAAGCCGGCTTTGGCTCGCGCATAACCATGTATGCCGTTATAGGGCGCGATATGCGCACGCTTGGTTTTATAAACGAAGCGGAGCTTATGGAAGCTGCCGCACGTTTTGGCGCGGACAAAACGCTTGGCGAATTGATAGAAAATAATATAGGATTATCCTCGGTGATTGACCGCCGCCGCAGAAGATGTTAAACTTAATAAGTTTAATGAAGTAATAGCCAGTTCGGGCTGCGGAGGGTAATATTGAGTAAGGTCGTACTAAAGGATAAGATGCTGCTCTGTGTTGAAAAGCCGGCACGATACACCGGCGGCGAGCTGAACAGCATAGTTAAGGAAAACGCCGGGCTAAGGTTTGCGCTGTGCTTTCCGGATGTATATGAAATAGGCATGAGCCATCTCGGCTCCCGCATATTATATGAGGTTATAAACGCAAGGGACGAATTTGCCTGCGAAAGGTGCTTTGCGCCCTGGCCGGATATGGAAAACGCGATGCGCCAAAACGGCGTGCCTATGTACACGCTTGAAACGCGCACACCGATAAGCGAGTGTGACATTGTGGGCTTTTCCATTCTGTATGAAATGTGCTACACCAACATCCTGACCATGCTTGACCTTGCCAACATACCCTGGCGTGCGTCCGAGCGCGGCGGTGAATACCCGCTTATAATAGCGGGCGGCGGCTGCGCCTGCAATCCGGAGCCTATTGCGCCTTTTATGGACGCTGTGCTTATTGGCGACGGCGAAGAGATGATAATTGACGTTTGCAACGCCGTGCTTGAGGCTAAAAGGAACCATATGGAAAAAGCCGAGCTGCTTAAAAAGCTTGCCGGAATACAGGGCGTATATGTGCCCGCGCTATATAATGAGGAACGCGGGGAAAACGGCGAGTTCTTTGGCGTAGTACCCAACGACCCTTCGGCGCCTGAAAAGATACAGCGGCGAATAGTTATGGATCTTGACAGGGCGCAATACATAAAAAAGCCCATAGTTCCGTATATACCTATCGTTCATGACAGAATATCGCTTGAGCTTTTCCGCGGCTGTACCAAGGGGTGCCGTTTCTGCCAGGCCGGCTTTATATACAGGCCGATAAGGGAGCGTAAGATGGATACCGTGCTTAGGCAGGCGGATGAGCTTATCTCCTGCACTGGCTATGACGAGGTGTCGCTGTTCTCGCTAAGCTCGGGCGATTATTCTAAAATACATGAGCTTGTGCCTACTATAATAGATAAATTCACGTCAGAGCATGTTTCGGTATCCTTGCCCTCGTTGAGGATAGACAGCTTCTTAAAGGAGGACCTTGAGCGCATGCAGACCGTGCGCAAGGCCGGCCTTACATTCGCACCGGAGGCCGGTACGCAAAGACTCAGGGATACTATAAATAAGGGCGTTACGGAGGAAGACCTGCTAAGGGCTGTTGGCGATGCTTTTGAAGCCGGCTGGAACGGAGTAAAGCTCTATTTCATGATAGGCCTGCCGACCGAGACGGAGGAGGATATACTGGGCATTGCAGAGCTTGCAAGGAAGGTATCTGCTAAATTCTATGCTATGCCAAAGGAGAAGAGGGGAAAGGGACTGAGGCTGAGCGTAAGCGCATCAAGCTTTGTGCCCAAGCCCTTCACGCCGTTCCAATGGGAGCCGCAGGATAGGAAAGAGACGCTTATTGAAAAGCAGAAGATTTTGCGCGCCGCGCTTAAGGGAATACGCGGCGTTGAGTTTTCATATCATGAGCCGGACATAAGCGTGCTTGAAGCCGTGTTTGCCCGCGGAGACAGAAGGCTTGCCGATGTGCTCGAAAAAGCCTGGCAAAACGGTTCGCGCTTTGATTCATGGGACGAGCATTTTAAGCTTGAAGCATGGGATGGTGCGTTCGTTTCAGCCGGTGTTGATCCGGACTATTATGCCCACAGGAGCCGCAGCGTAGACGAGGCGCTTCCGTGGGACCATATTGACTCAATAGTTTCAAAGGACTATCTTAAGAAGGAGTATCACGCCGCAGCAGAAGCTAAGGTAACTAAGGATTGCCGGCTCGGCTGCAACGGCTGCTTTGGTGAACGCTATGCGACTTATTGCAAGATTAACTAAGGGAGAGAGGGTGCGCTTCGTATCGCATCTTGATATACAAAGGCTGCTGCAAAGGGCTTTCAGAAGGGCGGATATACCCCTGAGCTATTCTCAGGGCTTTAACCCGCACCCGCAGCTTTCGTTTGCAACCGCGCTTTCTACCGGCTACACCAGCGATGCGGAATGGGTTGACGTTAAGCTTGAAAAGAACATGGAAGCAGGCGATTTTTTAGACAAAGTAAACCATGTGATGCCTGAGGGCTTTGCTTTAGCTGAGTGCTACGCTGTTGAGGATAAGATGCCGTCGCTTACTGCTTTGCTTGAAAGCGCCGATTACGAGCTTACGTTTGCAAATGATACTGATTATGAGCGGCTTAAGGCGGATATAGACAAGCTTGTCAATGCCGAGATAATAGTGGATAAAAAGACTAAGGGCGGCATAAAAAGCGTCGATATCCGTCCTCAGCTGATAAACGCCGAACTTAAAAATGAAGCTGAAGGCATAAAGCTGCATATTAAGGGCGCGCTTACAGCATCCGGCAGCTTGAATATAGAATTGCTTATGGGCGCGCTTGCAAGGCAGAGCGGCAGGGAGTATGATTACGGTGTGCACAGAAGCAAGGTCGAGTTTATAGGAGGGAGAAATACACCCGTATAAGGGCAAAACGATAATGACTGATAAAGAGATAATCGTAGACATCAACCCATATCAGACCCGCGTCGTGCTGCTGGAGGATGGCGAGCCGAGTGAAATCTATATTGAGCATAGGGGCAGGGAGCGGCTTGTAGGCAACATATACAAAGGCCGGGTAAAAAACGTGCTGCCTGGCATGCAGGCCGCTTTTGTTGACATAGGGCTTGAAAAAAACGCGTTTTTATATGCGGGGGACGCGCAAAATGACAAGCAGGATTTTGAGTTTAACGGCAAGCAGACGCAGCCGTCAAACGTAGTGCCGAACATAAAGGACATAGTAAAAGTCGGCCAGGAGATAATGGTTCAGATTGTCAAGGAGCCTATAGGCACAAAGGGAGCAAGGGTAACGACGAACATAACCCTTCCTGGAAGGACGCTTGTGCTTATGCCTTCCGTTGACTATATTGGCGTATCGAGAAGAATAGAGGATGAGGCCGAGCGCACAAGGCTCAAGGAAGCTGCCGAAGAGGTAGCTGCTGAATTTAACATGGGCGCAATAGTCAGAACAGCGGCAGAGGGTAAAAGCGCGGCTGAATTTAAGGCTGACTTTACGTTCCTTTCAAGGCTGTGGGGCAGGATAAAGCAAAAGAGCGAGCTTGTGCCCGCGCCAAGGCTGCTGCATGCGGAAGAACCGCTTGTTTTTCGCACGATAAGGGATCTGTTTACGCCGGATATACGCAGGCTGGCAATTAACGATAAGGAATTTTACGAGCGCGTACAGCTTATTGCCAACATAATATCCCCTTCGCTTAAGAACAGGGTGGAGCTATATGAGGATATTCCGGACCTTTTTGATCAGCTTGGGCTTGAAAACGCTATAGACAGGGCGCTTTCACACAAGGTGTGGATGAAGAACGGCGGTTATATAATAATTGATCAAACCGAGGCTCTAACAACAATAGATGTAAACACAGGCAAATATGTCGGCACGGACAATTTGCAGGAGACTATAACACAAACCAACTGCGAAGCCGCAAGGGAGATAGCTCGCCAGCTTAGGCTGAGGGATATAAGCGGCATAATCGTTGTAGACTTTATAGACATGGACGAGATTGCCGATAAGGAGCGCGTGCTTGCCACGCTCAGGGAAGAGCTTGCCAAGGACAGGACAAAATCAAATGTGCTTGGAATAACCCAGCTCGGCCTTGTTGAAATGACGCGCAAAAAGACGCGCCAGTGCATATCGCACACGCTGCAAAGCCCGTGCCCATATTGCGGGGGCGCAGGCAAGGTGCTTAGTGTCGAAACGGTCGTGCTTAAGGTGAGACGCCAGCTTATGCGCCTTATTGCGAGGAATGAAGCAAAGAGCTTCCTTATAAAGGTCAACGAGGATGTAGCAAGGTCTATTGACGAGAATTCGAGCGAACAATTGGGCATTTTGCCGATTCCGCCAAACGGTGCGGTTTATGTTGAGGCCGTTCCGAATATGCATGTTGAAAGATTTTCGGTACTGCCCTTGCCGACTGCTGAGGAGGAAGAAAAGGCAAAGCTTACGGCAAAACGGTACGGAGTATAAAAGCAAAAAAATACCTGCGTCATGAGAAAGCCTTCCACACCGCATATGGGGCTGCCGTGAAAAACGCTTAATGTATGCCTTGACTTACACCTGCTGTCGTAAATTGGATACAGACTCTCAAATTAAGAAGTGAAGGCTTTATGGCAAAGCAATGAAAAGGACAAAAAATGAGGAAACAGCGCAGCTTTCGGTAATGAAATTTACATCATAAGGTACACTTCCCTGTGCGCTTGCTCCCCATACACATATAACTTTCATTTTATATCTCCTTTTAATCAAGTAAAAAACCATTAAATTCGACAAAAATGAATAATAATCGAAACACGATTTCCTCGAAATAACTTGTAATTCTCTGGACAATGGTATATTATTGTTATTAACAAAAAATAGCAGATCAGGGGGCCGGCGTTATGGGTGAGCGCAAACTGATGATTATAAACGACAATAGCAGAATGACTTATGAGCTTGAAAAATGCTTCAAAAGCCGTGATAACTATGAAATCGTATTCAAAGCGGCAAACTCGGAAGAAGCGATCAACTATCTGGAAGAAGGCCACTCGCCCGATGTAATACTTATTGATATGCTCATGCCGTATTGCGATGGCAACCAATTACTCTATATTCTCAAGAAAAAGGGCCTTTGCAAGAATACGACGTTTATTGGCATATCTCCTTTATATACTGATGAAGCCATGACTCTGGCACAGGTAGCCGGCTTCGCTTTTGTTATAGCGCTGCCGTGTTCTGCCAACATAATAGCGATGCGGGTAGACCAGTTGATGGATATTAAGATGGGTAAAAAATCGAATCAGCTATTAGAACCTATGGGCATCGATTTTTTGCAGTATACAGATTGCGAAGACATAGTTCGACAATATCTTGTCCATATGGGTATGGCGACCCAGCACAGCGGCTTTATGTATGCTATGGCGGCAATTAAAATGTATGTTGATAATGACGGCACAAAAAACCTTGGAATAACAAAAACCGTTTACCCGGAAGTTGCAAAGATGTATAATACCAATGCAAGGGTGGTTGAGCGCAGCATACGCTATGCAATAAGCTACGCTTGGTTAAACGGCGATATGGAGCTGCAGCACAATATGTTTGGCTACACCGTAGACAGCAACAAGGGCTGCCCCACCAACAAGGAATTTCTTACGATGATTGCGGAGCATACCCGCCTGAGGCTTAAGACAAACCTTAATCGCTACAAAAATTGATCCGGGGGAGAAAGGTTATAATGAAGAAAAGAGTAACGCTTATAGTATTGGATAGCGTTGGCATAGGCGCGCTTAAGGACGCGAAGGATTTTGGCGATGCGGGTGCGCATACGCTTGGTCATATTTATCAAAAAACACACATGGCCATACCCAATATGCTATCATTGGGGCTTGGCAATATAGAAAACTCGCTTGTGCCGGCATCGGAAGCACCAAAGGGCTGCTACGGCAGAAGCGAAGAAAAAACAAGAGCCAAGGATACAACGAGCGGGCATTGGGAGATGGCCGGGGTTATAATGGAGCCTCCTTTCAGAACGTATCCTAACGGATTCCCAAAGTCAGTAATAGAAGAATTTGAAAAAAAGACAGGCCGGGGCACGCTTGGCAACTATGTTGCATCTGGAACGGAGATAATACAGGTCCTTGGCGATGAGCATTGCAGAACGGGAAAGCTTATCGTATATACATCGGCAGATAGCGTTTTTCAGATCGCAGCCCATGAAGGTGTCGTACCCCTTGACGAGCTATATCGCTGCTGTGAGATCGCTCGATCCATACTTATGGGGGATGAGCTTGTTGGCAGGGTGATAGCAAGGCCTTTTACAGGCGGAAACGGTAAGTATACAAGAACGGAAAACAGGCGGGATTATGCCATACCTCCCGTGTCGGAGACCATACTTGATTCGCTTACTGAATCAGGTTACACAGTAGCCGGCGTCGGGAAGATAGAGGACATATTCTGCAAACGCGGGCTTGGCCTTATCAACCACACAAAGAACAATCATGACGGGGTAGACGCCACCATAAGCTTTTTGAAGGACGGTAAGGCGGACTTTATATTTACCAACCTTGTCGATTTCGATATGCTGTATGGCCACAGGAATGATGCTGAAGGCTACGCGCGGGCGCTTGAATACTTTGATAAACGGTTGCCTGAAATTATGGCTTGCATGCACGAAGGCGACATAATGATAATAACCGCAGATCATGGCTGCGACCCGACATATCCGGGAACAGACCACACAAGGGAATATATACCAATAGTGGTGTGGGGCCCGTCGCTTAAAGGCGGGGTATCGATAGGTACGCGCAAAACCTTTGCCGATATAGGCAGCAGCATTGTTGAGCATTTAACGGGCAAGCCGTTCTGCGTGGGCGAGTCGTTCCTTCCGCTTTTGAAATGAGCTTGGTAAAAGCCTGATTGGCATTTTTACTCCCGCTATAAGCATATATCTATTCTATGAAATAGATTGCAGGCGGGAGTTTTTGTATGGAGATAAAAAAGCGTATCAGGTCTATATCGGCTATTGCAATGCTGCTTGTTCTTGCCGTGCCGTCATTGTGCCTTGCTGACGGCTTAAGCATAGATACAGGGCAAACAAAAGCCGTAATAGTTATGGAAGCGGGCAGCGCGCAGGTGATATTTTCAAAGAATGCGGATGAAAAGCTGAACTGCGGCGGCCTTGTGAGGCTTCCTGCGCTGCTTTATGCGGCGGAATGTATGGATAATGGAAAAATAAGCGGCGATACCCAAATAACCGTGAGCCCTGAAGCGGCAAAAGTTGGCGGTGCAACGGCATTTCTTAAAGCCGGCGAAAGCTTAAAAGCTGAAGACGCTATGAGGGCTGCCGTTATGATAACCGCGGGGGATGCAACGACTGCGCTTGCAGAGGCCTGCTCAGGCGGGCATGAGGCAGCCGTAAGGGAGATAAACGCAAGGCTTATTGAGCTTGGCATAACGCAGGAAATAAGCAGCATAGACGGCAAGGGTACCGACTTTAGCGCAGAGGACATGGCAAAGCTCGGCGCGGCGCTTGCTGCTTCAAAAACATATAGGGAGTATAGCGGCTTATACCTTGATGAGCTTATACATGAAAACGGCTCAAGGACGGAGCTTGTGAACCAAAACAGGCTGATAAAAAGCCTGGACGGGTGTTTTTCGGGCTCTACCGGCTCATCAGCTGAGGCCGGATATTGCGGCGTATTTATGGTTAAAAGGAACGGTGCCGTGTTCATAGCTGCCGTAATAGGCGCAAAGGATTCAAAAACACGC
Organism: Clostridiales bacterium; assembly: GCA_004558525.1. Lineage (GTDB taxonomy): Bacteria > Bacillota > Clostridia > Christensenellales > CAG-138 > Phil1. Next base: position 34,253 of record SFCQ01000010.1, read on the forward strand.
TTTGCCGTGGCTTCAAAAGCCGTAGATACTGCAAGCGCCGCCGTGCGCGTTAAAACCCCGGTTAAAAAAGGAGATATAGTTGTTGAAAACGCTCCCGTTTTAGGGGGGATAGCGAAAACGGTCAGCCTTGCCGCGGCAGAAGATGTTACCCTGCTGGTATGGGATAACGAGGAACCCAATGTGCTTATAAACGCAAATGAAGAATATCAGGCACCGATACGTGCAGGCGATAAGGCAGGCGCCATAGAATACTCGTTTGAAAAAAGCGGCATGATAATAAAGACCGACCTTGTGTTTACTATAGACGTTCCGTTGGCCGGCTGGGGTGACTTTATTGGCCTTTGCATAGATAAATGGGTGCACAGGTGAGGATTAAAAATGCCATTTAAGCTTATATATGAGCTTGAAAAACTGCTTAGCATATGTTATAATCCCAAGGAATTGGCAATGACGGAGCAAAGCGGCCTGCCGTTGCCACAGAGAGGGCTGCATAAGCTGCAAACAGCCTGCAAAATACGGCCGCACAAAGTTCTCTCCTGAGCCGCATCGGGGAAGCCGTATCATTACGGTGCGTAGTCGATGCCGGGTTAGCCCGTTACAGCGGAAAAAGGCCCCGTGATGGCGGGGCGAATAAGGGTGGTACCACGAGCGCGCCTTCGTCCCTAAAGACGAGGCGCGCATTTTGTTTTATAGGAGGTTTTCTGAAAAATGAACGAGGCACTTGAAAGAATAAGGCAGGAAGCGCTTGAACGCCTTAAGGAAGTGCGTGAAGAAAAGGAGCTTGAAGCGCTTAACGCCTCCATTCTCGGCAGAAGCGGCTCGCTTACCGGCATACTCAGGACGATGGGCCAGCTGGATAAGGAGCAGCGCGCAAAACTCGGCCAGGCTTCAAACGCGGTTAAAAAGGAGCTTGAGCAGGCAATAGCGGAGCGCAGGACAAAAATTGCCGCAATGATGCAGCAGAGGGCATTCGAAAAAGAAACGCTTGACGTTACGGAACCCGGCATAAGACGCCAGCCGAGCGGCAGGCTGCACCCGATGACGCAGACATACCGCCAGATACGCGATGCGCTAATAGGCATGGGCTTTACCACGTTCTATGGGCCTGAGGTTGAGTATGACGATTATAACTTCACAAAGCTGAATCTTCCGCTCGATCACCCTGCGCGCGATATGCAGGATACATTTTATATTAACGACAGGGTAGTGCTGCGCACACACACTTCCCCCTGCGAAGCAAGGGCGCTTATGACAATAAAGCCGCCGTTCAGGCTGGTGATACCCGGGCGCGTTTTCCGCGTTGACGAGGTGGATGCGAGCCATAGCCCGGTATTCATGCAGATGGAGGGCCTTGTGGTTGATAAGAACATAAGCATGGCCGATCTTAAGGGAACGCTTGATGAGTTTGTTCACGCCGTGTTCGGCGAAGATGTAAGGACACGTTTCCGCCCGAGCTATTTCCCCTTTACGGAGCCTTCGGCCGAGGTGGATATATCCTGCACCATATGCGGCGGCAAGGGCTGCAGGGTGTGCAAAGGCACCGGCTGGATAGAGGTGCTTGGCTGCGGAGTTACAAACCCGCACGAGCTTGAAAACTGCGGGCTTGATCCGCATGAGTGGAGCGCGTTCGCCTTCGGTATAGGCGTTGACAGGGTGACGAGCCTTAAATACGGCATAACCGATATACGCCTTGAGTATGAAAACGACGCCCGTTTCCTTGGGCAGTTCTAAGGAGGTAAAAAGCTATGAAACTTCCGCTTAGCTGGTTGAAGGATTACGTTGAATGGAACGTAACGCCGGATGAATTTGTTGAAAAGCTTATGTGGCGCGGTTTTGAGGTGGCGTCATATTCAGGCGAGATGGACGGCATAACAAACGTTGTTGTCGGCAAGATACTTAGCCTGAGCAAGCACGAAAACTCCGACCATCTTCAAATATGCTCTATAGATGTTGGTAAGGACGAGCCTGTGTGCATAGTTACAGGCGCGCAAAATGTGTTTGAAGGCGCGCTTGTGCCGGTCGCGCTTGACGGCGCGCATCTTACAGAGGGAATAGTTATTAAGCCCACCGTTATGCGCGGCGTAAAGAGCAATGGCATGCTATGCTCAGGCCGTGAGCTTGGCCTTACGGAGGCCGACTATCCCGGCGCCGAGGTCAACGGAATAATGATACTGCATGAAGAGCATGAGCTTGGCCAGAGCATACAGGAGGCCATTGGCCTTGACGACATAGTTTTCGATATAGAGCTTACGCCTAACCGCGCAGATTGCCAGAGCATAATAGGCATGTGCCGCGAGGCCGCCGCAGCCCTTGGCCAGAAGTTCAGGGAGCCTGTTATCAGGAAGATAAAGGGCGAAGGCAACGTTAACGATTATTCCTCCGTTACCGTGCTCAATACTGAGCTTTGCCCAAGATACACCGCGCGCGTGGTTACGGAGCTTAACATAGAGCCATCTCCTGTGTGGATGCAGAAGCGCCTGCGTGCAGTAGGCATGCGCCCGATAAACAACATAGTCGATATCACAAACTATGTGCTTGTTGAATACGGTCACCCGATGCATGCGTTTGATCTTGCATGCGTAAAGGATGGCAACATAGTTGTAAGAAACGCGTATGAAAACGAAGTTGTCACCACGCTTGACGGCAAGGAGCGCCCCGTAACGCCGGATATGCTGCTTATAGCAGATACCGAAAAGGGCGTAGGCATAGCGGGCGTAATGGGCGGGCTCAACAGCGAGATAACGAAGGATACCAAGGCCACATTGTTTGAATCGGCGGCGTTCAAGGGCAGCAGCATACGCGCAACCACAAGGAAGCTGCACCATGTTACCGATGCTGCGGCGCGCTTTATCAAGGGTGTAGAGCCTGTCAATGCAATGCTTGCCGAGGAAAGGGCCATTGAGCTTGTCGATGAGCTTAACGCAGGCAAGGTGATCGGCGGGGTGATAGACGTATGCAATGCAGACATAACCGAGCATAAAGTCGATGTTGATGTGGCGCACATAAACAGCATACTCAACACCAACATTCCGGCTAAGGACATGGCGGATATGCTTGCAACGATAAACATTTCCTCCAAGGTAAAGGGCGCCAAGCTTGAGGTCACTATACCTCATTACAGGACCGATATAGAGGATGGGCTTGAAGCCGATTGGGATATAGCTGAAGAGGTGGCGCGCATATACGGCTATTACAACATCAAGCCGACGCTTATGTATGGCGACACATTCGCCGGCAAGCTCGGCAAGGATCTTGCATTTGAAGACAAGGTGAAGGACGAAATGGCCGCGCAGGGCTGCTATGAAATGTATAATTACAACTTCACCGGCCCTGCCGCGCTCGATAATCTTTTGCTTGAGGCTGACAGCGAAAAACGCCAGTGCGTGAAGATACTCAATCCATTTGGCGAGGACCAGAGCCTTATGCGCACGACGCTCATAACGGGCATGCTCGATTCGTTAAAGCGCAACCAGAGCCGCAAGACGGGACATGACAGGTTCTTTGAGGTAGGCAACGTCCATTTTGACAATAACGACGACCTGCCTGAAGAGCGTAAGCTTCTGGGTCTTCTTTTCAGCGGGGACGGCGAAAGCTACTTCACATTAAAGGGCGCTGTAGAACAGCTTCTTGAGCAGTTCGACCTTATACCAAAGGCAAGCTTTGCTGCTGGCGGCAGCGAGTATTATCAGCCAGGCAGAAAAGCGGTTCTTTCAATAGCAAAAGAAAAGCTCGGCGAGCTTGGCGCGGTGCATCCCAATGTGCTTAAAAACTGGGGCATAGATGGAAGGGCATATTATGCCGAGATAGATATGAATAAGCTGTTCAAATATGTTGGCGCAAAGCGCACATATAAGCCGATATCTAAATTCCCAAAGGTGGCGCGTGATATAGCCATAGTCGTTGACGACAAGATCACCGCAGCTGAGGTGAGCAGGGTGATAGCCCAGACCAAGCTTAAGGTAGTGCTTGATGACATAGAGCTGTTTGACGTTTACCGCGGCACAGGCATACCTGAGGGGAAGAAGAGCATGGCTTATTCCTTCACGCTTAGAAGCGAGGATCACACCCTTGTCGATGAGGAGATTCAGGCGGCTATGGGCGCCGTGATAAGGGCGCTTGAAACAAGGCTTAAGGCCGAGCTTAGGGGCTGAAGCTGATATACAGGCACAGAGGCCGCTCCTTTTTAGGGAGCGGCCTCTTCATATTCCACTGAAAACATGGTATAATCTTACCATCAATGATAAGGGGTATGGGAATGGATCTATCAGTTCTTAACGATAGGCAGCTTGAAGCGGTAGAATATCTTGAAGGGCCTTTGCTCGTGCTTGCGGGCGCAGGCTCGGGAAAAACAAAGGTTTTGACATACCGTATAGCCAATCTTGTTGAGCACGGCGTAAAGCCTTGGAACATATTAGCGCTTACATTCACAAACAAAGCGGCAAATGAGATGCGGGAGCGCGCGGGGGCTCTGATAGGCGGCGATGCCGATGAGGCGTGGGTGACCACGTTCCATTCGTGCTGCGTAAAGATATTGAGAATAGATTGCGACAAAATAGGTTATGAGCGCAATTTTACCATATATGATGAAAACGACCAGCTAAAGCTTATTGCCGATATACTCAAAAACCTTGGCATAAGCGATAAGGCTGCGCCAAAAAGGCAGCTTAAGGAGAACATATCCAACGCCAAGAACAAGTCGCTTGATCCGTTAAAGTATATTGAAGAAAACTATAGCGACGACGGCATAACGTTAAAGGTGTTCCAGCAGTACCAGAAAAAGCTTATGGCCGCCAACGCTTTAGATTTTGACGACCTGCTGATAAAGACGATTGAGCTGTTTGAGCAGTGTCCTGAGGTGCTTGAAAAGTATCAGAATAAGTTCAAGTATGTGCTTGTAGACGAGTATCAGGATACCAACATGCCGCAGTACAGGCTTATAGAGATGCTTTGCCGCAATCATGGCAACATATGCGTTGTCGGCGATGATGACCAGAGCATATATGGCTGGCGCGGGGCTGACATTAAAAACATACTCAGCTTTGAAAACGACTTTAAGGGCGCAAAGGTGGTAAGGCTCGAGCAGAACTACCGCTCTACCAGGTATATTTTGGACGCTGCAAACGCCGTTATATCGCATAACTCAGGCCGCAAACCTAAAAAGCTTTGGACGGCTAAGGAGGGCGGCGACCTGATAGAGCGATACAGCGCGGATAATGAAAGGGATGAAGCCGCATTTATTGCGCGCAAGATATTACAGGGCGTACAGCAGGGCGCAAGCTATGGCGATTTTGCAATACTTTATAGAATGAACGCGCAGAGCCGCGTTATTGAAAGCACGCTTGTTAACTATGGCATACCGCACAGGGTGTTCGGCGGCGTGAGGTTCTATCAGCGCAAGGAAATTGCCGATATTATGGCATATCTTAAGGCAATAGCCAATCCTGGGGACGATATTGCGTTTTCGCGCATAATAAACGTGCCAAGGCGCGGCATAGGAGATAAAACCATAGACGAAATAACAGAAATATCACAGTCTACCGGCCAAAGCCTGCTGATGACCGTGCTAAGCGGGGAAGGGCTTTCCAAAAAAGTCGAGCAGAAGCTCAAGCCGTTAAGCGACCTTATGACGGAGCTTATGGCGCAAAGCGCACTGATGCCGCTTTCCGACTTTGCTAAGTATCTTATCGATACCATACAATATCAGGAATACCTTATAGCGGAGGATAAAAAGGGCGACGCTATGGCCCGAATGGACAACCTGTCTGAGCTTATCGGCAACATAAAAGAAATCGAACGTGATGTGCCGGAGGGTGAAACCGCGCTTAGCGTGTTCCTTGAAAACGTTGCGCTTGTGAGCGATATAGACGCTATGGACGAAAACGAAGGCGCTGTTGCGCTTATGACGCTGCACAGCGCAAAGGGCCTTGAGTTTCCAACGGTGTTCCTTGCAGGAATGGAGGAGAACGTGTTCCCAACAAGGCGCGCACGCGGCGAGATGAATATGGACGCGCTTGAGGAGGAAAGAAGGCTTTGCTATGTCGGCATAACAAGGGCCAGGGCAAAGCTGTATCTTGTCAATGCGCAAACACGCTCCATATTTGGCGAGACCACTGTAAACAGGCCGTCAAGATTCTTAAACGAGATACCCGACGAGCTTATGAAGGACGACAGGCCAAGAAGAATGAATGTTGAAGAGTATCCCCAGCCTGAAAAGCCGGAGATAACTTATGCTTCAGCAAGGGGATTTGGCATGAAGCCGCCTAAGCGCACGCAGTACAGCCAGCCTGCGGCAGCTCCTAAGCATTCAAGGCTAAATGTTGATTATGTGCCGCTTATGCGTATAAGGCATGACAAATTCGGTGATGGTACGATTACGGAAGTTACAGGTACCGGCGGCTCCATGACCGTTACGGTGGATTTTGATATAGGCGGCAGGAAGCGCTTTGCAGCCGCATATGCGCCGCTTTATCCTATAACTGATGAATAACTTAAGGGGATATACCAATGAACGAGCGTATGCGGCAGCTTGTTGACAAGCTAAATGAATATGCGGAGGCTTATTATCGCTTTGATGCGCCAAAGGTGAGCGACAAGGAGTATGACGCTCTGTTTGACGAGCTTGTTTCTCTTGAAAAGGAAACAGGCGTAGTGCTTGACGATTCGCCAACAAGAAGAGTAGGGGCTGAGCCGCTCAATGAGTTTGCTCAGCACAGGCATCTTGGCAGGCTTTGGAGCATGGATAAGGTGCGCACCAGAACCGAGCTTATTGAGTGGAGCAAAAGAGCGGAAAAGCTGCGCAGCGAATACAATTTCGCTCATGCGGAAAAATTGCCGCCTATACGCTATGCGCTTGAGTACAAGTTTGACGGCTTGACGATAAACCTTACATATGATGGCGGCAAGCTCGTTCAGGCGGCGACAAGGGGCAACGGCGTGGTTGGCGAGGCTATTCTGCCGCAGGCAATGACGATAAAGAGCATACCGCTGACTATACCCTTTAAGGGAAAGATGGAGTGTCAGGGCGAGTGCTACATGCGCCTGAGCGTGCTTAACGAGCTTAATAAAAAAGGTGAGGAGCAGCTTAAAAATGCGCGCAATGCTGCCGCAGGGGCGTTGAGGAATCTTGACCCTGCCGTTACGGCAAAAAGGCGGCTTGTCGCGTGCATGTACAGCGTTGGCTATATCGAGGGCAGGGAGCTTACAGGCCATGACGACACCATAAGCTTTTTGAAGGAAAACAAGCTGCCTACAAGCGACTTTATGGAGTTTTATGATGATATAGACTCGGTATACACAGGCATAGAAAACGCCGAAAAGCGGCGCGAAAGCCTTGATTTCCTTATAGATGGCATGGTTGTGAAGATAATTGACGGCGCGACCAGGCGGGCTTTGGGCTCGACAGACAGGTTCCCGCGCTGGGCCATTGCTTATAAGTTCGCAGCGGAGGAAACGACAACTATATTAAAGGACGTAACGTGGGAGGTCGGGCGCACGGGTAAGCTCACGCCAAGGGCTTATCTTGAGCCTGTGGAGCTTGCGGGCGCTACGATAAGCCATGCAACGCTTAACAATTTTGACGATATAACAAGAAAGCGCGTAGGCATAGGCTCGCGCGTGTTCATAAGAAGGAGCAACGACGTTATACCCGAAATAACCGGCGCCGTTGCGGATGACGAGCCGGTAAAGCCCATAGAAAAGCCTGTAAAATGTCCTGCATGCGGCGCGCATGTCGAACACAGGGGCGTGCATATATACTGCACAAATTCGCTATCCTGTCCGCCGCAGATAGCTGCAAGGCTTGCGCATTATGCTTCAAGGGAAGCGATGGATATAGAAACGTTTTCCGAAAAAACGGCCGCGCTGCTCGTTGAAAAAAAGGGGCTTAGGAGCATACCCGATCTATATGACCTTAAACCTTGCGACTATGCCGAGCTTGAAGGCTTTAAGGATAAAAAGATAGCCAACCTTACCGCAGCTATAGAGGCAAGCAAAAAGCCGGCGCTCGGCGCGTTTTTGTTTGCGATAGGCATACCGAACGTAGGCTCGAAAACAGCGCGCGATATAGCCAGGACCTTTGGCAGTCTTGACGCTGTAAGGCACGCAAGCGTTGAGCAGCTTACCGAAATACCCGATGTTGGAGACACGGTTGCAAAAAGCGTTGTTGATTTCTTTAACGATGCGTCAATATCATCGCAGATAGATAGATTGCTTGCGCACGGCGTATGCCCCAAGGAGGAAGAAAAGCCTTCCGCGTCGGCCTTGCTTTCAGGAAAAACCGTAGTAGTGACCGGCACTATGGAGCGCATGGGCAGGAGCGATATAGAGGCGCTTATAGCAAGCCTTGGAGGAAAGGCGGCGTCTTCAGTAAGCAAAAAGACGGATTTTGTGGTAGCCGGACCCGGGGCAGGCAGCAAGCTTGCCAAGGCGGAAAGCCTCGGCATAAGGGTGATGAACGAAGAAGAATTTTTTGATTATATAGGAGAGAACAATGAGGATAGGCAAGCTTGATAACGATACACTTAACGAACTGATACTAAATAAGTTTGCCCATACGCGCAAGGAAGTGGTCTGCTCGCCGCATGTAGGCGTGGACTGCGCGGCTGTGGATCTTGGCGGGCGAATCGCCGTGCTTTCAACGGACCCAATAACTGCTGCCGGTAAGCATATCGGCTCGCTTACCGTGCATGTCAGCTGCAACGATGCGGCCGCCGCCGGCGCTGAGCCTATAGGGCTTCTTGTCACGCTGCTTGCACCGCCAAGCACAACTGAGAGCGACATAGCCGGGGTAGCTGACGAGCTTAGCCTGGCCGCGAAGTCTGCAAATGTTGAGATAATTGGCGGCCATACCGAGGTCACGGACTCGGTAACACGCATGATAACCAACGCTACCGTTATAGCAAAGGCCGGCGACCGCGGCATAATCACCCCCGCCGGAGTAAAAGAGGGCGATGATATCGTGATTACAAAGTGGGCTTGCCTTGAAGGCACGTCAATAATCGCGAACGACTTTGCATGCAGGCTAAGCGACATGGAAGCAGGCGAGCTTGACGAGGCGAGGGGATTTATTGAGCTTGTGAGCGTTGTTAAGGAGGGGCTTTATGCATATTCAAAAGGCGCGCATGCAATGCATGACGTTACGGAGGGCGGAGTATTCGGCGCGGCGTGGGAGATGAGCGAGGCTTCCGGCATAGGCATGGAGATATATGCGGAAAATGTGCCCGTAAAAGCTGTTACACGAAAAATATGCCAAAAGCTTTCCATAGATCCGTTAAGGCTCCTTTCAAGCGGAGCTATGATGATAGCCTGCCCCAACGGAGCCGAGCTTGTTAAGGGGCTTATAAGCATAGGCATAAATGCCGCCGTTGTAGGCAAGGCGCATGGCAATGGCGTAAGGCTTTCTACCGGAGAGACAATACTTCCTCCCGAAGCGGACGAGCTTTACAAGCTGTATTGATTTATTAAACAAAAACTGTTCAAAAGAAAAAGGAATTGTGTTATAATAATTTAGTTATAGCATCAAGGAGGCTTCTATGGTAAGCAGCATGACGGGCTTTGGGCGCGGAAAAGCCGCGCAGGACGGCAGAGAGATGACTGTGGAACTGAAAAGCGTGAACCACCGGTATCTCGACCTTGCATTTCGTATGCCGAGGCATATTTCATTTGCGGAGGACACACTGCGCACGGCGCTTAACGAAAGCCTTTCAAGGGGCCATGTTGATGTTTTTGTGAACTACAGGAACACGAGGACGGACGCCAAGGAGGTCAGAATAGATATGGGTCTTTTGGGTGCCTATCTCAAATCGGTAAAGGAAGCCGCTGCAGGGCTTATGATGGAAAATGACATGACGCTTTCAACAGCCCTGCGCTTGCCGGATGTTACCGATATAGTTGAAGCGGACGAGGATAATGCAGCCGTTGCCGCGCTTGCTAAGGCGGCGGCGGAGGCGGCTGTAAAAGAGCTTGTTGCGGCAAGAAGGGGAGAGGGCGAAAGGCTTGCTGACGACCTTACCGTAAGACTTAAAACAGTAGATGAGCTGAGGGAGAAGATAGAGCTTCGCGCACCTATGGTGGTGGAGGAATACGCCAATAAGCTTAATGAAAGAATAGAGGTCATGCTTGGCTCAGTAGAAGTTGACAGGCAAAGGCTTGCAACCGAAGTGGCGCTGTTTGCAGACAAGGCGAGCATAGATGAGGAGCTTGTAAGGCTAAAGAGCCATACGGCGCAGGCAAGGGAGCTTTTGGACCAAAGCGAAGCAGCCGGCCGCAGGCTGGACTTTGTCGTACAGGAGATGAACAGGGAGTTTAATACCATAGGCTCAAAGGCGAACGATGCTGAGATTGCAAGGCTTGTTATACTTGGCAAGGCGGAGCTTGAAAAGATCCGCGAGCAGGTTCAGAATATAGAATGATTTCAGGAGCGCAAAGATGAAAAGCAAGGGTGAACTGTTCGTTATTTCAGGGCCGTCAGGCGTAGGTAAGGGAGTCATATGCAAGGCTCTTCTGCTTGCGGACGATAAGATAAGGTTTTCCGTGTCGGCCACAACAAGGGCGCCAAGGCCGGGCGAGGAGCATGGCGTAAGCTACTTCTTTGTAACAAGGGAAGAGTTTGAGGGCATGATAGAGCGCAACGAGCTGCTTGAGTACATGGACGTATTCGGCATGAACTATTACGGCACCCCAAAAGCTTATGTTGACAAACTGACAAACGAGGGTATAGATGTTATACTTGATATAGATGTTAACGGGGCAAGGAACGTTAAGCGCCAGAGGCCGGAGGCTGTAAGCATATTCATACTGCCGCCTTCCATGGCCGCGCTGCACAACAGGCTTATAGGCAGGGGAACCGAGACTCCTGAAGCTATTGCCAGGCGCTTTGGCAAAGCTAAAGAAGAGATATCGCATGCGAACGAATACGATTATATAGTCGTAAACGATTCGCTCGATACTGCCATTGCAGATGTTGCAAGCATAATAAGGGCCGAAAGGCTCAGGTCATCAAAAAATGATACGGTTGAAGAATTATTGAAGGAGGAATGATCACCATGATGAACAAACCGTCTATAATAGACCTTCAGAAAAAGGTAAACTGCCGCTATATGCTGGTTTCTATCGTGGCAAAGAGGGCGCGCCAGCTCGTGGGGGAGGATGAGCTTTTGAACAACCAAAAGGCTGTTTCCTATGCGGTAAACGAGCTTAACAATGATGAGCTTGATATAACCTATCCGGATGTCAACGCGAAATAAGCCGTGTCAATGCATAAGGCCCTGCACGGGCCTTTTTGCTTTTTGGGATATATGCTATAATCACATTGTATCGATACTATCAGGAAAGCAGGTGAAAGGCTGATGTTTGCAAAGGTGCTTGTTGATGTTGCCCACAGCAATGTGGACAGGCTTTTCACCTACCAGCTGCAGGAGGATAGCGATATTGCTTTGGGCCAGCGCGTGCTTGTTCCGTTTGGAGCGGGCAACAGGGCCATAGAGGGCTTTGTGCTTGAGCTTTGCAATGAAGCGCCGGACGAAGTATTGAATATAAAAAGAATAATAAAGGCAATGGAGCCATATCCGGCATTGACGGGCGAACAGATAACGCTTGCAAAATGGATAAGCAAAAGCTACCATTGCTTGCTTGTTGAAGCGCTGAGGCTGATGATACCCGCTCAGCTGAGGGGCTCCAGGGTAAAGGAAAAGACTGAAAGGATAGTCAGGCTTTCGCCGGACACGGATCCGCAAAAAGCTATGTCTTCGTTAAGAAAAGCGGACGGCTCATCAAAAGCGCCTAAGCAGACGGAAGTGCTTGAGCTTATATGCAACATGAACACTGCAATGAGCGTTGCGGACATAAACGGCTTTATACCGTCAGCATCGCAGGCCATAAACGCGCTTATTAAAAAGGGTATACTCGTTGATGACGACTTTGTCGTATATAGAGACCCATTTGCAAATATGGATACGGCGCCAACTCAGCCGCTTCCGCTTACAAAAGATCAGCATAGCGCGCTTGAAACCATAAATGAGCAGATAGATTCAGGCCGCGGTACGAGCCTGCTGTTCGGCGTAACAGGGAGCGGAAAAACGGAAGTCTATATGCAGGCTATAAGCCATGCGCTCTCGACAGGGGGACAGGCGATTGTACTCGTGCCGGAAATATCGTTGACGCCGCAGGCCATGCAGCGGTTCAAAAGCCGCTTCGGCAACAGGGTGGCCGTGCTGCACAGCCGCCTTTCATACGGCGAAAGGTTTGATGAATGGCGCAGGATAAGGCTTGGCATGGTAGATGTCGTTATAGGCGCAAGAAGCGCCGTTTTTGCGCCGCTTGAAAGGGTAAAACTTATAGTTATAGACGAAGAGCATGAGCAAAGCTACCATAGCGACCATACGCCGCGATACGGCGCTGCCGAGGTGGCGGCAAAAAGGGCTGAGCTTTCTAACGCGGCGCTTGTCCTTGGCAGCGCAACGCCATCCATTGCAGCATATAGGCGCGCATTGAGCGGAAGATATAAGCTTATAGCATTGCCGGAACGGGTCAACAAATCGCCTCTTCCGGATGTAAGGATAGTGGATATGCGCTCCGAGTTTTTGCAGGGGAACAACAGCGTATTCAGCGCCGCCTTAACAAAAGAGCTTGCGCGCTGCTTTGATTCAGGCGAGCAGGCCATACTGTTCATGAACAGAAGGGGCTATTCTACGTTCGTCTCCTGCCGCGGCTGCGGCTATACCCTGAAATGCCCTGATTGCGATGTGTCCATGACATATCATAAGTATGAAAACGTGATGAAATGCCACTATTGCGGAAGGACGGCGAAGATACCTCAAAAATGCCCACAGTGCGGCAAGCCGTATCTTAAGTATTTTGGCGTGGGTACACAGCAGGTGGAGGAGCAGCTAAAGGAGCAGTTTCCGGGCGTTACTTCATTAAGAATGGATTACGACACTACGCAGGGCAAGGACGCGCATTACAGGATATTGAGCCGCTTTATTTCGGGTGAAGCTCAGGTGCTTATAGGTACGCAGATGATAGCAAAGGGGCTTGATATACCAAACGTAACCACGGTTGGCGTTATAGCGGCGGATACTATGCTGCATGTGCCTGATTACAGGAGCGCGGAAAGAACGTTTCAGCTGCTTACCCAAGTTGCGGGCAGGGCAGGCAGGGGCGATAGAGCCGGCAGCGTTATTGTGCAAAGCTACACTCCGGAGCACGCAATAATAGAGCTTGCTGCAAAGCAGGATTATCAGGGCTTTTATGAATATGAAATAGCAGCAAGAAGAGCCGGCCTTTTCCCGCCGTTTTCATTATTCATAAGGATAATGTTCACCGGAGAGGACGAGCATAGCCTTGAATGCATGAATACGGAATTTGCATCAGGATTAAAGCAGCGCATATATTCTGCGCTTGAGGCTCAGGGTGCGAGTAAAAACGAGCTTTTGTTCATATATGCGTCTGCGGCGCCGATGAAGCGCAGGCAGGGGCTTTTCAGGTTTGAAACGCTTATGAAGCTTGTGCGCACAAAGCATACAGCCGATGTGATAGACGCTATATATGCTTACTATGATGAGCATAGGCGCAGCGAGATGGGAAACGTTGAGATAAATCCTGGCGATATGTTCTAAGTATTGATTCTTTAACCAAATACGGGTTATAATAATTTGATGCATTTGTGGAGGATTGTTTTATGGCAAAAAGACGCATATTTACCGGCAATGCCGAGTGCTTGTATAAAGTATGCAAACCTGTAGATAGATTCGATAGAAGGCTTGGCATCCTGCTTGACGATATGGCTGAGACTATGTATGATGCCGAAGGCGTGGGCCTTGCAGCTCCGCAGGTGGGCATACTCAAGCGCGCCGTCGTTATCGACTGCGGGGACGGTATAGTTGAGCTGATAAATCCGGAAATACTTGAAACCTCCGGCGAGCAGGGCTCCTTTGAAGGCTGCCTTTCCTTCCCGGGCGAAAGCGGGTATGTTGTAAGGCCCAATTATGTGAAGGTACGTGCGCAGAACAGGGACGGCGATATATGCGAATATGAGGCCGAAGGCCTGTTTGCACGCGCAGTATTGCATGAGACCGATCATCTCGACGGGCTTGTGTACAAGCGCCTTGTTACCGAGCCTCCTGAAGGATACAGTGAAGACGAGGAGGAAGAATGAAGATAGCGTTTCTCGGCACGCCGGATTTTGCGCTGCCCTCTCTCAAAATGCTATATGAGCGCGGTGATGACATCGTTGTATTCACGCAGCCTGATAAGCCCGTCGGCCGAAAAGCGATAATGACTGCGCCGCCGGTAAAAAAGCTTGCGCTTGAATATGGGCTTGATGTGTTTCAGTTTGACAAGATACGCAGCGAAGAAGGACTGGCCGCGCTTAAAGATGCGGACCCTGAGCTTATGGTGACGGCGGCTTTCGGGCAGATACTCAGCAAGGAGAATCTTAGTGTGCCAAGATATGGCTGCATAAACGTACATGGCAGCCTTTTGCCCAAATACAGGGGGGCGGCGCCTATACAGTGGGCCGTCATAAACGGGGAGGAAAAGACCGGCGTAACAACGATGCTTACTGATATTGGCCTTGATACGGGCGATATACTGCTTGAAAGAGAGACTGAGATAGGCAAAGATGAAACGGCCGGCGAGCTTTTTGACAGGCTTGCCGAAATGGGCGCGGAGCTGCTTAAGGAGACGATAGAAAAGCTTGAAAGAAACGAGCTTGAGCCGAAAAAGCAGAACGATGCCGAAGCCACAAAATGCTCCATGATAAAAAAGGAGCACGGGCATATAGATTTTTCTAAAAGCGAAAAGGCGATACATGACCTTGTACGGGGAATGAACCCATGGCCATGCGCTTATGCCATGCTTGAGGGCAAAGCCGTAAAGATATGGCGCACGCGCAGGATACCGACTAAAAAAACCGGCTCAAAAGCAGGTTCGATATTATGTGCGGATAAGCAAAACGGGCTTATTGTCAAATGCGGCGATGGTGATATAGAAATACTTGAGCTTCAGTTTCCTGGTTCGAAGCGCATGAGCGCCCAGGCCGCTATGCTTGGGCATGAGCTTGTTGGGAAGGTATTTGATTAAGTGAGCATAAGAAGAAAAGCGCTCGAGGCGCTTTCACAGATAATCGATGGCGGCGCATACGCCAACCTTTGTCTTAAGAAGGCGGAGGAAGGCCTTGACGAAAGGGACGCAAAGTGGATATCCGCCGCTGTATACTCGGCGCTTGACAATCTTATGATGATAGATCTTATAATAGCCTGCCACGCAAAGGGCAAGCTTGATAAGACCATACGCAATATATTAAGGCTTGGCGTCTGCCAGGCAAGGTATATGCTCGTGCCGGAAAGCGCCGCATGCAACGAATCGGTAAAGCTTGCAAAGGAAGTGGGCAAAGGCGCGCTTTCGGGCTATGTTAACGGGGTTATGCGCTCGATATGCAGGTCGAAGGACGCTATTGAGCTGCCGCATGATCCTGTTGAAAGGCTAAGTATTGAGCATAGCTGGCCAAAATGGCTCGTTGAAGAGCTTTGCCAAAACTATGGCATAGAAGAGGCTGAAGCAATAATATCATCCAAGGAGCATGGCTTCTGCATAAGGGCTCAGTGGCCGTATAGCGATAAAGAGCTTGAAGGCGAGCTTACAAAACGCTCAATAGGATTCAGAAGAGGCGGAATAGACGACAATGCGTTCTATCTTGAAAGCGGATTTGACGTTACGAAGGAGCCGCTTTTTGCAGAAGGCAAATTGACCGTGCAGAGCGAAAGCGCCATGCTTATATGCCGCATTATGGAGCCTAAGGCTGACATGAAAATACTCGATGCCTGCTGCGCCCCGGGCGGAAAAACGGCGTATATGGCGTCGCTTGCGAAGAATATGTGCGATATAACCGGCTTTGAGCTGCACGAACACAGGAAGGAGCTTACTGAAAAGACTCTTTCAAGGCTGAATGTGACCAGGGCGAAGCTATATACAAAAAACAGCGCAGAATACGATGCCGGCTTTGAAAAAGCTTTTGACGCCGTGCTTACGGACGTGCCGTGTTCAGGCTTGGGCGTAAGGGGAAAGCCTGACGTTAGATACGCAAAAACACCGGCTATCATAGACGAGCTTTGCAGAATACAAAGCGGCATACTTGATACATGCAGCAGATATGTTAAGCCTGGCGGCACGCTGGTGTATTCGACCTGCACGGTATCCAAAAAAGAAAATGAGGATGTTGCAAAGGCCTTTTTAAGAACCCATGCCGGCTTTGAGCCTTGCGACATTTCTGCCTTTTTGCCGGAGAGCATGCGGGATAGGGCATCTGGCGGTATGATACAGCTTTTGCCGAACAGGGATAACACGGAAGGTTTTTTTATAGCCAAATTCATTCGCAGGAGATAACTATGACGGGTCTTGTTTCAATGGATATTGCACAGCTTGAAGCCATGCTTAAGGACATGGGGCAGCCGCGTTTCCGCGCAAAGCAGGTTTTTCAGTGGCTGAGCCGCGGTGAAAGGCCGCAGAACATGACTAACCTGCCTAAAGAGCTGCGCAGCAAGCTTTCCGATATCCATTTTGACGGGGCTGAGATATACGATAAATTCGTATCAAAAAAAGACGGTACGATAAAATATCTGTTCTCACTTTCGGACGGCAATATTGTGGAAGGCGTGCTTATGCGCTACCATTATGGAAATACCATGTGCATATCCACACAAGTCGGCTGTAAAATGGGCTGCGCATTCTGCGCATCGACGCTTGAGGGCTGTATAAGGAATCTTACACCGGGCGAGATGCTTTCATTTGTGGCATGTGTAAACAAAGATGTGCCTGCACAAGAAGGCAGGGAGCGCAGCGTAACAAATATTGTGCTTATGGGCAGCGGGGAACCGCTTGACAACTATGATAATACGGTAAAGTTTCTCAGGCTCGTTTCATCGGCAGATGGAATGGGCATAAGCCCAAGGAACATATCCCTATCCACATGTGGGCTTGTGCCGAGGATAAGAACGTTGCCGGCGGATGCGCCGCATGTTACCCTTTCAGTATCGCTGCATGCATCTAATGACGATATCCGCAACAAGCTTATGCCGATAAACAAGCTTTATCCTATAGCGGAAGTGCTTGCCGCCGCCAGGGGATACGCAGATGCCACGGGCAGAAGGGTCGTTTTTGAATACGCGCTTGTAAAGGGGCTTAATGACGGGCTTGAAAACGCCGGCGAGCTTGCTTCAATACTAAGGGGTATGAAGTGCCATGTAAACCTTATACCGTTGAATCCTGTAAAAGAGCGCAATCTGCTCGGCACAAGCAGGCCGGAGGCTGAAAGGTTCATGAAGTGGCTTGAGGATAGGAAGATATCGGCGACCGTTCGAAGAGAGATGGGAACGGATATAGACGGCGCCTGCGGCCAGCTCAGGCGGCGAGTATTACAGCAGCAAAAGGAGGTACAACAATGATCTATGCCGCAAAAACCATAGCCGGTATAAGGCCTCAAAACCAGGACGCCGTGTTTATACCGGAGGACGGATTGTTGGCCATTGCCGCCGTTGCGGACGGTATGGGCGGCCATAATGCCGGCGATTTTGCAAGCGCGCTTGCCATAAAAACGCTTGTAGGCTATATGCGCCAAAGTACCCCCGAAAGCGTACGGGAAAAGCTGATTAACGCCGTCAATATGGCAAACTCAGCCGTTTATGCCATGTCGCTCACCGATGATGCATATATGGGCATGGGAACTACGCTTGTTGCCGCCGTGCTTGATAAAGACAGGTTCATAGCCGTAAACGTTGGCGACAGCAGGCTTTATCACTTTAACGGTACTGAGCTTAAGCAGATAACAGAGGATCATTCATATGTTGCTCAGCTTGCTGCGCTTGGATATATAACAAAAGAAGAAGCGGCCCGGCATCCCCAAAGGAATATAATTACTAGGGCAGTGGGAACAAGGCCTGTTGAAAGGGTGGATATATTTGAATGTGCATGGAAGCGGGGCGATAAGCTGCTTATCTGTACGGACGGATTGTATGGCGAGCTTGACATAAACCTGCTTACGGCTGCCCTCGGCTGCTCGGCTGAGGAATTGCAAAGCGCTTGCAGCAGCCTTGTTGATATGGCCCTGCAAGCCGGCAGCAGGGATAATATAAGCGCTGTAATAGTCTATAATGACGGGGAGAATATCGGATGATAGGAAAGCTGATCTCAGGACGGTATCTGATAGAATCCCTTATAGGCTCCGGCGGAATGGCGAACGTATATAAGGCGTATGACAATATGCTTGGGCGCACGGTCGCGCTCAAGGTGCTGAAGGCGGAGCATAGGGGAGACATGGAGTTCGTGCGAAGGTTCGAAAGGGAAGCCCGTGCGGTACTCACCCTTTCGCATGAGAATATAGTCCGCTCCTACGCAGTAGGAGAAGATGGCGATATAAGCTATATCGTGCTTGAATATGTTGAAGGCAGCACGCTTAAGGAGCTTATAAAAAGCGACGGGCCAATTTCTCCAAAGGTGGCTGTTAGCATAACCGCTCAGGTGCTAGACGCGCTTGCACATGCGCATGAAAGCGGAATAATACACAGAGATGTCAAGCCGCAAAACGTGATAATTACGCCGAGGGGCAAGGCGAAGCTTACCGACTTTGGCATAGCCAGGGACGTTGCAGCAACAACAAGGACCTATGCAGGCTCAAACGTTGTCATGGGCTCGGTGCATTATATATCGCCCGAGCAGGCAAGGGGAGATGACGTTACCGCCGCATCGGACATATATTCATGCGCAATAATGCTTTTTGAAATGCTTACGGGCAAGGTGCCCTTCGGCGGCGATAATTCGGTAGCCATAGCGCTTAAGCATCTTCAGGAGGATATAACGCCGCCTGTAGAGATAAACCCGAAGATACCAAGGGCTTTGAGCGACGTTATCGTAAAGGCTGCAAGCAAGGAAATAAGCTTAAGATATCAATCTGCAAAGCAGATGAAAAGCGACCTTTTAAGGTCTTTAAGAGAGCCGCACGGAAAGTTTGCAAGGCTTGAAAAAAACGCCGGTGAAACGAAGCGGCGAGGGTGGCATGGCGTGATGAATATTGTGCTCATGCTGGTGGTAGTGCTCGGCCTGTTTACGGCTTTGTTCTTTATTGCAAGGTCGGTAAATGAGGATCAGGGCGATGCTCCTGCGGCTGAATACATAATACCGAATGTAAAAGCCAAAAAGCTTGAGGAGGCGAAGGGGGTCGCTGAGCTTAGAGGGTTTGAGCTTAATGTAGACGAATATCGTTCCAGCGATGAGGAGGAAGGCACGGTGCTTGAGCAAACTCCTGCTGCCGGAACGGCCGCAAAGCAGGGGGATAGCATATCCGTAATTGTAAGCTCCGGCAACAACTATGTTACCGTACCTGACCTTGCAGGCAAGTATCTTCAGGAGGCGAACGATATAGTTTGGGGCGTGGAGCTTGAGATAGGCACGACGCAGTATGTGACGAGCGACCTTCCATACGGCCAGATAGTGCGTCAGGAGCCGATTGCCGGCACGGATACATTCGCAGGGGATGTGATAGACGTATGGATAAGCGGAATACCGGGCAAAGCCAACAACATGCCCGGAGTGACGGACATGGAGCTTAACAAGGCGATAGACGTGCTGCATGAGGAAGGGTTTAAGAAGATACGTATACGCACCGTGCAGCCTGAGGCGCAGATAGCGGCAGAAGGCTTTGTTGTGGCGCAGAACCCAACCGCCGGCATAAGCACTCCGGAGGACGCTGTTGTTGAGATAAGCGTGTGCAGGGCTCAGCTTGGCAACTATGCCGCAGATGTTGCATTTAATCTTGATATAACGGCTCAGCAGAGCAGCGTTGTGGTGACAGCAAAGCTTGAAGATGGGCTTGAACTGATAATATACGAGACTACGCTTTCCGCAGGGACTCAGCAGAGCGTATCGTTCACCGCGTTTATGGAAAAGGGCGGGCAGTATGAGTGCAATGTGTATGTTGACGGCGTACAGGTACGAAACGGCCAGATCGGCTTTGATTACAGGAGATAGTGATGGCTGAAACCGGTCTTATATTAAAGGGCGTGGGCGGCTTCTATACGGTTTTGAACGACAGGGGAGAGGAAGTCGTATGCCGGGCCAGAGGGCGCTTCAGGAAGGACGGCATAAGCCCCGTGGTTGGCGACAGGGTGGAGTACCTTAACGATGGCGAAGGCAGATATGTATCCGAGATACTGCCAAGGAAGAACCTGTTCGTTCGCCCCGCTGTTGCAAATCTCGATAAGCTTATAATAGTGGCTTCGCTTTCTGCACCCAAGCCGGACCTTTTGCTTGTGGATAAGCTTATAATATGCTGCGAAAAGCATAAAGTTGAGCCTGTTATTGTGCTAAACAAATTAGACGAAGCGACTGTTGGCACGGCGGACGGCATTATTGCGCAGTATGGCCCCACGGGATATAGGGTGATAACAGCCTCGGCCGCAACAGGAGAATGCGTTGAGCTTATCAAGGCCGAAATCGAGGACAGCATATGCTGCTTCGCGGGTCAAAGCGCAGTTGGCAAATCATCGCTAATAAATGCTATAGTGCCTCAGCTTGGGCTTGAAACGGGCGGCCTGTCACGAAAGACAGAGCGTGGCAGGCATACCACAAGGCATGCGCAGCTTTGGCATGTGTGCGGCGGAGCGGTGCTCGACACCCCTGGGTTCAGCCTGCTTGAAGCCGAGCAGATGGAGCCTGAGGAGCTTTGTGAGTATTATAGGGAGATGAAGGGCAAACGCATAGGCTGCCGCTTTGGCGAGTGTTTGCACAGGAGCGAGCCGGACTGCGCGGTAAAGCCGTTGATAGCATCGGGAGAGCTTTCGAAGGAAAGATACGAAAGATATCTTACTATATTAGACGAATTGATAGAAAAGAGGAAGCATAGGTATGATTAAGATAGCGCCAAGCCTTTTATCTGCGGATTTTGCCAATATGGGGGAGACCACGAGCCGCCTGAGCGACTGGGGGTCCGACATGGTGCATTTTGACGTTATGGATGGCACGTTTGTGCCGGCTATAACGTTTGGGCCGGCTATGTGCAAGGCGATACGCGCCTACACAAAGCTGCCTATAGACGTGCATATAATGGTGGAACACCCTGAAACGTATATCGAGCAATTCAAAGATGCAGGCGCGGACTATCTCACATTCCATGTTGAGGCGGACAGGCACGCGCACAGGACGCTTCAGGCCATACGCAAAGCGGGAATGAAGGCGGGGATAGCGCTTAATCCTGCAACGCCTGTTGAGATGGTAGAATACGTTCTTTCCATATGCGATCTTGTTTTGGTGATGAGCGTAAACCCGGGCGCGGGCGGGCAGAGCTTTATAAAAGAGGTTTTGCCAAAGGTTGAAAAGCTCAAAGCCCTGCGCGAGAAAAACGGTTATAACTATGAAATAGAGATGGACGGCGGAATAAACGAGGCCACATCTAAGCTTGCCGCCGCTTCCGGTGCTGACATACTCGTTTCGGGAAACGCAGTATTCAAGGCTGACGATCCAAAGGAAATGATTGCGAAAATGCACCTGGCAAAAAAATAGATTTAGCTTTTTTGTAAGACAGAGTGGGGGTAAAATGGAATTTGCCCCCACTAAAGAAAAAATAATGCTTGCATTAAATCCGCTTTTATGTATAATAATATGTGCGCAAAGCGAATGGGGTTATAGCTCAGCTGGTCAGAGCGCTACGTTGACATCGTAGAGGTCATTGGTTCGATCCCAATTAATCCCACCACATAATAATCCTGCGGTGTGCGTAAGCTTCCGTTATAAACCCACAGAATAACTACGGGAGCGCAATTGTCCAGGCGGATGCCGGGCCGGCTTTGACCGGATGGCAGAAACCGGCAGAACGCACCCACCTGCCGAGAGGCGGGTGTTATATTGGAGGCTACGGCATCTTGGGATTATCAAGCTTTATTGCGGAATTGTGTAATGGTAGCACCTACGACTCTGACTCGTATTGTCTAGGTTCGAATCCTAGTTCCGCA
Source organism: Clostridiales bacterium (assembly GCA_004558525.1). Taxonomy (GTDB): domain Bacteria; phylum Bacillota; class Clostridia; order Christensenellales; family CAG-138; genus Phil1. The sequence continues at coordinate 56,248 of SFCQ01000010.1, forward strand.
GCCAAAAAAGAGCCCAGGCAAGCGGGCTCTTTTTGTATACAAATAGGAATTATCACAGCATTTCAAGAAAAGCTTCAAGCCTTGTTAAAAGCTGTCCTGAATCGCTTTGCGAATAGTCGGTCTCAATAGCTATATATGGAACGGAGAGCCTTTCCATCAGCTTGCGCAGCGTATACGCCTCAACTGTATATGGCGTGCAGGATTGCAGGTCAAGCTCTACAACACCATCAACATCATATTCGGCTATCAGCTTTTCAATATTGCTCAAGCGTATGCTGTTTGGCGTCATAACGGCGCAGCCTATGCCAAGATAGCGTTGAGCAATGGCTTTTAGTATATCATCGGCCTGTGTATCCACCATTTGATATGCGGCTTTGATTCCGGAGCAGTTCTCAAAGCATACAACGGCGCCGCCGTGTTCCTCAATAGCCTTTACGGTCTTTTCGAGTATGCCGCCGATGGGGCAGCCGGTTATCAATATGCGTTTAGCTGAGGCGTTAACCGGCCGTGCGCCGTTGGCGTATGCGTTTTCTATATCTGCTTTAAGGCTTTCAAGATGCGCTATGCGTCCGCACGTTTTGAACATAAAGCCTGCGCCTTCAAGCGTTTTGTACATATCCAAGCCGCGTGCCATTGGCGGCTTGCTTTTTTGCAGCTCCATAAGCGTCAATCGCGCAGCTCTTTCTTCATTGCGCAGCCTCGCAGCGGTTCTAAGCGCTTCGTCCGTTATCGTAATAACAAACGTACTTTCAATATATTCCTTGAAGCGCCTTATCTCATTGGTCCATTCGTCGATGCTGCTTTCAAGTTCTCCCTGCGGAAGGTGCAGCACATATGTAGGCCGTATATCGTTCAGCAGCTCATACATCTTCTTTTTGCCGTCGCATGTGGTTTCGCCAACTATTATATCGGAGAAATAGGTATAAGGGCATTTATCGGATACTGCAAAGCCGTAGCTCGATTTAATAAGCGGGCAAAGATTCTTTGGCAGATGAGCTTCTGCTGCCGGAATGGTTTCCGCACTCATTCCGCAAAGGCTTACGGGCGTAAAGCCCGCCGCGTCAAGCAGCTCCAGCGGCGTAAAAGTGCAGAACACTCCGGCGACCTTGCCGCCGTTGTCCTTTATTTCCTTGACTTTCAAAAAGCCGTTTTTTCTTGCGTCTCCAAACTCAGCGAATCTTTCAGGCAGCGCTCTTGTCAATTTGTATTACCCCTTAAAAAATAGCTTATACTGATTCTAACATCGGCATAACGCATTTACAAAACTATTTAATCAAACAAAGCCGCCGTACTATCGAACAAACAAATAAAAGCGTGCATTGTTATTAAGAATGTGCTGCTGCTTAAGCTCTATCGGCGCTCTGCCGTGCTTTCTATGTTTTGCAGCTCAAATCTGTACTTCTGTTTGCACTCAGGATATTTTTCGTGGTCAACCTCGCTTAAGAACATATCTAACGGGCGTATCCAAAGCGATCCGTCACCATAAAGCTTTCTGTATATAACATACTCTTCTCCCGTTTCGCTGTGGCGCGCTATATCCTCGGTAAGATAATAGTCTCCCTTAAAGTGACGGTATACGCGTTTTAGCTTAAGCTCCTGCATAGATGGCTCCCTTCTGACAGCTCTAAAAAGCGATTGAACATAGTAAAGCCGAAAGCTTGTGAAGCTTCCGGCTTTGGTTCGGGTTTTAGGCGATAAGCGCGTCAACGCGGTCGATAAGGTCGGCTATAGTGTGTATGCTTTCCTCATCTTCCACTATAAGGTCGAATTCCTCTTCAATTTCAAGTATTATCTCAGTCAAGTCAAGGGAATCCACCTGCTTATCGACCATGTGAGGATCTGCTTCCGCTTCTGGCGGCATGCCCGCAATTCTTCGCGCTATGCCCAAAATACGCTCACTGTTCGACATTAAATGACCTCCGAATAATTGCCTTATAAATAATATGATGAAATCTGCGCATAATTCGCGCATATGTGATTCTACTACTAATATATTGTATTGTCAAGCAATGGATATGTTAGGCGGTCTTTCCAGTTTGGCGCATATGAGTTATAATAATAAAAAACGGCAAGGAGCGGGGCATGGAGGAAAAAGAGCGCAAAAAGAAAAAGGACAAAGCAGAAAACAAGGCCGATAATAAAAAGAATAAGCACAAAAAAGACAAGCAAAGCGAAAAAGAGAAAAAGCATGCTGATGAGAATAAAAAGACTAAAACAGAGCTTGATGCCGGTGCTGCTAATATAGAAAAAAACGCAGAGGGCGACAAGAGCAGTGAAGAGGATAGCGGCAGAAAGCCTGACATTACAAAAAGAATAATAATTGCCGCAGCAGCTATAGCGCTCGGCCTGCTGTTCGTATTTGATCCGGAGCTGTTTTATTCATTCATAGGCAGCATAGAGAGCGGGGCAGAAGAGGAGCTGCACCAGAGCGGCCTTTACGCGGCGTTTATTGATGTTGGCCAGGGGGACAGCATATTGCTCATATCGCCCAATGGAAAGACCATGCTTATCGATGCAGGCACGCCTGACTCATTTAACAGCATAGAAAGCTTTTTGAACAAAAAAGAAATAAAGAAGCTTGATGCAGTAATAGCTACGCACCCGCACAGCGACCATATAGGCAGCATGAAGCGGATCATTGACGATTATTCCATAGGCCGCTTTTATATGCCGGAGACTGTAAATACTACAACCACATTCGATAAGCTGCTAAGCTCGCTTGAAAGGAAAAAGGTAAAGACAAAAGCAATATGGGGCGGCAAAAAGTCAACTATAAACTGGGACGACGATGTTGAAGTACGCGTCCTTTCGCCGATAAAAGGGAACGATTATCAACAAAACCTTAACGATATGAGCCTTGTAGTGAAGGTCACTTATGGCGAAACGTCTTTGCTGCTGACAGGCGATGCTGAAAAAACCGCCGAGGCGATAATGCTGAAAAACGACGCCGGGCTTTTAAAAGCCAACGTTCTTAAGCTTGGGCATCATGGCTCATCAACATCAAGCTCAAAAGCTTTTTTGGACGCTGTCTCCCCGGATATAGTCGTAATATCGGTTGGAGCGGACAACGATTACGGGCATCCGCATAAAGAAACGATGGAAAGACTGAGCAAAATGGATGTAAAAGTATACCGCACCGATAAGCTCGGTACGGTATGCATGATGCTTGACGGCAAAGAAGTAAAACTACTCGATATCAGCAAAAAGTGAGCTGAACAGCTCCCGTATCTCCTGAACGGGAAGCTTTTCGACCTTTCTGTCATATGTCAAAAGACCGTTAAGCTCGTCCTCAACATCGCTGAGCTGGGTATATATTGCGGCGGAAAGCCCTTGCATATATGCGGGGGCGATTTCTTTTTTATACAGCGCTTTGAAGGCATCTGTAAAAGCTTCATCGGTTTTCATGCGCTTGTAACCAAAGTCCTTTTTATTGAAGGAATGACCGTTTATGCGCCTGTTGAAGCCGCCAAACTCGCTTAAAACAACTGCACGGCCAAGCTTATCGGGCTTGAACTCAAACGGCTTAAAGTAAACATGCAGGCTTTTTACGTCACCAACACCCTGGTCGTGCCATCCGCTTGCATGATCTATGGTGCGCGTAGTATCAAGCTGAAGTATGGTTTCAACCGCTTTTTCAGAGTCGAACTGCCCCCAGCCTTCGTTAAAAGGCACCCACATGGCTATACAGGGGCAGTTATAAAGCTGTATTATCATCTCACGAAGCTCGTTGTGGTATTGTATCCTTCCTTCTTTGTTGTGTCGTCCGAAGCGGGCGTAGTTGTGCTCCGTGTCGCTCATTTCGCCTATGCCCAAAAGCGGCAGCGAAACCGTTGCGCTCTTATATAGCTCGCCTCCGTTTGGCATATCCTGCCATACGAGCATGCCAAGCCTGTCACAGTGATAGTAAAAACGCATCGGCTCGACCTTAATATGCTTTCTCAGCGTGTTATAGCCAAGTGCCTTCATGCTAAGTATGTCGTTTATTATCGCTTCATCGCTCGGCGCGGTGTATAGTCCGTCCGGCCAATACCCCTGGTCAAGTACGCCGTTGTGAAAATAAGGTTTGTTGTTCAGCATGAGCCGCGGCTTGCCGTCATGGCCGCTGCCGGCAGAGAACTTACGCATGGCGAAGTAGCTTCTTACGCTGTCATTAGCCATTCTAACGTCCATATCATATAAATATGGCGACTCAGGGCTCCATGCCCTGAATCCGGCCATGCTCATGCGTATAGGCTGATCCGCCGTGCCGTATGCGACCACATCGCCAACGCGCACTATACATTCGCTCGCTGAATTGGGTTTATTGCTGTAAGCTGTTATTTCCACGGAGCTTTCGTCAAAAAGCGGGGTTATGACAAGCTCCTGTATGTATTCTTCCGGCACGCTTTCCGCCCATACGGTCTGCCATATGCCGCTTTGCGGGGTATACCAGATGCCGCCGCGCTTTGTTTTCTGCTTCCCGCGGGAGTGGTAAGAGGTATCTGTATAGTCTATGACCTTTACCGTTATAACGTTTTCGTCTTTAATATAAGGCGTAATATCAAGCGTAAACGCATTATATCCGCCAATATGCGTGCCTGCGTCATGACCGTTTATGTATACCGTGGCTATTTGGTCAACGGCGCCGAAATGCAGCAGCACGCGGCCCTTATTAAAACCAAACGGCAGGTCAAAATGCCTTGAATACCAAAGAGCCTCATCTGGTTTAAGCGTGCGCATAACGCCGGAAAGCTCACATTCAGGTGAAAACGGGACGATTATCTCACCATCCATGCTTTCAGGCACAGAATCGGAGGCGGTTATAGCATATTGCCATGCGCCGTTAAGGTTGATATAGCTTTCCCTTTTCAGCTGTGGGCGCGGGTATTCCTGCAATACTGCGTTTTTGTCAAGCTTTTCGCCCCAAGGTGTTTTCATATCCATTCCTCCTGATACGCTAATGCATCATTAAGCCTTGCGATGTATCAACTGTATTTAATACGGAAAACCGCCGCCGACTTCAAGCGCCTGGCCGGTTATAAACGACGCCTGGTCAGAAGCGAGAAAAAGCATGGCTCCTGCAACATCTTCAGCCCTGCCGAGCCTTCCAAGCGGAGTCTTTTCGATAAGCTCAAGCTTCTCCTCATCGGTGAATGAGGACATCATGTCGGTATCTATTACCCCGGGCGCTATGCAATTAACCCTTATGCCGCTTGGCCCAAGCTCGCGGCTCAAGGCCTTTGTCAGCCCTATTATGCCTGCCTTTGCGGCGGAATAGGCAGCCTCACACGAGCCGCCGTATATACCCCAAACCGATGACACGTTTATTATAGCCCCGCCGCCGCGGCTGCGCATAGATGGTATCGCTGCGTGTATGGAATTATAAGCTCCCGTCAGGTCAACGTCTATAACCCTTTGCCACTGTTCTTTTTTCGTATCCTCAAGCATGCCGTAATGTGCGATGCCTGCGTTGTTTATAAGTACATCTATCCCGCCAAGAGTTGATATTATCGTTTCGGCCGCGCGGTCTACCGATGAAGCGTCAGCAATGTCGCAGCATACCGGCATGGCCATGGCGCCTAATGCGGCAAGCTCCTGCATAAGGCTTCGCATATCCGATGCTGAGTTAGAATAACCGGCGGCAATTCTGTATCCGGCTTTTGCAAATGTGACGGCGCAGGCTCTGCCGATGCCGCGGGTCACTCCTGTTATCAGCACATTTTTCATAATGAAAAATCCATGAAGATGGGTACGATCATGGGACGACGCTTTGTGCGCTGGTATATGACCGAATTCAGCTCGTCCCTGACGCGTGTCTGCATTGTTTCGAAATCGGTCACACCGCGATGCAGACAGCGTTCGATCGACCGCTGAGCCAGCTTTGCAAGCTCGTCAAGCAGCGCTTCCG
>SFCQ01000011.1 GCA_004558525.1 Clostridiales bacterium
ATAACTTCATCGGTGCATTTGACTTTACACGGGCTATCGAAGAAGCCCACAATACAACTCAAAAACAGCAAAAGACGGCATAGCCGTCAAGCTAAACCGCCTTTTGCTTCAATGTTTTCTTAAGTCACCGCCCTATTCCACAGATAGTTTATGTGGAATGGGGGGGTTCATCCGGAAGATTTCCGGGGTCGCTCTTTAATAGCCCATTGCGATGCAACTAATATAACACGTAAGCAGTGGGCTGTCAATATAATTTTATTATTTTATTATATCACGATACTTATGTAATAGTCAATGATAAAAACATATAATATAATATTTTTTTGCGAAGGCAAATGTAGAATGACAAATACGTAGCACAAGCTAAATAATACCCTTGAAATTCAACGGAAAAGACCATCCATTATAAAACGGATGGTCTTCATTTCGCCACTATCTGGCGGACGAAATTGGCGGAGAAGGAGGGATTTGAACCCTCGCGCCAGTCACCCCAGCCTACTCCCTTAGCAGGGGAGCCCCTTACAGCCACTTGGGTACTTCTCCACGCCTTAGCTGCTGAATAGCGAGGTACGGATCCTTCGGCTATCCGCCAAATAGGACGGCGTATAAGCTATCTTATTTGGCGGAGAGAGAGGGATTCGAACCCCCGGTGCCTTGCGACATCACTGGTTTTCAAGACCAGCTCCATAAACCACTCGGACATCTCTCCTCGTGTATTATAGCAAAGGGCCGCTGGAATGTCAAGCATGGCTTATATTAGCCGTTATGCGTTTTTATTCCCTGCTTTCGGCATAAGCTCTTGCCATATCCACAAAATGTCTGAACAGCGGCGAAAAATCCTGCGTGGTGCCGTCATGATATTCGCCGCAGAGCAGCTCTGGGTGGAACTGTGTGGCTATAACCGGCAGCGATTCGTGCTGAACGGCTTCTATTATGCCTTCTATGGAGCGTGCAGCTATCCTGAGCCCGGGCGCGGGCTGCTTGACCGCCTGATGATGCGAGCTGTTGACCTTGAACTTTTCCCCGAAAAGACTGCGCAGCACGGTGTTTTCTTCGGCGTATATGTAATGCCTGAGCGTCTTGCTTGTGTGTATGTAGCCGCACTGCTCCGGAAGGTCCTGATACAGCGTGCCGCCGAGCACAACGTTTATCACCTGTATACCCCTGCATATGCCCATTATGGGCTTGCGCTTAGCTAAAAAGGCTTTGGCCAGCGCAAATTCAAATTCAGTCCTTATCGGGTCAACAAGCACTGTGTCGTTTAGCTTGCTTTCGCCATAAAGCTCGGGCTCTATGTCGCAGCCGCCCGTAAGCAGAAGCGCGTCGGCAAGCTCGCTAAGCTCCTCAGGGCAAAGCTCGGGCGCTATTATTGGCACCCCGCCGGAACGGGCTATGCCCTGGCTGTAGGCCTTAGGCGTGGCGATCTCACGCGGGCCTTGCGGCTTTGTAAAAAGGTTGGTGTCCGACGTAAGGCATATTACAGGCTTATTGTTAAGCATAAATTCTGCTCCTTATCAACAGAGTATCGTGATCTACTAAGGTATAAGGTATATTATCACTAAGAGTGGAAATTTACCAGCCTTTATGAACAATTCTGCTTCATCTTGCACAGCTTGTTAATTTAAGCTACAATATAAAATGATAGTTTGTGCCGTTTAGTGCAGAAAGAGGAAATATGGCGAACGAAAAAAGAACCGGAAGCTACGACCCGGGCCCGCAGCTCCCATCATATATGCGAAAAAACAAGGCGGTCTCTTCACCGAAGCGGCAGGGAGCGCAGGCCAAAGCCGCGCCCCAAAAACCTGCCCGCCAAAAGAGCAGCCAAAGCTCGGCAAGCGCTGCAAGGCCTGTGCAGCGGGGAAGCGCGGCTTCTTCAGGCAGGACATCTAAATCAAAGCCGGCTCAGGCAAGCAACGGGAATTACGGCGGCTATTATCAACGCCCGCAGGCGACTCAGCAGAGGAGCCAGGCTTACCGGCAGCAAAGCCGCGCCTCCGGCTCAGCAAGGGGCGGCGCAGCTTCGGCATCTTCTAACGGCAGGGGAAGCGGCGCCAACACCAAGCGCAGGAAGAAAAAAGCCTCCAATCTGCTTAAATGGATAGCGCTCGCGGCGGCCGCGCTGATATGCGTTATAGTCATAGTGTCGCTTTCCAACAATTCCGCGCCGGACGCCGTTGCGGATATGGATAAGCTTATGCAAAGCGGCAAGCGCTTCAAGGCGGGCGTAAGGCTTATAGGCGTTGACGTGAGCGGCATGACGCCGGAGGAGGCTACGGGGCTTGTTAAAAATGCCGCCGAAAAAAAGCTTAAAACGGTCGCTGTTACAATAAAGGCTGGCGATGATAGCTGGACGCTTGATTCTACCGCGCTCGGCATGGATTACGACATAGCGCAGGCGCTTGCGGACGGCTTGAATTACGGCAGGACGGGCGAGGACGAGACAGTTGAGATAACCGGCGGCACTATGGGCGAATACGACGCCAACTATACATGGGATAAGGCCAGGATAACCGCGGCGCTGAGCGCAATGAGCGAAAATGTGAATAAGGAAGCCACCAACGCCTACGCAAGGCCTATAACCGACTGGGCGAGCGAGGAACGCTTTGAATACGTTGCCGGAGACGAGGGACGTACGCTTAATGTTGAAGCGACGGCTGAGGAGATAGAGAATGCGCTTTCAAACGGCGAATTTGTGTGCGAGATAAACGCAATAGTTAACGCCGTGCTGCCGACGGGCAACATAGACGATATAAAGGCGGAAACGCAGCTTATCTCAAGCTATACCACCAAATTCTCCGCGCCTAGGGACGACGAGATAAAGCAGAACAGAAAATTCAATATACAAAAAGCTGCCGATATAATTAACGGCAACATTGTGCAGCCAGGCGAACAATGGAGCTTTAACACCATAGTCGGCCCAAGGACGATAGAGCTTGGCTGGAAGCCGGCAAACGGCATAAGCGGCGGCAAGGAGTATACGCTGCAGGCTGGCGGCGGCATATGCCAGGTATCGACAACGCTTTACAATGCGCTACTGTGCGCCAATATGGAGATAGTGGACAGGCGCGCGCATACCATACCGTCTGACTATGTGCCGGTAGGCCTTGACGCTACGGTTGACACAAGGGGAATAGACTTTGTATGGAAGAACAATACGGATAGTCCGGCTTATATATTCGCTCAGGTGGCTCCCGTTGAAGGCAGCAGCCGCAGGAACGTGATAACCGTGTATATCTACGGCGCTCCGCTGCCGGAGGGAGTAACGTATAAATCAAGAAACGAGATACTTGAGGAGCGTTCAAGGATAGAGGAGACAATATACACAAACGACCCAACCATACCGCAGGGCTATCAGCTTGAGCGCATACCGGGCCACAAGTACTTTGTAGCCGAGGCGTATCAGGATATGTATGTAAACGGCGAGCTTAAGGAAAGCAAGCTGCTTTATACGGATAAATACAAGGGGAATCCGCCGGAAATACTCGTGGGTACAGGCGCCCCGCTTGCGGCCGGACAGCAGCCGGACGCGGCATGGCAGCCCTACGGCACGGCTCCTACGGACGCAAACTGAGCGGCAGGATAACGCTTGATAGCCTTTGAGCAAAAATATGCTTTTACTCTTGGGCTTTTTAGTGCAAAACGGGTTTACAAGTTTTGTTTCGGCTGATACAATAATATAGTTAGTGCGGGCAGCGGTTGTCTTGGCCTGTACTTTAATAAACAATTATATTCTCAAATACAATACGGGAAAGGACAGCAAGATGAAAGACTACACCGCAGCAAACATTCGCAACATAGGCATATTCGGTCATGGCGGAGAGGGCAAGACCACCCTTACCGAAGCTATGCTTTTCAACGCCGGGCTGCTTGAGCGTCTCGGCAAGGTAGAAAGCGGAACTACCACCACCGACTATGACCCGGAAGAGATAAAGCGCACAATATCGATAAACGCAGCGCTTGCTCCCCTCGAGTGGAAGGACACCAAGATCAATGTTATAGATGCGCCCGGCTTCTTTGATTTCTACGGTGAAGTGAGCGCGGCAATGGCGCTTGCTGATTCAGCGCTTATAGTTGTCGGCGCAGTATCAGGCCCCGTCGTCGGTGCGGAAAAGGCGATGGCAATGTGTAAAAAGCACGACAAGCCGCGCATGATAGTCATCAACCAGATGGATCGCGAAAATGCGAACTTCACAAAGGTTATGGCTGAAATAAATGAAAAGTTCGGGCCGAGCGTAGTTCCCGTGCAGCTTCCCATAATGGAAGGCGGCCAATTCGTAGGCTATGTAGACGTGCCTAACATGGTCGCCAGGAAGTTTGACGGCAAGGGCGAAAAGGAGATACCCATCCCCGCCAATCTCGAAAGCCAGGCCCAGAGCATATACGAGGCCCTTACCGAGGCCGCGGCGGAGACTGACGAAGCGCTGATGGAGAAGTACTTTGAGGAAGGCGAGCTGAGCCGCGAGGAGATACTCTCCGGCCTTAGCAACGGCGCAAAGAACGGTATTGTTACCCCCGTTTGCTGCTGTGCCGCAGCCCCCAACATAGGCGTAGCCACGCTGCTTGACAATCTTGTTCACTACATGCCCTCGGCAGCGGAGGTCAAGCCCGCCGATGCTACCGACGTTAAGAGCGGCAGCAAGATAAGCATGGCCGATTACGGCAAGTTCGCAGGCCAGGTCGTCAAAACCGTTGTCGATCAGTTCGGCAAGTATTCAATAATAAAGATACACTCCGGCGTTTTGGATGCTTCCACCGTGCTGTACAATGCCAACAATGAAAAGACCGAGAAGAGCGGCAACGTATTCATCATGCGCGGCAAAAAGAACATTCAGGTCGATAAGCTCATCGCCGGCGATATAGGCGCGCTTGCAAAGCTTCAGTTCACCGCCACCGGCGATACGCTGTGCGATCCTTCAGCTCCCGTGCAGTTTGCTCCCATAGATTTCCCGAAGGCGGCCATATCCCTGGCGGTATCCGCCAAGAAGCAGGGCGATGAGGATAAGGTGTTCGCAGGCCTTAACAAACTGCTTGAAGAGGATCCCACCATATCCCTTGAAAAGAATGCTGAGACCGGCGATGTGCTGCTCAGCGGACTTGGCGAGGTGCATCTTGACGTCATCTGCTCAAAGCTCAAGAACAAGAACGGCGTGGAAGCCCAGCTGGCAGACCCCCGTATACCGTATCGTGAGACTATCCGCGCCACTGCGGAGGCCGAAGGCAAGCATAAGAAGCAGACCGGCGGCAGCGGCCAGTTCGGCGTCGTCAACATGCGCTTTGAGCCCCTGACCAACGGCGAGGACTTCGAGTTTGTCAATGCCATAGTCGGCGGCGTTGTTCCCAAGGAATACATTCCCGCCGTTGAAAAGGGTACCAGGGAGGCCATGCTCCACGGCGTGCTTGCCGGCTATCCCATGACCGGCGTGAAGGCCACGCTGTTCTTCGGCAAGTATCACCCCGTAGATTCCAAGGAGGTCGCGTTTAAGTCCGCAGCCCGCCTTGCTTACAAGGAAGCCTGCGCCCATGCCGCGCCTGCCCTTATAGAGCCCATCTACCGCTATTACATTCATGTTCCCAACGATTATGTGGGCGCCATCACCAGTGACTTGCCCAGGCGCAGGGGCGTTATGGAGGGCATGAACCCCGTTGAGGACGGAACCGAGGTGGTTGCCCGCGCGCCCATGAGCGAGATGGTCAAGTACGCTACCGACCTCAGGTCCATGACCCAGGCCCGCGGCTCCTTCACCAAGGAGTTCATAGGCTATGAGGACGTGCCGGGTAGCGAGGCTAAGAAGATCATCGAGCAGGCCAAGCGCGAGGATGAAGAGGAAGAATAAGCCTCAAACAGCATATAAAGCTGAAACGGCTAAAAGTCTGCCCCCGGGTAGCTGTTCATAAAACAGGTTTTATGAAACAAGAATTATGGCAGTTGCCAGACAAGGATTGCTGACAACGAGGGTATGTGCCTTGACGGGTGCATACCCTTTTGTTTTACGCAGTGCAAATAGCAGAAATAAACGGCTTATCAAGAAAAAGTGAACGGGCCGCGCCCGACCCTGCCAAGCCGTTTTATTTCCGCTTCTTGGTATATAAGAGGTCAATGCCCCAGAACGGTATTGCCGCCTTGGCTGCCGCAGCACTGTTACCATTGCGAAGCTCCAGCGCGGCGGCAAGCTTGGAGTATACTTCTCGTTGCTTTGGACAGCGTCTGTGTGAACAGTTTATCAATCTGCGCCATTTACTCCTTCGTCAGGTCCCGAAATCACCTATTTCCTGTGCTGTACTCTTCCTGAGTCATTGTAGACCTCCTGGCTTTTGTTTGTGTATCTCAATTATACCGCGTCTGATATGGCTCTTTTTTCTGTCCTATTTCAGGTTACCATGAACCCCTCAAAACTTCCGCAACAAAACCCTTGCAATCGCGCCGGATTTGTTGTAGAATACTATTTGCCTTGGGGATATAGCTAAGTTGGTATAGCGCGGCGTTCGCAATGCTGAGGCCAGGGGTTCGAGTCCCCTTATCTCCACCACTAAAAAAGCCCAGATACTCTGGGCTTTTTGTTGTTTTGGCGTGTTCCTTGCCGTAAAATCATGCGGCAAAAAAGTGAGGAATTTAGGCACTTTAGATATTTCCCGTAAGGAAATAGCACACGAAATAGCACACGAAATTTCAAAAAAATTAGTCGCTGGCGGTAATCTCATTGAAATAGTTGTCAATGAGCTGGTCAACCCTGTCCCTTTCAGCGCTGAATGTCTCCTGATATACGCGCTTCATGGTGGCATCGGTTTTCCAGCCTCCTCGCGCCATTGCGTACTTGTCGGGAACATGTAGCTTTAGCATGACGGACGCGTTGATGTGGCGCAGGTCGTGAAAAGTGATGTCTATGCCGGCCTTGTTGCATAGCCGCTCAAATCGTCTGCGGATTGTTTGCCCGGAAGTCGGCACAATGTACCCCTCGCCCTTCTGCCAGGCTTCCGTCTGCTCAATCAGGCTCATGATATACGGCGGTACTGCAAGCGTTCGGTTGCGCTCGTACTCTTTGGCAGCGGCCTTTGCCACCGGCAGGCCGTCAACGTCAACAATGACTTGATTGATGGTCACCATGCCGTCTTTGATATCACACACGCGCAAGCCGCGTATCTCCGACATTGTAAATGACAGCCACATTGCCAGCATACACGGCAGTTCCACCGCCGAACCTCGCACGGCTTCATATACGGCAGCGGGGTCGGGCAAGTCGCGCATCTGCTTCCGTTTAGCGGGGATGGTCGGTTCAAACTCAAGGCCGTGCATGGCCATAGCCGCCGAGAATAGGCCGCGCGTATTAGCCATAGTCTTAGGCGAGGGCAAATTCCCTCGGCAATTGACGCGCTTGGCTTCTGCATTGAAAGCCTGCTGCACAATCTTCGCGTTGAGCTTGCCAAGCGGTACGCTCATCAGCGCTTGTATGTTGTTTCGCCTGATCTTCTGGTATCCGGCTATCGTGGTCGGCGACAGTACCCCATCTTTTGACGCTATATAATCATCTATCGCCCTGCCGACGGTGATGTTGGCCGCTTCTCGCTTGCCTTTAAGCTGGGCTTCCAGCGCGGCATACTCGGCTTCCTTTTTTGTGTCCCGCGTTATGCTTTTGCGCTTGCCCTCTGCATCGTAGTATTGTACGCGCCATGCGCCGGACGGAAGTTGTTTTGCATTCGCCATTGCTATTGCCCCCTTCTTTTTTTGTATGCTATAATAGGGGAGGAGAAGCATTTCCACCCCCATCCCCCCTTTTTACCGTCTTGCCGGACGGTGGGGGGATACTTTTTTATTCGTAGTCCTCATCATCGTCCCATTGCTCCGCATCCATGCCATGCCCGCTGCGGTAAAACGTTATAGCAATTTCATAGCGGTAACTGCTTGAACGATTACATTGCTGCTGCCACACTTAGGACATACCATGATAACTGTACCTCCCCAATGGTTCTCTGGATTATTAGATGGCCTACTTTGAAAATAGCTGTTTCAAACGTTCCTCGATTTGAGCTACAGCTACGGGGCTATCTAAATCGTTATTTGCTAAATGTTGGAGTTCATGCTCAACAGCTTCGTACTTCTTTTCGTCTGATAAGTCTTGATTGAGAATAATGCACTTTTCCCCCCTGCACACCTTGCAAAACGCTTTAACCGTCATTGGCAAGCGTTCTTGCGTTATGCAAACATCAAGTCCAGCAACGTACTCACTCACTCATAATCATCCTCCCTGTTCATTCTTTTGACAATGGTCACAACCGCATCTAAATCTGATTTTCTCAATTTGGAAGATGAAGACAGCAATACCTTCATTTCGGGGTTCTTGTGTAAAAACTCGAGCATCTCTTCTACTTCGTCAGTTGGGGAGCGCTCGAGCAGGTAATCAATAGATACCCCGAAATAGTCAGCCACCTTCTCAACCTTATCTATAGACGGCATAACATCATTCCATCGGCAGATAGTGCCCTTCCCCAACCCAATGGCCTTTTCAAGTGCGTTCATCGATGTTCCTGCATTTTTGCAGAGTTCGTTTACTTTGTCGGCAAGTTGCATAAAAACAGCTCCTAAAAAAATTACCGCAGATATGCAAAATCACCCTTGACAGTACCGCGAATATGCGGTAACATAAGAGTATACAAAAGCATTTACCGCATATTTCCTGCGGCGGTGTGGTAACTGTATTGTAGCAAATATGCGGTAATCGGTCAACTACAAGATATGGAGGTGAATACATTGCTGATGGACAATATACGCCGTTTGGCTAAAAAGACAGGTGTGTCTTTGACGGAGGTCGAAGTCTGCGCAGGTCTCGGTAAAAAAACAATTTGGCGGTGGGCTACGGTTTCCCCATCCGTCGCCAAGCTCAAGCGTGTTGCCGATTATTTCGGAGTAACAGTGGACGAGCTATTGCGGGAAGATTCCGACCAAGCGAGTTAGAAGAAAGGAGATGTAGATGAACAGTTTAGCAGAAAGGAGCATAGCGACATGAACGAATTACAAGTATTTAAGCATGAATCATTCGGCAACGTGCGAGTGATTGAAAGAGGCGGCGAGCCGTGGTTTGTAGCGGCTGATGTATGTAAGGCGTTGGAGATCGGGAATCCGAGTATGGCGCTTGAACGTCTGGATTCTGACGAAAAAATGACCCTCAGTTCAACTGAGAGTCATTCGGGACAACGCGGTGGAGCACAACAGTATAGTATTATCAACGAGCCCGGCCTTTACTCTCTCGTCCTTGGTAGCCGCAAACCGGAAGCGAAGGAATTCAAGCGGTGGGTAACACATGAAGTTATTCCCGCCATCCGCAAGCATGGGGCATATGCGACACCCCGCACGGTAGAGCAGATGATAGCAGACCCAGCGGCCGCAATCAAGATATTGACCGCGCTCAAAGATGAGCAGGAGCGGCGCAAGGAGCTTGAATGCAAGATGGAGCAGGACGAGCCGAAGGTGCTATTTGCAAAGGCTGTCGAAACAAGCGATACCACGATACTGATTGGCCAGCTTGCAAAACTCATCAGGCAGAACGGGATAGAGATTGGGCAGAATCGGCTTTTCAAATGGCTGAGGGCTAACGGCTACCTGATGAAGCATCAAAACATCCCGACGCAGTACAGCATGGAGCGCGGGTTGATGGAGATCAAGGAAAGAACCGTTAACAATCCTGACGGCAGCGTAAGGATAACACAAACGCCCATGATAACCGGCAAGGGGCAAACCTATTTTGTAAGCCTGTTCTTGAAAGGGGCATAAAGCAAAGGAGCGAGGGATTCCCAGAGAATGAGGCTGCTCGCTAAGGAGGTTTTAACAATGTGGACATGCCCAAATTGCGGGGCGAATTTAGACAATGGGGAAAGGTGCGATTGTGAAAATGAAGATAGGAATGAAGCAGATCATAGAATCCAAGCGGATGTTGTACGGTATAAGCCGTGCCGAGCTTGCGGCGGCAATGCAGATGTGCGAACGGACTTTAGGAATACGCCTTGCCCAGCCGGACACATTCACTTTGAAAGAGCTGCGCGTGTTGGCTAAGAAGCTTCACATCACCGTGGCGGAGCTGATAGGGGAAACACAATGCGCATGACAAAAGCCGAATTTGTAGCCCGTGTAATGGCCGACAAGGCAGCAGAGGCCGAGCGCAAACGCCGTGCAATCTGGCGCGGCAGATGGGAAGCGGCCATTGCAAAAGGTGAGCATATCGAACAGATGCGAAGGAGAAAGAGATGAAAACGGTCACACCCGAACAGTTTGAGGAATTTGGACCATGCTGGCTTGAAACAGCGGCAGGGCGTCAAAGGTATGCGCGAGTCGCGGCGATGCGTGATGAATGGAGCGCGTTAGATGTGTTGGCGCTGGATGGCGTATCAAACGAGGACAAGCTATGGGCGGTATTGCGAGAGGAATTTATAGATGCGCCCGTGCTTCACGAATACGTCTGTCGGTGCGCGGAGTATGCACTAACCTTTGTAAGGGAGCCGGACTCTCGAAGCATCGCGGCGATAGAGGCTAAGCGGAAGTGGTTGCGCGGAGAAATCAGCAACGATGATTTGACCGCTGCGCGGGCTGCTGCGCGGGCTGCTGCGCGGGCTGCGCGGGATGCTGCTGCGCGGTCTGCTGCGTGGGCTGCGTGGGCTGCTGCGTGGGCTGCTGCGCGGGCTGCTGCGTGGGCTGCTGCGGATGCTGCGTGGACTGCTGCGGCTGCTGCTGCGGATGCTGCGCGGGAGCACGAAGTCAAGTTGCTTAAGGAGCTTTTGAGAGAGGTAAAGCAATGAACATATATGATTGTCTGTTCGCGATAGTATCCATAGTTTTCTGGATATGGGGGCTTGGCATAGCAACGCTGGTGTGCATCAGTGAAATCAGGAAGGAGAATAAACGTGGAAGCAAAAAGAATGCCCGCTGAGACGGCAATCCCAAGCGAGCAAAAATCGCATACCATAGATACTATACCACAGCGTAGGCCATTTGGTCAAGCGGTATCCTTTGCCGGATATGAAAAAGCTGCCGGGAGCGCAAAAGAGCTGGTACGGCTTGGGCGCGAGGTTTGCCCGAAGTTCGACAAGAGCAACTACTCAAAGGCCAAGAAGCCGGACGAGACGGGCGTGACGCTGTATAGACCCATCATCAAGGCATGGCAAGGCGCATACCCCGAAATAGCCGCCAAACAGCCCCGTAGGCATGAATCGCAGGACAGGCCGCACAAAATCACGTTGAGGGTATCAAAAGCCCTGTACAGGCAGTTGCAACAAGCCCAACGGGGGCGCACGATGCAGGACACAATCATGGAAATGCTCATGGACTGCGTGATGAACCCCGGCAAGACGCGGACGGAGCTTTGGGCAGAGAATACAGTCTTAAAGGCACAGATAATCAAACTAAAGGGGGAAGAGAAATGACACTGTATGAAATCGATAAGGAGATACAAGCCCTTATCACCGAGGACGGCGAGATTGAGGACATAGAGCGCTTTGACGCGCTGGCGATGGAGCGCGACAAGAAAATTGAAAATGTTGGTTGCTGGGTGAAGAACCTTGACGCGGAAGCAGCGGCCATGCGCGAGGAAGAAAAGACCCTTGCCGAAAGGCGGCACAGGCTTGAAAGCAAGGCCGAAAGGCTCAAGGCATACCTTGACCACGCGCTTGACGGCGCGAAATTTGAAAGCCCCCGCGTGGCTATCAGCTATCGCAAGTCCAAGGCCGTGGAGATACAGGACGAGGCAGTCTTTAAGGCATGGGCAATGGACTATGCGCCCGCCCTGCTTAAAGTGACCTACACCATAGATAAGACGGGCGTTAAAAATTACATAGCGGGCGGCGCAGAATGCCCTTGCGCAGTAATAGCCGAACGGCAGTCAATGCAGGTGAAGTGACATGGAATGGTGGTTAATGCAGGAGGGCGAGTGCCCCGAGTACCCCACTGGAACACCCGTTGAGAATTGGGAAGGAGATAAAAAGTAATGGAGGCAAGGAAATTTAACCCAAATGACCACTTGATACAGCTTAAAGGCAAAGATTATTTGCAAGTGATGTGGCGGCTGGTGTGGTTTAGGGAGGACAAACCTCTGTGGGCAATCACTACGCAGATGATAGCCCACGACACCGAGGCAAAGCACTGCATTTTCAAGGCTGAAATCCTTGACGAAAACGGCCTTGTGAAGTCAACCGGAACGGGCAGCGAAAGCATAAAGGACTTTGGCGATTACATCGAAAAGGCCGAGACGAAGGCGGTAGGCCGCGCCCTGGCTATGCTGGGATACGGCACGCAGTTTGCACCGGAGCTGGACGAGGGCGACAGGATAGTCGATAGCCCCACCCCCGCCAAGCCTGACCCTGAGCGGGCGCAGTACCTAAAGGCCATAGCCGCAAGCGGGATTGATGCACGGCTGATAGATGCATCGTGCATGAAGCGGTACAAGAAGCCCCTTGAAAAGCTTACCACAGAGCAGCTTGCGGAAGTCGCCGTACTGATGGCGCAGAGCGGAGCGGAAAATGCGGGCGCGTAATTGCAAGATATCACGCGATTTTACCACGGGGAAATGGTCGGTGTCGTTTGACATCGACCGCCCCGAAGATATCCCGCAGGGCGAACTGGACTTGACCATAAAGCCCTATAAGCCCAAGCGAAGCCTATCGGCAAATGCCTATATGTGGGTGCTGGTGGGCAAACTGGCGGACGCGACGGGGATTAGCAGCACCGAGATATATCGCAACACGGTCAAGCAGTTGGGCATATCACAGCTAATCGTAATCAATGCCGCCGCCGCCCCCGCGTTCAAGCGGGTCTGGGAACACTACGGGCTTGGGTGGTTTGTGGATGATGTGGACGAGGATACGGGCGGCAGCGTGATACTGCGCGCGTACTACGGCAGCAGCACATACAACCGCAAGCAGATGGCGGCACTGATAGACCTTGTGGTGCAAGATTGCAAGCAGTTGGGGATAGAAACCCTAACAGAAAGAGAATTAAGCCTACTTTGCGACAGATGGGAGGGTGACGATGGCAAGAAGATATAAGGACGCGCCGAGCATCTTGCAGGATGAAAAGGAGTGCTTCCTGAGCGGGACGCTCGAGGGGCTTGAGCGCCACCATATCTACGGCGGAGCCAACCGCCGCAACAGCGCAAAATACGGCCTATGGGTATGGCTTCGGCATGACCTACACAACGAGCCGCCCGACGGAGTGCATTTTAACATCGACAACAACCGCTTGTTACAGCGGATAGGGCAAAGGGCGTTTGAACTTAGATACCCCGATGAGAATTTTACAGAGATATTTGGGAGGAATTACCTGTGAATTATGTAAGCATGATAGGCCGATTGACCAAGACACCGGACATTAAGCAGACTACCAGCGGCAAAAACGTATGCACGTTTACGCTGGCAGTAGATCGCCGCTACAAGGGCGCAGACGGCAAGACCACGGCAGACTTTTTCAGCGTACAGGCATGGGAAAAGCTGGCCGAGCTGTGCGCACGCTATCTGGACAAGGGCAGCAAGGTATTTATATCGGGCGAGTTGCGCAACCGGAGCTATGAGGCAAAGGACGGCAGCAAGCGGACTGTTACCGAGATAATCGCAAATGAGGTGGAGTTTTTGTCACCCAAGACGGAACCCGCAACGCCGCCCGTGGAGGAATGGCAGCAGGTCGAGGACAGCGATTTGCCGTTTTAAGGAGGTAGGAGTATGAGGAAGGAATTTGAGTTCAACATAAGCCGAGATATAGGGACTATATCCTTCGCCAACGGATATACGCTTGAGCTTAACCACTGCGGCTTTAACGGATATCCGCCGAAGTGGGATTTAAGACGCTGGGACAGGAAGAACAACAGGCCATTAAAAGGGGTTGCAATGACGGACGATGAAATTAAGGAGCTGTATGCGCTTCTCACGGATGAGGTAATCCCCTTTTTGAGCGACCGCTGAAAGGAACGCCATGCCGAATAGAATCATAAAGGAGAGCATAACTACAAGCGAAAAGTTAGCGTCCCTTTCAGATTTCGAGTTTCGGCTTTGGATAGGATTGATTACTCAGGCTGACGATGCAGGGCGCGGAGATGCCCGCCCTGCCGTGATTAAAGGCCGCGTTTTCCCGTTTCGGGAAAGGTTAACCGTTAAAGACGTCGGTAGTTCCCTCCGCGCGTTGGCGGATAAAGGCTGCGTCACCCTCTACGAGATAGGCGGGAGGCCCTACTTTTATTTCCCAAATTGGAGCAAACACCAGCGCGTCCGCGACTGCAAACCGAGGTATCCCGAACCCACGGATGACAGCTTGCGGCAAGTTGCGGCAGATTGCGGCGAAGCGCGGCAGAGCGCGGCTATAATCCAATCCAATCCAATACAATCCGAATCCGAATCCGAATCCAAGAGGGATAACGCGCCCGCGAAGCACGCCTACGGCGAATTTGACAATGTGCTTTTGACGGATGCAGAGTTAGACAAACTTAAAAACCGCCTCACAGACTGGGCGGAACGCATAGAGCGGCTATCACAGTATCTCAAAAATAAGCCTAAAAAGCACTATGAGAGCCACTATGCCACAATCTTGACATGGGCGGCGAAAGACGCAAAGGAGAACGAGCGCAATGGAGCAAAACAAGGAGGCAGCCCGCAGCGAAATGCGGAAGAAACTCCTCGATATGGTACTTGGCTGTAAAGCACAGCACAAGCCCCTATCGGAAATGACAGCGGAAGAAAAGCTCGCACGGGCGCAGAAAATGGCCGACAGGGTAAACGCGCAGGAGGGCAGACTTACGGGCTATGACTGCCCGGCTTGTCGCAACAAGGGTTTTGTCGAGTACGTCATAGACACCACCGAGCAGCTGGGGTATCCAAGCTACACCACGGGTTCACGCGAATGCGTATGCATGGCGATTAGGCGGTCGAAGTGGCTGCTTAAAGAATCAGGGCTGGCAGACTTGGCAGAGCGTTGCACCTTTGACAGCTACCAAGCCAAGGAGGCGTGGCAGATGTATATCAAAAACCGCGCCGTAACATTCGTCGAATCCGGCGGCAAAGTGTTTTTTATCGGCGGGCAGAGCGGCGCGGGGAAAACGCACATATGCACGGCGTTGGCAACAAGCCTTATCAATCGCGGCAAAAGCACCCGCTATATGCTGTGGACAAGCGAGGCCGCAAAACTTAAAGCCTGTGTCAATGACATAGACTACGAAAACCTAATATGGCCGCTGAAATCGGTCGATGTGCTATACATAGACGACCTGTTTAAGCCTACGGGGGCGAATAGTCAGCCTACATCAGCAGACATACGATTGGCGTATGAAATCATCAACCACCGCTACAACGCGGGCGACAAGGTGACAATCATATCCAGCGAGCGGACGGTCAGCGAAATATGCGACATTGACGAGGCTACGGGCGGCAGAATTATGGAGCAAGCGGGAGAATATTGCCTTAACGTCAGCCGCGACAAGGCCAAAAATTGGAGGGCAAACCATGCCGACACTTGAAATTATCCAGATAACCAATGGCGCAACGAAGGTTTTGCGCACGGCGAAAAGTTACCCCGAGCTTTACAAGGCGTATCGGCGCATGCAAGCCGACGGCGCTTTTGTCCGGATGCGGATAGACGGCGAGGTGCTGCCGATTTATGAGGCGGACAGGCGCGTGACAAAGGCCGACCAATCTGCGGCATGGAGGAATTTATGAGACGCACATACACCCCGCCAACCGTGCCCTTAGAGGACGCGGAGCAGCGGATAATCTTTCAATGGGCGGCAATGGAGACCGCCGCCTGCCCCGAGCTGGGGCTGCTGTACGCCATCCCCAACGGCGGCAAGCGGGCAATCAAGACCGCAATCGCGTTGAAGGCGCAGGGCGTGAAGTCAGGTGTGCCTGATATGTGCTTGCCCGTGGCGCGTGGCGGGTATCACGGCCTATACATCGAGCTGAAACGGCAAAAAGGCGGTGTGGTGAGCGAGACGCAAAAAAGCTGGATAACCGCGCTTGCGGAGCAAGGCTATAAGGCCGTTGTTTGCAAGGGCGCGGAGGAAGCGATAGGAACGATAAAGGAGTATCTATGGGAGCATACATCAACAAAGACCTGAAAGAGCTGATAATCACCCTTGCCGCCGTTATTGGCTTCGGCGACGTGATGGTAAAGACGGGGCGGCTGTATTCGGAGGACGAAGATGCGGCCAAGCTGATGATGGGGGCAGCGACAACGATATCACAGCATCTTTTGCAAGGCAGGGACGCTGAACAGGTTGAAGCGCTGCAACGGCAGGCGGGGTTTTATGAGATCATCGCGGTGCCGAAAAGCTCGGCGCAGATAGGCAAAGAGTATTATATCTGCCCCAAAGAGGACTTTGAGCGGCTTGTGATAGACGACCCGTCAAGCCCCTGCCCATACTGTGAATTGGAGGGCAGGGAGGCGCACAGATGCGAACGCCGAAGGAGCCTTATGCGGTGCGGTGTGGCAGCAAATACAACGGGTGATTGCCCATATAAGGGAATGTGAAAGGAGCATAACGTGGGGAACCATGCATCAATCGATTATGAGCTTTTGAAAAAGCAACGCGCTGAGGGCTGGACGATGGATAGACTGGCACAAGAGCATGGCGTGTCCAGATGGACTATAGCAGATCGGCTGCGTAAAGGCGCACATACACCTGCAAAGAGGCGCAATACCGGCTGTTGTAATCACAAGCCAACGCTGTGCTGGCAATGCGCACACGCGGCTGGGCCGGAGATGTGCAGCTGGGCGCGCAATTTTGTCCCTGTTGAGGGGTGGAAAGCAACGCCAACGATGCTATATGCCACCAATGGCAGCGCCAGCAAACCTGTGGGCTCGTTTCACGTGAGAAGCTGTCCCGAGTTTGTGGAGGGATGACATGACACGGCGTCAACAGATGATATGTGGCTTGCTGGAAGGAGGATATATATGGCGGTACGCACAATAATATTCCGTGGAAAGAGGATTGATAACGGTGAGTGGGTAGAAGGCTCGTATTGCCATGCCGAGAAACTGGATAGAAGCGGTGATGAACATTTCATTATTGAGTATTCAGCCAACGGCAGTAGTCATAGAGTTGACCCCGACACCGTCGGCCAGTACACCGGCCTTAAAGACAAGAACGGCAAGAGAATTTTTGAGGGGGGTATACTCGGAAGTCGGTACGACTATTTGTACCCTGATAATGTAGCCGTTGAGGTTGTCAAATGGTTCTGTAATGGCTGGGCTATTCAGGAAGGAGATCGTCCGCCGACGATGTTGGAAGAAGATGAAATTATGCCATATTCGGAGGTTATGGGCAATGTCCACGACAACCCGGAACTTTTGAAAAAAGTAGTTGAGAATATGCGGCTGCTGGTGAACGAAAAATGCCCTGAATTTAAGGATTACCTTGTGCCTATGTGCGAGTACGCATGGACGAGTTTTAACGACAATGCAAAATTGTTTGCCTGCGCCCCGCAAGGTACGGCAAAAGAGAAGCGCTTTCACCCTACGCAGAAGCCGATAGCATTGTATACATGGATATTGAACCTATATGCCAAACCGGGATACAAGATACTCGATACCCATGTAGGCAGCGCGTCCAGCCTTATAGCCTGTTACCGTGCGGGGCTTGAATATTGGGGATTTGAAACGCACAAAGGATATTATCAAAAGGCTACTGAGCGGCTCGAAACCGAAAAAGCACAGATGAGGATGACATTTTAATTACACAAAAGGAGTTACAAAGAAAGAGTGAGGTAGAGCAATGAAAAAGTACACGTTGGAACAATTCACGAAAAGACATATCTTGCAGCTTGTGATTTGGCAGAGATGATGTTGAAAGGCGGTAACGAGTTATGACGCGCGAAGAAGCAGCAAGGATACTTGATCAGGAAACTATGTGGGATACCTACAACGAAATCACTTACTACGGAGGGTTCAATGGCAACAAGTAATCACATTAAACTTGGCAGTTTATTCGATGGCTCAGGAGGATTTCCGCTTGCTGCCAGCATGTGCGGAATCGAGCCTGTTTGGGCGAGTGAAGTCGAGCCGTATCCCATCGCTGTGACAAAGAGCCGTTTCCCAAACATGAAGCATTTAGGAAGCGTTACGGATGTGAACGGCGCAGAGGTTGAACCTGTGGACATCATCACCTTCGGAAGCCCATGCCAGGATTTGTCCGTTGCAGGTAAGCGCGCAGGATTGAAACATGAGGCAAATGGGGATAACGAAACAACGCGAAGTGGGCTATTTATTGAAGCCGTAAGAATTATAAAAGAAATGAGGGAGGCAACCAATGGAGAGTATCCAACTTTCGCTCTTTGGGAAAACGTCCCAGGGGCATTTAGCAGCAACAAAGGCGAGGACTTCCGCATCGTCCTTGAAGAACTCGTCAAGATCGTCGAGCCGACAGCCGTTATGCCTGCGGTTCCACCGAGCGGATGGGCTTACGCCGACAGTTATGTCGGGAACGGATGGAGTCTTGCTTACCGAGTTTTTGACGCTCAATACTGGGGAGTGCCCCAGCGTCGCCGTAGAATCCACCTTGTCGTCGATTTTAGAGGTGAACGCGCCGGAGAGGTACTATTTGAGCGCGAAGGCGTGCGAGGGTATTTTGAGACGGGCAGAACGCCGTGGCAAGGCATTGCCGCCGATGCTCAAGATTGCGCTGGAGCAGATGATCGAACGGGAGAGGGCGCAGGAGCCGGAGGACGAGGACTGGATGCTGTAAAAGTATACGGTATCGACCACGCCATCACAACAGGCGGAAACTGCACGGCACAGGGGCCGTGCGTATACGATGATATACAGGCTACGTTGAAGGCATCCGGGCCTCACGCTGTAGCCTACACCCTAAAAATCAGATCCGGCTGTGACGGAGGTGGAAAAGGCGCTTTAGTGCAAAACGATAAGAGCGCCACGTTGGCTACCAACAATGACCAATACCTATTTCAACCTGTGGCATATAGCTTCGACAGCCTCGCATCCAACAGCATGAAGTCTAAAAATCCGAATAGTGGATGTAGGCGCGTAGAAATTGCAAAGACTTTGGACACCACTGACCCGAATCCAAGCAAGAACCAGGGCGGAATCGCCATTGTGTGCATCAAGGAATGCCTGCCGTTTGACACAACACAAGTGACCAGCCCGCAGAACGGATGCAACCCAAAGTGGGGAGACCCGTGCCACCCGTTAGCCGCACAGGGGCATCCGCCAAGAGGATATAAAGACCCACATTTAGTAACGTACTGGGACGGGACGCAAACCGTAGGCACGCTCGCCGCGAATAACGCAGGCGGAAGTCAGCGCATGCCAGATAAGGACAACTTTAATTGCATCGTAGACTGTGTCCGTTACATCGTCCGCCGCCTTACTCCGACTGAGTGTGCAAGACTGCAAGGCTTCGCAGACGGATGGGGCGATATTGATACGAAGGATAGCTTCACCCCAGAGGAATATCGTTTCTGGCTGGACGTGCGGAACACGCACGCCGCTATCAACGGCAAGGTGGTGAAGGAGTACACCGAGCATCAGATGCTTACCTGGTATAACAAACTGCACACGGACAGCGCGGAGTACAAAATGTGGGGCAACGGAATCGCCCTTCCGCCTGCGCTGTATTGCATGCAGGGAATAGCAAGCGCACTAATGGAACAAGAGTTAGGAGGCAACCAATGACACGCGAAGAAGCAACAAGAAGAAACACCATGCCGAATGAGCTTAAACCGTGCCCGTTCTGCGGCGGGGAAGTTCGGCTGGACGTGGCATATAGCTATTTCCGAGATGTTGTGATTTATTGCGATGGTTGCGACATGGTGTTCACTTTGGATGATTGCATCGCAACAAAAGAACAAATTGCAGAAGCATGGAACCGCCGTGCCGGAGAGGAGGATAAAGAGAAATGATTTGTGAAATTAGAGAAGGTGGCAGAGAGGTGGTCTTGCACCACCCAACCCTGCTGGATGTGTTAATGATGCTGACGCTGCTATTCAGGAGAGACAAAGAAATTGTGTTCACAAAGCCACAGGAGGATTTACCATGAAAATTGAGATTGAAATTCCTGATGATGAACTTAAGGAAATGCTCACAAAGGTAATTTCTGAGCGGCTCTACAACGATTATTCCTGCGACCGGAACCTATACAAGAGGACTATTGCCGAGTGCGTCCGTGGAGTTATCTATAAGGACAAGGAGGCAATCGTTGACCGCATCGTGGTGCAGGCCAGCAGAGAATGCAGGACGAAAGCGATCAAGAAGCTGTTGGAGGAATCAAAATGAGCGAATGGATTAGCGTGAAGGATAGGTTGCCGGAGGCAGAAATAGAAGTATTTATACGGGCCTTGCGCAATGGTCATGAAGTGTTGACAACCGCAATGTATGAAGATGGAACAATCTCTACTGATGATAGTGCATGGAACTGGTATGACCTTGATTTTGACTATGATGAAGAAAGAGACGTATACCTTATCCCGGAGGGATGGTGGGAATATCGCCACTATAATCCAGATGATGTGTACAACAATGTCGTTGACGATGAGGTAACTCACTGGATGCCGATGCCAGAACCCCCGAAGGAGGACTAATCCATGAGTAAGGTAGTAGCAAGATATTTTCAAAAATGTGATATGTGTAATCAAGAATTTCAGCTTCAGTGCGAAAAAGCAGAATTGGGGAAGGCTGTATTGCCCGGCTGGTTTATACCATGCGATGGCAGCAGACCGACACCACTGTTAATCCCTGTACATTTATGCCCCGCTTGCTTGCAAGAAATGGCTGAATATTTGCGGGATAAGTATCTATTAAACGATGTGGACTACGCAGAAATCCAAATTGGTAAAATGCCGTCAAAGGAGGAAAAGCGGTGAGTAAGTATATAGACGTTGACGTATTTATTAAGAGCTTTCGCGAGGCGTTGCACGGGCTGAAAGCACAGGTTGACCCCGACTTAACGCCGAAGGCGTATGCTTATCTTCGGGGCGGCGAAGCAATAAATGAAGACTTAACCAAGTTCCCCGCCGCCGACGTTGCCCCGGTAAGACACGGGGAATGGCTGAAAGCCGAAGATGATTACTGCGGGCTAAATATTATCCAATGTTCTATATGTCATGAGGAATGGTGTTTTGAAATAGGCGATGATGTTATTGATTTGAATTATCATTACTGCCCCAACTGCGGCGCAAAGATGAACAAGGAGGGGGTATGACAATCCCTAAACCGAGGCGGCCCGTACCGCGGCCCCCTCAACGGAAAATAATTTTTTCGATTTTTGCGAAAAATCAGGCGAGGTAGCAGGATGGATATAAGCGCTAAAGAAAAGCGACAAAACGAACGCGCAGCGGTGAGGCGGCTGCTGATGTATTGGGGCAATGCGGAGCGTACGCGCACGGACAAGGAGCGGCAGCTTGTGACGGTAGATGAAGAGATTGAAAGTCAGTACGACCTTCACCCGCAAAGGCTGACGGGTATGCCGCATGGGAGCGGGGTATCTGATGCCACATACAATGCGGCGCTGAAAGCCACCCGCGAGATAAAGCGGCTCGAACGCAAGAAGCAACGCCTTGAAACCGAGCTGCAAGAGCTGAATTATCACGCGAGCATGATAGAGTTCGAGGTGATGTGTCTGCCGCCGCTGGAGTGCGAGGTGATAAAGCTTCGGTATGTGGAGTACGGCGTGGCGAAAAGCGGGTACTGGGAAAAGATAGCACAGAGGATGCATGTGTCGCAGGATTGGGCAAAGGCCCTGGAACGGCGAGGCGTGGAAAAGCTGATAAATCGCATTGCCCCATAAAAGTCAACACGATACAACACGATTTATGTGCTATACTGATATCATCAGAAAAGGGCTGCGTAGAGCGGCTCTTTTCTCAAAGGGGGATATATGGAAAAAATACAGTGGGTGCCGCCGCCAGAACACAATAGCACTGATATAAAGTGGATATGCACTCCAAAATCCTGCGCTGAGTGTGACCACTATAACCAAAAGCAAAAGCGGTGCGGGGTGAAGGAGTGCCCGTATCCGGCAAGGAGGGGAAAAAGTTGACGCCGTGGCGACTGTGTATTATGATTGACCTATCACATCGTGATGGGAGGATATCATAATGGCATACTGCAAAAATTGCGGCAAAGAGACGGACTGCCTTAGCAAAAGCGGATACTGCAAGGACTGCGCGGAGCAAATCCTACGCGAGCGTGAGGGGAAGCCACCGAAGGCAAAAAAGCCGATATACAAGCAAGCGTGGTTTATCGTCTTGTGCGTGCTGGTGGCAGCGCTTATGATTAACGCGATTGCGCACACTGGCGAGGGGACAGACGTATATGACGACGTGGTTAAATCATTCGGCGTGGCGGGGTACATAGATGATACGAACAATCTTGTGGTGTACACGCTCGCAAGCCCGGATGCGGAATTTAAGCAAAGCGTTAAGACAAAGATTGCTGATATCCTTATAGCACATTATGGCGCGGACAAATACGTTGACATTGAACAAATAACAATAGTCGTATTAAGCGAATCGGATGGTGGTGAGCCGCAAATTATAGCCGCGTGGAATTGTACCCGCGGGGACACGGCGAACGTCATAGACATTGACGACGACATAGCGACAGCGGCCATTGTAATGGCACAGGGAGATTGATGGCTAAAGAGTATACTAAGGGTTTTTACACTCATAAGGCGTGGCGACAGTGCCGCGCCGCTTTTATATCCGACCGCATAGCGATAGATGGAGGGCGATGCCAACTGTGCCATGAGGCGCAGGGATACATAGTGCATCACAAGCAGGAGCTCGACCAACAAAACATTATGGATGCGGACGTGGCGCTTAATCACAGCAATCTGATGTATCTTTGCCAAGATTGCCACAACAAAGTGCATGGCAAGACGCGGCCGAGCGTGATAATGCCGGACGGCAGGACGGTGACCCTCCCCCTATCCTGATCCGCGGAGCGGGGTGGGCGATACCGGGCGCCCCAGATACGAATAATACGCGGGTCGTGCAAGGATTTTTTGGAAGATAGAAGGAGATGGACTAACATGGCGGGAAGGAAAAAGAAAAACAAGGAAGTGGGCGTGGAAGAACTGCGCGCCCTTGCAAAAACGTATGGGCTGGAAGAAAACCCGCTGCTAATATCACAAATAGAAATGTACGCCGTGCAGCAGCGCGTAATATCGATGATACGCGAGGAACTTAATAACTCGGACGCTGCTGTATCAAAGGAATACGTCAAGGGACGCGAGAACCTATATGCACACCCGCTGATAAAGGAGCTGCCGAAGCACGCCGACAGCGCGACGCGAACGGCAGACGGGATCGTCAAACTGATAAAGGAACTGGGAACCAAGGGCGGTGATGATGATGGCTTCGAGGCGTTTGTCAGCAGCCGCTAACCCTATCCGAGAATACTACGCAAAAATCGAAAGCGGGGAGGAAATCGTAAGCGACAAGGTAAGGCGAACGTATAAAAAAGTGGTAGCTGACCTTGACAGCAAAAACAGCGAATATTACTACGACCCCAAGCGCGCCCAGCACGTCATAGACTTTGTACAAAACTACTGCCGACACAGCAAAGGCAAACTGGGCGGTCAGAAAATACAGCTCGAACTTTGGGAAAAAGCTTTTTTGTCAACTGTGTTTGGCTTTGTGGATATTGAGGGTAACCGAAAATACCGCGAGGCCATTTTGATTATAGGCCGCAAAAATGGCAAGAGCTTGCTTGCGTCCGCTATCGGGCTATACCTTATGCTTGCGGACGGCGAAGCCGGCGCAGATGTGTACGCCGTGGCTACCACACGAGACCAAGCAAAAATTGTGTGGCTGGAAGCAAAGCGCATGGTGAAAAAGTCGCCCGTGCTGCTGCGACGGGTGCGACCGCTTGTAGGCGAAATGGTAGCAGATTTTAACGAGGCCACATTCCGCCCGCTTGCGTCCGATAGTGATACGCTGGACGGCCTGAATGTCCACGGAAGCATAATGGACGAGCTTGCCGCATGGAAGCGCGGCAAGGAATTGTACGATGTAGTAATCGACGGCAACAGCGCGCGCGAACAACCGCTGAACATCATAACGACAACGGCGGGAACTGTGCGCGAGGACATATACGACCAGAAATATGACGAGGCGCGCCGCGTCATAAATGGATACGACGACCCCGCAGGCTATCATGACGAGACCATGATAGCTTTTATATATGAGCTGGATAAACGCGCGGAATGGACTGACCCCAGCTGCTGGAAGAAGGCCAACCCCGGACTTGGCACAATAAAGAATTATGAAACGCTTGCCCGAAAGGTCGAACGCGCGAAGGATAATCCGGGGCTTGTCAAAAATCTGGTATGCAAAGAATTTAATATACCCGAAACAACATCCGAAGCATGGCTGACGTTTGAAGAAGTTGAAAACAGGACAACCTACGATTTGGCACAGCTTAAACCGCGCTACGGCATAGGCGGCGTGGACTTGTCAAGCACTACCGATCTGACGGCGGCAAAGGTAATCTTCCAGGTGCGGGGCGACCCGCACATATATGTCAAATCTATGTACTGGCTGCCAGAAGATTTGATAGAAAAGCGCGTCCGCGAAGATAAAATCCCATATGATGTGTGGATAGAGCGCGGGCTTATGCGCACATGTGCGGGCAATAAGGTATATGCGCACGATGTTGTTAACTGGTTTGTGGAGCAGCAGGAGCAGAACGACATCTACATACCATGGATTGGCTACGATAGTTGGAGCGCGACATATTTTGTTGAGGAAATGCGGGGACACTTTGGGGCGGAAAGCATGGTGCCTGTAATACAGGGATATAAAACCCTGTCCGCGCCGATGAAATCACTCGGTGCGGATTTGGCTGCAAAGCTTATAGTCTATAATGACAACCCGCTGGACAAGTGGAATTTTAGCAATGTAGCATATGAAGAAGATAAAAACGCCAATATCCGCCCATGCAAAACGTCCCGACCGACGCGGCGAATTGACGGCTTTATGGCGCTGCTTGATGCATATGTAGTGCTGCAAGACAAAAAAACAGATTATGAAAACATGATATAAGGGGGATACCGTGGGACTTTTTCAAAAGCTTTTCCCCAAACCGCAAGCAAAGGCGGTGGACGGATATTTTCAGACGCTGACGGGATATACGCCGGCGTTTACCACTTTTTCGGGAGGGGTGTATGAGGCACAAATTACGCGCGCGGCCATACACGCAATCGCTACCCATGCGTCAAAGCTTAAACCAGAGGTTACAAACAACGAGCAGCTTGCGCGGCTTTTGCAGCACCGCCCGAACCCGTGGCAAAACACGAGCCAGTTTTTATATCGCGTGGCAACGATTTTTGCCGTTGATAATAATGCTTTTATTGTACCGATATACGATGAGTATTTTGAGCGTATAATTGGCTACTACCCAATACTGCCAAGCATGGCGGAACTGGTAGACCACGACGGCGAGCCGTGGCTAAGGTACACATTTTCAAATGGTGCGAAAGCGGCGATTGAATTTAGCAAGGTTGGCGTGCTAACACAATTTCAGTATCAGCAAGATTTTTTTGGCGAGAACAACGCGCCCCTGCGCACCACTTTGCAGCTTATAGATACGCAAAATCAAGGCATAGAGCTTGGTATTAAAAATTCAGCGGCAATCCGCTTCATGGCCAAGCTTGGGAACTCCCTTCGTCCCGACGACATAGAAGCGGAGAGGGAACGCTTTGTAAAATCGAACTTTGGCGCGGCCAACAACGGCGGCGTAATGATGTTTGATACAAAATATGCCGAGGTTAAGCAGATAATCAGCAAGCCGTATATAGTCGATGCCGACCAAATGAAAGCCATAAACGATAGTGTATATAACTATTTCGGTGTAAATGAGAAAATACTGCGGAACGAATGGGATGAGGATGATTATACTGCATTTTACGAGGGCAAAATAGAACCTTTTGCGGTGCAGCTTGGCCTTGCTATGACCAACATGACGTACAGCGACCGCGCAATAGCGTTTGGCAACGAAATTATGTTTAGCAGTAACCGCCTGCAGTATGCATCGACAAGCGCAAAACTGCAAGTGACACAAACGCTGCTTGACCGCGGTATAATCAGCCGCAATCAGGCTTGCGATATATGGCAGCTGCCGCACATCGAGGGCGGCGACGATTATGTGATACGCGGGGAATACATGAGCGCGGACAACACGGCGAGGAACCTGCGCGAGGTGAAGCCGGAAGAACCAGAGGAAGAAACGGAGGACGACAATGGTGACGAATGATAGGCAATACCGCGCCTTTGAGGTACGAGCGAATGAAGCTGAATGCCGAGTAGAAGGATACGCGGCAATTTTTAACTCCCCAACCGTCATGTATGAATGGGACGGGGTGCAGTACAAGGAAGCCATCGATGCGCGAGCCTTTAGCGAAACGCAAATGGCCGACGTGGTAATGAACTACAACCACATGGGGAAACCCGTGGCGCGGACAAAAAACGGAACGCTTGCCTTGACCGTGGATGACGTGGGACTGAAAATCAGTGCCGATTTGTCGGGCACAGAAGAAGGCCGCCGCTTGTACGAAGAAATTAAAGGCGGTTATATAGACAAAATGTCCTTTGCGTTTACGGTGAGTGCGGAAGAATACAATCGCGATACACGGACGCGCACGATAACAGGTATCAAGCGGCTTTTTGATGTGGCCGCCGTAGATATACCCGCCTACGATGCGACAAGCATCAGCGCGCGGTCTTTTTACTCTGCGGAGGCGGAGCGAGAGGCGGCGGAGGCCGCAAAGCGCGAAAGGCAAAAAAGAAAAATCAAAATCTTAATGGAGGTACTTAAAAATGACTATGACTGAAATTGAAGCCCGACTGGCCGCGATACCCGCCGAGCTTGAGAAGGATGGAGCTGACCTTGACGCGCTTGAGCAGGAGGTGCGCAACCTGACTGCCGAAAAGCAGAAGATAACTACCACCGCCGAAAAGCGCAAGGCGCTTATCGCGGAGATAACCAGCAATGGCGAGGGCGCGCCCATAATGCGCAAGGCCGAAAAACCCGCTGACCCGTACAACACGCCTGAATATCGTAACGCATGGGCTAAGGCCATACGCGGGCTGCCCATGACCGACGCAGAAAAGCGCGCTTATAGTAACGGCACGGGTACTGGCGCAGAAGTAATCCCCACCGCACTTGCCAACCAGATAATCGACAAAATGAAAACCATCGCGCCGATGCTGAATGAAATTGACCTGCTGTCCGTAGCGGGCAATGTCAAGTACGCGGTCGAAGGCACTAATAACGCCGCGTCCATCCACACCGAGAACGCAACTATAACCGCGGCGGCGGACACCCTTGCGACGGTATCTCTCGGTGGCTATGAAATCACCAAGCTGGTGCAGATATCCGACACTGTGAAAACGATGAGCATACCCGCCTTTGAAACTTGGATAGTAAACAAACTGGCGGAAGCCCTTGCTCGTAAGGTCGAGGACTTGATAATATCTGGATCCGGCACATCCGAACCGAAGGGCATAGACAAGGCCAACACCTGGGGCGCGGATAACAGCGTAACCGTCACCAAGACCGGCACGCTGTCCACCCAGAACGTGCTTGACCTTATCGGGCTGCTTAACGCGGGCTATGATAGCAACGCTAAATTTTTGATGTCCAAGCGCACCCTCTTTACTGACTTTATGCCTTTGCAGGATAAAGCCAAGAATGACATCGTAACGATGGAGGGCAAAAATTATTACATCTTTGGCTATCCCGTGCTGATAAGCGACTATGTGACGCTACACGAAGCGTATCTTGGCGACTATCGCAAGGTGGTAGGTAACATGCCGGAGAGCATGAGCGTAAAGAGCGCCTTTGACATCAACACCAACAGTTACAAGTATCTGGGCGTGTGCATGTTTGACTGCACCCCCGCGCTGGGCGAAGCGGTTGTTAAGCTTGTAAAGGCAAGCAACTAATGACTAATGGGAGGGGCGCAAGCCCCTCTTCCTGCTAAAAGGAGAATGGAATGGCACAGGAAATGCTGCTGAACATCGTGCGCACGTCCCTGCGCCGCAAGTCTACGGACTTAGACCAGCTTGAACTTGTGCCGCTTATAGAGGCGGCGAAAGCGGACTTGTCTGCGGCAGGGGTAGAGAGGATAAACGACTACGATCCAATGGTGCAAGCAGCTGTGATGCTGTATGTGCGCTGGGTGATAGAACGCGACACGCAAATGCGCAGCGTGTACGAGCGCGTAAAAAACGGCATGGCGCTTAACGGCAAGTACCGTGCTTAACCACTTTGACGATACCATAAAATTGCGCAAGATAACGCCAACCATAACAGACGGGTTTGCTACTCAGACCGTGACAACCCGCGAGGTGTGGGCAGACAAGCAGAGCGCAACGCGGCAGGAATACTACGCCGCGGCTGCTGTCAATCGACGAATCGACGTAATATTTGTGGTAAATACAATCGACTATGCGGGTGAAGAAGAACTTGAATATAACGGCGATATATACGACATTGTACGCACATATCAGCCAAGTCTTGACCGCGTGGAGCTGACCTGTGAAAGGAGGCGGCAGCGTGACAATAAATAATGCTTTGGCCGCGCTAAAGCTGCCCGTAACCCACCCGCCTTATAAGGGAGAGGCCAACGAGTATATTACCTATCAGCTTATCACTCAATCGACAACGCTGTATGCCGAAGGAATCGAGGCGGAAACGTCTGTGCTGTACGCGGTAGACTACTACACCAAGACCGCGCCGTTTGCAGAGAAGCTGCTTGAAATCAAACGACTTTTGCAGACGGCGGGATGGACTTGCACCGTGAACGCTGAGGACTACGAGCCGGATACGGGGCTATATCACATCCCCATGACGGCGACACGTGTGGGCGGTATATATGGCTAAAATCGAGCTGTCCGGACTTGACGAAGTACAAAAAGCCCTGCAAGAGACTGATGCAGGGCTTGAAGATTTTATAGATGCGGTGCTTGCGGACGGCGGGCAAATCGCAAAAGCCAAAGTCGAGCAGAGCATAACGCGGTACCGCCATTTTAGGGCGGGTGAGCTGCTAAGATCTATTAAAATCACCAAAAGCAAAGACAAAGACGGGCAGAAATATGTCGAGGTCAAGGCGGCGGGTAAACGCGAAAACGGCACCCGCAATGGCGAGGTTGCATTTGTCCTAAATTATGGGCGGTCAAACTACACCGGCACACACTTTTGGACAGAAGCAGAAGAACAAGCCCGCAAAGAATATGAAGAACTTGTAAATCAAAAAACCGACCTTTTTTTGAAGGAGAAAGGACTAAATTAAATGCCTACTTTTGACTTGCGCGGCCTGAAAGTGGCCGAGTACAAAAACGCAAGCGGCACGGTGACATATGACACCCCCACAAGCATGGGCGACGCTATGACTGTGCAGCTTAACCTTACGTCCGCCGAGGGCAGACTATATGCAGAAGGCAAACTCGCTGAATATATGAAACAAGTGACGGGCGGCACAATATCCGCGGGCGTGAAGTACATACCAGACGACGCCCAGAAGCTAATGTTTGGCGTAACCGAAAAATCACGCACCATATCCACTACCGCGACCAAGAGTCTATTGACCACGGCGAAGGACACGCCCAAGTATGTCGGCCTTGGCTTTTATGCGCCCGATATGCGGGACGGCTCGAACAAGGTAACGGCTTGTTTTGTGCATAAGGTGCTTTTTGGCCAGCCTGCCATGAATTTGCAGACCAAGGGCGAAAACATACAATTTCAAACGCCGACGACGACGGGACAGTTTTTGCCAAGCGATGCGGCAACACAGGACATCATGGAGGTGGCCGTGCTTGATGATGCTGCCGGGGCTATAGCATGGATAAATGCTTGCTTTGGCGCGAGCGCATAAGGTGACTGCATGGACGACATCAGACTTAAAACCGCGCCGTTTGAATGGCGTGGAGAAAAAATAAAACTGTGTTGCAATATGAATGTTCTGGCGGACGTGCAGGAAGCCTACGGCGGCGACATATCCCGTGCGTTTAAGGGCAGCACCGTGCGGGCGACGCTGACATTTTTGACGGCGATGATAAATGACGCTACGGACGGCGACTTGACCGTCCGCGAGGTAGGCCGCGAAATCCCCATAAGTGAACTGGGCTATGTAAGTGGCGTAGTTTTGCCCCTTGTGTCCGACGCGCTGAAAAGCGCTGGCGGCGAGGACACAGAAAAAAAAACGGAGACAGCGGAGAACCGCTGAATTTTGCATGGTACCTTGCCGTGTGGGTGATGGCGTTACGGCTGCCCGAACGTGATTTCTGGGCAACTGCAACGCCATACCGCGTGGCAAAAATCCTAACAGCATATCAAGAAATAAGCAAGGCGAAAAAGGACGAAAAGCCCGTAAGTCTTGCGGACTATTTAGGAGTATAAAGCGATGCCGAATATCAGAACACGATTTGTCGCAGAAGGCGAAAAAGAGTATAGGCAAGCGCTTAAGGAAATAAACGGCGGACTTAGCGTGCTGAGCGCGGAGAGCAAAAAACTGCAAGAGCAATACAAGGGCAACGAAAAAAGCCTTGAAGCCCTGACCGCGACAAACGAAAATCTTGACCGGGTTGTGCTTTCGCTGTCTGATAAACTGGACTTGCAGAAAAAGCGTCTCGCGGAACTAAAGCAAGCCTACGGTGAAAGCGACGACCGCACTCTTCGTATGGCGAAAAGCGTGACCGACACGGAAACCGCGCTCATAAGGCAGCAGCGGGCGCTTGACGAAAATACACGTGCGCTTGAAAACTTTGGCAAGGGCGAAGGAGATGCTACGAGGCAAGCGAAAGGTCTTGGAGACGCGCTCAACGACATCGGCGGCAAATTCGGTATAAGCCTGCCAAAGGAAATGACAAGCACCCTTAACGGAATGCTCAAACTTGATACGAAGACACTTGCGCTTGCGGGGGGCTTTGCCGCAGTGGCCGTGGCGGTTATAGAAGTCGAAAAAGCGCTTATAAGAATGACCGAGGAATCAGCGGCATACGCGGATGAAATTCTTACACAATCCGCGGTGACGGGGCTATCGACCGAAGCGCTGCAAGAATATCAGTATGCCGCTGAGCTTGTGGACGTGTCTTTGGATACGCTTACATCGAGCCAAACCAAAATGATAAGGAGCATGGACGCGGCACGGCGCGGCAGCAAAGAACAAGCGGAAGCCTTTGACAAGCTGGGCATTAGCGTGCAAAATGCGGACGGCACGCTGCGCGACGCACAAGATGTCTTTGGCGACGTAATAGACGCGCTTGGCGCCATAAGCAACGAAACGGAACGCGACGCGATAGCAATGACCATCTTCGGGCGTTCCGCGCGCGACCTAAACCCATTGATAAAAGCCGGCAGCGACGGCTTGCGCGAACTTGCCCAAGAGGCGCACAATGTAGGCTATGTAATGAGCGAAGAGGCATTAGATGCTTTGGGCGCGGTTGACGACCAGGTACAGCGCATGAACCGCTCAAACGAAGCCCTCAAAAATCAAATTGCCGTCGGCATGGCTCCGGCAGTCGAAAATCTAAAGAAAAAGGGGACTGACTTTTTCGTGCGGCTGCAAGAAGCCGCCGAAGGGTCGGGCATTTTAGAGGTTTTCGGCGCGCTGCTTGACGTGGTATCCGCGCTCGAGCCACTTTTTGATGTCCTTTTCGGCACCGCGGAGGATGGTGTGCCTGCGCTACAAGCGCTTGCGCTTGCGCTGGGCGTGGTGGCCGACGCGCTGACCATAGTAGCCAACACGATAGCCATAGTAATAGAACTGTTTAAGCAGCTAATTAACCTTGCCAACGGCAAAGGCTTTGACGACAGCAACCTCGTGCGATACGGCGAGAATGTGGCTCAAGTTTTCAGCGACAAAGGCGCCACGGCTCGGGCGTGGAACAACGGCTTTGGCAAAAACATAGGCCGCAACGCGGACGGCACGGACTACTGGCGCGGCGGGCTGACTTGGGTAGGCGAACGCGGGCCGGAAATCGTCGAGCTGCCGCAGGGGAGCAGGGTATACAGCGCAGAGGACAGCCGCAGCATGGGCGGTGATACTTTTAATTTCAACATTAACGCAAGCGACATAAATGATATACAAAGCCTAATAGAAATGGCTAAGAATTATCGCCGCAGCGTGCGCATGGGGTATATGGGAGGATAAAATATGGCAACGCATGAATATACGCTAAATGCGGTAAAAGGTGCAGTGTTAAATCCTTTAGATCCACAATGGGCAAGTGGAAGCATGCAACAGATGTTGATGTCAGCCCGCGGCGGCAGCGGACCGAATCCAGAAGCAAATCCGCAACTGCAAGCGCTTATTGGGTTTGACCGTACTCAATTACAGCAAATCCAATCCGAAATAGTTACATCGATAAAGCTAAGAGTATATATATCGACAATAATGCTGCGCGGGGTAGCGGGCAATGCTTGCTTTGTCGAACTGCGCTCAGAATATGGGAAACTGCCGGAGAATTGGGATAGCGAAACTGTAACATATGCTATATATAGTGCTGGGACGGGAGCTTCCGCTCCGCCCAACAACAAAATGTGGCAAGTTAATGGTAGCGGCACATCTATAACGGAAGAGTACGACAGCTATGTAGAAATGGGCGGCCCAAGCGTGGGCATAGACAAGGCAACGGCATGTATGCTTTTGAGCTGCTACGCATATGGTGCTGCTGAGTGTGATATGATAGTCGGGCCGAGCAACACAAGCAACTGGGGGCCAGATACAATTCCGCAGTTAATAGTTACCACCAAGGATAGCAAGCCAAATGTATCGCCTATATCGCCCAAGGGCAGCTATAAAAGCAGCTCATCCCCCATAATGTTTGAGTGGAGCTACGAAGATGATACGAGCGGAAGCCAAGCGTCCTATGAGCTGCAATATAAAGACGCAACCCACGCGGATTGGACGCTTGCCAAGTCTGCCGCATCTGCCGAGCATAGCTGTACGGTAGACGCAAACACTTTTGCAAGCGGTGAGGTATCGTGGCGTGTGCGCGTAACTAATGATAACCCAACGCCCGCAACGAGCGAGTGGAGTGCGGAAGCGAACTTTATAGTGCAAGGCGCGCCGCAAACCCCGTCGCTAGAGGCAACCACAACGCCGCGTCCGCTGCTTACGTGGATTGCACCGGGGCAGATGGCCTATCAGGTCAGCGTGGACGGCATAGTCGAGTCGCAGCAATACGGCAACGCCAAACGATATAAAGTAAAACGCTATCTTATGGATGGCGCACATAGCGTAGCTGTACGGGTGCAAAATGAATATGGCTTATGGAGCGAGTGGTCGAGGCTTGATATTGCCGTAAAGAATACGCCGGGCAGCGCAATAACGCTTGCGGCGTATGCACAACAAAACGCAGTTGCAAGACTAACATGGAGCTCTACCGAGCACAAACTATACTATGTGTACAGGGACGGGGAAATTATAGCAAAAACGACGGACACTGAATATTACGACCGCCTCAGCATAGGCACTTGCAAGTATCAGGTGCGCGGCGCGGATGGGGACAACTACACACTTTCCAATTTTGCAATGGTAACCCTTACCGCAGCCGAGCCTGTAATAGCATCAGTCGATGAGTTTGAATGGATATCGTTGCGGTGCAGTGCGAACCGGAACCGAATACGCTCAACATATATCGGGCAGGACGTATCCTATCAATACTATGCGGGGCGAGAATATCCTGTTGCTGAAACGGCGGGGCAGATAAGTAAGTCTTTCTCGTTTGATGCTGCCTTTAAGGATAGTAATACAGCTGAGAGATTTGAATCTTTGCTCGGCAAGAATGTCATATACAAGGATTCGGATGGGCGAATTGCAGCGGGTATGATGATGGAAATAACGAAGATATCCGAGCGGTTCTATG
Organism: Clostridiales bacterium; assembly: GCA_004558525.1. Lineage (GTDB taxonomy): Bacteria > Bacillota > Clostridia > Christensenellales > CAG-138 > Phil1. Next base: position 33,841 of record SFCQ01000011.1, read on the forward strand.
ATACATACCAATGTAGCATACGGCAAGTGGACGAGACGGAGGCCGTGGAGTATGAATAATGGGTTTTACAAAATAACCGCACGTTTTGATATACTGCGAAACAATGTAGCTACACAATGGACGCTCGAGGCTGTGGGGGACGATGCCCCCACAGTCACGATGAGCGCAGACGGCGCTATAAAAATGTCGCTCTCGGGGGGATTTAGACATAATGCTGCTGTGGACTATCTAAACGACGAAATAAAGCCATATCTCATCATAAATGGACATGAATACCCGGTCGGCGTGTATATGATAGGCACGCTCGAAACTCAATGTGACGAACACTGTGCATATATTGACCAAATAGAGGCATATGATCGTGCGCTTAAGTTAAAACAAAAGAAAACCGAAACAAGACTGCATATAGATGCCGGGACAAAATACCTTGACGCTATAGGCAACTTGCTACAGGATGCTGGGATAAAAATGGTGATAGCCGACGAGGCAAGCGACACGATTGCGACCGACCGCGAGGACTGGGAAATTGGCACGGAATATTTAGCTATAATCAATGCGTTACTTAGTGAAATCAACTTTTCAAGTATATGGTTCGACTTAGATGGAATCGCGCGGCTTGAGCGATATGCTGCGCCTACGAGTGCGAATATCGACCACGAATACCGTGAAGGATGCTTTTCAATAATTCGAAATAACTATACAAGAAAGGTGGATGTATTTAACGCGCCCAACGTCTTTGTGGTGACGGTGGCCAATCCCGACTATGAGGATGCAATGACGGCAACGGGCGTAAATGATAGTCCATTAAGTGCATTGTCAACCGTAAGTAGGGGTAGGAGGATCCTTGCAACGCCGATTAAACTAGACAATATCGCATCGCAGGAAGCGTTGCAGCAATACGCTAACAACCTTGCTATAAAATCAATGCTGGCAACCGAACAAACCGTTTTTTACACAATGTTAAACCCCGTGCATGGCGTGGGTGACGTTGTGGCGTTATATAACGGCGAGCTACAAGGCATTTATGAAGAGACGGGCTGGATGATGCAGCTAAAGGCCGGGGGCAAAATGAAACATACCGCAAAGAAGGTGGTGCTAATATGATAGGCTATCAAGAGCAAGAAGAAATACAAGAAGAACAGCGCGAGCCGGAAGACGCAACCTTTGCGACGGTGGGAGCAGTATACGACGATGGCGTAAGCCTGATTTTTGACGGTGAAGAAACACCGACCGAAAAGCATTATAAAGTAAACGCCTTTGTGGTATTCAAAGCTAATGACCGCGTAAGAATCATAAAAGATTCTGGCACCTATGTTGTTGAGTATCCCATCGGAAGCCCAAAGACCAGTTTTAACGCGGATACGGCAGACAGGGCAGCTTACGCAACGGGAGCAACTAACGCGACTAAGGCCACAAATGCGGACAAGGCGATTACAGCCCAAAAGCTTGAGAGTGGGAGGACGATATCACTGGCGGGAGATGCATCTGGCAACGCTACATTTGATGGCAGCAAAAACATCTCAATAAATGCGACTGTGAACAATGCAAAGCAGGCGGAGCAGCTAAAGACAGCGCGCAACATAAAATTGACGGGCGATGTAACGGGGTCGGCCAGCTTTAGCGGTGCGGTGGATGCAAACATAGCCGCAACGTGCGCACGGTCGACAGCTGTAAAAAACGCATACAAGCCAACCACATCATCGTGGGACATTTATTTTTACAGTAAAGGTTCAGGGGAGCTGTATTATAAAATTGGGTCAAGCGGTGCGCTGTACCGCTTGCAAAACGCATAAGGAGGACATATGACCTACAACATCACCTTAACCGCCAACCACCAATCTTTAACCGCCGAATATCTTCCCCTTGCCGCTGAATCCGTGCAGTACCTTACCGCGAAGGTGGTATGTGAAACGGAGGACTGGACGGGGCGCGAGATTAAGGCCATGTTTGGGCAGGGCTGCACGGTATATGAAGTGCCCGTGACAGGCGGTGAGATAACCGCCAAGCAGCAGCTTAACCTTACAGCGGGCGACTGGTGCGTATGGCTTGTGGGCAACTCCGCACGGGACGGTGATGTAATCCCGCGCATTACCACAAACGTGGCGCATATCAGTGTAGCCCCGACAGGCGACACGGAGGGTAGTCCCCTCCCTACAATCCCGCCCACGGTGGAGGAGCGGCTCCGCGCAGACATGGGCAATCTTGCCGACCTGACCACGGAGGACAAGAGCAGCCTTGTGGCGGCGATAAATGAAGTTAGGCAAACGGGCGGCGGCGGTACGGCATACACCATAGGACACGGACTGAAACTCGACGCTAAGACAAATACCTTGTCTGTTGATACGGCGGATAAAATGGAGCAGGATAACACGCTGCCTATAACCTCGGCGGCGGTATATGTGGAAGTGGGCAACATAAATGCGCTATTAAAGACTATATAAGGGAGGCATAAATGAGCACACAACTTGAACTCACAAGATTGCAGACGGCGCGAAACAAAATACGCACATGGCTGGTTACGGTAGGCCTTGCGACCAGCACTGACAAATTAGATGTATTGGCTACGGCTATAGACGGCATAACCAATCAGGGCGCGGTAGACGCGAACGTGCAGGAGGGAGAAACGTACACCATACCGAAAGGGTATCATAACGGATCCGGCACGGTAAAGGGCGTTGCCGGCGGCGGCAACTATAATCTTCAGAGCAAAACCGTAACGCCGACCAAATCGCAGCAGAATGTTGCTCCCGACCAGGGCTACTATGGATTATCAGCGGTTACGGTAAACGCTATTCCCGAAGCGTATCAGGACACCTCCAGTGTAACAGCAGGGGCGGGTGACGTAAGAGCCAATAAAATAATCGTTACAGCCGAGGGCGAGCAGGTAGCCGGTACGCTGGCCGATAATGGCAGCGTGAATAAAACGCTTGACGCCGCCACCGGCAATCAGGAATATACCATCCCCTCCGGCATACACAGCGGCAGCGGCAAGGTAAAGATTGTGCTGGAGGAAAAGGCGGCTACTCCTGCGGCGGAAGCGCAGGATATAACGCCGTCCACCGGCAAGGTGCTTGGCAAAGTGACCGTGGCGGCTATTCCGGAGAAATATGCCGACACCTCTGACAGCACCGGCACGGCGGCAGACATACTTGACGGCAAGATAGTATATGGTTATGACAGCACCGGCAAAAAGGCTAAAAAGCTTACCGGCACGATGGCAAATAACGGCGCAATAGCAGCGACAATCGATGGGCTCACCGTCACGTCATACGAAGTGCCGGCGGGTTATACATCGGGCGGCACGGTCAGCCTGACCGACGCCATTGAGACCGCCCTCGCCGCAATCTGAGGAGGCCGCCATGAGTATCCAGAGCGAGATCGACCGAATCGCGGGCGCAAAGACCACCCTCGGCAATTACCTACAGCAGAACGGCGTCGCCGTCCCGTCCGGAGCGACGCTGGACGAAATGGCGCTGCAGCTCGCCGACGTCATCGAGAAGCAGAACAAGATCACGGCAAGGGGCATCCTGAAGGGTGACGGCGCGGGAGGCGTCAGCGCCGCGGTTGCCGGCACGGATTACCAAGCCCCAGCCGCAAAAGCTACCGCCCTACCTACAAGCGGCACGGCCTTAACGGCGAACACGCTTTATAATGTATCCGCCACCGTTGGTACATATTCATTCACGGCACCTGCCACGGGTTGGGCACACGGCATTTTCATCACCGGCACAACGCCTAATATAACATTCACAGGCAAAATCATTGGCAAGCTACCCGACTTTGCGGCGAATAAGGCCTACGAATTTGATGTATTTGATGGTGTGTGGGTAGTACAGGAGGTTGTGAGTGCATGATAGAATTTATTTCGCAACTGCCCACAGAGTATCAGGAAGTTGAATATATTCAAAGCAGTGGAACACAATATATTGATACCGGGTTTGTGGTTAATAAGTCCGATAGCTATGTGTTAGAAATAGATGGATTGTTTCCTTCTCAGGCGCAAGCGTATCAGGGCTGCAACGGTTATATGCAGTTTTTTGTTAGCAGCAAATACGGCATAAACAACGAAAGTTCCATTTCTGTTGGTAATCGTGATACCGTGCGTATATCATATGCCAATCAAACCGCAACACTAACTGTTAATGGCTCTCAGGCCGAAAGCAAATCATGGGCGTCTTATAGCGGTGCAAATGTAAAGTTGGGTGTACTACGCCTGGGAGACACAAATAACGGTTGGTTTAGTGGTGGCGCGGCATCTGGCACGATATATGGCTATAAGGTGTGGAAGGACGAAGTATTGGTATCGGATTGTATTCCGTGCTACCGAAAATCAGACAATATAGTAGGACTGTACGATCTTGTAAATGGTGTGTTTTATACTAATGCAGGTACGGGTAATTTTGCAAAAGGCAAAAATTCTAATTCACACAGTGATGTGGTCATTACGCCCGGTGGTGTTATTCTGATGCAGTACGCACTACGGCGTAGAATGATGATGGCTGCTATGGCCTCCATCGACATCTCCGCCCTCTCCATCACCTACACCGGCGCCTACACTGATTACGGCATGGTAACGATGTCAGACGGCGCACGATACCGCCTTTTGGCGTTTACGTCCAGCGGCACATTAAGCATAGAGCAGCCTGTCAACTGCGAGGTGTGCGTTGTTGGTGGCGGGGCGAATGGTGGCAGCACCGACGGGTATGGCTCAGACGGCGGCGTTGGGGGCGCGGGCGCGTATCTGAAAAACCAATCTGTTTCTGCATATAACGGCGGTTCTGTGGTTGTTGGTGCAGGGCAAGGCGTATCTTCTATTGCTGATGTGTCTGTCAATGCCGTGTCCGGCCGAAATGGCGGTACTGGAGCAGGTGGTTATGTCGCCGGAACAGGCGATGGCATATCTAAATATCCGTTTGAGGATACGGGCTATTCACTGTGGGCTGGCAAGCCTCATTGCGGAGGCGGTGGTGGCGGCGGCACGTACTATAAAAAGGACCCTAGCCGGTATGATTCAAAAAAAGGCGGCGATGGTGGCACAAATGGTGGGAATGGCGGCATCGATACTAACAATAACAGTTCCCCCGGCGGTAGTGGCGGTGCTTATGGCGGCGGTTCTGGCGGTAATGGTGACACACATCTCAGTGAACAAGGTGCCGGCAAAAGCGCAGCTTACTATGGTTCTGGCGGCGGTGGAGCGGGGCAGTACAACACAACTTCCCATTATAGTTTTACAGGCGGCAGCGGCTATCAAGGCATAGTTTACATGCGCATACCCGAAGAGCAGGCGGCATAAGGAGGAGAAAATGAAATACGCAGTAGTTAAGAGCGACATGGTAGAAAACGTGCTTGTCGCAAGCCCAGAGCAAAAGGAAGAGCTTGAGCAGGCGTTGGGCGCGGAGCTTGTGGACGCTACGCCATACGGCTTGCAAATAGGCGATATGCGCGTGAATGGCGCATGGACGCGCAATCAGGACGGCGAACAGATAACGCTTGACGAAAACGCGACATATGATGAGCTTGTGGCGCACATAGCGGAGCTTGAAGCGATACTTAAGGGTAAGGAGGCTGATACAAATGCTGCCGAGGAATGAACTGGAAGTTAATCTGGCAGCCGCCCGAGCATGGCGCATGAACGAGAACCGCAAGCTTTCAGACCTTGCGGCGGCAGGAGCCGCGCAGATAGGCAAAGCCGAGCCGGTGGCCGAGGCTGGGCTGTTTGCGGCGGCATTGGACCCGTGGCAGGCCGGAACGAGCTATGCAAAGGGCGCGGCATTCGTTCACAACGGCGCGGTGTATTTTGCGCGGCAGGCGGTAGTATCCGCCGAGCATCAGCAGCCGGACAGCGCAGGCATGGAGGCCATTTACGGCGTTCGTCCTATCCCTGACGATGATGGCGTGTACCCCTATGTATACAACATGGCGGCTGTGGCCGGGATGCGCGTCCGTGAAAACGGCGAAACATATGTCTGTACGCGGGATATAGACCCGCTGCTCTATCCGCCCTCACAGGTGGCGGCACATTTTAGCAAGGAAGAATAAAGTAAAGGAGAGCGTATGAAAAAACCTTATTTAGGCTGTATCCCGTCCCTCGCTGACCCGAGGGACTATTCATTATCCGTAGTTGCGGACGTGGAATACCCTGCAAAGTTTAATGTAACCGACGTGCCTATATACGATCAGGGCAATATAGGGCGGTGCGTAATGGAGGCGCTTAGGAGCGCACCCCACGCCGCTACGGGCGTAGAACCGGGCGCAACGTTTGGATATGGCTACTGGCGCAGCCATTCCAGAACGGGCATGATTATAGACGAGGCGTGTAACGGCTTTGTCCGTGACGGTATACCGCCCCGCAGCGTTGACAGCGCAGACCTTGAAATGCCTGAAGCTAAGTACTATGCCGAAAATCATAAAGAGCGCCTGCTTAAAGCCGCAGAGCCGTATAAAGGCTGGCAGTGGGCGCGTGCCAACAGCATAAACGAAATCAAAGCCGTGCTGTGGAACAGCCGACACAATCCCGGCTCGCGCTGTATCGTTGGCCTGCCGTATGTCAGGATACATAACGGCAGATGGATGGTGGACGGCCCGGCAGACGGGCATCACGCTATGGCCATTGTCGGCTGGGACGATGAAAAGACGAGCATGGACGGCGTAAAGGGCGGCTTTATTCTGCGCAACTCTTGGGGTACTAAGGGAAGCCTTAGCATACCAGAGGGCGGCTATCTCTGGTGCGCATATGATGATATCCTGTGCGAGCGCTCTGTCTATGCCTTGATTCCTCCGGCTAAAGCAGAGCCAAAGCCCGAGCCTGCTCCCACTCCCGAGCCTGCGCCCGCACCCAAGGATGACGATGTGGTAGTTGTGCGCACGCTTCGCCTTACAAGCCCGTACATGCGCGGTGATGATGTTAAGCACGCGCAGGAAAGGCTTATTGCACACGGATACAGTATCGCCGCTGACGGCGTTTTCGGCCCTGCCACATATAAGGCCGTGCGCGAGTTTCAGGCGGCGAAGAAACTGACGATTGACGGCATAGTGGGCAAAAACACTTTGGCCGAATTGGACAGGGAGCCTACTGTCGTTCCTCCTGCACCTGATGTGGATAAGGAACTGCAAGCCGACTTTATGGCGTACCTGTATGCACAGCTTGGCAACATCTACTGCTGGGGCGGCAACGGAGAAGCCGCAAGCGACTCCCTGATAGACATTATGGAGAACAGCAGCGGCAATAAGCGCAGGGCCAAGGCGTTTCTTTCTAAGCAGAAGAAGGCTGGCGTACAGAACGTCAAAATGTACGACTGCTCCGGCTTAATATCCCGTTGGCTACAGGATCACGGGCTTGCCAAGGCCAAGCGCAACTGTGACCATCTTTGGGCGATGTGCAAGGCAATAGCCAAGTCTGAGCTTCAGCCCTGCGACCTGCTGTTCCGTGGTTCAGGCGATAAAAAAACGCATGTCGGCGTATATATGGGCAACGGCATGGTCATCGAGGCAAGAGGGAGAGATTATGGCGTGGTGATCAGGCCCATAGATGCAACGAAGGGTTATTGGCAGTATTTCGGGCGCATGATGGAGTTACAATAACATATGCTGCAATCACATATGATATATAGGGAGGTCATATGACGGAGTCTATAATAGTGGCGCTGATAAGCGCGATAAGCATGATATTACAGGCGTTTATACTGCATAAGCAGCACCGCGTTGAAAAGCAGCAGGCTGACATGCAGGAGCGCACCGAGATAATTCTTGAGGGAGTGGAAGCGAGCCTGATAGGCGTGAAGCAGCTCGGCGCGAACGGACGAGTTACGGAGAGCTTGCACAAGCTTGAAGCATATAAAAACAAAAAAGCGGCACAATGAAAGGAGACAAATATGAACGAGTTTTTTACATGGACTACCCTTGCTACATATGCGGGGGCTACGGCGGCGGTAGGGCTGATAACTCAGCTCTTTAAGGGCGTGGGATTTATAGACCGCATGCCCACGCGGATATTCAGCTATATAGTATCGCTTGTGGTACTGCTGGCCGCGACCTTTTTCACCGGCGGCCTTACGCTTGAATCCGGCGTTCTCTGCGTCGTAAACGCCGTAGTGGTCAGCCTGGCATCCAACGGCGCCTTTGATGCGGTGACAGCAAAAAAGAGTAAGTGAAGAAGCAGTAACTGTAAAAGATATCTTGGACATGTATAAGGTGCAATATCACACGAAACATCACACGAATAATAATCTATCCAGATATTTAGCTATGTTGCTTGGGGTTCGAGTCCCCTTATCTCCACCACGGGTCCACCATAATTTTCGATAGAATTACGGTGGACTTTTTCTATACAGGATTTAGACATTTTTTTGAATGGGGGTGTGCTTTATGAGTCGCACCGAGATTGTCACAATAACCAATATGTGCATGATATGCGATGGGGATAAAGTGCTGGTGCAGAATAAGGTCAATTGCGATTGGGCCGGGATCACCTTTCCCGGAGGCCATGTGGAGAAGGGAGAATCTTTTACGGACGCCGTGATACGGGAGGTATTGGAGGAAACCGGACTGAAAATATCTTCTCCGCAGCTATGCGGCGTTAAGGACTGGTCGAATGAAGACGGCTCAAGATATATGGTCTTGCTATATAGAACGAACAAATTCGAAGGAAACCTGACCTCATCGGAGGAGGGCGAGGTATATTGGCTTTCTCTGGAGGAAATGGCGCGCTTGCGCCTGGCGGACGGAATGGATAAAATGCTTACGGTCTTTCTGAATGAAGATATCAGCGAGCTTTTCTTTTATAAGCAAAAGGGCGAATGGAAATCGCTTCTAAAGTGAGCTCGCCGCCCTTTTGTTAAGCCGGCGATGCGGCGATGCTCATGCTTAGCGCTGCCACAGGCATTATTGTTGATTGAACCATCTACATACCCGCGTTTTGACCGTTTACAACAAAGCGGCGCTTTGATATAATACTTACGCATAGCAAAGGGGAGTAACCTGCCCGAGGAAACAAGGGCGGTTGAAGCGTCATCACGGTCTATGACCCGCTTCGCCTTGATTGGTGAGACTTTTGCCGCTTGTTGGCGTGTGTATGGGCACATCGACTGTTGGAAAGCGGGCAAGAGTCTTTTTATGTATTAAAAAGCTTGCTTTGCAAGTGTTAGTCACTATGAAAAGCGGGCAAGAGCCTTTTTATGTGTAAGAAAGCTTGCTTTGCACAGAATATTAAGGGAGGATACTGCATTGGAACAATTTGTCGAGCTGTTTTCAAACGTTGCAAACTTCACATGGCAGCAGCTGCTTATGATAGTTATAGGCGGCGTGCTCATCTATCTCGCCATAAAGAAGGATATGGAGCCTACGCTGCTTTTGCCCATGGGCTTCGGCGCGATATTGGTCAACCTGCCGTTTGTCAATACGGAAGCTATAGAGACCCTTTTTAACGCCGGAATCGCTACCGAGCTTTTCCCGCTTTTGCTGTTTATAGGCATAGGCGCCATGATAGACTTTGGGCCGCTGCTTTCCAACCCGAAGATGTTCCTCTTCGGCGCGGCAGCGCAGTTTGGCATATTCTTCACCTTTATCATGGCAAGGCTTATTGGCTTTACCCTTCAAGACGCGGGGAGCATAGCCATAATAGGCGCTGCCGACGGCCCGACTTCCATATATCTTGCCAACTACTTTAGATCAAATTATCAAGGCCCCATAATGGTTGCGGCATATTCATATATGGCGCTTGTGCCTATAATCCAGCCGCCTGTAATCAAGCTCATCACCACAAAGCGCGAGCGGCGCATACGCATGCCGTATAACCCGAGCGCCGTAAGCGGCACCACAAGGGTGCTTTTCCCCATATTCGTTACGATAGTCGCCGGCACCATAGCGCCAAAGAGCGCGGAGCTTATAGGCTTCCTCATGTTCGGCAATCTGATACGCGAGTGCGGCGTGCTCGGCAGCCTGTCAGACACGGCTCAAAAGACGCTTGCCAACCTTGTCACGCTGCTGCTTGGCATATCGGTCGCGTTCAAGATGAAGGCGGAGCTTTTCGTTACCGTGGAAACGCTTGCTATAATCGGGCTGGGTCTTGTTGCCTTCGTATTTGATACTGCGGGCGGCGTATTGTTCGCCAAGTTCCTTAATCTGTTCCTTAAAAACAAGGTCAACCCGATGATAGGCGCCGCCGGAATTTCCGCGTTCCCTATGGCAAGCCGCGTTGTGCATAAGCTCGGCCAGCAGGAGGATAACCAGAACTTCCTGCTGATGCATGCCGCAGGGGCCAACGTATCCGGCCAGATAGCAAGCGTTATTGCGGGCGGCCTGATGATAACGCTTATAGAAGCAATGCTTTGAACCTGATATAGTTTTTATAAAGGAGGAACCACACAATGAAGCTTTTACTCAGCGCAATGTCATTCTCCTGGGCGCCGGATACGCTGCTGCCGTCCCTGCTGCTCATGCTGAAGGGAATGGTAGGCATATTCGCCGTGATACTGCTTATATGGGCGTTCGTGACGATATTAAATAAGGTCACCAACAGGAAATAAGCTTGCATGTAAAATAAAAGCCGCCTGAGGGAGCGTATCCTTCGGGCGGCATTTGTTTTATAGCCATGTTATAATAAAAGCTGTCTTATAAAGTTGGTGGATATTCTCGGCTCATTTTCCGGCATAGGTACTCCGGCTTTTTTGCCGGCTTCCATGCACTTGAGAAGCCACGCCATGTTGCGGCCGAGGGTGCGCATTATCTGCATGCCCTCAAGATCCTGCTTCACCTCATCCGGAGTGTTGCCATGCACCATGCACCAGTATTGCGACGATACTATAGGCATCTGCCTCACCGAAAAATACTTGTTCAGCTCGTCAAGCGTGGCCGTGGAGCCGGCCCTTCTTGCGCTGGCTATCGCCGCCGCGGGCTTATATGCGCACTTTACCTTGCCGCCGTATAAAAGCCTGTCAAGAAAAGCTATCAGCGAGCCGTTTGCCGAGGCAAAGTATACGGGGCTTCCGACTATAAGCCCGTCAGCCTCGTTCAGCTTGTTTCTTGCAATAGTAACTATCTCGTTATCATCATCAAATATGCATTCTCCGCCGCCCTTACATGCGCCGCAGCCGGTGCAGCCCTGTATGGCTCGCGCGCCAATGTGGAGCAGCTCTGTACCTATGCCGCATTCGTTTAGTGTTTTTTCCACCTCTTTAAGCGCGGTATAGGTGCAGCCCTTCTCGTTCGGGCTTCCGTTAATAAGCAGGACATTCACATCGCATTCCTCCTTCATCTATATAATAATTACTTTTTCTTCTGTATCTCGTAGCAGTCCGGCTCAGGCGTGGCTTTGGGCATCAGCCTTGCCCTAAGCTCCTCGTCAGGCTCAGATTCGTCCGTTATTATCACGGTGCTTCCCGGGCAAAGGTATAGGTATATCCACTGCGCATCGTCCGGCATGAGCCTTATGCACCCATGCGAGGCAGGCTCGCCCAGCTTCCAGAATTCCTCCTCCATAAGGAACCTGTCGTCCCTTTCGGAATACGGCACGGAGTGGAAGTATATCCTGCCCCTTATCTGGCTCCAATACTGGGCATAGCAATTAAAGTTAACAAAAAACGCAAAACGCTTGTAATCCTGCTGCATAGTGAACGTGCCGCGGGGGCTCCTGCTGCTCTCCTCTATGCCGCTTGAGCATATCATCTCGCGCACAAGTTTTGTATACTCGCCAAACTCATCTTTTGTGTATATGAACACCGCCTGATTAGTTAAATCCACAACAGCCCTGAAAAGCTCCGGATCGCCGTTAAGCTTCTCCTCCTCCGGATATCTGCCGCCCTCATGCGTCCTCAGGCTCTTGGGCGTAAGCGGATAATCCGCGCTTTGGTACGCCGTAGGCTCAGGAGTAGGCTCGGGCGTTGGTTCCGGCGTAGGCTCCGGAGTCGGCTCCGCGCTCGGCTCCGCGGTAGGCTCTATGGTCGCATCAACAGTTGGCTGCGGCGTTTTGATATGCTGTATCTCTACCTTCTCAACAGGAGGGTAGCCTTCGCCTGTGCCGCAGGCGCTCAGCATAAGCGCCAACGGTATACACAGCAGCATTGTATACTTGTTTATTTTATTATTTTTCATACTATTATTGTACCACAGCCCTCAGCCCGCTTGCAATAACCCCGCAGGCAAGGTATAATCAATCAAGGTTCAAGTTATGACTAACCGTATGCATTGAAAGGAGCTTTTTGAAAATGAGTGATTACATCGAGGCGCTTGGCATAATAGCGCCCAAGGCCGTGTACAGGAACCTTACTCCGGCGCAGCTTGTCGAGCATGCCCTCCGCCGCGGCGAAGGTACGCTTAGCGAGACCGGCGCGCTTGTCGTTACCACCGGCAAGTATACCGGCCGTTCGCCTGACGATCGTTTTGTTGTCGACGCTCCCGATATCCATGACGATATCGACTGGGGCAAGATCAATGTACCCATAAGCGAAGAGAAATATGAAGCCATATATAACCGCATGACCGCGTATCTGCAGGGCCGCGAGCTTTTCGTATTCGAAGGCTTTGCCGGCGCAGACGAAAGCTATCATCTGCCCGTGCGCGTTGTAAACGAGCTTGCCAGCCAGAACCTGTTCATTCATCAGCTGCTCGTACGTCCTACCGAGGAGCAGCTTAAGGACTTCGTGCCCGGCTTCACCATAATAGCCGCCCCCGGCTTCAAATGCTCGCCCGAGGTAGACGGCGTACACAGCGAGGCCGCTATAATTGTAAACTTCAAAAAGCACACCGTAATAATCGCCGGCAGCCAGTACGCCGGTGAGATAAAAAAGAGCGTATTCTCCGTGATGAACTACCTGCTGCCCAAGAAGGGCGTGTTCACCATGCATTGCTCGGCCAACGTTGGCGACGATGGCGACAGCGCGCTGTTCTTCGGCCTTTCCGGAACCGGCAAGACCACCCTTTCCGCCGATCCTGACAGGAGCCTTATAGGCGACGATGAGCACGGCTGGAGCGAGAATGGCATATTCAACATAGAGGGCGGCTGCTACGCGAAGTGCATCAACCTTTCCAAGGAGAATGAGCCCCAGATATGGAACGCCATCAAGTTCGGCTCCCTTGTTGAGAACGTTATAATGGACCCCGATACCAGGAAGCTTGACTATGCCGATGGTTCCCTTACCGAGAATACCCGCGTCGGCTATCCCGTGGATTATATCCCCAACTGCCTGATTCCAGGCGTCGCCGGCCATCCCAAGACCGTTATATTCCTTACGGCTGATGCTTTCGGCGTGCTGCCTCCTATCTCCAAGCTCAATGCCGACCAGGCTATGTACCACTTCGTATCCGGCTACACCTCCAAGCTTGCCGGTACCGAGCGCGGCATAGTTGAGCCGCAGACCACCTTCTCCACCTGCTTTGGCGCGCCCTTCCTCCCGCTGCACCCCTCTGTATATGCCAATATGCTCGGTGAGCGCATAGAGAAGCACCACACCAACGTTTACCTTGTAAACACCGGCTGGGCAGGCGGCAAGTACGGCGTAGGCTCCCGCATGAAGCTCAAGTACACCCGCGCTATGGTGAGCGCAGCCCTCAATGGCGACCTTGAAAAGGGCGAGTTCGTGCTCGACCCCATATTCAACGTTATGGTTCCCACAAGCTGCCCCAACGTGCCGGACGAATTCCTCAGCCAGCGCAAGCTTTGGAACAACGATGCCGAGTATGAAGCCACGGCCAGGGATCTTGCGGCCCGCTTTGTGAAGAATTTCGAGAAGTATTCCGACATGCCCAGGAATATAATCGATGCCGGCCCCAAGGCCTAATCCAACAAAGCATATCAAGGGAGCGCAAAAGCGCTCCCTTAAGAGTGTCGAAAAAGTGGCTGAGCGCCACTTTTTCGAGTTTTTTACGGCATATGCTATACCGGGCGCCGGTTTGTTCGGTATGCCCCAAACCTGGCTGCCCCGCTTTCTTAATACCCCTTATGCATATCTATTATTGAGCCGTCTACGGCGTTGACTATAAGCTTTGGCCAGCCGCCGTCAAAGGCTTCGCTTTCGCTGCCGTAATACTCCACGCCGTACAGCGTCCAAACCGGCACGAGCAGGCCGCGGGTGAACGTATCGCGCGCGTTTATGCGCATAAGGGAGAGCCTGAGCCGCGTCGCATCTATGCTCAACTGCTCATCGGCGGCAATATCGGCATTTGTTACCTGTATCATCTTTTCTATAACGCCCTGTATCTCGCCAAAGGGCAGCACGGCCGCGTCGCCGGATATCAGCTCGACGACCTTCAACGGCTGAGTCCACTCTATTGCGGCGATACCCTTATCGTCTACAATGAATCTAAGCTTTTCGTTGTACCATTCAGGCGCCGCGGTAATGTCGCCGTCTGTGGAGACGTTCACGGTGGAATCAAGGTCGCTTACGACGCTCACGCCGTTCAGCACGCGCAAGAAGGTTATTTCATAGCCCTGTCTCTCCTTGGCGCGGTTAAAATAGGCCTCTACGCTTCCGTATTCCGATATTATTCCCGCAAGCTCCTCCGCGTCGCGTTCTTCAGTGATCCGGCGGACGAGCCGCTCAAGCTCCTCATCATCATAGTAGCTGCTCATAAACGTTGCCTTCTCCGCAGCCATATCCTCAACGCCAATCGATTTTAGGAAATCCTCGGCGCATCTTTGTGCCTCCTCCGCGGTTATGCTTATGGATTTGATGCTTTCGTCGCGCTCATGCCCTTCATAATTCGCGAATAACGGGTGTTCGTCATAATCGCGCATGTAGCTAAAGCTTGATTCGCTCCGCTGCGAAAACACCTGGGTGTTGCCGTATTCATCCTTATAGCTGTAGCCGCCCGAATTCTTATATTCCGTGTTGTTTGCTATGCTGAAATACCGGCCGCCGCGCTTCTTAGGATGTTCTATCGCAATAAGGCTCGTCCGCTTGCCGTCGAGCACGTCCGTCTCCTCAAATTGAATGTCCTCGCTTTGCAGCGTGCCGTTGCTGAGCTTGTATTCTATGCTTTGCGGCGCTTCCTTATAGGCTTTTTCTTCATTTTTTATAACGTCGTTCCAGAATTTCTTCTCCCGCTCGGTCTTTGCCTTGGCAAGCCTTTCTTTATCTTCTATTATTTGAGCCTCTATTTCCGCCTTTGTCTGACGGAAATCGTAAACGTACATCTTGGTATCGCCGCACAGCGCATTGAACAGCTTGCTCACAAGCTCCTGCTCAAAGTTCGCGGCCTCGACCCACGCCATAGGCAGCGTGTCGGCATCGGGTATCATCGGCTCTATATCAGCCGTAAAGCGGAACCTGCCGGACGCGTCCGCAATGTCCTCCGTATAGCGCTCCGGTATGCCCAGCTTATCGTAAAGCGCGCTGCGCTTATGCTCATCAGGGGGCGGCGATATTTCCGGTATGGTCTGGATGCTTGGCGATGAAACAGCCTTTTCTATCATCTGCTCCATATCCTTTTGCACCACTACCTGCTTCTGCGGCGTAGGCTGGCAGGCGCCAAGCAGCATAATTGTACATATAATCATCACAAACAGCTTTTTCATACTTGATTACCTCCCTTTGCCAGTATTATAACAGCAGGGGGAATTGGCATGTTTTAACAAACAATCAATAAGTTGTAAGCGAAATGTAAACGCCGTGCGCCGGAGAAATAATATATTCCGTTTTGCGACAATTATGCTGACAAGTTGGCCCATGCTGTTATACAATTATTATGACATATTCTACATCTTAAATATGATCAAACGTATAGACAGGAGGTACAGCATGGATAATAAGCTTTACAAAGCATATGTGAGCATACTTGAAGAGGAACTGCTGCCCGCGATGGGCTGCACGGAGCCTATAGCCGTTGCCTATGCCTCCGCACTTGCAAGAAAGACCCTTGGCGCGCTCCCTGACAGGGTAAAGGTATGCGTAAGCGCAAACATAATCAAAAACGTAAAGAGCGTTATCGTGCCGCATACCGGCGGCCAAAGGGGTATAGAAGCCGCTGTAGCCGCCGGAATAGTAGCAGGCGACGCCGATGCGGAGCTTGAGGTGCTTTCAAACGTAACGGAGCAGGACATAGCGGCCATGCAGGATTATCTTAACAAGGCGGAAATACGCGTTGAGCAGTCAACAAGCGGCTTTATATTTGATATACAAATACTTGCATCAAAGGCCGCACATTCCGCCTTTGTCCAAATCGCCGGAAGCCACACGAACATAATAAGGATAGAAAAGGATTCAAAGGCGCTCTTCTTCAGGGAATACAGCGAGGACAAGCGCGTTGAGCAGACGGACAGGACCCTTCTTAACGTGAACAGCATAGTCGATTTTGCCGATGAAGTGGACATTGCCGACATAAAGCAGGTGCTAAGCAGGCAGATAGCCTTCAACTGCGCAATATCCGAGGAAGGGCTCAACGGCACATGGGGCGCGAGCATAGGCCGGGTGCTTATACGCTCCTACGGCAACTCAATACACAACAGGGCCAAGGCTGCCGCGGCTGCCGGCTCCGATGCGCGCATGGGCGGGTGCGAGCTGCCCGTTGTCATAAACTCCGGCAGCGGCAATCAGGGCATGACGGCGTCCCTTCCCGTGATAGTATATGCGCGTGAGCTTAACGTGCCGGACGATGTGCTGTACCGCTCGCTTGCCGTATCAAATCTTGTCACGATACATCTTAAAACAGGCATAGGCAGGCTTTCGGCATACTGCGGCGCTACGAGCGCAGGCTGCGGGGCAGGAGCCGGAATATGCTACATGCACGGCGGAAAGGCCAACGAGATAGCGCACACCATAGTGAACGCCGTTGCGATAAACAGCGGCATGATATGCGACGGCGCAAAGCCAAGCTGCGCGGCAAAGATTGCAAGCGCGGTGGAGGCGGGCCTTCTCGGCTGGCAGATGCAGCGCCAGGGCGTTGAATTTTGCGGCGGCGACGGAATAGTTACCAAGGGAGTTGAAAACACCATACGCAACGTAGGCGACCTTGCCCGCCTTGGCATGGCAGAAACGGACAAGGAGATAATCCGCATAATGATAGGCGGCTGCTAAGCTATTCTACGCTTAAAGTGGGGGGGACGGCGTGTGCCGCCCCCCCCAGAGTGTCAAAAAAGTGGCTGAACGCCACTTTTTTGAGTTTTACGGGTTTTGCCTCTCGCTCACGCTCCCGGGCGGCAAAACCCGCAAAGTACGAAAATTATCAACCCCGGGTTTTTCGACAGACTGGGGGGGACGGCGTGTGCCGTCCCCCCCGCTTTTAAGCTTATTCAAAGATTATATCACGCCTTGCTCCTGTCAACATATGTTGTGTGCAGCAGCTCGTGCGCCTTGTGGGAATTTGGTTCGCCAAGGAATTCCTTATACAGCTTCTGTATGGACGGATTCTTGTGACTCTTGCGTATCATCTTCGCCTCGTCCTCAGAATATGTCGCGGCGGCACGTGCAGCGCGCGGGTCGACAAAGTAGCGGGTACGGGCGTCAACTATAGGCTGGCCGCCGCCGGTCACGCAGCCGCCCGGGCAACCCATTATCTCAATAAAGTGATAGCTCTTCTCTCCCCTGCGTATGGCGTCAAGCAGCTTAGAGGCGTTGGCGGTGCCGTGAACTATGGCTATGTTGATATCCATTCCGGCAACGCTCACCGTGGCCTCCTTTATGCCCTCAAGCCCGCGCACATCGGCATATTCGATGTTCTCAAGGTCCTCGCCCGTAAGCAGGTCCGCAACGGTACGCAGCGCGGCTTCCATAACGCCGCCCGTAACGCCGAATATGACGCCCGCGCCCGTGGATTCGCCAAGCATATCGTCAAACTCCTCGTCCGGCAGATGCACAAAGTCTATGCCCGCCTGGCGTATCATGCGCGCAAGCTCGCGCGTTGTAAGGTTAGCGTCAACGTCCCTGTATCCATCGCGCCCAAACTCGGGCCTCTTTATTTCAAACTTCTTCGCCGTGCAGGGCATAACGCTCACAACGAATATCTTGTGCGGGTCTATGTCGTTCTTCTCGGCAAAGTAGGTCTTGGTTATCGCGCCCTGCATCTGGTTCGGGCTCTTGCAGGTGGAAAGGTTGGGTATGAAGTCAGGATAAAAATGCTCGCAGTATTTAACCCAGCCCGGGCTGCACGATGTTATCATGGGCAGCACGCCGCCATTCTTTATCCTGTTCAGCAGCTCCGTGCCCTCTTCCATTATCGTAAGGTCTGCGGCGAAATCAACGTCGAACACCCTGTCCGCGCCAAGCCTTCTCATAGCTGATACAAGCTTGCCCGTGCAGCGTGTGCCTATCGGCATGCCGAATTCCTCGCCTATCGCCACGCGCACCGCGGGAGCAGGCTGGAATACCACGAATTTATCGGGATCGTTGAGCGCTGCCCAAACCTCCTTGGTGGAATCCTTTTCGCTAAGGGCTCCGGTGGGGCAGGCTGCTATGCACTGGCCGCAGTTTATGCACGCGACCTCGCCAAGGCTCTTGCCAAATTCGGAGCCTATCTGGGTCTTAAAGCCGCGGTTCTGCATGCCTATGGCGCACACGCCCTGCGTCTTGGCACAGGCGGCTACGCAGCGGCGGCACAGTATGCACTTGTTGTTATCACGCACTACGCTGGGGCTCAGCTCATCGATGGTCTTTATTATGCGCTCACCCTGGAACTCTATATCCTCAATGCCCATCTCGTTGGCAAGAGCCTGCAGCTCACAGGTCTGATTCCTTTTGCAGGTAAGGCAGGAACGGTCATGGTCGCTCAGTATAAGCTCAAGTACGGCGCGGCGGGCTTCCAGCACCTTGGGGGTGGAGGTCTTTATCTCAAGCCCTTCGCTTACCGGCAGCACGCAGCTCGCCTGCAGCTTTCCGCTCCTTAAGATTGCACAGAGTGGGGATCTTGATACCTTCGGCCATACAGGCTTCAAGCACAGTGGTGTTCGGCTCGGCCTGAACCGTTCTTCCGTCGATTTTGAATGTAACCATCTTTCAAAACCCTTTCTTTGTTTTTCCGGCCATGTGCTGTTGCATGCCGGATATGCGCATGATATCATACGCGTATTGTAACAATAACATAACGGATATGGCTTGTCAACGAGCATTTATTCCCGCCGGAGGGTCGGGGCTGTAGCCGCCTTTATCGCCCGCTTACAATACGTTTACAAAACGTTGATAAAACGTTTACAAAAAGCATGTATAATAAATATAGAAATCAAAAGGGGTATCACAGCATGCTCAGAAACCGCATACTTGTTGCCGAGGACGACGAAGCCATATCAAAAATAATAGTAAAAAACCTTACCGCAACCGGCTATCAGGCGACGGCGTTCTTTGACGGGCTTGAGGCGGCGCGCTCGCTTGAAAAGGACCCGGATTACGATCTTGCGCTGCTCGATATAATGCTGCCCGGGCTTGACGGGTTTGAGCTTATGCCGTACATGCAGCATTACCGCATACCGGTCATATACCTTACCGCAAAGGCGGATATAGAATCCAAGCTGCACGGGCTAAAGGGCGGTGCCGAGGATTACATAGTAAAGCCGTTTGAGGTGCTGGAGCTTCTTGTGCGCATAGAAAAGGTGCTTGAGCGCGCAGGCAAGCTTAAAGGCATACTGTATGCCGCAGGGCTTGAGATAGACACCAACGAGCGCACGGTCAAAAGAAACGGCGAGCTTATAACGCTAAAGCCCATGGAATTCGACCTTCTTGTGATGCTGGCAAAAAACAAAAACATTGCTTTGACAAGGGAAAAGCTGCTCTTTGGGGTATGGGGCGCAAACTATGTGGGCGAAACAAGGACGGTGGACGTACACATTGCGCAGATAAGAAAAAAGCTTGATCTGCATGACAGCATACGCACCATAACAAAGCTCGGCTACAGGCTGGAGGATTGATAAGCGGAGGATATATATATGAAGCTATGGCTCAAGCTATCCCTTACCGCAATGATAGTGGTTACGCTTTCCGCCATGCTGTGCGGCGGCATAATGCTGTACAGCTCCGCAAGGAGCGGCATAGATTCCGCCGTTGAAAGGGCGCTTACGGACAGGCATGTGCGCTTTACGGGGTGGCTAAACTCCATGACGGGAAGAGTGGATACGGAATACAGCTTCACCGCAAAGAGGAGCCTTGCAAAGTATCTCATCACAAAATATGCTGACGACGGCACCGTGCTTTTATGCGATGAGGACGTGATATATAATTGTTCACCCATAGCCCCATCGGACTATCTTCCGCTTGCAACCGATGATGAGCAGTATATAATAAAGGACATAGGGCAAAGAGCTTTGCTGATATCCGGCAGCGCCGCCGCCATAGACGGCGAACGCTACCGTTTTTATTCGGTTGACGACATAACGGACGTGTATTCATCAATCAAGGAGCTTTCGTACAGGTTTACGCTTGTCAATTTCGCGGTAATAGTCGCGGGCGGCATGCTTAGCGTTATACTTACAAGGCTCATACTTAAGCCCATAGCAACGCTGAAGCATACTACCGGCCTCATTGCGGACGGCTTATACCATAACCGCGCAGCAGTAGCCGAAAACGACGAGATAGGCGAGCTTGCCGCCGACTTTAACGCCATGGCGGACGCTGTTGAAAAGCATATAGGCGAGCTTAAGCTCGAGGCTGAAAGAAGGTCAATGTTCACCTCCGCGCTGACGCATGAGCTTAAAACGCCCATGACCAGCATAAAGGGCAATGCGGAGACGCTGCTTGCAACAAAGCTTACCGAGCAGGAAAGATACGATTCGCTCATGGCTATAGACTTTGCCTGCACAAGGATAGAAAGGCTCAGCCAAAAGCTTATGCAGCTGATAGTATTGCGGCGCGCAGGCGAGCTTGAGCTTAAAGCGGAAAGCGTAACGGCCGTACTTGAAGAGGCGGCCTCAGCCTGTGCGGAGCAGCTGAAGGCGCGCGGGCAGAGCATAAGCATAGCGTGCGGTGTGGATACGCTTTTGATGGAGCATGACCTTTTGCTCGATCTTATAATAAACCTTGTAGACAACGCATCAAAAGCAAGCCCGTCAGGCGCGCTGATCGAGCTTATCGCCGAGGATAACCAGATAACCGTAAGGGATCACGGTATAGGCATACCGAATGAGGAGCTTGATAAGCTGACGGAGCCGTTTTATATGGTGGATAAATCAAGGAGCCGCAGGGCCGGCGGCGCGGGCATAGGCCTTGCGCTATGCAAGGAGATAGCCACGCTTCACAATGCAAAGCTGGCGTTTGAGAGCGAGCCCGGCGTAGGCACCAGCGCGAGCATAGTATTTTCAAAGGAGGAGGACTGTATATGAAAAAGCGCACCTTCAGCAAATGGAATATACTGTATGTAGTGCTGGCGGCGCTCATGCTGCTTTCGCTGTTTGCAGTGCCGCGCATAATACTTAAGCAGCTTGAAGCTGACAAGAACAGGATAGTCGTAACAAACGCGAATGAGGGCAGATACGAATACGGGGGCGCCATATGTATATTAAAAGCGATATATTAGAGAAAAGAACAGCCTGCATAGCGCTTATGGATTTTACAATCTACGCAAGGCGCAAGGGCATATCTCTCTGTCGGATATTGCTTGAGGGTTATATGCGGTTATAGCAGAGCAGGCTTTGAGAGTGTCAAAAAAGTGGCTGAACGCCACTTTTTCGAGTTTTCACGGGTTTTGCCTCCCGCTCCCGGGCGGCAAAAGTCGAAGGTACGAAAACCTCTGGGTTTTCATCCGTTCTGACGTGCATGCCGTCAGAGCCGGAATAAAGCTTAAGGGGCAGCCGCCCCTTAACAACCCCAGTGTTTTTTGACAGGCTGAAAGCGGCTTTACGGCTGCTTTTTTTCCTGCTTTGCCGCTCTATTCCGCCGCTTCTTCTGCTTTTGCGGCCTCAGGAAGCTGTAGCCATTTATCCCCCCTGTACATTACAAGCGAGACAAGGCCTCTTACCGTAAGGTCGGCAGCCATGCCTATCCATGCTCCGGTAAGGCCCAGCGTTGTATACTTTGTAAGCACAAAGCATATGGGCAGCCTCACAGCCCACATGCCCGCAAGGCCGAACATGAACAGCCACTTCGTCTTCCTTGCGCCGCGGAAAGCGCCGGATATGCAGTTTGCAAGCGCAAAAAACGGCTGGGCGAGCGCCTCCACCTTCAATGCGGCGGCGCCTATCTCTACCACCTCTTCGGACGGCGTGAACAGCGATATTATCGCCCCTCCGCCAAAGTACAGCACCACGCCCAGGCAGCTCATCATTATAACGCAGCCTGTAACGCATATGGTGGAAAAGCTTTTTGCCTTGTCCTTCCTTCCCGCGCCAAGGCTCTGCGCAACAAGCGTGGTCGCGGCCGCACTGAAACCGAACGCAGGCATATACGTTATGGATTCAGCCGTTATGCCGAGCGAGTGCGCCGCAAGCGAGGCCGTGCCGAGCGATGTCACCATGGCAGTCATAAGTATCTGGCCCGCGGATATACATACCCTCTCAAACGTTACGGGAGAGCCGACCTTTACCATGTCTGCCCATATCGCCTTATCAAATCTGTAATCCTGCTTAAGGCTTATGCTGCAGCGGAACTTGTCAAGGAACATCGCCCTGAGCAGCATAAAGCCCGAGAAGAACGTTGCCGCCGCCGTCGCTATCGCGGCTCCGCTCACGCCAAGTCCTGCCCCCCAAATGCGGAAGCTGCTGCCGAATATGGTTATCTCCCTCGGCTCATATATAAGCAGGAAATTCAGCACCATGTTTATAACGTTAGTTGAAACGTTGAATATAAGCGGCGTGGCCGTATCGCCCGTGCAGCGCAGTATGTTTGAGCATATCTGCACGGACGCGGTAGCTATATATGCAAGCGACACTATTGATATGTACCTCGTAGCGTCCGCGCATATACTCTCCTCCCCGCCGAGCCAATGCGGCAAATACGGCGCGATGCACAGCATTATAGCCGTAAGCGCCAGACCAAACAAGGCTATCGCCAGCACACTCTGCCTTACAACGGCCCTTGCCCGGTCTATTTTGTTTGCGCCTATATAGTTGCCTACGGGCACACCGAAGCCTATGGCCACGCCTGCAAGTATGCCGTTCATAAGCCAGTTTGTCGAGCTTGTCAGCGCAACGGCTGCAGTAGCGTCCGGCCCTATGGCGCCCACCATTGCCGTATCAACATACTGAACCAGCATTATGAGCACCTGCTCAAGCATTATAGGCCAGGCAAGGCTCCATATTATTCTGAATGAGCTATGTTCATCACTAAGCACATCTATCTGCCGTCTCAAATTTATTTATCGCTCCTTTACGTTTACGCAGGCTTGGCGCCGCGCATTTACATTATAACTCAGCCATGCAGATTGTGCAAACCCGCCGTTTGGCGTATAATGAAGCTGTAGCTTTATCGGCCTATAATTATTATTTGAAAGGAAAGCTTGGTATGGATCTTTTTTCAGCCCCGGCAAAGCGGCGCGCCCCGCTTGCGGACAGGATGAGGCCGCGCACACTTGATGAATTTATCGGGCAGGAGCATATCGTAGGCAAGGGCAGGCTGCTGAGAAGGGCGATAGAAACGGATACGCTTACGTCAAGCATATTCTTCGGCCCGCCAGGCTGCGGCAAGACCACGCTCGCCAGCGTTATTGCGGAGCATACAGGCGCGAACATAGCAAAGCTCAACGCCGTAACCGCCGGAGTGAAGGATGTCAGGCAGGTGATAGAGCAGGCCGAAAAGGATCTTAAGCTATACGGCAGGCCGACATATCTTCTGCTGGATGAATGTCACAGGTGGTCTAGAACTCAAAGCGACTCCATACTCCCCGCGCTTGAAAGCGGCATAGTGCGCTTTATAGGCTCCACCACGGAGAATCCTATGGTCTCCATGACAGGAGCGGTCGTGTCACGGTGCAGGCTGTTCCAGTTTTTTCCGCTTACAGCGGACGATATAAAAAAAGCCATGCGCGCCGCCCTTTCAGATGAAGAAAGGGGCCTTGGCGGCTACGATATAGTAATAGATAACGACGCCTTTGAGCATATTGCTCTTACGGCAAACGGGGACGCAAGGAGCGCGCTAAATGCGCTTGAGCTTGCCGCGCTCACCACCGCGCCGGATGAAGACGGGCATATACATATTGACGCCGCCGTTGCCGCAGAATCGGTACAGAAAAAGGTTGTAAACGTTGACGACGAGCAGTTTTACAACATGCTTTCGGCCTTTTGCAAAAGCCTTAGGGGCGGCGACAGCGACGCAGCCATAGCATGGTTCGCAAGGCTCATATACGCAGGCGTTGACCCGCGCATAATATGCCGCAGGCTTATCGCCCATGCCTCAGAGGACGTTGGCCTTGCAAATCCGCAGGCTATGCTTCAGGCCGTGGCCGCCGCGCAGGCGCTTGAGCTTATAGGAATGCCCGAGGCCAGGCTTTCAATAACGCAGGCAATAATATTCATATGCGAAAGTCCCAAGTCAAATTCAGTGGTCATGGCCGTTGATTCGGCCTTTAGGGACGCGGAAACAATTCCGGACGAGCCTGTGCCCATACACCTTAGGGATACTTCATATAGAGGTGCGGACAAGCTTGGCAACGGCAAGGGCTATAAGTATCCGCATGATTATCCCGGGCATGTGGTGGCTCAGGAGTACATGCCGCCATCGCTCAAGGATAAGCGCTACTATATACCCGGCGAGCTTGGCAGCGAAGCAAAGATACGCGAAAACCATATACGCAGCGGCAAGCTGTAGCCGTTGCGCTTTTGGGCCGGCTCTGGTACAATATAATTTAACTTTGTTTAACGATAAACCTTATAGAAAGGAATACACTATTCATTATGAACATCAACAAGATCGTCGCCATAGCCTTAGCTCTCGTTTTTACGCTTAGCCTGTTTGCCGGCTGCGGCAGCAGCACCCCCGTAAAGGAGAAGGATGCCGGCGAGATAACAATATTCGTTGACAGCACCATGAAGGGCGCTTTGACGGCCGCGGCCACAGCCTACACCAAGCCTGTGCGCGAAAAGCCGGAGCGTGAAAAGGCGATAATACTCATCAATTCAGCCTCTACCGAGGATATAGTGAAAAAGCTTGAGGACGGCGAATATGCGGACGCCGTTATAGTGATAGGCGCCGACCAGCTTGACGCGCTTGACGCGGTTTCCGGCGGCAAGGATATAGTTATCCATTCTTCACGGATAGAGTTTACGGGTGAAGACGGCGTACCCTATGACGCCGCCATAGTCAACTCCAGCGACAGGCAGAGTGTGGTTCAGGGCTTTTTCGACTACCTCACCAGCGATGAAGCCGACGCCGTGCTTGCCGAGTACGGGATAGAGAACTGAGGATAACATGCTCACATAAGCATAGCGGAGCGATCCTAACCCGCTATGCTTGGCCTTCCCATACGAATACTATGGGAAGGCATTTTGATTGAATTATCGAGGACCCGCACATCATGCCCGACGCCATTATTCAGTATCTTATAGTATGCCCGCTCATAGGTCTGGCCGGCTTTGTTGACGCTATAGCCGGCGGCGGCGGGCTTATATCTTTGCCAGCATATATGCTGGCAGGGCTCCCTGTACACAACGCGATAGGCACGAACAAGCTAAGCTCCTCAATGGGCGCCGCGCTTTCCACCGCGCGCTTTGCAAAAAGCGGCTTTATCGAGCTTAAGTATGCGGTTCCGTGCGCTTTGGCGGCGCTTTTAGGCTCCGCAATAGGCGCGAAACTCGCCTTCTTTATACCGGACAGGACCTTTAAGCTAATAATGCTGTTCGTGCTGCCCCTTGTTGCGCTATATGTAATGAAGGGCAAGGCGCTCATGCAGGAAAACGAGCTTGAGCCGTTCGATACGGCCCATACCATGCTCATAGCCCTGCTTTCAGCCCTGTTCATAGGCATGTATGATGGCTTTTACGGCCCTGGAACAGGCACGTTTTTGCTGCTTATGCTCACCGGCGCCGCACGCATGAAGCTCAATAATGCCGCCGGGATAACAAAGGTGATAAACCTTTCTTCAAACATTGCCGCGCTCGCTGTATATATGCTAAACGGCAGCGTGCTCTATCCGCTTGCTCTTGCGGCCGGAGTGTTCAGCATTTTGGGCAACTACCTGGGTACAAAGGTCTTTACGCAAAAAGGCAGCAAGGGCGTTAAGCCTATTATAATAATCGTGCTTGCCATATTCTTTATAAAGGTCTGTTACGAGCTTTTTACAGCCAAATAAGCGATATGCTGGCCTTCTTTCAGGCAAACGCAGCCGTTGCCCTCGCTTGGCGGCTGCGCCTTTTTATATGCTCAGCTTTTTCCAATATAACCCAAGCTTCTTTCTGCATAGAAATTGCCGTAAATAACAGATAATAGCGATACAACCAAAAGACGCGCAGGAGGAACAGGTAACCATGAAGGCAACCGGTATCGTAAGACGAATTGACGAGCTGGGCAGGGTAGTCATACCTAAGGAGATCAGGCGAACGCTGAGAATAAGAGAGGGCGACCCGTTAGAGATATTTACGGACCGCGAGGGCGAGGTAATATTGAAGAAGTATTCACCAATAGGTGAGCTTGGCGATTTTGCCAAGGAATATGCCGAATCGCTTCAGCTTGCGTTCGGCACTACCGCCGCCGTATGCGATAAGGACAACGTTATAGCCGCCTGCGGCGCATGCCGCAAGGAGCTTATAGACAAGGCAGTGTCCCAGGATATAGACGACCTTATGACAAAGCGCACCAAGATATGCCTTTGCGCAGGCGAGGGCAGGATACCGCAGATCACCGCAGATGAAACGGCGCAATTCAGCGCGGCGGCAGTTGCGCCCATAATCTCAGCAGGCGACCCGATAGGCGCAGTTATGCTGCTCAGCCGCGATGAGGACGCCACCATGGGCAAGGCCGAGCTTAAGGCCGTTGAAACGGCGGCCCATTTCTTGGGCAAGCAGATGGAGGATTGAGCGTTTACAAAGCAAAGCGCCGCAGGCTCAAGCCTGCGGCGCTGCAGTCTGTCAAAAAACCCCGGGGTTGATAAGGGGCCGCGGCCCCTTATGTTCAATCCGGCTCTGACGACATGTGCGTCAGAACGGATGAAAACCCAGAGGTTTTCGTACTGCGGCGCTGTTTAATATGCTTTACTTTTTCCTGAACAGGCAATAGCTTGGATACCTGTTTTCACAATCCCTTGCAAGCACAGCTATGTCTACATAGCACAAATTGCCTTCCATTCTGACCTTGCCCTTGCGGCCGGGTTCATCGAATTTCCCCTCGGGAACATGCGGGTCCATTACGCATATCTCCCTTCCCTTTGCGCCGACAAGCACTATAAAATGCCCGCCGTGGGTGAATACTCCCGTCCAACCCTCTCTGTCCCCGCCGGAATTGGCTATTGCCATTCCTTCTCCATTTTGCAAAAACTGCTGCATCTTGCCGTGGTCGCATGTAAGCTCATATGTCAGGCCAAACTTTTCGCACACGGCGGGCGCGAGCAGCGTTATCTCCGTGCCGGTATTGTCCCACGCGCGGCAATCGTTTGCAAGCTTGACCGCTTGTGCCGGTGTAAAGCTGCTGCCGGTCATATTCTCCACCACCATGCAGCAGGAGCAGAGTCCGCACCCGCTGGACGCCACCGTCCCGCCGCAATACGGCATATCCGGATAGTCAAGCTGGCTGTAATACTTGTATGCCATTATAAATATCTCCTTATTGTTGCTGCAATAATGATACCATCAGTTGACAATAGCGCACAAGCCCTAAAGGACTGATTTTGGGCGTTTCTTCGTTCCTGCCGCTTGAATTACCCGGTAGTTCTGCGTTTTTCGGCCTCGGCTCTGAGCGTGCGGGGTTTACTTATTACTTAGATTAAATATGGCGGTAAGCTATGCTTGCATTGCCTATTCGGGCAGCTTTTTGCCGCAGCGGCGGCAGTATTCGTAGCCCTTTTCAGCTTTTGCGCCGCAATATGGGCAAAAGCCGGCATCGCTGACGTCGCCGCTTGCTGGGCCTTGCTCCGCTTTGCCGTAACGCATATTGAGCGGGTCTGGCTCCTCGCCGTCCTCGGTTATGTCGTATTCGCTGTACCGGCTTTTTCCGGTGGCGTTCCTGTAGTTGTATACAGTTTGAACTATGCCTATTATTATGAACACCAGGCCGAATAGCGGAAAGAACACGGGCGCGCCCATGTTTATGGCGAGAATAGTCCATATTATGCCTACCACAATGCTTGCTATAGAGCCAAACATGCCCATTGCGCTTTTTGCACGGCCGGGTTTTATGCTTTTCATTTTTCTTCCTCCTCCTCGTAACGCTCTATATCGACCCCGGCCATTTCAAACATCTGCATGGCAAACTCGTCGGGATAGCCTTCGCCGTAAACGACCCTTTTTATGCCGGAATTGACTATCATCTTTGCGCATATGACGCAGGGCTGGTGCGTGCAGTAAAGCGTTGCACCCTCTATGGATACGCCAAGCTTTGCCGCCTGTATTATGGCGTTCTGCTCGGCATGTATGGCATAGCAAAGCTCGTGCCGTGTGCCTGAGGGTATATTGAGCTTGCGCCGCATGCACTCGCCGCGCTCGGCACAGCTCTTTACCCCGGCGGGCGCCCCGTTGTAGCCGGTAGTCAATATACGCTTGTTCTTTACTATTACCGCGCCTATCCTGCGGTTCTCCTGATAACAGCTCGCCCATTGCGCTATAGTTCCAGCAAGCTGCATAAAACGCCTGTCCCATTTGTCAAAGCGCTGCATAATGCCGCCCCCTTTTGCAGATGATATGGTGGTGATATATTAGTATAGCATGGCTTTGCCTCACAATTAAACGGTATTTTCGCATAAATGGGGAGTAATTGTGAAATGTGAGCTTTGCCCTTGAATTGAGCGCTGTGTTGGGGTATTATAACAATCGTGGTTAGCACTCAACGAGTGCGAGTGCTAACAAACAGGACAGCAATAAATGATATATACATAAGGAGGCATTTGACCATGAAACTCAAACCCTTAGCTGACAGGGTAGTGCTGAAAAGCGCAGAAGCTGAAGAGACCACGAAAAGCGGCATAATCCTTACGGGCAGCGCCAAGGAAAAACCGGTAGTAAGCGAAGTTATAGCCGTAGGTCCCGGCGGCATGGTAGATGGAAAAGAGATAAAGATGTATGTTAAGACCGGCGACAAGGTGATATTCTCCAAGTATGCCGGAACCGAAGTGAAGCTTGACGGCGAAGAGTACGTAGTAGTCCGCCAGAGCGATATACTTGCTATAGTAGAATAATCAGGAGGAAAACAACAATGGCAAAACAGCTTAAATATGGCGAAGAAGCCCGCCGCGCCCTTGAAAGCGGCATGAATCAGCTTGCAAACACCGTCAAGATAACGCTTGGACCAAAGGGTCGCAATGTTGTGCTTGACAAGAAATACGGCGCGCCGCTGATCACTAACGACGGCGTGACCATAGCCAAGGAAATAGAGCTTGAGGATCCGTTTGAAAACATGGGTGCCCAGCTTGTGCGCGAAGTTGCCACCAAGACCAACGACGTCGCTGGCGACGGTACCACCACCGCTACCCTGCTTGCCCAGGCCATAGTGCGCGAGGGCATGAAGAACGTTGCCGCCGGCGCTAACCCCATGGGCATCAAGCGCGGCATAGAGGCTGCCGTGGAGGAGGCTGTTGCCGGCCTTAAGAAGATATCAAAGCCCGTTGAGAACAAGCAGGCCATAGCTCAGGTAGCCAGCATCTCCGCAGGCGATGATAAGGTCGGCACGCTCATAAGCGACGCCATGGAAAAGGTAGGTAACGACGGCGTTATCACCATAGAGGAATCCAAGACCATGAAGACCGAGCTCAACGTTGTTGAAGGTATGCAGTTCGATCGCGGCTATGCTTCCGCCTATATGGTGACCGATACCGACAAGATGGAGGCCGTGCTTGACAATCCTTACATTCTTATCACCGAAAAGAAGATAAGCAATATCCAGGAGATACTGCCCATTCTCGAAGCCGTTGTGCAGCAGGGCCGCAAGCTCCTCATAATCGCTGAGGATGTTGAAGGCGAAGCGCTCGCTACCCTGGTAGTGAATAAGCTGCGCGGCACGTTCACCTGCGTTGCCGTTAAGGCCCCCGGCTTTGGCGACAGGCGCAAGGCCATGCTGCAGGATATCGCCGTGCTGACCGGCGGTCAGGTGATAAGCGAAGAGCTTGGCATGGAGCTTAAGGAGACCACCGTTGACCAGCTCGGTACAGCCCGTCAGGTAAAGGTCGATAAGGAGAACACCACCATAGTTGAAGGCGCCGGCGACCCGAGCGAGATCAAGGCCCGCATCAGCTCCATCCGCGCCCAGATAGAGGAGACTACTTCCGAGTATGACAAGGAAAAGCTGCAGGAGCGCCTTGCCAAGCTCGCAGGCGGCGTGGCCGTTATAGCCGTTGGCGCCGCTACCGAGGTAGAGATGAAGGAGTTCAAGCTCCGCATTGAGGACGCTCTCAACGCGACCCGTGCCGCTGTTGAAGAAGGTATCGTCCCTGGCGGCGGCGTTGCCCTGCTCAACGTAATACCCGCCGTAAAGGCTCTTGCTACCAAGGCTGAGGGCGACTATAAGACCGGTATAAACATCGTTGTGCGCGCTCTTGAGGAGCCTGTACGTCAGATAGCCATAAATGCCGGTGTGGACGGCAGCGTTGTTGTGGAAAATGTAAAGCGCTCCAAGAAGGCCGGCTACGGCTACGATGCCAAGGTGGATGAATACGGCATCATGACCGATCGCGGCATAATCGATCCTACCAAGGTGACGAGAAGCGCTCTGCAGAATGCCGCAAGCATCGCCGCAATGGTACTTACTACCGAGAGCCTCGTGTGCGATATCCCCGCTCCCGAGCCTGCAGCACCTGCGGCCGGCAATGCGGGCATGGGCGGCATGTACTAAGCCTAAATGCGTTTTAACATCAGGGTAGGTCTTAGGGCCTGCCCTTTCAGCGTGTCGAAAAAGTGGCTATACGCCACTTTTTCGAGTATTACGGGTTTTGCCTCCCGCTCATGCTCACGGGCGGCAAAAGTCGAGAAATACTAGATCCGTATGCCGAACAGGCTATAAACGCAGATAGTATTTTTTATGCCTCTTTTATGGTTATGCTGTTTATAAGCGGCTGCTCTTCGGCGGGGATGGTGCCGTTGTTGTCTATGGGCTTTGCGGCCTCGCATACGGCGTCAACAACGTCAATGCCTTCCGTAACGTAGCCGAACACCGCGTATTGACCGTCAAGCCCGGGGCAGTCCTGATGCACTATAAAGAACTGGCTGCTTGCGCTGTCCATATCCATAGCTCTTGCCATGGATATAGCTCCCCTTGTGTGGGAAAGGCTGTTCTCAAAGCCGTTTGCGGAAAACTCGCCCTTTATGGTCTTGCCGCTGCCTCCTGTGCCGTTGCCCTCAGGGTCGCCGCCCTGCATCATGAAGCCTGCCATTATCCTGTGGAAGGTCAGCCCATCATAGAAGCCGTTTTGGGCAAGCTCGACAAAGTTGGCCACGCTTTCCGGCGCATCGTTGCCGTAAAGTGCAGCGGTTATCACGCCGTATCCGTCAATGTCTATCGTGGCATAGTGGGTGATGACGCCTTTTTCATCAGAAGGTTTAGCTGCGTCCGCAGAGCCGGCCTGCTCGGGTTCGGCGGTAAGAGAGCATGCGCAAAGCATAATCAGCGCAAGGCATATGGCGAGCGTGGCGAAAAGCCTGTTTTTTATCATAATAGTCTCCTTTATTCAGCGTTGTTAGTAAATGATAAAATGCGCGGCGGGCGTTGTCAATAGCCATGTATTGACGGGCGCGGCATGCGCGGGTAAAATTATACATGGCTGTAAGCGATAGGCTTGCGGACTACTTAAGATAAGCAGCTCATTATGATAGGAACTAACACTAATATGCGCTTTTGTCCCGTGTTCAGCGGCAGCTCCGGCAATATGCTGTTTGTTGAGGGCGGGGGAGCAAGGGTGCTTATAGATTGCGGCTTTGCCGGCTCCGCCGCGGCAAAGGCTATGGACTCGATAGGCGCGCCGTTAAGCTCCATTGACGCGCTGCTCGTTACGCATGACCATATCGACCATACAAAGGGCGTTGGCGTGCTGTGCAGGAAGCACCATATACCGGTATATGCAAACGAGGGCACGTTTCGGGCTATGTCGGCCGCCGTTGGCAAGCTGCCAGGCGAGCTTGTGCGCGTATTTGAGAGTGGCCGTGACTTTTTTATAAGGGAGCTTAACGTGCTGAGCATACCAATACCGCATGATGCCGCCGAGCCTGTTGGCTTTGCGTTGAGCGCGGGCGGCAAGCGCGTTACCGTGCTTACCGACATAGGCCATTTTGACGAAAGGCTGCTTTCCTGTGCCGCAGGAAGCTCGCTTGTGATGCTTGAGGCCAACCATGATGTGGACATGCTTTCCGTCGGGGCATATCCGTACCCATTAAAAAGGAGGATACTTGGCGAATACGGGCATCTTTCCAACGATTCCTGTGCCGCCGCGCTAATAAAGCTGTATTCTACCGGCGTAAGGAGGGCGGTGCTTGGGCATTTGAGCGAGCATAACAACTATGAGCAGCTTGCGCTTGAGACCGTGCGCCAGGCGTTGAGGGCTGCGGATATACCGGACGAGGATTTTGAGCTGAGCATAGCGCACCGCGGCAGGGTGGGCGAGATGTACGAGGTGTGATATGAATATACGCATAATATGCGTTGGCAAAATAAAAGAGAGCTTTTATAGGGAAGCCGCAGCGGAGCTTATCAAGCGTATTGGCCGCTATGCCGATAGCGAGATAATAGAAGTAGCCGAGGAAAAAGCGCCGGAAGGCTTAAGCGAAGCCGGCAAGCAGCAGATAATCGATACAGAGGGCGAAAGGCTGCTTTCCAAAATAGACGAGCGGGATCATGTTATAGCGCTGTGCATAGACGGAAAGAAGCTGCCAAGCGTTGCGTTTTCCCAGTATATACATAAGATGATGCTCGGCGGCAAAAGCCGTATCGCGTTTGTGATAGGCGGCTCGCTCGGGCTGAGCAGGGCGGTAACGAACAGGGCGGAGCTAAAGCTTTCTTTTTCAGATATGACGTTTCCGCATCAGCTTTTCAGGATAATGCTGCTTGAGCAGATATACAGGGCGTTCAAGATAATCAACAACGAGCCGTATCATAAATAAAACAAGGGCCCTGCGGGTTTTGCCGTCCGGGAGCGTGAGCGAGAGGCAAAACCTGTGAAAACTCGAAAAAGTGGCGCTTAGCCACTTTTTCGACACTCGTAAGGCCCTGCGGCCCTGATCATATCCGCAAAAACTATCCTGCGATCATGCGCCTGCGCCTTGAGCGCTTTAATAGGCTGCTCAAAAGCAGCATAAGATCCTTTGTCGCGGCTATAAGGCCCTTGCGGTCATAGTAATCGTCGTTTTCAGGCGGAGTAATGGAATATTTTTCTATAAGCTCGTTAAGACCGCCTTCATAGACCGTGTATTCGGAAAGCCTTTTCTCAAGCTCGCCTATGTTCCTGATATCATCCATGCCTATAACGTATGAGGCAAAGCTAACGCAGGTGTACGCGTCCCTGAGCCGGCATCTTTTGCCAAAGGGAAGCACGATGGCGTCAAAAAGATTGTATATAAGCTCATCGCTTCTTGATATGCTGTCCTCAAGCCTTGCTTTTGCGCCGGCATATTCGCTTTCATCAAACTGCACGCGGCATAGCTTTATAGGCACATCTTTGCTGCGTATTATATAGTGTACCGGATACTCCCTGACGAATCCTCCGGAAAAGGGCGAATCATGCCTTTTTCTCGAAAAGGCATACATCGTATAAAGCTTTTCATCAAGCGAAAGCGCAACGTGAGAATAGCGGCTGTCCCTTAAGAATATTCTTATAAAGCGGCCGATCCTGGTGTTTTGCCTTGAAAAAAGCACATACATGCAGCGTGTGGAGTTGGTTTCCATATCTCTCACTACCTTTTATTAAAGCTTTGGTTATAGCATTATTATAACCTAATCATAGCGCTATTATAAGTTCAGCGCGTTATTTTGTTTCGGGCCGTTATAGCAGGCTCTGGCCGTTTATGGCAAGCCTGAATGTAAGCCCCAGCCTTTCGGCAGCCTTGCGGCAAAGCAGCATGCGCTTGAGAAATATCTCAAAATAATCCATTACGGAGCAATACTGCGTATCTATAATCATGGTAAGCGTGACGTTCTTGTGCGCATCGTCTATTGTGGTGCTTGCTTCCCTTACTGCAAAATTGACCCTGTCGTGTATGTCAAATGCGGCAAACTCGCTTTTCCTGACCCGGGTATAGCGCACGTCCGTTTTATCCGCTATTATTAGCGCTGCTGAAATTGCGCTTACGGGAACGCCTGTGCCTTCGTCGTGATTGCCTATCGCGGCTATTATTTCGGCTATGTCCTCGGCGTCGGCTCCAAGCCTGTCCAGTATCCTGAACGCCATGACCGCGCCGCTCTGCGCATGGTCTATTCGGTTCACGACGTTGCCTATGTCGTGCATATAGGCGGCTATTTTCGCAAGCTCTATCTCCCTTTGGCCGTAGCCGAGCGTTGTCAATATATATGCCGCAACCTCAGCCGTTTTGCCGACATGCGCAAAGCTGTGCTCGGTAAACCCAAGCTCGCCCAAAGAGGCATCCGCCATGCGTATATATGTTTTTATAGATGGGTCGGTCTTCACCTGTTCAAGCGTTATCATTATCCATTCTCCGTCAACATAATATTTTGCATATTATAATAGCGCATTTTTATCCGTTTGACCATACGGCGCGCGCAAGCTATAATATAAATACCTAAATGTTTACAAATTCGGGGAGAGGCTCATATGAAGATAAGTAAGTTCGCGCTCGGCGTGCGGTTTGCGGCTATGGCGGAGCAGCCGCCAAAGGAGTTTGCAAGAAAAATATACGAAGGCATTTTTTCCGTGCTTACGCTCAGCGAGCTTGAGGAGCTTATGCTTTATGGCGGTCCCGACCCGTTCAGCGAGTTCGGCGGCGTAGATGAGGAGGGCGACATTTACCTTGTTGTGCTTATGGGCGGAAAGCTCAAGCAGATGCGCAAGGTGTATCACGCCATAGCGGGCGACGCCGCGCTTGACATGTACCTTGTACACAACAGGCCGTTTGTTGAAAACAACAGGTTGTTTGACATAGGCGAGCTTGACTACTTTGGGCAGATAAAGTCAAACGGAAAGATTGAAGGCGGCGACGGTACGCTGGACGGGTTGAGCGTACCTAAAAAAAGAGGCCGCCGTAAGCCTGTCGGCAAGGGCATAAGGGTGCTGCTCGCGCCCGAGGATTATCAAAGCATGAGCAGTACGGAGGCCATAAAGCGCATCACTGTTGCCGCAAGGCGGCATTTTCAGGGCGTGAAGCTTACGCCGTTTCCGCTGAATATGGGCAAGGGAGGCTTTACCGCAAGCGTTGTTACGGCCTTCAACGGCGCTATGCGAAAAACGAGCATAACCAGCCAGGACGGCAGCTGCAAAAAAGAAGCTCATTACGGCGTGCTAAGGGGAAAAACGGCAGTTATAGAGACCGCCTGCGCATTTGATGCCGATATAGTGAAGCAAACGGGGCAAAATGAGCCGGCAACATCTTCAGGCGTTGGCGAGCTGCTGAGGCGTGCGCTTGACGAAGGGCTGAAGAGCATTGTGATAGATGTACATGACCATAACATGGGCGACGGCGGCATGGGCTTTGCAAGGGCGCTTGGCATAAGGTTTTTTGATGAGAACGGCAGCGAGCTTGAGTGCGCAAGCGACAAGCTTGGCCTTATTGCAAGAGCCGATACGGAGCTGATGCACCTGAGACTGGGAGAAGCCAGAATACTGTGCATGGACGCAAGCGAAAAGAGCGAGCCGGTTGCAAATGCCGATAAGCTTACAGACGCCGTATCAAAGGCTATCGGCAAGGATATAGACAAAGGTAGGGGCTTTGCGGGGCTTTTGTGCGCCATATGCTCAGGCGAATACAGCCGCGATTATGATGATTTGCTTAAAATGATAAACTTCACAAGGCTGATTAAGAACACTGCCCTTGTGGTTACAGGCTGCCAAAGGCTTGATAAAGCCGAAATGACAACAGGCGCGCCAATGTACTCGATTATAAAGCGCTGCGCCGAGGCAAGGCTGCCAATAGCCATGATAGTGGACGAAATGGCCGATGGCGCGGATACGCTTTACTCAATAACGAATGCCGGAATAATGAGCATAGGCTGGCAGGCTGGCGAAAGCCGCGAAGAGGCGGCAAGGAAGTTTGACAGCGCAGCCGAAAGAATGTTCAGATTCATAAGAATGGGCCGCGATGTTGAAAAAATAGGCGCTCCCAAGCAGCCGAAGGTCAAGCCCTGGTTCGCGCTGCTTATAGACAGCTGGAAGAATGGAAAATGATATTAACGGCCTGCATTCAGCCCAAATAAACGGCATATACATTGCTGTATGATAAATTTGAATATACAAAAGCTCCGGCGCATATTGGCCGCCGCTGCTTTGCTGTCCGTTATAGTGATGAGCATACGCGGCTGCGTTATAGCCAGGCGCAGCGACCTATCAAACGAAAACGGCGAAACGAAAACGCAAACGACCGGGGATATCAGCGGCATAACCGTGTGCGTCTATGATGACGACGCCGGCGAGAACATATCGCTTCCTCTTGAGGAATACGTTTTGTGCGTTACCGCCGCAGAGATGCCGGCAAGCTTCTCGCTTGAGGCGCTTAAGGCTCAGGCTGTGGCAGCGCGCACATATACTGCAAGGCGCATAGCGGCGCTTGGCGGTACTCCGTGCGGAAGGCATGGCGCCGACGTGTGTACGGATAGTACCTGCTGCCAGGCATATAGAAACAGGGAGGAGCTTGGAAAAAAATGGGGCGCTGGGGCGCCAATGTATTTTGACAGGCTTGAAAGCGCCGTAAACGGGACGAGCGGGCTGATACTTACATATAATGGCGAACCGATAGAGGCGCTGTTCCATTCCTCATCAGGAGGAATGACGGAGGATGCGGCAAACGTTTTCGGCGGGGATGCGCCGTATCTTAAAAGTGTAGCGAGCCCGGGCGAGGAGCAGTTCGCGCATTACAGCGACACGGTTGCGTTTTCAAGAAAGCAGTTTTCAAAAGCCGTGAACAAAGCAATTAGCGGCGCAAGGCTTTCCGCAGACAAGCTTGAGGATGAGGTGGAGATACTGAGCAGGAGCGGCAGCGGGCGCGTGACGCAGCTTAGGCTCGGCTCGATAAAAACCACAGGAAGGGAGCTTCGGCGCGCGCTTGGGCTGTCAAGCACGGCGTTTACGATAAAAATATCAAAGGACACCGTTACCGTAACGACAAAAGGCTACGGCCACGGCGTGGGCATGAGCCAATACGGCGCGGAGGCTATGGCAGAAAACGGAGCCGGATTCAGGGAGATACTTCTGCACTATTATACCGGAGCCGAGCTTTCGTCCATCTACTAAACGGGATACATGAACGGGTGAAAAGAAGAAGCATAAAAATAGATGAAAGCATGGCGTCAAGAACCGCCGGAAGCGTGATAAAGCGGGAGCTTATGGCGTCCGATACATATTTGCGCCGCCTCAAAACGACAGAAAACGGAATAACGGTAAATAATGAACATGCGCGCGCAACGGCCGTGCTTAAGCGTGGCGATGAGCTGAGCATAATCGTAAGCGATGCAGAAGCCGGCAGGCCCTGCGGCAAAAAGCTGAGCCTCAGCATCTTATATGAAGATGAGTGGCTTATAATAATAAATAAGCCTGCCGGCATGGCGGTACATTCTTCAACAAGGGAACCGGATATGGATACGGTAGAGGACGCGCTTTATTACTACCTTAAGTCGGATGAAAGGCCTCATCCCGTAAGCAGGCTGGACAGAGGCACAACAGGTGTGATGACGCTTGCAAAATCTGGCTATATGCACGCGCTTATAAAAAAGCAAATGGAAAGCGGAGCGTTTGAAAAAAGCTATATAGCAATAGTTTCCGCAATACCTGAGCCGGAATACGGAAAAATAGAGCTGCCTATAGGCTTTGAGGAAGGCTC
The DNA here is from genome assembly GCA_004558525.1 of Clostridiales bacterium. Classification (GTDB taxonomy): domain Bacteria; phylum Bacillota; class Clostridia; order Christensenellales; family CAG-138; genus Phil1. Next base: position 71,789 of record SFCQ01000011.1, read on the forward strand.
CCGCTACAAAAGAGCCATAGCGGAAAACGGAAGCAGGGGCATAAGCAGCTATAAAACCATATATAAGCATAACGGCATGGCCGCCGTGCAGCTTATACCTGAAACCGGCAGGACGCACCAGCTAAGGCTGCACATGGCTGCGATAGGCTGCCCTATGGTGGGAGACTGGCTTTACGGCGAGGCAAGCGGGCTTATAGCGAGGCCGGCGCTGCATGCATACAGGGTGAGCTTTAAGCACCCTGTTACCGGCCAAAGCATAACGGCGAGCGCACCGCTCCCTGATGACATGCAGAAGCTTCTTATATGATATCTGTACAAGCCTTGTGAAGAAGGCGGCCCAAATAAACAGCGCCCCATTTGTTAGACAAACTATCTGATCAATGGGGCGCTTGCATATTAGCTTTATATCAGCATGCGGCGCCATGGAAATATCTCCGGAGACTTTACTCCCATGAATGGGGGATATCGCTTATCCGCTCAAAGAGCGTCAGCTTTTCGGTATCGGCGTTGAAGCAACCTGATTTGCCCTGTCGATAAACCCCGGGGTTGTTAAGGGTATGCACGTCAGAACGGATGAAAACCTGTGAAAACTTGAAAGAGTGGCGCTCAGCCACTCTTTCAACACTCTCAAGGAAGCGGATGATGCCGCTTCCTTTTTTATTTACAGCTATGCTTTATGCAAAAAGCATTAAAGAGCTTCCACTATGGTGGCAACGCCCATGCCGCCGCCTACGCAAAGGGTAGCCAGACCGTACTTGGAGCCGCGGCGCTTCATCTCGTAAAGCAGGGTCACAAGTATACGGCAGCCGGAAGCGCCTATCGGGTGACCAAGGGCCACGGCGCCGCCGTTTACGTTTACCTTATCCATATCAAAGCCAAGCTCGTTTGCAACGGCTACGCTCTGGGCGGCGAAGGCTTCGTTGGCCTCTATAAGGTCGATGTCCTTCAGCTCAAGGCCGGCCTTCTTGAGGGCCTTACGGGTGGCGTACACGGGGCCGATACCCATTATGCTGGGATCTACGCCCGCGCTTGCGCCGGTAACTATCTTGGCAAGGGGCTTTACGCCAAGCTCCTTGGCCTTTTCAGCGCTCATTACGACCACGGCAGCGGCGCCATCGTTTATGCCGGAGGCGTTGCCAGCCGTTACGGTACCGCCATCGCGCTTGAACGCGGGCTTGAGGTTGGCAAGCTTTTCAACGGTGGTGTCAGGACGCGGCTGCTCGTCTACCTTGAACTCTACCATTTCCTTCTTAACCTTTACCATTACGGGAACTATCTCTTCGTCAAACTTGCCTTCGGCAAGGGCAACGCCGTACTTGTGCTGGCTGTTGGCGGAGAACTCATCCTGCATCTGGCGGGTCACGCCGAACTTCTCGGCAACGTTCTCGGCGGTGATGCCCATGTGGTAGTTGTTAAAGGCGTCCCACAGGCCATCGTTTACCATAACGTCAACGACCTTGCCGTCGTTCATCCTGTAACCGAAACGGGCGTTAGGCAGAGCATAAGGCGCAAGGCTCATGTTCTCCATGCCGCCTACTACCATAACGTCGGCGTCGCCGGCGGCGATCATGTCAGCCGCAAGGTTTATGCACTTGAGGCCGCTGCCGCAAACGTTGTTTATGGTAAGCGCGGGGACGGTATCGGGGATACCGGCCTTTATGGAAGCCTGGCGGGCGGGGCTCTGGCCGAGACCGGCCTGCAGCACGTTACCCATCAATACTTCGTCAACATCTTCGGGCTTTATACCGGCCCTGCGTACAGCTTCCTTGATAACTATAGCGCCCAGCTCCACCGCGGGGGTGTTAGCCAAGCTGCCGCCAAACTTGCCAATTGCGGTACGGCAAGCGCCTGCTAATACGATTTCCTTAGCCATTGTTTCTCTCCTTTTAATATTTATTATATCGGCTTTAAGCTTACGCTTCAAAACCGGTCATGTCCATAGGCTTAAGCTCGGGGCTTATTATAAGCTCGGCTTCGGTAACGGCCTGGATCTGCTCAACGGTGAATTCGGGGTTGTATTCGACAAGCTCAAGGCCCTTATCGGTAACGTTCATAACGCCCATCTCGGTAACTATCATGTTTACGCAGTTGATGGCGGTGTAGGGCAGGCGGCACTTCTTCAGTATCTTGGGATTGCCCTTTGCGGTATGCTCCATGGCGACTATGACCTTCTTTGCGCCTACCAGCAGGTCCATAGCGCCGCCCATGCCGGGCATCTTCTTGCCGGGGATTATCCAGTTGGCAAGGCTGCCTTCCTGGTCCACCTCAAGGCCGCCAAGAACAACAGCGTCCACATGGCCGCCGCGAATGAGGGCGAAGGAGTCGGAAGAATCGGTGAACGCGCCGCCGAGAACGACGGAGGAGGGGTTGCCGCCGGCGTCAACGAGGTGCATAGCGTCCGCATGCTCGGCATCGGGAGCGGGGCCCTGGCCTACTATGCCAAGCTCGCTGTGTACGGTAACATGAATCCCTTCGGGCAGATAGTTTGTGCAAAGAACAGGCAGGCCGATGCCGAGGTTTACAACCATACCGTCGGTGAATTCCTGAGCGACACGCCTTGCTATAAAGGGCTTAATCAAGCTTTTTTCCATTTTATTTACCCTCCCTGACTACTATGTAATTGACCAGAATACCCGGGGTCATAACGTTCTCGGGCTCGATCTCGCCAACCTCAACAAGTTCCTCAGCTTCTACTATAACAAGATCTGCTGCGGTGGCCATAACGCGGTTAAAGTTCTGGGCGCTGCCCTTGTACCATACGTTGCCGGCCTTATCCACCTTGTATGCGCCTATAAGTGCAACATCGGCGCGCAGAGGCTTCATTACCAGGTAATCCTTACCGTCGTAATTGACCTTGCCGCGTACCAGCGGGCTATCCTCGACCAGAGTACCCACGCCGGTAGGAGTGATGACGCCGCCAAGACCTGCGCCGCCGGCGCGGATCATTTCGGCAAGGCTGCCCTGGGGAACAAGGTCTACCTTAAGCTCGCCCTTTGCCCATTTTTCAACAGCCTCGGGATTGGTACCGAGATGGCTGCCGATGTAGCCCTCTATCTGGCCATTGTGTATCATTTTTGCCCAGCTATAGTATTCATCGCCGTCAGGCCCGTTAAGCTTGGACGAATCGTTATGGATGGTGTGGAAGTGGCCCTTGCCGCTCTTTGAAAGAGCATCGATAATTGAAAGGGCGCTGCCGCAGCCCACGAAGCCGCCCATCATTATGGTAGCGCCATCTGGGATCAAATCGACAGCCTGCTGTGCCGTGATGATCTTGTTTTTCATAGAAGCCTCCGTTAAGTTTATGATTTAGGCCGCATATGCAGCCCATAGCAAATAGTATCATGCGGTATGCCCGCATAAAATAATTTTACGCCACGAGCCTGATAATGTCAAACGATTCTGCGCTTTTTGTAGAGGAAACGGCGGGATATACATGGCTTTCGGGATACAATCATATAAGCGCAGCGCGATTTCACATTTATATGACCCTCTGGACTTTTTTTATTGACACATGGAGGTTATAATAATATTAGATCAAGGTATCGCATATGAAAGGAGTACGGACGTGAGCGTAAAGGAACACGAACCCCCCAAGAAACCACTTATATACTATGGCATAATGGCATTTTTAACGCTTATGCTGCTTAATGTATTCGTATTTCCTCTGCTGTTTGAAAACCAGGTGAGCGAGGTTGGCTACAACGACTTCCTGAGCATGGTGGACAAGGGAATGGTACAGGAGGTTGCACGGGACGAATCGGCGGGGAGTATAACCTTTTCCACCAAGGATGAGGCCGGAAAGCTTCGCATATACCAGACCGGCATATGGCCTGACGACACCCTGCTGAAGCGGCTTGAGGACGCCGGGGTAAAGTTTGCCTCGGAGATACCTACGCAGGCTTCGCCCCTGCTGACCATACTCATATCATGGGTGCTGCCTGTGCTTATATTCAGCTTTATAGGAAAGCTTATAATGAAGCGCATGACCAGCGCCGGCAATATGGGCAACGCCATGAGCTTTGGCAAGGCCAACGCCAAGATATACGTTGAGGCGCAGACGGGCAAGACCTTTGCCGACGTTGCCGGAGAGGACGAGGCAAAGGAATCCCTGCAGGAGATAGTGGACTTTTTGCATGAGCCTGCAAAGTACGCCGCGATAGGCGCAAAGCTGCCCAAGGGGGCACTGCTCGTCGGCCCTCCGGGTACGGGTAAAACGCTGCTTGCAAAGGCGGTGGCGGGCGAGGCAAAGGTGCCGTTCTTCTCCATATCCGGCTCCGAATTTGTTGAGATGTTCGTAGGCATGGGCGCTGCCAAGGTAAGGGACCTTTTTAAGCAGGCCAACGAAAAAGCGCCGTGCATAGTGTTCATAGACGAGATAGATACCATAGGTAAAAAGAGGGACGGCGGCGTTGGCTCAAACGATGAGCGCGAGCAGACGCTCAACCAGCTGCTTACCGAAATGGACGGCTTTGACCCGCAGAAGGGCGTTGTTATACTGGCGGCCACAAACAGGCCGGATACGCTTGACAAGGCGCTGCTGAGACCAGGCAGGTTCGATAGGCGTATACCGGTTGAGCTGCCCGATCTTAACGGAAGGATAGCCATACTTAAGGTACACGCCAAGGACGTTAAGATGAGCGGCAACATAGATTTTGACGCTATAGCAAGGGCGACCAGCGGCGCAAGCGGCGCAGAGCTTGCCAACATAATAAACGAAGCGGCGCTCAGGGCCGTCAGGCTTGGCAGGGACAGCGTTATACAGGCGGACCTTGAGGAGAGCGTGGAGGTTGTGATTGCCGGCTATCAGCGCAAGGGAGCGGTAATATCGCCCGAAGAAAAGAAGATAGTGGCCTACCATGAGATCGGCCATGCGCTCGTAGCCGCAAAGCAGACGGATTCCGCGCCGGTACACAAGATAACCATAGTGCCGCGCACAAGCGGCGCGCTTGGCTATACCATGCAGGTGGAGGAGGACGAGCGCTTCCTGATGAGCAGGGAGGAGGCGTTCAACAAGCTTGCCACGCTTACCGGCGGAAGGGTGGCAGAGGATGTTGCGTTCAACTCCATAACCACGGGTGCTTCAAACGATATCGAGCAGGCTACCAAGCTTGCGCGCGCCATGATAACAAGATATGGCATGAGCGACGATTTCGGCATGGTGGCGCTTGAAACGGTGAACAACCAGTATCTTGGCGGGGATACGAGCCTTGCATGCTCCGCAGAAACCGCCGCCAAGATAGATAAAGAGGTAGTTGCGATGATAGCCGAGGCTTATCAAAAGGCCAAGAGGATAATAAGCGAAAACAGGCCGGTAATGGACAAGCTTGCGGCATACCTGCTCGAAAAGGAAACCATAACAGGCGAGGAGTTCATGGAAATACTTAATGAAGAGGAACAGAAATAACCGCGCCGCATTAAAAGCGGGGGGAGCTCTGCAATCAACAGGGGCTCCCCTTTTAGCATGCTTATGCAGGAGATAGAGCTTCAATTATAGATAATATGGAAAAGAAAGCGTAAGGAGGCTATGAATATGAAACGAAAACTGCTGCGCTATTGAGTGCTTGCCATGTGCGCGCTGATTGCGGTATTGCTTATTACCTGCTCGGCAACAGGGAACAGGGCCTTTGGCTATTGGGCGATAGCCGCAGCGGCAGCAGCATTTTTGATAGTGATAATACTCGGCCGCTGCCCGCATTGCGGCAAACTCTTAGGCTATGCATACAGCAGGGTGAGGTACTGCCCCTTCTGCGGTGATAAGCTGGATGACGATGATAAATAAAAAGTGGCTAATAGCCACTTTTTTGACGCTTTGAAGCGGCTCATGCGGGCCGCTTTTTTCTTAGCTCAGCTTACTGAGCGGGAGTTACGGAGGTGATGTGCGGGTTCACGCCCTCATACCAATAGAGGAAGCCTTCCATATCGATCTTGTCGCCGATGTTGAGCGCCTTAACGGCGTTATAAACCTCGGAGTCCTTGTCGCAAAGGTAGGATTCTACGGTGAAGGTATAGGTGTTCTCGCCAAGGGTCACGTTGAAGTACAGGTCGTCGCCATCCTGGCCGGAACCGTCCCACTTATAAAGGTAAGCTACGTCGTTGCCGCTATCGTCCTTGCCGGCGGCCGCAACGGTCATGCCCTTGAAGGCTACGAACTCGTTCTGATGATTTATAAGCTCATCGGTGCCGAGAAGCTCGGTAACATCAAATACGGGGGCAATATAGCTGCCTTCTTCGATTTCAAAGGTGGCGTCGATTATCTCCACTTCGCCGGACCATTCGGATTTGAAGCCCTTTACCTTTATCTTGGTGCCTGGAACGAGCTTGGCGTAGTCCTCTTCGGAGCAGGCCATGTTGTAAAGGAAATATGCGCCGTCCTTATCCTGAGTGTATACGGTTGCCTTGTCCTCCCACCAGGACTGCTTGGCCTGAACATAGGTCTCCACAACGACTTCGGTATCGAGGTCGGCGGCTATGTATTCGGCGTAGGTCATGACGCCTTCGCCCTTAACGTCCTCGTCAGGGGAGGCAACAGGCTCTTCGGTCTTAGCTGGTTCGGGATTGGCAGTCCCATTGCTGTTTACGTCTTCATTGCCCGCATTGTTGTTGGAGCAGGCGACAAAAGAGGCCGCCAGGGCAACGATCAGCAGGATAGCCAGAAACTTCTTCATTTTTATTCTCCTTTGATTTTTATGGTGCGAAGCGTCAAGCTGATGGCTCTAAGCACCAATTAGATTATATATAAAAAACATAATAAATCAATATATAAACCCTAAAAATATCAAATATGACCATTTCTCCTTGATTTTATCATTTGATAAAGCGCGTATGCGCCAATAAGCAGCCATGCGCATACAAGCCCTATTATAAGCGCCCGTGATTCCGCAGGCATAGGCCCAAGCTCGGCTGCGGACTTAGCCTGGCCCAAAGCTGCGGCGCTGCTGTCAAGCCTGTATAATGACGTTACGTCGGAATAGAGCTTATCCATATATGCATCGTCAACGCTCTCTTTCCTTCTTATCGATTTGGTCACGTTTTCTATGAGCTGGCCGGCCGCGTCCCTCAACGATGCGGAGCCGTTGTAAACGGGCGTTACGAACGTGTTGTCCACGTTTTCAAGCAGCATGTTTACGGCCTGTATCTTAACCTCGTAATGCTCCGCGTCTTCACCTGCGCGTGAAAGATAGTCTATATATTCGGCGTTTTGCCTTGCCGTGCAGGTTACGGGCACATACCCTTCTGTCTTGGAATAGGCTATCTGCACCTCATCGCTCAAAAGATACTGGCAGAACAGCCATGCTGCAAGCACCTCCTGCTTATCGGCCTTGTTGAACACGCATATGCTTGGGCCCTGGGATATCATCTTAGGCTCGGCCGGGTCAAACTGCGGTATAGGCCTTACGGCGGTCTCAAATTGAACGAGCTTATCGGCGCTTATGTCGGATAAGGGCGCTTCGGTGCCCATCCAGGTGGCGCCGGCAGTAGAATCTATTGCGAATATGCACTGGCCCGCGTTCAAAAAGTTTGCCGGATAGCCGGATATCTTGAACGTTGAGAACGCGCCCTTTTTAACATGCTCCGCTATGGTATAAAGCATTGACCTCGTATCGTCGTTAAAAATAAGCACCTCGCCAGAATCCGTGGAATAGCCGGCGTTCTTCTGCTTAAGCAGGCTTATCATCATGTTGTCGGTGGATTTATATATAAACGGTATCATCACCTTTTGCCCGTTTACATGGTATACTCCGTCCGCGTCCTTTTCGGCGGCTTTGTCCGCCACCTGCCATACAAAGTCCCATGTAAGCATGTCCGGAAGGGTAAAGCCAAGCTTCTCAACATATGTTTTGTTTATATAGCACGCCTCCGTTGAACGCATGAACGGCACGGCGTAATAATGCTCGTCAAAGTAACATTCGTCAAGATAGCGCTGCACTATATCGTCCTTTTTGGGCGAAGCGAACCTCAGCTTGCCGCCGCCAAGGCCGTAGCTTTCATCATAGAAAAGCTTATCGAGCGGCACTACCACGTTATCGCCGGTAAGATACGTTGCGATATGGTCCGGATACGTTATGCAAACGTTAGGCGTCGTGTTGGTGGCGATGTTGGTTATAACGTCGTTGTATATCTTGCCGTAATCGGTATAAAGTCTTATGTTCACCTTTATATTGGGATATAATGCCTCAAAATCGCTTATGGCCTTTTCATATATCCTGGTCTGGTTGCGGTTCGTATCGTTCTTAGCCCAAAAGGTTATCTCAAACTGCCTTGCTTCATCAAAGCTTTCGGGCATAGCGAATTCGCTCATTCCTCTTGAGCCGTGGCAGCCGGAAAAGAGGCTTATTGTGAATACCATGGTCAGCATAAAAGCTGCAAGCCTGTATGCGCCTTTCACCCTTTTAACCCTCCCCTCGATACGCCCTCCATTATCTTTTTGCGGAACACGAGGAACAGCGCTATCAGCGGCACGGATATCACGACTACGGCCGCCATCATTGCCGGTATATTCTCCCTGCCGAAGCCGTTTTCGCGTATCGCCTGTATGCCGTTGGATACAAGGAACAGGTTCTCATCGTCTGTTATAAGCCTTGGCCAAACGTAGCTGTTCCAGCACTCTATCACCTTCAATATTATTATGGTTACAAGCGTTGGGCTGCATATGGGTATAAGCACCCGCGTCAGGTATTTGAAGTCCGATGTGCCGTCCACCTTGGCGGCATAATAAAGCTCGTCCGGCACCTGTGCAAAATTCTCTTTTAGAAGATATATATAGAATACCGACGTTACAGAGGGAAGTATAAGGCCCATGAAAGTATTCCTCAGGTTAAGGTCGGTTATGGTGACGAAGTTAGTTATTATAACAAGCTCGTTCGGTATCATCATAAGCGAGAGCAGCAGCGTAAATGCCAGCCTCTTGCCCCTGAAATTAAGCCTTGCAAACGCGAAGGCCGCAAGCGTTATCACAACGAGCATGAGACATGTGGTGACTACGGTGAATATCAGCGTGTTTAGAAAATACCTTGCAAGCGGCACCGCGCTGAAGGCCTCCGCATAGTTTTGAAGCGTCGGGTACAGGGTGAAGAACTTTGGTATATATTCTGAATTATAGGCGCTGTAGCTCTTTATCGATGTAAGCACCATCCAGTAAAAAGGGAAAAGCACGATAACGCCCCATATGCCAAGCATAAGATACTTGAACGCGTTAAAAGCCGTTTTTTTGACCCTGTCCCGCCGCTCCGTCTTTTTGTAATCAGCCAAGTCTGACATAACGCCGTCTCCCCGATCAATAATGCACATGCTTTTTGCTTATCATAAGGTTTATGCACGTTATGGTAAGCACTATGGTGAACAGTATTATTGCCGCGGCGGAAGCATAGGAAGGATAGCCGCCGCTGTTGCCGTAGAGCATATCGTATATATAGCCGACTATCGTGTTCATCTCGGCCGCGTTAAGATCCGTGCCGAAAAGGGCCACAGCATCGCTGTACGCCTTGAACGCGCCTATAAAGCCGGTTATCACAAGATAGAATATCATGGGCGATATCATGGGCAGCGTGATTCTTGTGAACAGTCTAAGCCCCGTCGCCCCGTCCATCCTCGCGGCGTTATAGTATGTTTCATCGACTGAGGCGAGCGCGCTTGTCAATATAAGTATCTTGAAGGGCATGACTATCCATATCGTATAAAAGCTCAATACGAACAGCTTGGCCCAGTACGGCCCGTCTATAAAGTCAACGCCCTTTCCGCCGAACCAGGTTATCATAAGGTTTATAAGCCCCTCGGTATACGGCGTTTTTTTGAACAGTATCATAAACACGAGGCCCACGGCCAAAGTGTTCGTCACATACGGCAAAAAGTATATCGTCTGGAAAAGGTTTTTAAGCGCCTTTATGGAGCTTAGCCCAAGCGATATTATAAGCGCAAGCCCCGTTGAAAGCGGAACGGTTATTATAACAAGCAAAAACGTGTTCTTGAGCGCCTGCAAAAAGTACGGGTCCCTGAGCACATACGCATAGTTATATCCGCCCACGCCGAAAAATGTCTGCGAGGCCGAATTGTACCCCTCTTCAAATGAATATACGAACACATCGATAAGCGGATAGACCATGAACAGGCCAAGGAACGCCGCCGCCGGCAGCAAATACAGCCATGCCTTTTTGCTTTGCTTTTCCATAACATGCTCCAAGTGTGTTGTTATTAAGCATCGGCCTTATAGTGAAACGTTGTTGACGCGTTATCAATAAAGCCGGCGCCATTGCGGGAACACGGATCCTCCTAATTCTACCACATCTCATATAACATTTCCATATGTTTTGCCCCTTAAGCCTGCCCATATTGGTATGACGATGGCAGCCTTCTTTTTGCATCAAACGCTGCATACTAACAGTAAACATGAGCTAACTGTTAATAAAGAGCAGGTGCGGATGAATGAATTGTGTGATAGCATTGGAAAAAACAGGTACAGCATGCAGAGGAAGCCTTGCCATGAAGGTAAGAATTTTAGCTTATAATTCACAAGTACAAGCACGCAAACGGCATAACGCTTGCCTGCTCTGCGTACAAAATAAGTATATCCGTTTGAATACCGTTGCGTAGATTGTGCAGCGGTTTTTTTATATCAAATAATAAAAGGAGAAGGGGAAAACAGATGAAGAAACTATTTGCAATGATGTTGGCGTTAGTTATGGTGCTCGCGGCGGTACCGGTACTGGGTGCTACAGAGGATCCTATCACAGAGGGCGATATAAGCAAGTCTAAAAAAGCGACTGAGCTTGTAAATGATGAAACTACCATAACTTTGTCGTTGCCTGCGGAAAAGGAAGAACAGAACACGGATATAGTGTTCGTGCTGGATAAGTCCACGAGCACTACTATAGAGACTAAGGCGCTTGAAATGCTAGCAGCTATCAAAGATGCGTGCAATGGAACGAATGCCAGCGTAAAAGTCGGCATAGTAATATTTAATAAGGTCGCAAACATTGCAAACGATGGTTGTTTCTTCGATCTTGCGACACAATATACAGAAATAGAAAATGCGATAAAGGAAAAAATAAGCAGCGGCACCAACACCCACGCGGGTCTGCTGGCTGGCAAGCAGATGCTGGACGCTGATACGAGTGTTTCCGCTGATCGCAAGTTCATGATATTCGTCAGCGACGGTATCACTTATCAATTCTGCAGGGATAACGATTATACAAAAGCATATACCCGCAGCTTTGACGGCGGATTGCATGAGGATAAAGTAAACCAGTGCGGTACTCTGAGTGAACTGAACATACAGTATAAACTTACTGAAGAAAATCCCATTCCCATGGGAAATATAACCGATTGGGTAACTAACATATCCGGAAGGATTGGTACAGAAAATGATAATCAGGAATGGGATTATGAATATACTGGTAAAGCTCCAGATGAAACCAATAAGCTGCTTAAGGATAAACAAAACGTTTCTAACGTAGAAAAAGCCTTGTATTTGACCAAAGGTGCCTATCAGGCTGCCCAGGATGCCGGTTATAATGTTTATGCCGTTAAGGCCACGACCGAGACGGAAGAAATATCCTATATATGGGGCAATGCTTTCATGGAGCATCTGGCTGGCGGCAAGACCATAAGCATGGAGGATATAAAGAATAACATCATGTTCATACTGCGCAAGGGAACTACTATCGTGGATGTGATGGGTGTGGATTTTGATTTTGTCAATGACCCTGCAAAGATAAAGGTGAAATTTGCCGGCGATGAGCTTGAAACAGTTAATGCCGGAAACAACAGGTATGAGTTTAAGGACAAAAACGAGAAGGTGTTATTCTCCCTGACTTATAATGGCGAGGATGATAAATTTGAATGGAAAATAGAGGGCGAGGATATCGTGGTTTCCACCTTCCAGCGCGTAGAGATAATCTATAACGCGAAGCTGGTAAACAAATCTGCCGTTCCAGGAACATATAGCCTGCCGACAAATAAGGAGGCATATGTTATGAAAGATGACGCGAATGACCTATTTGAGGTACCTTATGTCAACTATGCGGTTTCCGTTGAGCCTGACCCATGGTATCCGCCCTACAACCCCACTCCCGTGCAGCCGGTACAGCCGGTGCAGCCCGCTCCGCTTCCCCCGCAGACGGGCGACATGCCGCTGTGGTACGCAGTGGCGCAGTTCCTGGGATTGGTAAAATAAGCTAAAGCTGTATAACTTGTTATTCTTGGGCCGCTGCTTTGCAGCGGCCTTGAGAGTGTCGAAAAAGCGGCTGAGCGCCGCTTTTTCGAGTTTTCACGGGTTTTGCCTCTCGCATTAGCTCCCGGGCGGCAAAACCCGCAAGGTATGAAAACCTGAAGGTTTTCATCCGTTCTGACGTGCATGCCGTCAGAGCCGGAATAAAGCTTAAGGGGCAGCCGCCCCTTAACAACCCCAGGGTTTTTTGACACTCTTGGGCCGCTGCTTTGCAGCGGCCTTCTTTTGTGTTGGCAAAAGCGGAGCAATAATATAAAATATAAATAATGGTCTGTGCGGCAAGGCTTAAGCCGCTGGCACGGGATAATATGCTGATGAAAATGGGAAACAAATAATGAGCATTGATAACAACAAAAAGCTTACCCTGTTTTTGACCTTCCTTAAGATAGGCGCGTTCACCTTCGGGGGCGGCTATGCCATGATCGCGCTGCTTGAAAACGAGTTTATAGCCAGGAAAAAGTGGCTCGGCAAGGACGAATTTCTTGACATGGTGGCGATAGCCGAATCTACGCCCGGGCCTGTGGCTATAAACAGCGCAACATATATAGGCTATAAGATGGCCGGCTTTGCGGGCGCGCTGCTTTCAACGATAGCCGTGAGCATGCCGTCTTTTATAATAATCTATATAATATCGCTGTTCCTTGACGATTTCCTGAGCCTTACTTACGTTGCTTATGCGTTCAAGGGAATACAGGTGTGCGTGATATATCTTATACTTTCGGCCGGAGTAAAGATGCTTAAAAGCATTGATAAAAGCGCGTTCAATATAACGGTATTGCTTTCGGTAATATGCGCCATGACAGCCTTTTCAATACTATCTATAAAGTTCTCCTCCGTGCTCTATATACTTTTATGCGGCGCGGCAGGCGTTGCGCTCTATCTTATAGGCAGGCTTAGAGGCGGACGCAGCGGGGGAGAGCGCAAATGATATATATTAAGCTTTTCCTGAATTTCCTTATGATAGGCGCGGTGTCGTTTGGCGGCGGCTACGGCATGATATCCCTTGTGCGCGAGGTGGTGATATCAAACGGCTGGCTAAGCGAGGGCGAGCTTATGAGTTTTATCGCCGTGTCGGAATCTACGCCCGGGCCGCTTGCCGTGAACATGGCAACGTTTGTAGGCTCGTCGCAGGGCGGGCTGCTCGGCTCCTTTTTAGCTACGTTAGGCGTGGTGCTGCCGTCGTTCGTTATAATACTGCTGATAGCGGCAATGCTGAGGAACCTGCTTAAATATGCCGGCGTTAAGGCGTTTTTATCCGGGGTCAGGCCGTGCGTGGTGGCGCTTATACTTGCAACGGCTTTGATTATGCTTCTGGGCACGCTGTTGGGTTTTTCAGACGTCGAAGCCGGCTTTTCACCCGATATAAAGGGTATTATAATATTTGTGCTGCTTGCCGGCACAGGCATCGCTTCAAAGAAGCTTTTCAAAAAAAGCGTATCGCCTATCCTGATGATAGCGATATCCGCCTGCCTCGGCATAGCGTTTTATGGCCTGTAAGCTTATAAAGAATATAAGAATAAAGGCGGCATATGCGCGTGAGGCACTATAAAAGCAGGGAGGATTTATACCATGAATAGTGATAACAAGCTCAGCTTCATTCCGGAAAGATATATCGCCTTGGCGTCAGAATATCCAAAGCTTAGCATATGCCGCGTGGTATCCCAGCAGAAGGGTCAATACACGATAATAAGCAATGCCGGCGAACAGCGGGCGAGCGTGTCCGGCAGGCTCCAGCATGAGGCTAAGACCGTGTCAGAATACCCTACCGTCGGCGACTATGTTATGGCTGAGCTTAATTACCCCGGAGCCGCGGTCATACGCCATTTGCTGCCGAGGAAGGGCGTGTTCATGCGCAAGGCTGCCGGAACGGCCAGAACGGAGCAGCCTGTGGCCGCGAATATAGACACGGTGTTTTTGTGTATGTCGCTGAATAACGACTTTAATCTGCGCAGGCTGGAAAGGTATCTTTCCATAGCATGGGACAGCGGAGCGAAGCCGGTCGTGGTGTTCACAAAAGCCGACCTTTGTATGGATATAGAGCATAAGCTGAGCCAGGCGCAGTCTGTTGCTATAGGCGCGGACATAGTTGTTACGTCGGCAATGGACAACGATGGATATGCGAGCATTATGCCATACATAAAAGAAGGCGTAACAGTGGCATTCGTTGGCTCATCGGGAGTTGGCAAATCGACGCTGATAAACAAGCTTTTAGGCGAGGAGAGGCTGGCTACGAACGGCCTGCGCAATGACGATAAGGGCAGGCATACCACTACGCACAGGGAGCTTATAGCTTTGCCATGCGGGGCGATGGTTATAGATACCCCGGGCATGCGCGAGCTTGGCATGTGGGATAGCGCGGAAGGCGTCAGCGTGGCCTTTGCAGATATAGAAGAGCTTGCATCACGCTGCCGGTTCAGGAACTGCACGCATACGAGGGAGCCTGGCTGCGCCGTGAGGGCGGCGCTGCAAAGCGGCGAGCTGAACGGGGAGCGCTTTGATTCCTATAAGAAGCTGTTGGCAGAAAACGCATATGCCGGGGATTCAGACAGCTATGCCATCGCAAAACAGAAAAAATTTAAGGAAATAGCAAAATTCAACAAGTCAAACCGCAAACAATGAAGCAGGTTGAAATAAGACGGTATTGTTATAAACACTTAATGGCGCCAACATGCGTTGGCACGGCTCGCTTTGACGAAACGGTTGTTGCGGAAAATGAAAACGAAAAACCGTCCGGCCGCTGAAAGAGCGCATCTTAGCAACGGACGGACGGTATAACGCATCAAGCGCAATGCTTATGCGAACTGCGCACGGTACAGGGAGGCATAAAAGCCGTTCATGGCCATAAGCTCATCGTGCTTTCCCTGCTCTACGATCCGGCCATCGTTGACGACCAGTATAGTATCGGCGTTGCGTATGGTGGAAAGTCGATGTGCTATAACAAAGCAGGTCTTGCCACGGGTCAATGTGCGCATGGCTTCCTGAATAAGCGTTTCTGTCTGGAGGTCTACGTTGGAGGTAGCCTCATCTAATATCAGCAGCCGCGCAGGCTGAAGCATGGCACGGGCGATGGTCATAAGCTGCTTTTGCCCCTTTGATATGTTGATGCCGTCTTCGGTGATCATGGTATCGTAGCCGTGCGGCAGGCGCTGTATCATGCCGTGTATATGCGCCGCCTTTGCCGCGGCTATTACCGCCTCGCGCGTGGCGCCAGGATTGCCGTAGGCAATGTTGTCATGTACCGTGCCGTTAAAGAGCCAGGTATCCTGCAACACCATGGAGAACGCGCCGCGCAGGCTGGTGCGTGTCACCCCATAGATAGACTTATCGTCTATGGCGATATCGCCGGATTGCGGATCATAAAAACGCATCAAAAGGTTTACCAGCGTAGTCTTGCCCGCGCCGGTGGGCCCTACTATGGCGACCATGCTGCCTGGCGCGGCAACGAGGTTTACGTCGCGGAGTATGAGCCTGCCTTCATCGTAGCCAAAGTCGACATGCGCTATATCCACCTGCCCATGCTGCACCTCAAGCGGCTTTGCATCAGGCAGATCGGCAGCCTCCTCCTTTTCATCTAACAGCTCAAACACCCTTTCCGCCGCCGCCAACGCCGATTGAAGCTCGCTGAAGATATTTGCAGCTTCGTTGATGGGGCCTGAAAACTTGCGGCAATACAGCACGAAAGAAGAAATATTGCCAAGCGAGATCTTTCCGGACAGGTACATAAGCGCGCCAAAGATGCTGATAAGCGTCAAGGACAGGTTGTTGATAAAGTTTACCGAAGGGCCGGTAGCGCAGGCATAATAATCAGCCTTATAATAGCTTTGCACCGCGTTCTCGTTCTTTTCATCAAACCGGTGCAGCACGGCCTTTTCACGGTGGTAGGCCCGTATCGTCTTTTGGCCGGACACATACTCCTCTACAAACCCGTTCATGTCGCCAAGGCACTTGGAGCGGTTGTGATACAGCGGGCGCACGCGGCGCGTCATAAATCGGGTAAACAGGACAGACATGGGCACGGTTACCACAAATACCAGCACCAGCAGCGGCGATATCTTTATCATCATGCTGAGGGCTCCCACGACGGTAATGATGCTGGTGAGTATCTGCACAAGGTCGTTTGAAAGAGAAGTGTTTACCGTATCTATATCGTAGCTGATGCGGCTGAGTATCTCGCCGGTCTGCCTGGTGTCAAAGTACTTGACCGGCAGGCGCATGAGCTTGGAAAACAGATCGGCGCGCATTATGCGCACGGTCCGCTGGCTGATGCGCAGCACTATCTGCGGCACAATATATGCAAGCAGCGCTGAAGAGACGTAGAATACAACCATCATGGCAGCATAGCGGAACACGGTAGCAAAGTCCACAAGCCCCTTGCCTCCGGACAACGCATCGATGGCGCGGCCGCAAAGCGTGGGCCCTATCAACTGGAACATGTTTCCGGTAATGCTCAGCGTCAGGGCCAGCAGCAGCATAGGGGCGCTGTGAAGCAGGTATTTTCCCAGCCGCAGCAGTGTGCCTTTTGTGTTCCTCGGCTTCTGAATAACGCCATTACGCGGCGGCATGGTCGTCACCACCCATCTGAATATCGCTGATTTGTGCATAAAGCGGACAAGTGAGCATCAGCTCTTCGTGCGTGCCGGTACCTGCGGCCCTGCCTTCGTCCAGCACAAGGATCTGATCGGCGCTACGGACGGAGCTTACGCGCTGGGCTACCATTATAATAGTCGTGTTCGGATACTCCTTGCGGATTGCTGAGCGCATTGCGGCATCCGTCCGGTAGTCGAGCGCGCTTGAGGAATCGTCCAGTATTAGTATTTCAGGATTGCCAGCCAAGGCGCGGGCTATCAGCAGCCTTTGTTTCTGCCCGCCGGACAGATTTGCCGCCTTAGCGTGTACCGGATGCTCATACCCTTCCTCCGTGGCAAGTATGAACTCCTCCGCCTGTGCGCAGCGGGCGGCGCGCTCTATATCCTCCTTTGGAAGCCCACGTCCCAAATCGATGTTTTCATATATCGTGCCGGAGAAAAACGCGTCCGATTGAAAAGCCACGCCGAAAAGGGAGTGCAGCTTCTCTTCCTCCATGCAGGCGATATTCTCGCCGTCTATATATATTGCGCCCGCGTCCACCGGATAAAAACGCTGTAAAAGCTGGATAAGCGTGGTTTTACCGCTGCCGGTGGCGCCTATTACGCCTAATGTTTCCCCCTTGCCTACCGCAAACGAGATATCCTCCAGCACATATCCGTGTGCCGGCTGTGCGTAGGAAAAGCATACGTCGTCAAACACCACGCAGGCCCGGGCTTCCATGCGCTTTGCTCCGCCGGCCGCTTCCTCTTCGGGCTGCGCAAGCACCTCCGCGATGCGGTTGGCTGACGCCGTTGCCTGCGAGAGCATTACAAACATCTTGTTCACTGACATCATTGCGTTCAGAATAATGGTAAAATAGGTGAGGAACGCGATGATGCTGCCAGGCTTGGTAACGCCCTTATTCACCCAGTATGCCCCGCATACAACAACAGCGGTAAGCCCAAGGTTCAATAAAAGCTGCATCATTGGGTTTGTGGCCGCCATTACCGTGTTGGCGCGGATCTGGCTGCGGGAAAGGTTTTCATTATCCTTGCTGAAGCGGGCACATTCGTAGTCTCTCTTGGATAGGGCGCGAATGACCCTTATCCCTATGACATCGTCCCTTACGGTTCGAACCATGCGATCCACGTTTTCCTGAACGCCTGTATACAGGGAAATGCCGCGCCTGGATATCAGCATAATCCCAAGGGCCAGCAGGGGCAGTGTAGCCAGAAGCGCCAAGCTGAGGCGAATATCCAGCAGCATTGTCACCACCACGCCGCCCATAAGCAGTATGGGCGCTCTTACGCCAAGACGCTGCATGCGGCCGAGCGTCTGGTTGACATTATATGTGTCGCTGGTCAGGCGTGAGATGAGGCTTGGCACGGTAAGCGCATCAAGCTGGCGTGTGGAAAGGCGTTCTATTTTTTCATATAAGTCATGCCGGATACGCCTGGTAGCGTCACGGGATATGGCGGACGCCTTGCGGTTGGCGATAACATTCCCCAGCAGAGCGATTACGGCGCAGCATGCCATGCCCGCGCCCCAGATGAAAATAGCCGTTTTGTTGCCCGTAGGGACTACTTCGTCTATCATGTGGGCAAGTATCCACGGAATGGCAAGGTCCATAATGGTGCCGGCCAGCTTGATGATAAATCCAATAAGCATCTGCCCGTATAACGGACGGAGATATTCCATGATCTTTTTCAACTGTCCCACCCCACTTCACGTTCGATATATACCCTTGCACGAAGGCTTATGCGCTCCATAACCGCCTGCAGCTGGAGCTTCTCTTCCTCTGAAAGCTCCTGCAAAAGATATTCGTTCCAGCCGCGAACGGTTTTGCGAAGCTCGGGCAGTATTCTCAGCGCCTTCTCCGTAGGATATACAAGCTGCTGGCGGCGATCCTCAGGACTCGGCTCCCGTCGGACGAAGCCCTGCCTTTCCAACGCCGCTATCTGGCGCGCAACGCTGGACTTATTGAGGTATAGCTCCCGTGCTATCTCCTCCTGCGGAAGCCCCGGCTTGCGGCAAAGACGCAATAGGTATGGCACCTGCCCGCCGCTAAGGCCTGTATCCTTCAGCATGGCGCTGCGCTCCATTTGGGTGCAGCGGCTGATGATGTTCAGATTATGAGTAAAAGATGACATATAGCCCCCTAATATAGTTGCATATGCAACTTGTTTTAATGCTATCATACTATGGAAACAAGGAAGCGTCAAGCTTTCCGCCAGAACCTTTTTGGGTAGGTCAAGGCCAAGGGATGGCAGGCGAGTCTGCTAAAAGGGAATCGGAGCTGCGGAAATGTTAAAAGATTAGATGAAGGTAGGAAGCAAAAAACGGCATAGCCGAAGCTATGCCGTCAGAGTGTCAAAAAAGTGACTGAACGCCACTTTTTTGAGTTTTCACAGGTTTTGCCTCTCGCATTAGCTCCCGGGCGGCAAAACCTGCAAAGTACGAAAACCTCTGGGTTTTCATCCGTTCTGGCGGCCCCTTATCAACCTAGGGGTTTTTTGACACTCTGAAAGTGGCGTTCAGCCACTTTTTCAACAATCTGAAAAGAGCGGCTATAAAGCCGCTCTTGAAAGCCCAAAGCCGGGATTACTCAATGATGCTGTGGACAACGCCGCTGGCGACGGTACGGCCGCCCTCGCGGATAGCGAAGCGGAGACCTTCGTCCATGGCGATAGGAGTGATGAGGCTTATCTCCATCTCGATGTTATCGCCAGGCATTACCATCTCTACGCCGTCAGGCAGCTTGATGGTGCCGGTAACGTCAGTCGTCCTGAAATAGAACTGAG
>SFCQ01000012.1 GCA_004558525.1 Clostridiales bacterium
GCCCTACGGGCTCCGGCACCAGTGCCGGCCCACATCGTTTTGCCGTGCTCGGTAGTTGCTTTGAATCTTAATGGTTCATATCAGTTGACGATGTAGAATAGTTTTGGCATGGCTTTTAATTTATACTTGCCGATTTCTATCCAAGATAGTATAATACCTCATGATGCACGCAAGGAGCGGTATCGAAGAGGTCATAACGGGGCTGACTCGAAATCGTGGTCGCTATCCGGTAGCCTCCTGAGCGAAAACTCTTGATTTTACTGGGGGTTTCGGGTTTCTCTAACTTAATATTTTTGCTTGTTCTCCCCATCAGTTCTCCCCGTTTTCTGAGGTGCTGATGTTGAGATAAATCTTGGAGAGTTGTCCGAGTGGTCGAAGGTGCAGCACTCGAAATGCTGTGTCCCGAAAGGGACCTAGGGTTCGAATCCCTAACTCTCCGCCAGGCAGTATGCCAGTAGTCGGTTTTCCCGGCTGCTGGCTTTACTTTTTTAGTTCGGAACAAGTCCCAAACCATTGAGCATTGCATCAGCCGAAGTCAGCTTTGAGCTGTACTCCAAATGTGCGTAGATGTTTGCCGTTGTTGAGAAATCGCTGTGACCAAGCCATTCCTGAATCTGCTTCATAGGAACACCGTTTGCCAATAGTAGTGATGCGCAGCTATGCCCTTACGGTATAATTACGACAAACCGGAAAAGCCCCGTATATCAAGGCTTTCGGCGTGATTCCTGGTGTCCCCAAAGGGATTCGCCCCCCGGCTTTCCGTTTAGAAGCCATAGGAAAGCCCTTTATTTTAGGGCATTTTCTGTTATTTTCATCGGTACTCAATCGATGCACTGGCGATCGCAATCGAAAGTATGTTTTAATATAAAATGGTTGACGAATAAGGGGGAAAGAAGTAGAATAATATCCGGAAATTGAATATCGTTTCATAGCGTAACAGTAACACGATTGATCGTTTGATCGAATGTTTGAAAAGGGAATGCGGTGCAATTCCGCAACAGCCCCCGCTACTGTGATACGGACGGATGCTTCTTGTGCCACTGGGATGATTCCTGGGAAGGCGGGCATACCGGTTGATGTTAAGTCAGGAGACCTGCTGTTTCGCTTTGCAATCACTTTCGGTGGGAAAGTTAAGAAGCAACCGTCGTTTTTGCGGCGGATCTTTTTCGCGAACTTTACCGGCAGTGGAGACATCCTCTGCCTTTTTCATTTCTGAAATCAAAGTTCCGTTCCCGGCGGGATAATTCCCGCATACCGGGGCGCAAGCCTATCTGCGGAGGGGCGAGCGCCGATGTGGTTAAAAACAGATGGATTTCCACAGAAACCGAGAGAAAGGGAATGGAATCAATCATGAAAACCACACTCAAAAGACTTATTTCACTGCTGCTTGCTGTCGCCATGACGCTGGCGCTGACGGCCTGCGCGCAGAATGCTCCCGCGCCAAGCGACCCTACGGACGCACCTACGCCGGCGCCCGCAGCTACACCGGAACCTACGCCGGAAGCTACTCCGGAGCCTTCGGACGATGATGTGGATGGGGAGCTGATCCTTGATTATGAGGAGCCGCTTCAATACGCTACCCAGTTTACCCTCACGCATTATAAAGGCGGCTATGCCATTCTTACCATACCTCACAGCGGGGATACCAATTGGCTTCTTGTGCCGGAGGGAAAGAGCGTGCCGGAAGAGCTGCCGGAAAATACCGTAGTGCTGCAGCAGCCTCTCAACAAAATAGCTTCTGGTGTTACGGCAATGGTGTCCGTTATTGACGCGATTGGCGGCCTTGACAATGTTGTTGCTACGACGACCAAGCAGGAGAGCTGGTATCTCCCCAATGTAGCAGCAGCCATGGAAGCGGGCAAATTGAAGTATTTCGGCAGCTACAGCGAGCCGGATTTCGAACTCCTCATGAGCGAGGGCATACAGCTTGAAGTGGATTCCACTATGATCCTCAACAAGCCGGAAGTCATGGACAAATACAAAGAAGTCGGCATCCCCTGCATGGTGGACTGCTCCTCTTATGAGGAACATCCTCTCGGACGCGTGGAATGGGTGAAGCTCTATGGCGCGATACTGAATATGGAAGAAGAGGCTGAGGCATTTTTCAACGAAGAAGCAGCGAAGATAGAGACCCTGTCCGCTCTGGAAAAGACGGGAAAAACCGCAGTAATGTACTATGTGAGCAGCGACACCTATTATTTGCGAAATGCCGGAGATTACACCGTGGCCATGCTGAACCTGGCGGGCGGCGAGACGATTGCGCCTGATGTGGGGCCGGATAAGAGCGGCAGCACCAAGATGACCTTCGAGGAATTCTATGCCACATGCAAGGATGCGGACTATATCTTCTATGTGGTCTTTACCTTCCCCTTTGAGACGCGGGAGGAGATGATTGCGGAAAACGCCCTTTATGCTGATTTTAAGGCAGTACAGGAGGACCGTGTATTCACTACGCGGCCGGGGTTCTCCCAGTCGGCGGCTATGCTTGCCGATGTGGTGGTGGAGATCAACAGCGTCCTTAACGATCCCACCATTGAGGAAACTGAGAATCTGATTAAGATCAAGTAACAGACAGAAAGCCATCCGTAATTACCCAATTGCCATGGGCGGGGTAGCGTTAACGTTTTTATGCGCCCCGCCCGGTTTTTAGAGGGGAATATATGACCAATACAAAAATTACTGCGCTGATCCGATACCAGATTGTATTCATCATACTACTTGTGCTTATCGCACTGGGTATCGTGCTGAACGTAAACACGGGTACAGTAGATATTGCGCCGCTTAGGATATTTCAAATTATTTTTACGAATCTCGATGAAGGAAGCATGGACAGCAACATCATCTGGAAGATTCGCCTGCCCAGGCTTCTTACGGCCGCAGTCCTGGGCGGGGCGCTGTCGGTATCCGGCTTTTTGCTGCAGACGTTTTTTCGCAACCCAATCGCAGGCCCGTTTGTGCTGGGAATTTCATCCGGCGCGAAGATGTGCGTAGGGTTCGTTATCATATTTATTGCTGGGAAATATGGAACGCTCTCTTCCTATACGATGGTGCTGACGGCATTTATAGGCTCAATGCTGATGATGGGCTTCGTTCTGCTTTTTTCAAAGAATGCGAAAAGCATGTCGATGCTTCTCGTGATCGGCATTATGATCGGCTATATCTGTTCAGCGGTTACGGATTTCTGCATAGCGTTTGCAAAGGATAACGAGATCGCAAATCTTACGTCCTGGTCCATGGGGAGCTTTTCGGGCGGCTCATGGGATTCGTTGGGCATCATTTGCGTGATCGTATTCTGCGGGCTGTTTTGCTCGATATTGATCTCAAAGCCGATGGAGGCTTATCAGTTAGGCGAAGGCTATGCAAAAAGCATGGGGATCAATATCAAACTTTTTCGCGTTGCGCTTATCGTCCTCTCCAGCGTGCTGTCCGCCTGCGTGACCGCCTTTGCAGGGCCCATCTCATTTGTGGGAATTGCGGTGCCGCAAATCGCGAAAGTGCTGATGAAAACCGCAAAGCCTGTCGTTATCATTCCCACGGCGTTTCTGTGTGGAGCGGTGTTCTGCATGTTCTGCGATCTCATTGCTCGCGCGGCCTTTGCCCCCATGGAACTCGCCATCGGGACAGTTACATCTGCGTTTGGCGCTCCTGTGGTCATAAGCCTCATGATAAAACGCAGGAAACAGGAGCAATAAAGGAGACACGGAGATGTATCTTAAAACAGAGAATCTATCGGTGGGATATTCCGGCAAAGTCCTGATACACGACATCAACCTGTCGGTGGAACGGGGCAAGATCCTGACCCTGATCGGCCCGAACGGCGCAGGAAAATCCACGATTCTTAAAACCATCACCAAGCATCTTGAAAAGATTGCAGGCGTGGTGACCATCGAAAATCAGAATATCAGCAAATGGAGCAACAAGGATCTCGCGAAGCGCCTTTCGGTCATGCTGACGGAGCGTATTTCTCCGGAGCTTATGACCTGTGAGCAGGTAGTTGCCATGGGGCGTTATCCATATACCAATCACTTTGGCGCGCTTACTCCGGAGGATAAAAGAGTCGTACAGGAATCCCTGCGCCTTGTCCGTGCAGAGGAGCTTGCGAACCGTTCGTTTTCCGATATCAGTGACGGGCAGCGGCAGCGCATCATGCTGGCGCGTGCAATTTGCCAGGATCCGGAGATCATCGTGCTGGATGAGCCGACTTCCTACCTTGATATCCGCCATAAGATCGAGCTGCTGGATATCCTGCGCAAGATGGCGGCGGAAAAGAACGTCGCTGTGGTGATGTCCCTCCATGAGATCGACCTTGCGGCAAAAATATCCGATCAGATCATTTGCATAAAAGGGGATAGGATCGAACTGTTCGGCACTCCGGAAGAAGTGTTTTCCGATGCGCGCATAAGTGAGCTCTACGAGATCAAAACCGGCTCGTTCAACACGCTCTTTGGCAGTGTGGAGCTTATGGCACCGGCCGGTGAACCGAAGGTGTTTGTGCTTGCCGGTGCAGGAAAAGGCATTCCTGTTTACCGCTTATTGCAAAAGCACAAGATCGCGTTTACAACAGGGGTGCTGTTTGAAAACGATGTGGATATGCAGGTCGCAAAGGTGCTTGCTGCGCATGTCGTTTCTGCCCCCGCGTTCATGCATGTCGGCGAGCAGGAGCTCTGTGAAGCCAGAAAATGGATCGACCGGGTCTCATATGTGATCGATGCGGGAACGCCTTTGGGCGAACAGAACCAACGTTGCCGGGAATTAACGGAATATGCCGCTGCGCAGCACAAGGTGACCCTCACAGCGGCGGAAGCATTTGCAAAGATCGGCAAATGCCGGATGTAAAGGAGAACAACGAACATGCTTGAGAAAACAGTATATCCCTTCACTGCGATCGTGGGTCAGGAAGATATGAAGCTTGCCCTTATCCTGAACCTCATCAACCCGGCGTTGGGCGGCGTACTGATCCGCGGTGAAAAAGGTACGGCAAAGTCCACTGCCGTGCGCGGCCTCACGAACCTGCTCGACGAGGTGGAAACCATCAAGGGCTGCGCATTCCACTGCCGCCCCGGCGTGCAGCC
This sequence comes from Clostridiales bacterium, assembly GCA_004558525.1. GTDB lineage: Bacteria > Bacillota > Clostridia > Christensenellales > CAG-138 > Phil1. Next base: position 5,073 of record SFCQ01000012.1, read on the forward strand.
CCTTTGTGCGGAGTGCGCTGAAAAGGAATCCTATGAGACCGTGCCCTATACGCGGCGCGTTGTGGAACTTCCTATCAGCGCCACGGAAGACCGCGTAGTAGGTGCGCTCAACATCGAGCAGGCGATCAAGCAGGGAGAAAAGGTATTTGAGCCGGGCATCCTGGCGGAAGCCAACGGAAACATCCTGTATGTGGATGAGATCAACCTGCTCGATGACCATATTGTTGACGTGCTTCTTGATTCCGCTGCCATGGGTGTGAACACTGTGGAGCGGGAAGGCGTCTCATACAGCCATCCGGCCCGCTTCATACTTGTGGGCACCATGAATCCGGAAGAAGGAGACCTCCGGCCCCAGCTGCTTGACCGCTTCGGCCTTGTGGTGGAGATAAAGGGTGAGCAGGAGATCGAAAAGCGGAGTGAGCTGATCCGCAGGCGGATGGATTTTGAGAAAGACCCGGCGGAATTCGCAAGAATTTGGAGCGGCGCGGAAGCCGAGCTGAAAGCGAAGATAAAACGCGCGCAGGAACTTTTGCCATCGGTGGAGATCGGGGAAGAACGTTACCGGGATGCGGCAAAGATCGGCGCTGCGCTGCATGTGGATGGGCACCGGGCGGATATTACCCTCCTTAAGACCGCAGCTACCATGGCGGCTTTTGCCGGCGAGAACAGCGTGACGCGCCGGCACATCCTCGATGCGGCCAGGATGGTGCTGCCTCACAGGATGCGCCGTTTGCCCTTTGATACGACCGACGGGCTGCCGGAAGATTGGGAGGCTGTTCTCGATGCATGAGCAATGCTATCCCTTCGCAGCGATCGTGGGGCAGGAGCGCGCGAAAAAAGCGCTGATGCTGAACCTTGTCAACCCCCGGATCGGCGGTGTGCTGCTTTCCGGGGAAAAGGGGACGGCCAAATCAACGATCGTGCGCGGGGTGGCCCAGATCGGCGGCAAGCGGGTGATCGACCTCCCCCTGAATGCCACGGAGGACATGCTCATCGGCTCCATTGATTTTGAAGCGACCATCCGTGAAGGGGAACGCAGGTTCGCCGGCGGCGTGTTTGCCCGGGCACATGGGAATATCCTTTATGTGGATGAGATCAACCTCCTCCCGGATAACATGGCTGCAGCCGTGGTCTGCGCTGCTGCTTCCGGGGAGAATCTCGTGGAACGGGAGGGCATATCTCACAGGCACGCCTGCTCCTTCATACTGGTAGGCACCATGAACCCGGAGGAAGGTGGGCTCCGCCCGCAGCTTCTTGATAAGTTCGGTCTGTATGTGGGCGTAGGCGGAGAGAGCGATGTGGAAAAACGGATGGAGATCCTCCGGAGGAGGCTCGCCTATGAACGCGATCCGGCCGCTTTCTGCAGCGCTTATGCGGCGGAGACGAAAAAACTTCAGGAAGCCCTGAAAAAAGCTGTGGAGCTTTTTCCGCAGGTCAGGGCGGATGAAAATGTCCGCCGTGTGGCGGGGAAACTGGCCCTTCAGGCCTTTTGTGAAGGCAACCGGGCTGAGCTTCTCCTGCTGGAGACCGCTGAGGCGCTTGCGGCGTTGGAGGGGAGAAAACACGTCACCGTGGCTGACATAAAAGAAGCGGCAGAGTTTGTGCTGCCTCACCGGCGGCGGGAGACTGAGTCCGAGAACGAGCCGCCGCAGCCGCCACAGGAGAACGAAACGGAGCCGACTGAGGATAACGAGGAAAATGCTCCGGAGGGAGGCCATTCCGCACAGCCCGAAGCCCGCATGGATGAACAGCAGGGCCCGGAGGACGGCGAGGATGCTGACGCTGTGGAGGCGGAACACACCCCCGAACCGCCCGAGACGGACGAAAATGAGAATGCCCCGGAGGAGCAGCTTGTTGCGGGCGAGGAGGTATATGAGATCATCCGCCTGCCCGGAGGCGCGCGCGATCGCATGGCCCGCAAAGGCACAGGGCGGCGGCGCAGGACGAACAGCGGCGCCAATAAGGGCAGGTATGCGGGATTTACCATGGAAAGGGTCAAGGGCTGCACCGACATTGCGCTCGACGCCACCCTGCGCGCTGCGGCGCCTTTTCAAAGAGGGCGGGAGAAGAACGGCTGTGCTGTGGCCGTGCGGGAGAGCGATTTCCGCTATAAGCGGCGGGAGAGCCATGTGGGTGCCACCATTGTGTTTGTGGTGGATGCGAGCGGCTCCATGGGCGCGGCAAAGCGGATGAAGGAGGCTAAGGAAGCGGTGCTGTCCATGCTGATGGACTCCTATCAGAAGCGCGATAAGATCGGGCTTGTTGCCTTTCGGCAGAAGCAGGCGGAGGTGCTTCTTGGGATCACCACAAGCGTGGATCTTGCACAAAAGGAGCTTCAGGCCTTGCCTACGGGCGGCAGGACGCCCCTTGCGGACGGGCTTTATAGCGCATGGCAGCTCCTGCGGGCGAGGAAACGCAAGGATCCTGAGATGATGCCCCTTGTTGTTCTTGTAACGGATGGCCGGGCAAACAGCCCTCTTTGGGGAAACGACCCGGTGGAGGATGCGTTCAAGGCCGCCCGGCTGATCGCAAACGACCATGTGCCCGCCATCGTGGTGGATACGGAAAACGATTATATCTCCTTCCACCTGGCGGAAAAGATCGCTGCCGCTATGGACGCGAGCTACTTTAAAGTAAACGAGTTGAGAAGCACCCAGCTCCGGGGGATAGTCTCTCTTGAGCGGGGCATGCTCAGTGCCGATATGCAATGATGGAAAGAACAAAGCTCCTGATCCTGCGCCTTACGGATCGTTGTAACCTTGCATGCAAATATTGCTATGCCGGCAGCGGCAGCGGGATGGACATGCCCCTTGATACGGCGATCAAGGCCATCGGCCTGTTCGCACGGCCGGGGGATAAGCTGAAAATACAGTTCACGGGCGGCGAGCCGCTCCTCTGTCTCGGGCGGATGAAGGATATATTCCGGTATGGGAAGCAGGAAGGCATTCAGATGGCCTTTTCACTGCAGACCAACGGCACCCTTCTCAGCCGGGAAGCCTGCGCTGTCCTGAAGGAGATGCGCTGCGCTGTGGGCGTGAGCCTTGATGGTATCGGTGCGGCGAACAGCCTTAGGATCTATCCGGATGGTTCGCCGGCGTTTGAGGATGTGCTTACAGGCGTCCGCATGCTTGCGGCATTCGGAATGCACTGCAACCTGAACGCGGTGGTCAGCCGGGCGAACCAGGCGCATCTCCATGAGCTGGTGGAGCTTGCGGCGTATCTTCCCAATGTGCGGGGAGTGGGGCTTGACATGTTCCGCCCCATCGGGCGCGGGGCGGGAGGCGAATATACCCCGGATACGGCGACGCTCGGGGATGATATCATGCGGATGCTCGCACGGCGGGCAGAACTTCATGCCCTTGGTGTGAACGTGCGCGTCAAGGAGCTTGAAAAAGTGCGGGCGATGGTGCAGAACGGTGTGCGGGAAACCTGCTATTGCTATGCGGAGACGGGCTTTTCCGCAGCGGTTGACCCACGGGGGGATGTTTATCCCTGCTCCTCTTTTGTGGGCATGGAAGGCATGCGCCTTGGAAATGTGGAAACGGGGGTTCGTTTTGCGCCCGCGGCGCCCGCCATGTGCGAAGTTTGCAAGGGATGCGAGGATGCGCCGCTCTGCCGGGGCGGGTGCCCGGCCGGGCGTGCCGCTTCGGGCGGGCGCAATGAAGCGGACTGCATCATGCACCGAACGATTATTGAATATGGGAGGAAGGAATATGCTTAAGCTCTTGTGCCTGATCGATACGGATGACCGTAATTATTATTTTCGCCGTGCGCTGAAGCGGCTTGCGGAGGAATACCCGGGTGAGATCAGCGGAGAATGCTATTCGCCTATGGAAGCCCGGATGAACAAAGGCGTTCAGGCGGCGATCATGAAAGCGGCGGATGCCTGCGATTTCGCCGTGGTGTATTTCCATGGGGGCTGTGCGAACCTGCCGGACTTCCACAAATTCTGGGAGCGGGTGACAGGCCGCGCCCCCTGCTTTATCGTTTCCAGCCTGCCGGAGGAGATGGAAGAACTTCTGTCCACGGCGGGCGTTTCGCCGGAGGAATACCGCGCGCTGAACGATTATTTCTCCCGTGCTTCGGAAGAGAATTGCTACAACATGCTGCGCGCCATCGCCTATAACCGTTTCCACGTGGGGGACGCTCCCGCGCCGTATGAAGAGGTGCCTTATTCCGGCCTGTTTGTGGGAGGAAAGGTGCTCGGCACGGCGGAAGAACAGGCGTACATGGAAGAAGCCAAAGCGACGGACAAACCCGTAATCGCCGTGCTTGTCCAACGCGGCTATGTGGAGAGCGGAAACACAAAGGGGCTGGAAGCTCTTATAAATGAACTGGAAAAGCAGGGCGCATTTGTTCTGCCTGTGTTTTCGGCGCTTTCCCCGGATGTGGAAAACGGGGAGCATGGCGTGCGGTATGCTTTGGAACCATACTTCTGCCCGGAGGGAAAGCGGATCATCGACTGTATCGTTGCCACCACCATGTTTTCTCTGACCCGGTTTGCTTACCGGGGTGACGGCGGGGATGAATTCCGCACGAGCATTTTTGAAAAGTGGGATGTGCCTGTCCTGAAGGCCATGACCACCCGCCTCACGGCGGAGCAGTTCGCGGAAAAGACCCAGGGCGTGGATTCCATGTCCCTTGTTTCCAATGTGTATCAGCCGGAAATGGACGGCCAGATCATCACTGTGCCGTATGCTCTGTCGGAAACAAGCGAATATGAAGGGCTTGACCGGCGCATGTGGACGCCCATCCCGGACAGGATCGAACACCTTGCAAAGCTCGCCTTGAACTACGCGGCGCTTTCCCGCAAGAAGAACAGCGAAAAGAAAGTGGCAATCCTGTTCCACAATCAGCCGGGCAATCACAACATCGGCCGGGGTGCGGGGCTTGATACCTTTGCGTCGGTGCACAAGGCCCTTTCCCGGATGAAAGAGGAAGGGTACACCCTTGAGACCGTATACGAAAACGGGCAGGAGCTTGCCGATACCCTCGTTGGGGCTCTCACAAACGATACCCGCTGGATCTCTTCCGAGGAGGCGGTGCAGCGTTCGGCGGATCTTGTGCCGCTTGCACGCATGAAAGAATGGTTCGATGGGCTCCCGAGGAAAACCACGGATAATTTGCTTGATTACTGGGGGGAATTCCCCGGCGCCGTGATGGTGGAGGATGGAAAACTGCTCATCCCCGGCATTGTGAACGGCAATGTGTTCATTGGGCTGCAGCCCTCCAGGGCCTTCGATCAGCAGGCGGAGCGCCTTTACCATGACCCGGTGTTCCCGCCGCCTTACAGTTATATTGCTTATTACCGTTGGCTGGAGGAGACCTTTCAGGCGGATGCGATCCTCCATGTGGGCACCCATGGCTCCGTGGAATGGCTCCCGGGCAAGGAAGTGGGCTTGTCCTGCGCCTGTTACCCCAACATCTGTGTGGATCATATGCCGCATTTTTATATTTATCATATGGGCATCGTGGGCGAAGGAATTCAGGCGAAACGCCGCACCGCTGCGGGCATTCTCGAACACCTTCCCCCGTCCATGGACGACGCGGGCGTGTATGACAAGCTTGCGGATGTGGAGGGCGCGCTGAAGGAATACCAGGCGGCAAAGCAGGCCCGCATCGGGCAGACGGCGGTTCTGCAAAAACGCATCCTTGACCTTGCGGAGGCGGCCGACCTGCTCAAAGACCTCCGCATGAGCCGGGAGGCTTTTGAAGCCGCGCCGGAAGCGTGCATCGATAAAATCCATGTCTGGATGGAAGAGCTGAAAAACTCCGCCGTGACGGACGGGCTTCATATCTTCGGGGAGCCGCCGGAGAAGGGGAAGCTGTATGAGAATATGCTGAGGATGCTCCTTCGCATCAAAAACGGAGATGTCCCTGCGCTCAACGATGCCGTGCTCATCGCCATGGGCTATGATGCGGATCACATCAAGGACCACCCCACGGAAACGGTGAACGGCCGCACAGCCTCCGTTATTTTTGATGAAGCGGTGGAGACGGCAAAGACGCTTGTGCACAGCCTTGCAGAAGTAGACTATGATGAAGCCTGCATCGATGCGCTTCTCGCGGATTCCGGCCTGCCTGCCGACCGCATGCCCCTGAAAGAGGCGCTTGCCTTCCTCTGCAACACGGCCTGCCCACGCGTGGATGCAACTGTGGATGAGATGGAAAACCTGCTCCACGGGCTTGCGGGCGGCTTCATCGAACCGGGGCTTGGCGGGAACCCCACCCGGGGCAATGTGGCGCTTCTACCTTCCGGCCGAAACTTCTACGCGGGCGATCCTGCGGAGATCCCTTCGCGCGGCGCCTGGGAGATCGGGCAGAAGCTTGCAGACCGGGCCATTGAGCATTACATGGGCGAACGGGGGGAATACCCGGAGAGCATCGCCATGGTGATCTGGGCGGGAAACGTGATCAAAAGCTCCGGAGAGGATTTCGGCGAGATATTCTCCCTCATGGGTGTGCGCCCCGTATATCTTGGCAACAGCTCCAAAGTGCTCGGCGTGGAGGCGATCCCCATAGAGGAGCTTGGACGTCCCCGCATCGATGTGACGCTGCGCATCTCGGGCCTGTTTCGGGATATGTACCCGAACCTCATCGAGCTTATGGATGCGGCGGTGGCCTGCGCGGCGGCACAGGATGAGAGCGAGGAACAGAACTACATCAAAAAGCACATCAACGAGGATATGTGCAAACTGCTGGATGAGGGGCTCGACGCAAATGAGGCGCTGGATCAGGCATATCTCCGCGTATTCGGCTGCGCCGCAGGCGGTTACGGGGCAGGTGTGAACCGCGTGATCGGCAACAAGAACTGGACGGATTTCCACGACCTTGCAAAGGTATATGAAACCTGGAGCGGCAATGCCTACGGACGGGGCTTCCATGGCGAGGGCATGCAGAAGATGTTCAAGCGGCGCCTTGTGAGCGTGGGCATGACCATTAAGAACGAGACCACCATCGAAACGGATATGCTCTCGAGCGACGACTATTTCTCCTATCACGGCGGCCTCGTGGCCTGCGTTCGTTCCAATTCCGGGAAAGCGCCCATCGCTTTAACGGGCCATACGGACGACCCGGAGCGGCCGCTTGTGCGGGATGCCGCAAAAGAAACGGCGCGCATCATGCGCTCCCGGGTGTTGAACCCAAAATGGCTCGAAGGCTTGAAACGCCATGGATTCAAGGGGGCGCAGGAAATCTCGAAGGCCATCGATTCCTTCTTTGGGTGGGATGCCAGCGCTGAAGTCGCCGAGGACTGGATGTATGAAAACATCGCGCGGGATTTCCTGTTTGACAAAGAAACCCGGGAATGGATCGAAGAAGTGAACGCCGGGGTGATCTATGATGTGGCCGGGAAGCTTCTTGAGGCGAATAAGCGCGGCATGTGGAACGCCAAAGCGGAAACGCTCAGCCAGCTCCAGAGCATATTTCTGAACACGGAGGGCTTGCTGGAGGAAGGAAAACGATGATTGAGATTAAAAATGTCACAAAAACTTACCCGGGGCAGAAAACCCCCGCTTTGAGCGGGCTGAGCCTGACCATCGGCTCCGGGGAATTCTTCGGGCTTCTTGGACCCAACGGCGCAGGCAAGACGACGACGATCAAACTCCTTGCGACGCTGCTGATTCCCGACGAAGGGGAGATCATTATCGACGGGGAAAAGCTGACCCGAAACAGCCTCCCGGTGAAACGCAAACTCTCCATGGTGACGCAGGAGTATTCCCTTCGCGGCAATATGACGCCGGGGGAGATGATGGAGCTTCATGGCAGGCTGTACCAGCTCCCGAAAAAGGTCATAAAAGAGCGTTCGGAAGAGCTGCTTGCCTTCTGCGGCCTGGGAGAGCACAGGAAAAAGATCTGCCGCCAGCTTTCCGGCGGCATGAAGCGTAAGCTCATGTTGGCCCGGGGGCTTCTGACTGCGCCGGAGATCCTCATCCTGGACGAGCCCACGGTGGGGCTTGATCCCTTTGCCCGGCGGCAGATGTGGGACCTTTTGAAGCAGCTCAACGAAAAAGGCATGACGATCCTGCTCACCACCCATTACATTGATGAGGCACAGTATCTCTGCCGCCGCATCGCGCTGATCGACAGGGGAAAGACCGACCGCATCGCAAGCCCTGCGGAGCTCATACAGGAGATCGGCGCCACTGCCGTGGATGAGTTTGACGGCAGCCATACGAAAAGCAGTTTCTTCACGGAGAAGGAAGCAGCGCTGCACTTTGCGGAGGGGCTGAAAAACGAGTTTGTGATTCGCAGCACCACGCTGGAGGACGTTTTTGTCACGCGCATCGGCAGAAAATTGGAGGGGAAATAACATGGGCGTTGTCACCGCAATCTGGGAAAAATGGGTGGAATTCAAATTTGAGTGGAAGAAGATCACCGCAGCCGCCCTCGTGAGCCCCGTCCTGTACATGATCGCGCTCGGCTGGGGCCTTGGTTCCATGACGAGCGTTACGGACAGGCCTTATATCGATTTTCTTGTGCCGGGCCTGATTGCCATGTGCACCATGAACAACAGCTTTTCCGCCGTGGCAACGGCGCTCAATGTGCAGCGCACGTTCGAGCATTCCTTTGAGCAGATCATCATCTCGCCTACGCCGCTGACCCAGTATGTGCTGGGCCAATCCATCGGCGGGGCGCTCAGGGGCATATACAGCGGCCTGCTGGTGCTTCTTATTTCTCTGCCCTTTGGCATCGGTATCCGGGTCACGCCCGCGTTCTTCCTCATTATGTTTCTGAACGGGATGGCCTTTGGCGCGTTGGGCGTACTCGCGGCGGTACTTGCCAACACCCATTCGGATGTGAGCAGGTTTTCGACCTTCGTCATCACGCCCATGACGTTCCTCTGCAACACATTGTTCCCGCTTGATAAAATACCCGGCGTGATCCAGACGGTCATACGCTTTCTGCCTCTCACGCATGCAAGCGGGCAGCTCCGCAGCATCTCCTACGGCAACCCGGCATCGTTTTTCAGCATAGCTGTGCTTGCGGCATATGCGGCGCTGTTCATAGGGCTTTCCGTATACTTCATCAAGAAACGCAAGAATTTTTAAGGGGAGGACAGATGAATGAAAAATGATATACCTGCGGCGATCCTCGTGGTGAGCTTCGGCACGACGCATCCCGATACGCTTGAACGCTGCATCGCGGCGACGGAGCAGGCCATTGCAGCACGGTTTCCGGAGCACCCCGTTTACCGGGCGTTCACAAGCAGCATGGTGATCCGCCGCCTGAAAGAAAAACGCGGCATTGCGGTGGACACCGTGAAGGAAGCGCTCGCTCGCATCGCGGAGGACGGTTTTACCCGCGTGGCGGTACAGCCCACGCTGATCCTTTCCGGCATCGAGTATGAAAAAATACAAAGAAACCTTGCAGATACGCCCAACATGCGGGTCGCGCTTGGCAGGCCGCTCATCGGGAAAACGGAGGACTGCGCGGAAATCGCCGCTGTCCTCATGCAGGAAAATCCTCTTGCGCCGGATGAGACGCTCATGCTTATGGGGCATGGCACGGAACATGCGGCAAACGATGTTTACCACGCCATGCAGGCGGAGTTTGACCGCGAAGGTTACAGGGCTTTTATCGGCACGGTGGAGGGCACCCCCTCCTTTGCGGATTCCGTGGCGCGGCTGACCGCTTCCGGCGCTTCCCGGGCCAGGCTCCTCCCGTTGATGTTCGTGGCGGGTGATCACGCGAAAAATGACATGGCGGGAGCCGGTGAAGACAGCCTCATCTCCCTTGTGAACCGGGCGGGCATCGAAGCGGAGCCTGTTCTCCGCGGGCTTGGCGAGAGCAAAACGATACAAAGCCTTTATGCTGCCCGGGTGGAAGAAGCGCTTGGGGAGGTTATGGCATGAAATTGGTCACGGCACAAGTCCCCCGAATCCTGTTCGCCGGGGTATCCAGCGGCTGCGGGAAGACCACCGTCACCTGTGCTGTGCTGCAGGCCCTTGTGAACCGGGGCCTTCGCCTCCACTCCTTTAAATGCGGGCCGGATTACATCGACCCAATGTTCCATGAGCGGGCGATCGGGGCGAAGGGTTCGAACCTTGACCTGTTTTTCTATGATGATAATACGGTGCGCTGCCTCCTGGCGGAGAACGCGCTCGGCACGGACGTTTCCATCCTCGAGGGGGTGATGGGGTACTATGATGGCCGCGGCGTCAAGACCATGGAGAAGAGCACTTATGAGATCGCAAAGGAAACGGATACGCCGGCTGTGCTCATCGTAAACGGCAAGGGGATGTCCTTCTCCGTTACGGCAGTGATCCGGGGATTCCTTTCCATGGTGGCGGACAGCTGCATCCGGGGCGTGATCCTCAACAATGTGAGCGCTCCCACCTATGCGCTTTTGAAAGAAGCGATCCTGGAGCAGTTCGGCGGCATGGTGAAGCCGCTGGGCTTCCTGCCGCCTATGAAGGACTGCGCCTTTGAAAGCCGGCATTTGGGCCTTGTAACGGCGGGGGAGATCGCAGATGTCCGGGAGAAGCTCCAACGCCTCGCAGCGCAGGCGGAGCAGAGCATTGACCTTGATGGGCTCCTCGCCCTTGCGCGGGAAAGCGCCCCGCTTCGCTATGCGTCCATCCCCGTGCGCAGGTTTGAAACGCCGGTACGCATCGCCGTGGCCATGGACAAGGCCTTTTGCTTCTATTATCGGGATAATCTTGATCTCCTCAGCAAAATGGGGGCGGAGCTTTGCTTTTTCAGCCCCATTGCGGATGGAGCGCTGCCTGACTGCGATGGGCTTTACCTGGGGGGCGGGTATCCGGAATTGTACCTTGCGCAGCTTTCGGACAACACCTCCATGAAAAACTCCATACGTAGTGCGCTTTTATGCGGCATGCCCTGCATTGCGGAGTGCGGAGGATTCATGTACCTGACGGAGGGCATTGAAGGACACCCCATGGTGGGGCTGCTCCCCGGCACATGCAAAAACCAGGGCAGGCTCACGCGCTTTGGGTATGTGACGCTCACTGCCAAGGCGGATAACCTGCTCTGCCACGCAGGGGAGCGCATCTGTGCCCATGAGTTTCACCATTATGACGCGGAGAATACGGGGGATGGCTTCACGGCAGAGAAGAAGCCCGGCGTATCCTGGGACTGCGCCTTCTCCACGGAACGGCTTTATGCGGGGTATCCCCATTTGCCGTTTTATGCCAACCTCCGTTTTGCGGAGAATTTCTATGCGGCGGCACTCGCTTACAAAAGAGAAAGAGAGGGTTAAACATGGTTCATTTTGTCGGAGCGGGCAGCGGCGCTGCCGATCTGATCACCGTGCGCGGCGCGAGGCTTTTGAATGAAGCGGATGTGATCATCTATGCGGGCTCCCTGGTCAACCCGGCGCTGCTCGATTATGCGCGGAAAGGGGCGGAAATCCACAACAGCGCAAAGATGACGCTGGAAGAGGTCATGGATGTGATCTCCGCGGCGGAGGCGGAAGGCAAGAACATTGTGCGCCTCCACACGGGGGATTCCAGCATTTATGGCGCGGTGCGGGAGCAGTTCGACCTGCTTGATGATGCCGGGATCGAATACGACGTATGCCCGGGGGTCAGTTCCTTCTGCGGCGCTGCAGCGTCATTGAAAACGGAATATACCCTGCCGGGTGTTACACAAACCGTCATCATCTCCCGGGCGGCAGGCAGGACGCCTGTGCCGGATAAGGAATCCATCCGTTCCCTCGCAGCCCACAAAGCCACGATGGTGCTGTTCCTCAGCATGAACATCATCGATGAATTGCAGGCCGAGTTGATTGCAGGCGGCCTTTCTGAGGATACCCCTGCGGTGATCGCCTACAAGGCGACCTGGCCGGATGAACGCATCTATCATTGCACCGTGGGCACCCTTGCGGCAACGGCAAAGGAATATGATGTGAAGCGGACCGCCCTCGTGATCGTGGGAGAATTCCTGGGGAAGGAATACAGCCGCTCCAAGCTGTACAGCCCGGATTTTTCGACGGAATACCGGAGTGCGAAGCCATGAAGCGGGCGGCGATTTTCTTCTTCAGCAGGCAGGGCGGGGAGACGGCAAGGTGCATTGCAGATTTCCTCCGTGCGGAATGGGACTGCTGCCTCTTTGCTCCTGAAAAGCACGCGGGGGACGAGGCAAAACCTGTCTCGGGCGGCATCACTGCTTTTACGGGAACCCTCATCGGGGAAGTGGACGCCTTCGTTTATGTGGGCGCATGCGGCATTGCCGTAAGAGCCATCGCGCCATATGTAAAAAGCAAGACGACCGACCCTGCTGTGATCTGTGTGGACGAGCTTGGAAAGTTTTCCGTTGCCCTCCTTTCCGGGCATATCGGCGGCGGAAACCGGCTCGCGAACGCTGTTGCAGCGGGCATAGGGGCGATCCCCGTCATCACCACGGCTACGGACGTCAACGGCCGGTTTGCGGTGGATGCGTGGGCAGCGGAACGCGGGTTCATCATCGGCAATATGAAGGCGGCAAAGGATATTGCAGCCGCTATTCTCGAAAGAGACATCCCCATTTGCGCGGATGCTGCAATTGTAAAGCCGTTGCCGCCGGGCCTCTGCGAGGGGCGCGAGGGCCCTGCCGGCATCTCGGTTTCTGTGCGTGGGGAGGAGCCGTTTGCACATACCCTTCTGGTGATCCCCCGCGTCCTCACGCTCGGCATCGGATGCAGGCGCGGAATCACCTGTGAGGCGATCGAAGCCGCGGTGGAAGAGGTGTTCCGGAAAAATGGGCTGGACAGGCGGGCGATCAAAGCCGTGGCTTCCATAGATCTGAAAGCGGATGAGCCGGGGCTGCTTGAATTCTGCGAGAAACATGGCCTGCCTGCCGCTTTCCACACGGCGGAAGCGCTCATGGCTGTGCCGGGCGATTTCAGCCCTTCAGAATTTGTGCAGAAGGTGACTGGTGTTGACAACGTGTGTGAGCGGAGTGCGGCTGAGAGCGGCGGAAAGATCATCGTAAAAAAGGCTGCGTGCCACGGGGTCACTGTGGCTGTTGCGGAAACCGAGTGGGAGGTAAGCTTTGAATAACAAACTTTATGTTGTAGGCATTGGCCCCGGTGCATATGAGGACATGACCATCCGCGCCGTGCAGGCTGTTGAAAAGGCTGAACTCATCGTGGGGTACGGCGTATATGCGGAGCTTGTCCGGCCTTATTTTCCGGAGAAGGAATATTTCACTACCCCCATGCGCGGCGAGACGCAGCGTTGCCGCTATGCGTTGGAGCAGGCCGCCGCAGGTAAGAGCACGGCTGTGATATGCAGCGGCGATGCGGGGGTATACGGCATGGCAGGCCTGCTTTACGAGCTGCGTGGTGAAAATGAAACGCCGGAGATCGAGGTGGTGAGCGGCCTCACGGCTGCCTGCTCTGGGGCAGCAGTCCTGGGCGCGCCTCTCACCCATGACTTTGCCGTTATCAGCCTGAGCGATCTGCTCACGGAATGGGATACCATCGAAAAACGCCTTGACCGGGCAGCGGAGGCCGGGCTTTCAATCGTGTTATACAATCCCGCCAGTAAAAAGCGGCGCGATTATTTGCAGCGCGCCTGCGAGATCATCCTCCGCCATGCGGAGCCGGAACGCGTATGCGGGGTAGTGCGCAATATCGGGCGCGCGGGGGAAAGTCGTCAGATTATGACGCTGGCCGAGCTGCGCAGTTATGAGGCGGACATGTTCACTACGGTATTTATCGGGAATCCGCAAACGAAGTGCATCGGCGGGAAAATGATCACGCCAAGGGGGTACCGGGATGTTTGACGTCTGCCTGTTTGCGGGAACGACCGAAGGGCGGCAGCTCGCTTTGTTTTTTCAGGAAACGGGGCTGCGCGCCTATGTATGCGTTGCCACGGAATACGGAGAAACGCTCATACCGCAGGGAGAAAACATCGTGGTGCATGCAGGGCGGATGGACAAAGCCGGAATGAAAGCGCTTTTCGACCGGGAAAAGTTTCCCCTTGTAGTGGATGCGACCCACCCATATGCCACTTTGGTGACGGAGAATATCGCCGCTGCCGCAGCGGAAACCGGCACGGAATATGTGCGCCTTTTGCGGGAGAAAAACGATGCTGCGCTGGATGCGGTATATGTGGGCTCCATTGACGAGGCGGCGGAATACCTGAAAAATACGGCCGGGAACATTCTTGTTACCACAGGCAGCAAGGAGCTTCTTCCGTATCGCTCCATCCCCGGCTATGAAGAACGGCTTTATGTGCGTGTGCTGCCCATGGAAAGCTCCCTTTCCGCCTGTGGGGCGGCAGGCATTCCGCCTGCCCATATTATCGCGATGCAGGGGCCGTTCACCGCGGAGATGAACAGTGCCATCATTCGTATGACGGGGGCAAAATACCTTGTCACCAAGGATTCCGGCACAAGCGGCGGGTTTCCGGAAAAGATCGCCGCCGCAGAAAAAGAGGGGATTATCCCTATTGTCATCGGCCGCCCGGAGGAGCGGACGGGCACACCCTTTGAAAAGCTGATACAATTGCTTTCTGAACGATATGGTGTGCAAGCGCCGACGCGCGTCAGCGTCATAGGGATCGGCATGGGGAATCCGGGGCTGCTGACCGGCGAAGCCCGGGAAGCTCTCGACAGAGCGGAATGCATCATTGGGGCAAAACGCATGGTGGAGGCCACAGCAAACGGGAGGCCCTCCTTTGTCACAATAGATCATGGAAAGATCGAGGACTTCATTCGCGCTCATGCGGAATACAGGGAGATCGCAGTAGTAATGTCCGGCGACACGGGGTTTTACAGCGGCGCAAAAAAACTGCTGCCGCTGCTAGAAGAGCATAATTTGCGCGTATATCCGGGAATCAGTTCTCTTCAATATCTCTGCGCCCGGCTCAGGACCTGCTGGGATGATGTCCATGTCATTTCGTTGCATGGCAGGGAAGGAAGCGCTGCTGCTGCGGTCGCGGAGCACCGCAAGGTATTTGCCCTTGTAGGCGGGGCAGGCGGCGCTGCGCGCGTGTGTGAGGAACTCTGTACAGCCGGCCTGGGGCATGTTTCCATCGCAGTGGGCGAACGCCTGTCCTATCCCGATGAAAAAATCACGGAAGGTACCGCGGAAGAGCTGCGCACAAGAAGCTTCGATCCTTTAAGCGTGCTGCTCATCCGGAACAAGAGCGCACGCCTGCCGCGCCGCAGCGCCTGCCTGCCGGATGAAGCGTTCCTGCGCAGCACCGGCGCAGGAACCGGTGTGCCGATGACGAAGGCGGAGGTGCGCGCGGTATCCATTGCAAAACTTATGCTTGAGCCGGACTCCGTAGTATATGATATCGGTGCGGGGACGGGTTCCGTATCGGTGGAGATGGCGGGTATCTGCACACGCGGGCGCATCTATGCTGTCGAATGTAAGCCGGAGGCTGCTGCTCTTGCGGATAAAAACAGGAAACACTTTGGGCTTTATAACCTCACCATTGTGGAAGGAATGGCCCCTGCGGCATGCGCGCCGCTGCCGCCGCCCACCCATGCGTTCATTGGCGGAACATCGGGAAACATGCGCGAGGTGATCGCCATGCTGCTGCAGAAGAACCCTGATGTTCGGATCGTGATCAACCTGATCGCGCTGGAATCCATCGCGGAGGCGATGCACTGCATCGAAACGTTCGGATTCTCTTATGCGGAAGTGGTGCAGGTCAGCGTAGCCAAGGCGAAAAAGCTGGGCCGTTACCACCTGATGAACGGCCAGAATCCGATCACGATCATCACATTGCAGAACCCCACGCCGGGCGTGGGCGAAACAAAAAAGGAGGAAGCAGGAGCATGAAAACGGAATTGGAGCGGATCGCGCCCATGGACATTGAGCGCCGCAGCTTTGAGATCATTACATCGGAGCTGCCGCACCCGATCGATGCGGCGCTCGCGCCGATCATCAAGCGGGTGATCCATACCACGGCGGATTTTGAATATGCGGATACCCTCTGCTTTTCGGAAGACGTGGTGGCTCAGGCTCTCGCTGCCATCCGGGGCGGCGCTGCCATCGTTACGGATACCACCATGGCGCAGGCCGGCATCAACAAACGGATGCTTGCAAAGCATGGAGGCAGCGTGCGCTGCTTCATCGGAGACGAAGATGTTGCCGAGACAGCAAGGAAAAACGGGACGACCCGTTCCATCGAATCCATGAAAAAGGCGGCGACGGTGGTCGAAGGCCCCGTGATCTTCGCCATCGGCAATGCACCGACCGCACTGGTGCAGCTCTATGAAATGATTCGGGAAGGAGCCATCAGCCCGGCACTTGTGATTGGTGTACCGGTAGGGTTCGTGAATGTGGTACAATCAAAGGAGCTCATTATGCAGGCAGGTGTTCCATATATCGTGGCCCGGGGCAGAAAAGGCGGCAGCAATGTGGCTGCGGCGATTCTTAATGCGCTGATTTACATGCTTGGGCGGGAATGATGCTGGAACTCTATATCGAACAGGGCAACAAACGCATGCGGTGCGGCTACACTACAGGTTCCTGCGCCGCTGCGGCGGCAAAGGCTGCAACGGAGCTGCTCCTTACCGGAAAAGCGCCCGTTACCGTATCCATCGACACGCCGAAAGGGGTACCCCTTACCCTGGATGTGATGAACCCTGCCTTTGCGGATGGGCAGGCTGTCTGTGCCATACAGAAAGACAGCGGGGATGACCCGGATATAACGAACGGTATCCTTGTTTATGCAGCGGTGAAAAAATGCGCTTCCGGCATCGAGATCGACGGTGGGGAAGGCGTGGGCCGTGTGACGCAGCCCGGCCTGAACCAGCCCGTGGGCGCGGCAGCGATCAATTCCACTCCCAGGGCCATGATCCGCCGCGCGTGCGGCGAAGCCGCGGAGCGGCACGGGTATGCGGGCGGCCTCTCCGTTGTTATCTCCATCCCCGGAGGGCAGGAGCTTGCAAAGCGCACATTCAACCCGCGCCTTGGGATCGAGGGCGGGATATCGGTCATCGGCACGACGGGAATCGTGGAGCCCATGAGCGCTGCTGCGCTCATAAAGACCATCCAGCTCGAAATGAGCGTGCGGGCCGCTGCCGGAAAGAAGGCGGTGCTTCTTGCCCCGGGCAACTATGGGGAGGAGTTTTCCCGTACATGGCTGGGGCTGGATGCAGCGCAGCAGGTGATGTGCAGCAACTTCATCGGCGAGGCGCTGGATGCCGCCGTGCGCAGCGGATTTCAAAAAATACTGCTCGTGGGCCATATCGGGAAGCTGGTCAAACTTGGCATCGGCATGCTGAACACCCATTCCGCCTATGGGGACGGCAGGATGGAGACGCTTGCCGCCTGTGCCGTTGCAGCGGGTGCGGACACGAATACGCTTCAGGCGGTGCTTGCCTGTGTGACAACGGATGCGGCGCTCCCTATCCTTGCCTGTGCCGGCGTGCTGGAAGAGACGATGGCGGCGCTTGGCAGCCGCATCGACGCGACCCTTTGCCGCCATGTGCCGGAAGGCGTGGAAGTGGGGTTCGTGTGTTTCACCAATGCGCCGGAATTTCGGGGCGTGCTCACAAAAAGCAGCAATGCGGATGAATTGATGGAGTTGTGGAAAGTAAAATGAAATGGTTGTTGTTTGCAACGGGAGCCCTGACAGCGGGCTTCCTGATCGACCTCGTGCTGGGAGATCCTCGCGGATGGCCCCATCTGATCCGCTTGTTTGGCTGGCTTATAAAGGTATTTGAGCGGGTGTTTTACCCCATGAAAAACAAACGGGCAGGCGGCGTACTGCTTGTGCTGTGCGTGCTTTTGCTCTGCGCAGGTATTCCTGCGCTGGTGCTGTTTTTGGCATGGTCCGTATCCCCGTGGGCGTACTTCGTTCTCGAGAGCCTTCTGTGCTGGCAGCTCCTTGCAACGCGGAGCCTTCGGGATGAGAGCCGCGCCGTGTACGATGCTTTGGTGGCAAACGACCTTCCGGAGGCGCGGCACGCGGTATCCATGATCGTGGGCCGCGACACGGCGGCGCTGGATGAAGCCGGCGTGACGCGGGCTGCTGTGGAGACCATCGCGGAAAACACTGCGGATGGTATTGCTGCCCCCCTCTTTTATATCATGCTGGGCGGTGCGGCGTTGGGCTGCCTTTATAAAGCGGCAAACACCATGGATTCCATGGTGGGCTACAAAAATGAGCGGTATCTGGAATTTGGCTGTGCCGCCGCCCATCTGGATGATGTGCTCAATTTCCTTCCGGCGCGCCTTTGTGCGGCCATAATGATCCTTGGGGCACGGATCCTGCGTATGGACGGGAAGAATGCCCTCCGTATATACCGGCGGGACAGGCGCAACCACGCAAGCCCCAATTCCGCCCACACGGAAGCTGTGATGGCAGGTGCACTTCGCGTGCGCCTTGCGGGGGATGCCTATTACTTTGGAAAACTGCTGAAAAAGCCGTATATCGGCGACGATCAGCGCCCGATCGAGGCAAAGGATATTCTCCGTGCCCACAGGTTGATGTATATGACGGCGCTTATTCTGTTTATGCTGGCGCTTCTGTTGCGGGGGCTTTTGTATGCTGCGGTATGAGCATGGAGGGGATGTATACGGAAATGGAAGGATCCGGCTGGATTTCTCTGTAAATACCAACCCATTGGGCATGCCGGAAGGGGTAAAGCGGGCGGTCATATCCCATGCGGCGGATTATGCGCGCTACCCCGACCCGCGGTGCCGCGCGCTCACGGCAGCCGTTGCAGCGCATCATGGCCTTTCGCCTGAAATGGTGCTTTGCGGCAATGGCGCGGCGGATCTTATTTTCCGCATCTGTGCCTGCCTCCGACCGAAAAAGACGCTTGTCTCTGCCCCCACATTTTCGGAATATGAGCGGGCAGCAGAAACTTTTGGCAGCACGGTGCAGGAATATCTCTTTCCCGAAGAGCAGGGGTTTGCTTTCCCGGAAGGTTTTATCGAAACGGTAATGCAGCGCCGGGGCGATGGGGTGCCCGGGGCAAACGGGTTTGACCTGGTGTTCCTTTGCACGCCGAACAACCCAACGGGGCGGCTCATTCCGCTTCCGCAGATACGGCAGGTTGCGGAAGCCTGTATGGAAAACGGCGCTATTCTGGTGCTGGATGAAAGCTTTATCGATTTCACGGAGGGTGCATCCATGGTGCCGGAACTGCAAAAGTATCCCAACCTTTTGATCCTCCGGGCGTTCACGAAAACCTACGCTATGGCAGGCCTACGGCTTGGCTGCCTCCTTTCCGCCAACGCTGAGCTGCTTGCCCGCATTGGCGTTTTCGGCGCGGCATGGAGTGTTTCCGGTCCAGCCCAGGCGGCAGGGCTTGCCGCTCTTCAGGAAGCGGGATGGATGGAGCGGACACGGGAGCTCATCAGGGCTGAGCGTGCGTTTCTTATGCAAGCTCTGGCAGAGCAGGGGGTGCATGTATGCCCGAGCGATGCAAACTTCCTGCTGCTCAAATGCGCAAAAGCTTTCTGGGAGCCGCTCCGAAGGAGAGGAATCCTCGTGCGGGACTGCGCGAATTTCACCGGTTTGGATGAGCGGTTCATCCGCATCGGCATCAAAACACACAGGGAAAACGAGGCGCTGATCAGCGCGATTTCGGAGGTGCTCAATGGCTAAGGCGATTATGGTGCAGGGGACGATGTCCAATGCGGGAAAAAGCATCCTCGCTGCCGGGCTCTGCCGGGTGTTCCGGCAGGACGGCTATCGGGTGGCGCCTTTCAAAAGCCAGAACATGGCGCTGAACTCCTTTATCACAAAGGATGGTCTGGAGATGGGCCGTGCGCAGGTGGTGCAGGCGGAAGCGGCCGGGGTGGAGCCGGATGTGCGCATGAACCCCATTCTGCTGAAGCCTGTTACAAACGTGGGGTCCCAGGTGATCGTAAACGGGGAGGTGCGCGGCAATATGCGCGCAGCGGAATACTATGCCATGAAGCCGACGCTCGTGCCGGATATTATGGCGGCCTATAATTCCCTCGCAAAGGAGAACGACATCATCGTTCTGGAAGGGGCGGGAAGCCCGGCGGAGATCAACCTTGCGGAAAATGACATCGTGAACATGGGCATGGCGAAAATGGCGAAAGCGCCTGTGCTCCTTGTGGGGGATATTGACCGGGGCGGTGTATTTGCCCAGCTTTATGGCACCATTGCCCTTTTGAAGAAAGAAGAGCAGGCCATGATAAAGGCTACGGTCATCAACAAGTTCCGCGGTGATGTGGAGCTGCTTCGCCCCGGCCTTACCATGCTTGAGACGCTCACGGGAAAGCCCGTGGCGGGGGTGCTTCCCATGCTCGATGTGGATATCGAGGATGAGGATAGCCTTGCGGAGCGGCTCGGGAGGAGAAAAAAGGATGCGCTTCTTGATATCGTGGTGATCCGCCTGCCCCGCATCTCTAATTTCACGGATTTTGCAGCCCTTGAGGCTGCGCCGGGGGTAGGCGTGCGCTATGTGCGGGATTACAGGGCACTCGGTACGCCGGATATGGTGATCCTGCCCGGTACGAAAAGCACGATTGCTGACCTGCGTTGGCTGCGGGAGAGCGGCCTTGAAGCGGCGATCAAAAAGCTTGCGGCCCGCGGGACAGCCATCATGGGCATCTGCGGCGGCTACCAGATGCTTGGCATGCGCATTTCCGACCTGGAAGGTGCGGAGGGCGGCGGCGAGATCGGCGGCATGGGCCTCCTGCCGGTGGAAACGGAGTTTGTGCGTGAAAAGCACAGAACGCGCGTCTCAGCTACGGCACGGAATGTAGGAGGCATTTTTGCCCCTCTTTCCGGGACGGGGCTTGAGGGCTATGAGATTCATATGGGCCGCACGACTCTGCCCGAAGGGGCTGAACCCTTCCTCCAACTCTCAAACGGCATGGAGGATGGCTGCCAGGCAGGAAACATTTACGGCAGCTATCTCCACGGCTTTTTTGATACGGAAGCCTGCCGGGAAGCGGTGCTTGGCGCGCTCGCAGCACAAAAAGGCATTTCGCTCCAGGGGGATGCATTTGATCTCAAAGCATACAAAGAGCAGCAATATGATCTCCTTGCAAAGGGCGTGCGGGAAAACCTTGATATGGCACTTATTTACCGTATCCTGGAAGCCGGAATAGGCGGATAACATCCTGGGAGAATGCAGCATGAACGATATCTCAAAGAATAAACGCAGAGATGCTTATGACCAGGAACATGAGTTTACTGTGCTTCATGCGGCAGATTCGGATGAAGCGCTGCTTCAATATGTGCGCAGCGTTGCGGAACAGCTGGGCAGGCTGCCGAGCAAGAAAGAGGTCGTAGGAGCTTCACTCCTGAAATGCAGATTCGGGCCATGGCCAAGGATGCTGGAAAAAGCAGGGCTGAAGACAACCAAAAAAGAAAAGGGGAAATCGGCCGTATGTCAGCCTGTGAGCTTGCCGGAGAAGGTGAGATGAACCCCCATAACCCCGGCACATCGATGCGAAGATGCAGGACCATGCGTTTATGGCGAAACAAGCAGCTCATTAGATGCACAGCAGGAAATGCAATTTTTAATATGTCGCCTGACCTTGCGTTTCAGTTTCTGAAAATGCTTCAAAGTGTAAACACCGGTATTATAGCGCGCAGTATGATGCTGTTGGAAAAAGGCTTTGAAAAGCAAAAACCCCGAAAGTGACTATTTCGGGGCTTTTCTGGTGCACCCAAAGGGATTCGCCCCCCGGCCTTCCGCTTAGGAGCCATAGGAAAGCCCTTTATTTTAGGGCATTTTTCTGTTATTTTCATCGGTTTTACTACAATTTATACCTATCTATTGGGGTTTCTCGAATTCCAATGTGTTTCAGAGAAGTGATCTTTATTGGCATTGTTTTAATGATGTTGCATTAAAAAAATAGGTAAAGCTGATGCACTTATGATATAATACAATTAAGTGTATATTTAAAGATAAAAGTGCAACAAGACCATTTGATGATTTAGATTTCCAAATAATCTCCATTCAAAGAGACAAGTTGACAAAAAATCCGGATCGGTCCAGATCCGGATTTTGATAGAAATAAATGTTTTCAAAAACAGTTGCAGTTGGTATTATTTCTGCACGGCTCACCTCATTCTACACGCTTTCCATAGATGAATACAGCGGTTGTGCGGGTCAAATAATGGAAGGGATGGCCGTTGAATACAACGAGATCTGCGTCCTTTCCCGGTTTGATCGAACCGACTCGATCTTCTACCCCCATTGCGCGCGCAGCATGGATGGTGATAGCGTGAAACGCCGCGTCCTCAGTAAGTCCTTCACGCACGTTCATTGCGGCAAAGGTTGGCAGTAGCCAAAGCGGCGTAACGTCATGGTCAGTTGTGATCGCAACTTTCATGCCAGCTCTGCTAAGGTGCCCGGCTGTTTCAAACGAGCCGCCCACAGTTTCTGGTTTTCCGGCGGGTCCCATAGAGGGGCCAACGACGGGAATCATATTTTCCGCTGCAAGGTACGGAATAATTGCCTCTGCACCTGTGGCATGCAGGATGGAATAACGCAAGTTAAATTCCTTTGCAATGCGCACGGCTGTCAGAATATCGTCTGCTCGGTGCGCATGAAAATGCGCTGGAATCTCACGCCGGAGCAAAGGAATAAGCGCCTCCATGTCCGGCTCATAAACATCATCGCCAGCTTCCTTTTTAACAAGATAGCGCTGTGCACGGGTGAGCGTGCGGCGCATGATTGCAGCTGTCCCCATACGCGTCATTGGCTCACGGCCTTTATTTTCCCCATAATTGCGCTTCGGGTTTTCCCCAAGCGCGAACTTGATTGCACAAGGGGCTTTGAGCGTCATTTCATCTACGTTTGTACCTGCGAGCTTAATTGCGGCGATTTGTCCGCCGATCACGTTCGTGCTGCCGGGCGAAACCGCGACTGTGGTGATGCCTGCCTGCCGTGCCTTCGGAATCGCCGTATCAAACGGATTGAAACCGTCCACCGCGCGGACATCCGGCGTAACAGGGGAAGTGGTTTCGTTGCAATCCTCCCCTTCCCAGCGCAGGCCTTCTTCCGAAATGCCGATATGCGTATGCGCATCAATCAATCCGGGCAAAATGAATCCGCCTGCAGCATCAAACGTCTCCCCATCATAGGCAGGGGCATCTTGTGTTGCACCACAGGCCGTGATAATACCATTTTCAAAGTCCACATATCCTGTCTCAAAACGCTTTCCTTCCATGGTGAGCAGTATGCCGTTTGTTACTCTCATAAATACCTCATAGATTAATTAAAAGTGAAGTCAGAAGAAGCAGAAAGCCGCAGGCCGCTCGTGCTAAAATGTGTGCTTTAGTCCTTTGCTTTGGTTCGAATTCTTCCTCGTTGCATGCCGTGGCTGAAACAAGGTCGTCATCAAAGTCCGTATTATCCATTGCAAAAGATGGCCTATGCGGTTTGTCTTTCTTCCTTTGGTGGATATACGGCACACGCCGCTTCGAACGCTGTGTGCCGAAGCCCGGCAGATGGAATCCTTCTGCACGTAGCTGTGTAAACCAGCTCCATGCAAGAAAAACACATCCTGCCGCACAGAGCGCAAACATGAAGTATAGCCGTTCGCCATATGCTCCCGCAATGAGTGCCGACACAACAAGCGCACATGCAAAATAATTAAGTGCTTTTGCGTAGATCAATCGGCAATACCGTTTTCGCTGGAGTGGTTCCATTATGCTTCCAGCTCCTTTCTGTAAATCGCAAGCTCTGCTTCATTCGCAAGAATGAAGTGACCTGGGATGATTTCCACCCATGCTGGTGCATCATCTTTGTAATTATGCATTGCGCGGTCATAGACCAGCAACTCCTTGCCCCGTTCAAGATCCGGGTCGGGATACGGCACTGCAGAAAGTAGAGCCTTTGTATATGGGTGCAGTGGACGGCGGAAGAGTTCTTCGCATGCTGCGAGCTCGACAATACGCCCCTTATTGATAACGGCAATGCGATCTGAGATGAAACGGACAACGGAAAGATCGTGAGCAATGAACAGATACGTCAGCCCACGTTCTCGCTTAAGCTTGTTGAGCAGGTTAATGACCTGCGCGCGGATGGAAACGTCTAGCGCGGAGATGGGTTCATCTGCCACAATAAAATCCGGATTCATGACGAGGCTGCGCGCAATGCCGATGCGCTGACGTTGTCCGCCGGAAAACTCATGGGGGAAACGGGAAGCGAAATCTTTGGAAAGGCCAACCTCCTGCATGATCTCCTCCACTTTGCGCAGTCGGTCCTCCTCATTATCGAATAGATGATAATTATACAGGCCTTCAGAGATGATGTAATCCACCTTTGCACGTTCGTTGAGCGAGGCCATTGGATCTTGAAAAATCATCTGCATCTCCATGCGCAAATGCTTCACTTTATCCTTGCTGAGCTTACCTGTGATGGGCTCATCTTTATAAAGAATGCTGCCGCCCACATTGCTGTTATAAATGCGCATGATTGCCCTGCCAATGGTTGTCTTGCCGGAGCCTGATTCGCCCACGAGCGAGAGTGTTTCACCTTTGTAAATATCGAAATTTACATTATCCACAGCGCGGAATTCCTTCCCGCCCAGTTTGAATTTGACGGTCAGATCCTTCACCTGCAAAAGCTTCTCTGCGTGCGCGCCGTAATCAAACGGCTCTGCAGGTTCGGCGTGCTCTGCACGCTGCGCCGCTTCTGCGGCTTCGATTTTCTCCCGGTATTCAGCGGCATAAGGGTGCAGCAACCACGTTTTTGCCCAGTGCGTGTCCGAAACATGGAACTTCGGAGGTTCCTCTTCAAAGTCTATTTCCATCGCCTCCGGGTTGCGCGGCGCAAATGCGTCACCGTGGATCTCTTTAAACAGGCTTGGCGGCGTGCCCTTTATTGAATACAGTTCATGTCCTTTTACACCAAGCTGTGGCAGAGATTGCAGCAGAGCTTTTGTGTATGGATGTGCAGGCTGTTTGAAGATTTCGCGCGCCGTGCCGTATTCGATGATTTGTCCGGCGTACATTACGCCCACCCAATCCGCTACGTTGGCAACAACACCAAGATCGTGTGTGATGTAGACGACCGTCATTTTGAGCTCTTTCTGAAGCTCCTTAATCAGTCGAAGGATCTGCGCCTGTACTGTAACATCAAGCGCAGTGGTCGGTTCATCGCAAATCAGAATTTCGGGCCTGCAGGCGATTGCTGTAGCGATGACAACGCGTTGGCGCATTCCGCCCGAAAACTCGTTGGGGTATTGCTTATAGCGGGTTTCAGCATCTGCTATGCCAACGCGCTTTAAAATATCAATTGCCTCACGTTTGGCTTCCTCGTGCTCCGTCCCAAAATGCCAGGTGATGACTTCGGCAATCTGTTCCCCGATGGTGCGTACGGGGTTCAGGCTTGTCATTGGATCCTGAAACACCATGGCAATCTTCTTGCCGCGCACGCGAAGCCATTCTGCCTCTGTTTTATACTTTGTCAGATCCTCCCCGCGGTAAAGGATTTCCCCACCGGTCACGGAGCCGTTCTTATCCAGCATTCCAATGAATGATTTTGTAAATACGGATTTTCCGCAGCCGGATTCTCCGACGATAGCAAGCGTCTCACCTTCATATAGGTCGAGCGACGCACCGCGTACGGCTGTAAGCGTTTTGCCGCGCAGGCTGAATTTGATCTCCACATCTTTTGCGGAGAGAATCAGTGGTGAGGCATGACCGTTTTTGATTTGTTCCATTTTCTTTCAGGCCTCCTTAAATATGGTTGCGTGGATCGGAAGCGTCGGCAAATTTGTTGCCGATCACGTAGAATGCAACGGTGATAATGCAAAGGAGAGCTGTTGGCAGCAGCATTTGGTACGGATGCAGCGTAAATGATGCACGCCCCTGGTTTACGATGTTGCCAAGGGTGATCGCATCTACCGGCATACCGACACCCACAAAGCCCATGAACACTTCAGAGCCGATGGAGTACGGGATGCAAAGCGCTGCTTCCATGATGATGAGGCTCACGATGTGCGGGATGATGTTTCGCGTAGCTATGCGGTGCATCGGCGTTCCCAGACATTTGGAGGCGATGTTGTATTCACTGTCCCGCAAAGAAAGGATACGATTCCGGAAAAAACGAGCCTCCACGATCCAACCGCGAGAAGCCATGGAGATGAACAGCGTAAGATAGCTCGTGTTCATGATGTACGCGAGCAGCACGAGGTAAACCGTCGATGGGATATTTGTCATGATGTTATACAGCTCGATCATGAACGGATCCAGTTTTTTATTATAACCCCAGAGCGCACCTGCAATCATGCCGAAGCCAACATCTGAAAGGGCGATGCAGAAACCCAGCAGGAAGGAGTTGCGGCAGCCATACCAGGCGCGAGCCCAGATATCGCGTCCGAGGGTATCCGTGCCGAACCAGTGCTTTGCACTTGGACGCAGGTTCCAATCAAGCGGAAACAGGCTGACTTCTGTCGGATCTACATCTGAAAAAATAGGGTAGAAGATGCTCATCACGATCATTGCAAACACCAGCGCCACCAGTACAACCACGGCTTTGTTCTTAAAGAATGTCCGAATCGTGGAGCGCCAGTATGAGTAGTTTGAGAAGCCCGTATCCTCGCTGTTGATGGTATCGAAAACCGCCGCGCGGAATTTAAGCGGGTTTAGAACCGCATTGGCCATTTTTTTGCTTTCCATTTTATTCTCCCTCCGTCAGCTTGATGCGCGGATCCACGAAGGCAACCAGCAAGTCTCCCAGAAATACGCCGATTACCGAAAGGATCGCATACATCAGCACGATTACCTGCACCAAATTGTTGTCCTGGCTTTTGATTGCATTGGTGAGCAGGCCGCCCGTACCTGGGATGGCATACAGACTTTCGATTACAAGAGAGCCGGAAATGATGAATAACAGGTCGCTTGGGAGGTAGATCACAAGCGGGATCATTGCGTTTTTGAATACATGCCGGCGCAGGACGACCTTTTTCGGCAAACCCTTTACCTGCGCGAATTTCACATAATCGCGGTTTTCCTCATCCACCATGAAGCGGCGGAGCCAAAGCGCATAATATGATTCCGGCTGCATTGCTATGAAAAGGGTGCTTACGGGCGATCTGCCGCTGTTTGTTAACTGCGCCACGCGTGCTGAAATAACCGCGCTTACAGCCGCGCTTAGGCCCTATGAGGCGGTAAGGCTGGTACTCACCGGCGCATATGGGCTTGACGCCGGTATGGAGCTTGTAACCTCGGGCAAGCTTCCCGTTATAATGGGCGACCATACGGAAGCCTTCAATACCGCAAACTACGTTACGGAGTTTGAACGCATAATACCGCTTATGGAATCCGGCGCGCCGATAGCCATTGGCTGCTGCGGCGATAATACTACCTCCGGACGCGAGTCACTGCTGTGGAATGCGCTGTTTTGGATAAGGCGCGGCCTTTCCCCTGAAAAAGCGCTGGAGTGCATAAGCTATACGCCCGCAAAAATACTTGGCGTGGAGAACAGGATAGGCTCCATAGAGATCGGCAAGGATGCGGACATTACCGTGTGGAGCAAAAATCCGTTTGAAACATATGAAGCGCGCATAACCGCAGCGCTGATATCCGGAAGGGATGCATTCAGAAAGGAGGATACCCCGTCATGCTGGTAATAAAAAACGCGCGCGTTTTCACCGCGGCAGGCAGAAATTACGACAAGGGCGACATAGCTGTTGAAAACGGCAAAATCGTCGCCGTAACCGAGAGCATTGAAACGAAGGACAGCTACGATGTGATAGACGCCTCCGGCCTTTTTGCAATGCCTGGCATAGTGGATGCGCACAGCCATATAGGCGGCTTTGCCGGATACGATCAGGATCTGAACGAAATGACATGCAATGCCACGCCCTCCATGGAATCCTTTTACGCCATAGACGTAACTACAAAGGACTTTCAGCGCGCCAAACGCGCAGGCATAACCACATCCGTAATAGCTCCTGGCAGCGGCAACGTTGTAGGCGGACTTGTCTGCGCAGTAAAGAGCGCCGGCAGCAGTTTGGAGGATATGTGCATAAAAAATCCCGTCGCGCTTAAGATGGCGCTTGGCGGCAACCCAAAGGGCGTATACGGTGCAAAGCAGCAGCTGCCTATGACCAGGATGGGCGTTGCTCAGGTTATACGCGATACGCTCTCCAGGGGACGCGAATATATGCGCAAGAAGGAGGCGGCTGAGGGTGATGCGGCAAAGCTTCCACCCTATGATGCCGGACTTGAGAACGTATGCCGTGTGCTGCGCAGGGAAATACCGCTCAAGGTGCATTGCGAGCAATTCGATATGCTTACCGTAATACGCATAGCGGAGGAATTTGACGTGCTTTTCACATTGGACCATGCGTGGGGCGCAAGCGATTTTTATGATGAAATATGCACCGCAAAAAACCTGGTAGGCGTCATATTCGGCCCCATAGGAGTGGTGCTGCTGCCTGGTGAATGTGGCAAAGTGGATATAGAAAGCGTAAAGGTGATGGATGAGCGCGGCGTAACGCTTGCCATAATGACAGACGGCCCCATAATGAACCCGGAAATGATAGTGGCTCAGGCAGGCGAGGCCGTGCGCATGGGTACGCCGCATGAAAGGGCACTGCGTATGCTTACCATAAATCCGGCCAACATAGTCGGGCTTGGCGGGCGCATAGGCTCACTGGAGGTTGGTAAAGATGCAGACGTGGCGCTGTTTAAGGGTATTCCGGCACTGGATATAGCTGCACGCTGCGTGCGCACCATAGTAAACGGCAAAACAGTCTACGCTGAATGAGCCTGCGCACCCGCCGCCCAAAGGCAAGCGCGGCACGCCGGCTATATATAACGAAAAAAGTGGCTTGTGAGAGATGCTTGCAGCCACTTTTCTGATTGATTTGGCGCGCAGGCAATATTCCAACGCGCCGTTATCGGGTTTAGCTTATGTCCTGTTCAGCCCAGCTCGGCCCTGTATTCTTCGGTCTCCCTGTCGTTTGCCAGTATAAAGTGACCTTCCTCTATCTCCCTCCATGCAGGAGGATACTTATCATAGTCGTAATGGCACTCATCAGGCTTATACACTATCAGCTTCTTGTTCTTTTCCCTATCAGGATCGGCAAGCGGCAGCGCGCTTAAAAGCGCCTTTGTATACGGGTGCAGAGGATGCGCAAACAGCTTTTCGCAATCCGCAAGCTCAACTATGGTGCCTTTGTGTATAACGGCTATCCTGTCCGAGATAAAGCGCATAACGCTAAGGTCGTGCGCTATGAACAGATACGTCAGGTCCCTTTCCCTTTGCAGCTTGCTCATAAGGTTGAGCACCTGCGCCCTTATTGATACGTCAAGCGCCGATATCGGCTCATCCGCTATGATAAACTCCGGCTCCATAATAAGCGCTCTCGCTATGCCTATGCGCTGCCTTTGGCCTCCTGAAAACTCATGCGGAAACCTTGATGAAAATTCCGGCAGAAGGCCCACGTCCAGAAGCGATTCGTCAACCAGTTCCGTGCGCTGCCTGCGCGTCAGGTTCTTTTTTGTGCTGTATGTGCCTTCGGCAATGATATAGTCTACCTTGGCCCTTTCGTTCAGGCTGGCCATAGGGTCCTGGAATATCATCTGTATTTCGGATATCACCTTTTTATCAAGCTCTCTTGATATTTTGCCGTCTATGCGCTCCCCCTTGTACAGTATACTGCCTGCGCT
The DNA here is from genome assembly GCA_004558525.1 of Clostridiales bacterium. Classification (GTDB taxonomy): domain Bacteria; phylum Bacillota; class Clostridia; order Christensenellales; family CAG-138; genus Phil1. Next base: position 34,607 of record SFCQ01000012.1, read on the forward strand.
TATTGGATGTATACGCATTATGGCGCGGCCTATGGTGGTTTTGCCGGAGCCGGACTCGCCCACCAATCCAAACGTTTCTCCCCTGTAAATATCAAAGCTTACGCCTTTTACCGCCTTGAACGGGTTACGCCTTGTGCCGAAGGTGACCTCCATATCCCTTACGCTCAAAAGAACTTCTTTCCTTTTCTTTGCAGCTTCCATGTATGCAGCCTCCTTCGTCAAATGCCGCTATGTATGTTTTTAAGGTACGCAGGCGGGTCTATCTTGGGCGCCCTTGGATCAAGCAGCCATGTACGCGCCTTATGCGTGGGCGAAACATCGAAGAAGGGCGGCTGCTCCTCAAAGTCGATTGCAAGCGCCTGAGGATTGCGCGGGGCAAATGCATCGCCCTTTATCTCCTTGAACAGGTTTGGCGGCGTCCCCTTTATGGAATAGAGATCCTGCCCCTTTATGCCCAGCTGCGGCAGGCTTGAAAGCAGCGCCCATGTATACGGATGATGCGGATCATAGAACACTTCTCTTACCATGCCTATCTCCACTATATCTCCGGCATACATTACGGCTACCCTGTCCGCTATATTCGCAACAACGCCAAGGTCATGCGTAATGAATATTATGGTCAGATTATAGCGCTGCTTCAGCTCCTTCAAAAGCTCCAGTATCTGCGCCTGTATGGTAACGTCAAGCGCCGTTGTAGGCTCGTCGCATATCAGTATCTTCGGCCGGCAGGCTATGGCAATGGCTATTACCACCCTTTGCCTCATTCCTCCGGAAAACTCATGCGGATACTGCTTATACCTTCTTTCCGGCTCCTCGATGCCAACATCCCGCAGTATGCCATACACGGCCTCCTTCAGCTTTGCGCCCTTCAGCCCCTGATGCAGCTCCAGCGCCTCGCCTATCTGCTTGCCTATCGTCTTTAGCGGATTAAGGCTCGTCATGGGGTCCTGCATTATCATGCTGACCTCGCTGCCGCGTATCTTCAGCCATTCCTTATCCTTTTTATATGACGACAGCACCTGAGGCTTTGCGTCATCCATGCCGTAATATACTATTTCTCCGGATGATATAAAGCCGTTTGGGTCGAGCAAGCCTATAAAGTTCTTGTTCAGCACGCTTTTTCCGCAGCCGGATTCGCCCACTATGGCAAGGCTTTCACCCTTATATACATCCAAGCTTACTCCGCGTATGGCGTGCAGCACCTTTCCGCGCAAATTGAACTTAACGTTGAGGTCCTTTACGGACAATATGATGTTGTTATTCTCTTCCATAAAAGGCCTCCCTCAGTTGATGTGGTTCTTAGGATCGGCAGCGTCGCTGAAGGCATTGCCAACAACGTAGAACGATATAGTGACCACCGAAAGTATTATGGTGGGATATATCAGCTGGTACCTGAGCGTTGGGCTGAGCATAAGCTTCCTGCCCACGTTTATAAGGTTGCCCAGGCTTGGCACCTCCGCGGGAAGGCCCAAGCCTATATAGGTTATAAATACCTCGCTTGCTATAGCCTCGGGTATTGACAGCGCCATCCTGAGCATTATTACCGATACCAGATACGGCAGCAGGTTCCTGAATATAATGGTCAGCGTGCCTGTGCCCAGGCATCTTGACGCCAGATTGTATTCCCTATCCCTGATTATGATTATTTGGTTGCGTATAAAGCGCGCCATGCCTATCCACCGCGTAAGGCTCATGGCAAGCAGCAGCGTGCCAACGGACGGCTTCATCATGTATGATACAAGAATCAAAACAAGCGATGACGGCACGTTGTCCAGTATGTTGTACAGCTCGGTAAATATTATATCCGTCTGCCTGACATAGCCCCAAAGCACGCCCGCGGCTATGCCTATTATAGCCTCTATGCAGGCTACCGCAACGCCTATCAGCAAAGATGTGCGCGTCGCGCCCCAAAGCCTTGACCACAGATCCTGACCAAGCTCATTAGTGCCCATTATAAAGGTAAAATCCCTTCCATCCTCAAGCACTACCTTGCTGCCCGGCTCAAGGTTCCTGAATATGGCGCCCGTTTGCGGGTTTATGTTTGAGTTAAACGAATCAAGCTGATTGGGCAGATACGGCTGTATGAACGTGAACGCAAGTATGGCAAGCACTATACATACCAGTATCATAGCCACGGGGTTTTTTCTGAATGCCCTGAACGTGCTTCTCCAGTATGAATAGTTTGAATAGCCCGTGCGCTCAACAGCGGCCTCGTCAAAAGGCACCACCTTAAAGGCTTCTTCATCGCTAAGCTTTGTGCGTATGGCCTCGTTAACGCTTTCCTCAAGCTTTTCCACACGGGGGTTTTTGAATCTCATGCCCATATGCTCACCTCGATCCTTTCTTGCCCGCAAAGCTTATGCGCGGGTCAAGAAGCGTCATCATTATATCGCCCACAATAAGGCCGATTATGCCTACGGATGCAAACAGTATAACTATCGCCTGCACCATGCTGTTATCCTGCCTTTTTACAACGTCAACCAGCAAGCCGCCCATGCCGGGTACGGAGTAGAGCGATTCTATGTATATAGAGCCTACCACCGTATTCAAAAACGTTGTGGGCAAATACTGGCCAAGCGGCACAAAAGCGTTCCTGAACACATGGCGGAACATTATCCTTCTTTCAGAAAAGCCCTTTATCCTGGCAAGCTTAACGTAGTCCTTTGTGCTTTCATCCACCATATAACGCCTAAGCCACATAGCGTAGTAGGATATATTTGGCAGCGCCAGCGAAAACACGGGCAATATCCATGTTCTTGCTTCCGTTTCCTTAAATGTCAGCGGCAGGTTCAATAGCTCCGTACCATATATTTGTATAAACAAAAAGTATACTGCGGCAGGCACAGCCTGAATGAGCACTATGAACGCTGTACCTATTTTATCGACAATTTTTCCCTTGTTTTGCGCCATTACCGTGCCAAGCGGCAAGCCTATCAAAAGCGCCAGCAGCAGCGCAAGCACACCAAGCTTTAGGCTAAGGGGTATTTTGGGCGCAAGCACCTCAGTAACAGGCACCTGATTCCTGTAAACATACGATATACCGAGGCTGCCCTTTGTAACCACATCCCTTATGAATATAAACAGCTGCTCCGCTACGGGCTTATCAAGCCCCATCTGGTGCAGGCTGTTCTTTATCTGCTCCGGCGACATATGGTCATAATTGGGGAAATAGCCTGTAATTGGCATTTTACGCATAAGCACGAACACTATCGACACGATTATTATAAGCGTGATAATGGAGCGGGCTAAGCGTTTGGCAATGTACTTTACCATTCTTCCTCCTGCATCCGCATTCGGGCAGCCGCATCAAGCAGCCGCCCGAATGCAAGCTTTTATCAAAGCGATGTGTTTAATGCTTAATACTCTCCGTTAGTCCACGAATTCAGATTCTTCTCATATTCCTCCATAGAGATGAAGTGATCCTGAAGATGCATGCCCTTATAGGATAGCTTAGCATAGCCGCAGGCAGCATATGCGCCCTCGTATATATTGAGCTTTGTCGCCTGATAGTTGGCGGGCCCAATGTAGCAGGGAACAATCATAGCGTTGTTTATAAGCAGCGCCTCCGCCTTGGCAAAGTTGTCAAAGCGCTTGGTCAGGTCAACGCCCTCCTGTATGCCCGCGTCAACAAGCGAGTAATACTCTTTGAGCACTGCGCGCACTTCGGCAAAATCCTCCGAGGCTATAAACTCATCGGCATAGTTGCCTACGCTGTTGGTGGTTATAGCGGTAAAGTTGTTGCGGAACAGTTCGTCATCCAGTATAAGGTTCCATCTGTTATAGGTGTTGCCGGCCTCTATACCTGTTTCGGGATTGGTGGAGCCGCCGAAGGGATCGGTCCACGTCTGCGGGTCTATATAGTCGGCGCCCCAGCGCACGCGCATGAAGCAATACTTACCTGCGCTTCTGGTCTCGGAAAGGAAGTTCTCCGAGGGGCCAGCCCACAGCTCCAGCTTTATGAAGTCCGTGCCGAGCGCCTTTTCAAGCTGCTGCTTTACTATTACGCACTCGTTCTCGTAGTTCTTATCGCCGCTCTGATAGGATATCAGCATGGTTACGGGGAACGTTACGCCCTTTGCGCTCAGCTCCTCCATAGCCTTTGCCTTATACTCGTTAGCTTTATCCAGGTTGTAGAAATTGGCCTCGATGCCTTCAAACGCGGGCATATCGGCAAAGTCTACTCCCTTATCGGTATAGCAGGAGCCTGCAGGGGTTATGCTGCGCTGCAGCAGGGCCTTGTAGCTTTCCTGGTCCACTGCGCTTTGCACAACGAACTCTCTGTCAAGCGCGCTCATCACGGCATGGCGGAAATTGCTGTTCAGTACGCAGCGCATCCAATCCTCGGGCTTATACTCGTCGGGATAAGTCGGGCGGAAGTTGAACGCATAGAAGTAATGCCACATGGCGTCCTCACGGCTCTTGGAAAGGTAGTCTGTATTGTTCGCCTTCCAATCGTCCAGTATATCGTTGCTGATCTTGGCATAATCAATCTCATTGCGCAGCACCATTGTGGGGGCAAGTGTTGCGGCTTCTGCGTTGTAGGTTTTTTCTATCCTGTCGATATAAACCCTGTCAGCGTCCCAGTTATTTACGTTCTTGACGAATGTCTGCTTTACCTGAGGCTCCCATTCGGTCAGTATAAACGCGCCGCAGCTATATATCTTGTCGATAGATGTGCCGAAGTCGTTGCCGGTTTCGGTAGCGAGCGAATCCACCAGCGGCCCATACACGGGCAGCCAGCATGCATATGCCAAACCGCCAAGGAAGTAGGGCGTGGGCCTTTCCAGCGTGTATTCAAGCGTATAAGCGTCCAGCGCCTTTACGCCTACATCGTCAAAGTTAGCTTCCTCGCCGGCGGCAAGCGCGTTAAAATAAGCTTCCGCTCCCTTAATCACCTTTACCTGATCATATGTACCCGAATCGGTCTTGGGGTCGCACACCAGCTTTAGGCCGCTTACCCAGTCGTTCGCGGTGACATCGGCTATCTCCTTGCCGTTGCAGTCATACCATTTCTGGCCTTCCCTTATTTTAAAAGTCCATACCGTGCCGTCGTCGCTGGTGGTCCAGGATTCGGCCAAAGCGGGTATTACATTCGAATGGTTGTCGAACTCCACAAGACCGTCAACCATATTGCAGGCTACGGCATGCTCCAGCTCCTTGCCGCTGGCAAGATAGTTGAGCGTGGTATTCTCCACATCGTAAAGCATACGGAAAACAGCGGGTTCGCCGTTGCCCGTATTGCTGCCATCGGCCGCATTGCCGCCGTTAGGCTGGTTTGTATCCTGAGTGCATCCGCACACTATAGCGGCCGCCATCAGGATAGCAAGCAGAAGTGCAAAATACTTCTTCATCGGTTGTTTTCTCCTTTGCAACATGTGATTTTCATTGCCGCACGCACGGCAAATCTATATAAAAATAAAAATATATAATCGCTGCTGTATCGTATGCGCAATCGCTGCTGTATCGTATGCGCGTATGTGCTGAGTCTTAAGCTTTCGCTTATGTTTACGTTTTCGTTCTGCCGGCACAGCCGGTTTGTGTGTACGGTAGTCTATCGGTTCTGTTCTGCAAATTGTTCCTCAGCGCCGCATTTATTTGGCCTGAGGGCTTCCATCAATGTTATAGAAACGGTATTGTTCATACGTTTAATTTGGGATATATAATATATATTATATCAACATCCGCTAAAATGCAACCGTTTCTAAACATTTTTATCAAATAATTATTCACCATAAATTGCAATGCCAATCGCCGCATCAAAGTCAGTGATAAGGCTTGTTAGCTGATATTCGCACTCAGCAATCTCTTTAAGATATATGCTTTATTCGAAAGCTCCGTCTAATCCTTGGCAGGCATTTTATTCTGCAAATAGAAATTAAGCTGTTGTCCCGGCGGGGTTTTCTGCTTCAACGGGCTTTCCCCCGCCCATTCGGGCGGGGGAAAGCTTTCTTATACATCACCGGCGGCATGCGCCGCCTTAGATATTAAGGCTTAGTTGCAGCCGCAGCCGCAGGGGTTGTTATTGTTGTTGTTGGAGCAGCCGTTGTCACAGCCGCAGCCGCAGCCATTGTTGCTGAATCCGCCGGCAAGCAGGATAAGTATGATTATCCACCACCAGTTGTTGTTGCAGCCACAGTCATCGTTGCAGCCGCAGCCGCAGCCGTTGTTGCTGTATCCGCCGGCAAGCAGGATAAGTATGATTATCCACCACCAGTTGTTACCGTTGCAAAAGCTACACATTATGCTTTCCTCCTTGTTATTTGCCCCGATGGGCAATTCTAAGATATATTACTCATTTGGGCCAAAAGGTGTGCATATGCAGCAGCACGATATTGCCTGGCAAAATATATAGATACACTGCCTGTTTATTTTGAGCTTAACGAAAACGATGGCTTCAGCATAAGCGTCTCCCTGTCGAATATTGAGCTTAAGGACATGCTGCAGCGTATACCGCTTGACGATACAAGGCTGTATGCTCTTGACGATACGGCAAGGGATATATCCTCATTATGCAGAGCCGAATCCGTTCTGCTTGCGTTTTTAAGGCCCGCCAACGAGCCTACCGAGCATTTTATCAACAAGCTTTATAAAAAATACGCCGATATAGCAAAGCGCTGCCGCGTGCTGCTTATACTCCCGATAAAGCCGCGAACGATCCAACCCTCGCCCGCTTCCTTGCGCGCTGGCAGGACGCCGCGATACTGCTGGACAAGGACGACGTTCAAGCCAAGCTTGCAAGGGAAACATTTAATGAGCCTAACGACTATCCTCTGCTGTTCATCGTTTCAAAAAACCGTGAGTGCCGCTTTTGCACTACCGGCTACTCCGTCGGCGGCGTAGAGCTTATCAGCAGGCTTATAGGCGAAATGCTGAAGCGGCAGCGTTAATGCGCTCACGCTGTTATTTCTTCGTTTTAGGCGTAAATATGGCCGCGTTAAGCGCGCCGAACACTATCGCCGCGGCAACTCCGCCTGCGGTGCCCTTTATCCCTCCTGTAAACGCGCCTATTATGCCATCCTCCATCGCCCCGTCTATAGCGCCCTTGCCAAGCGCGTAGCCAAAGCCGGTAAGCGGCGTTGTGGCCCCTGCTCCTCCAAGCCTTACAAGCGGCTCATACAAGCCCATCGCCGTAAGGAATACGCCCGCTACCACAAACAATACCAGTATCCTTGCTGGCGTTAGCCTTGTTAAGCTTATCAATAGCTGGCCTATAACGCATATAAGGCCTCCTATAATAAACGCGTACACATAATCCATCGCTTCCATATGCATCAGTTTTTCCGCCTTTCTATTATCACTCCGTGCGCTATGCCGGGTATGCTGTCGCCCTGCAAGCCTGCCGTGGGGCTCATAAGCGCGCCCGTAGCCATAAACAGTATCCTGTTAAAATCGCCGGCCTCCATGCGCGGCAAAAGGTAGCCGTTCAGCGTCACTGCGGAGCAGCCGCAGCCGCTGCCGCCGCAATCAACATTCTGCTTTGAATAGAATATTATGTTGCCGCAGTCAAGATGCCTGTTGCCTATATCTATGCCCGAATCTGCAAGCAGCATGGCAAAAAGCTCGCTGCCAAAGCGGCCAAGATCCCCCGTTACTATGTAGTCGTAATCCGCTACCGTTCTGCCGGTATCAAAAAGATGCTTTTTCAGCGTATCCGCCGCGGCAGGCGCCATCGCCGCGCCCATGTTGCTCGCGTCCGTTATGCCAAGATCGACTACCCTGCCTATGACCCCGCCGGCTACATATATGGACGAAAACTGGCCGTTATCGCCGCATGCGCTGTCCGCAAGTATGCTGCAGCCCGCGCCCGTCACCGTGCGCTGAGATGTGGGCGTAGACTGCGCGCCCATCTCCAGCGGCAGCCTGTATTGGCGCTCCGCCGTTGAAAAGTGGCTCGTAGCGGCGCAGGCTATTCTGTTGGCATAGCCGCCGTCAATCAGCATGGAGCCTATCAGTATAGATTCCGCCATAGTGGAGCATGCCCCGTATAAGCCAAGGAACGGCATTTCAAGCTCCCTCGCGGCAAAGTTTGCCGATATTATCTGGTTTAGCAGATCCCCACCAAGCAGTATGTCTATTCCCATCGGCGTAAGCCCGGCTTTGTCCAGCGCCTTACGCACGGCATGCTCAAACATCTTGCGCTCGGCTTTTTCCCAAGTGTCCTCTCCCCAGGTGTCGTCCTCAAGGGTTATATCAAAACAGCTCCCGAGCGGGCCTTGCGCTTCAACGTCGCCAACTATTGTGGAGCCGCAGATAAGCCTTGGCGGGTTGTTGAATAAAACGCTGGAGCGGCCTGTACACTTTGTGCGCATATTAAGCCTCCCTTAAAACTTTCCCGATATAAGACAGGCTATAAGCCCAACAAGCACGCTTGCGCTTATGCCGTAAACAAGCACCGGACCCGCTATGGAGAACATCTTCGCTCCCAAGCCCAGCACATAGCCCTCTCTTTTGAACTCCATTGCCGGAGATACTATTGAATTTGCAAAGCCCGTTATGGGCACCACGCTTCCTGCGCCCGCCCATGAGCCTATGTTGTCATATACGCCTATGCCCGTAAGCGTAGCGCCAAGAAAAACAAGCACTATCGCCGTGAATGCGGCAACGTTTGATTCGCTGAAGTTAAGCACAAGCTTGGCAAAATCGTGTATAAGCTGGCCTATGCAGCAGATTATCCCTCCTGATATAAAAGCGCGCACGCATTGCAGGAAGGTTTTGCTCTTTGGCATCTTCTCGTTTACGCGGCGCTGGTAATCCTTCTCCTTTTGAGAAGGTATACGTTCTTTTTTCATACCTTTCCTCCTCTACAGCATGATTTAAGGAAGCGCTTATCAAACAAGGGATGGCGGCATAACGCGGAGATTTTTCGCCGGAGCCATGCAAAATGCGCAGGCATAGCGGCGCTGTATCGATTTCTTTTGCAGGAGCTGCGGCGCAACGCTTCCCCGCCATGACGCTGTGCCGAATCGATCGGCGCTTCCCTAAGCAGTCATACAGAAGTATGCGCATGAGGCGGAGGTTTTATGCCGTGCGGTTTTCCTCCTTATCCCCCTTGCCAGCATATCCAAATTCCATAGTCCTTTTTTCCCTGTCGTTGGGCAGGCCCGTTCCGGCGGAGGCGCTAAGCTGCGGCTGCGGCCTTGTGAAGCAGGCGCGGCTTTTCCCTTTAGCCAAAACAAACATTGTTCAGTATAAACCTGGCCCCCGCGAGCCTGTTTTCTCCAGGCGGGGATACAAAAGCAAAGTATAAAAGCGTGCACAACGCAAGGCACGCTATTATTCCGGCTGCTATAAGCAGTATTTTTCTTGATCTGTGCATACAAAAAGCCCTCCGTAAGGCTATTATCCTCAGAAGGGCTATCATTTATGCGTTTATGTGCCATGAACGGCCGTTAAAAATCGAATCCGAAACCTATTCCCTTTATTCCGGCCGCCTTTTCGGAAAGCTTTTTTATCGGAAAGCCGTTCATGTCTATAACAAAATTCTTCTGCTCTCCGCCGTCAAAAAGCGCATTCTTTGAAAAATACCACGCGCCTATAAACCTGTCCTCAGCATCGTAAAAGCCGACATATATCATATTTGTGCTGCATCGCTTGCCGGTTTGGCATGTGAGCCTTCCCGATAGCGTTGAAAGGGAAGGATAGTTGTCAGCCACAAAAAGATGGTCCACTTTTATGCGCGCCCCCCTTTGATCATGCGCTTTGGCGGAAAGCTCGGCATTAAGCGTTACCTCTGCTCCCGGCTCTATGCTGCTTTCGGGTATCCACTGCGCAAGGTAGCTCCTTTCGCCGGGCAGCAGCACGATATACTCGCTAAGCTCCGGCGTAAACTCATGCGTTTCGCTTATCCCGCCGCAGCTTGCCGTAAACTTGGCGGAGCTTATCACTATCGGGCAGTCGCCATTGTTTTCATATTCTACTGCCGCATAAAGCGTGCTTGCCGATGTGCCGGCATAGGCATAGGCCGCGCTTGAAAGCACCTTAGCACTTGCATTGGAGCCGTATGCGCCGCCCGTATTCATCCCAGCCGTGTTTTCAGGTACGGCAGAAGCGGCGTCCGCACCATCGTTTGAAACGGGTACTGCCGCGTCGTCAACAGCTTCTTCTTTGCAGGCGCACAGCATAAACATCATAATCAGCGCCATTGTTGCCGCAATTAGCTTTTTCATGCTTTGATTATAGCACAGTACAATAAAAATTCCAAAGCATAATTAACGAATTTGCAATATGGTAATAATGTGCTAAAATGGAGGCGTAATATCAGCAGCTCAGGCTTTGGCCTCAGGTTTAATTGAGTATTTAGATTTTTTAGGAGGAACTGCTATGGCTAAGATGACAGTGAAGGACGTGGACGTGCGCTCCAAGCGCGTGCTGGTAAGGGTGGACTATAATGTTCCGCTTGATGCAAACGGCAATGTAAGCGATGACAAGCGAATAACCGCATCGCTGCCTACAATAAAATACCTTCTTGAAAACGGAGCCCGCGTGATACTCTGCTCCCATCTTGGCAGGCCAAAGGGAGAGGTCAAAAAGGAGTTTTCGCTTCTGCCTGTAGCTAAGCGCCTTAAGGAGCTTCTGCCCGATGTAAAGATAAGCTTCGCTTCGGACTGCATAGGCGAAGAAGCCGAGCAAAAGGCGATGGCTCTTAAAGACGGCGAGATACTTTTGCTTGAGAACCTCCGCTTCCACAAGGAGGAGGAGAAAAACGATCCCGAGTTTGCAAAAAAGCTGGCCTCCCTTGCGGAACTGTATGTGAGCGACGCTTTCGGCACGGTACACAGGGCGCATGCTTCTACCGTGGGCGTAGCGGGCTATCTTCCCGCAGTGGCAGGCTTCCTTATAGGCAAGGAGCTCAGCGTTATGGGCGGCGCCCTTGAGAAGCCCGAAAGGCCGTTCGTCGCAATACTCGGCGGCGCAAAGGTGGCGGACAAGATAGGCGTTATAACCAACCTTCTAAACAAATGCGACACCCTGCTTATAGGCGGCGGCATGGCGTATACGTTCTTCAAGGCTATGGGCTATGAAATAGGCGATTCGCTTCTTGACGGCGAAAGCATAGCTCTTGCCGGTCAGCTTATGGAAACGGCCAGGCAAAAGGGCGTTAAGCTTATGCTGCCCGTTGATACGGTGGTTGCCAAGGCCTTCGCTGCGGACGCGGAGCACAAGACCGTGGCGTCAAACGAGATACCCGCAGGGTGGCAGGGGCTTGACATAGGCGAAAAGACCGCTCAGCTTTACGCAAAGGAGATAAAGGCCGCAAAGACCGTTATATGGAACGGGCCTATGGGCGTGTTTGAATTTCCCGAGTTCGCAAAGGGTACGGCCGCGATAGCAAAGGCCTGCGCCGAGTGCGGCGGCACTACTATAATAGGCGGCGGCGACTCCGCAAGCGCGGTCAAGAAGCTTGGCTATGCCGATAGTATTACCCACATATCCACCGGCGGCGGCGCAAGCCTTGAGTTCCTTGAAGGGAAGGTGCTCCCGGGCGTTGCCGCGCTTAACGACAAATAATGCCAAAGCGGTTGGTTTATACAGAATACAGAAAGGCTTTATAAAACATGAGAAGACCCATAATAGCCGGCAACTGGAAAATGAACATGACCCCATCTCAGACCCGCAGGCTGATAGCCGAGCTTAAGCCGCTTATAAGCGACGAGGATTGCGACGTTGTTATCTGCCCGCCGTCGTGCTGCCTGCAGGCGGCGGCTGAGGCGCTTGAGGGCAGCAGCATACGCCTTGGCGCGCAAAACGTGCATTGGGAAAAAAGCGGCGCCTTTACCGGCGAAGTCAGCACGGATATGCTAAAGGAGCTTAACGTTGAATTTGTAATAGTTGGCCACAGCGAAAGAAGGCAGTATTTTGCCGAGACTGACATCACCGTGAACAAGCGCGCACGCGCCGCAATAGCGGCAGGGCTCACCCCCATAATATGCGTTGGCGAGAGCTTAGCGGAGCGCGAAAGCGGCAAGACCGAAAGCGTAGTTTCCCTGCAAACCGAAAAGGCGCTTGAGGGCATGACAAAACAAGAGGCTGCGCATATAGTGCTTGCTTACGAGCCGATATGGGCAATAGGCACCGGCCGCACCGCCACAAGCGATCAGGCTAACGAAACCATAGCCGTTATACGCGAAAAGGTCAGGAGGCTTTACGGCAGCGCCGCGGACGATGTACGCATACAGTACGGCGGCAGCATGAAGCCCGGCAACGCAACGGAGCTTATGGCAATGAGCGAGATCGACGGCGGGCTTATAGGCGGGGCAAGCATTAAGGCGAGCGATTTTGCCGCCATAGTACACTACAACAAATAAAAGGGGTATACACATGAAGAGCATGACCGCGCTTATAATATTGGACGGCTTTGGCTGCCGCACGGAAAGTGCATACAACGCGATAAGGGCTGACGGCATCAAGCGCATAAGCAGGTTTATAGAGGACTATCCTCATACTAAGATAGCCGCCTCCGGCATGGCCGTAGGGCTTCCGGAAGGTCAGATGGGCAATTCCGAGGTAGGTCATCTTAACCTTGGCGCCGGCAGGATAGTATATCAGGAGCTTACAAGGATAACCAAATCCATTGAGGACGGCGACTTTTTTGAAAATCCGGCCTTTAACAAGGCCATAGACACCTGCCTTGAAAAAAGCACGAAGCTACACCTGTTCGGCCTTTGCTCGGACGGCGGAGTACACAGCCACCTCAATCACCTTTACGCGCTTGTTAAGCTTGCAAAGCAGAAGGGGCTTGACAGGGTGTATATACACTGCTTTATGGACGGGCGCGACGTTCCTCCCCAAAGCGGAAAGGACTATATTGCCGCGCTGCAGGCCGAGCTTATAAAGCTTGGCTGCGGCAGGATAGCCACCATAATGGGCCGCTATTACGCAATGGATAGGGATAACCGCTTTGAGCGCGTTGAAAAAGCATATGCCGCCATGACCTATGGCGAAGGCGTTAAGGCAAGCGATCCTGTAAAGGCCATGCAGGCTTCCTACGATAACGGCGTTACAGACGAATTTGTACTGCCAATTGTGATTACCGAAAACGGCAAGCCCGTAGCTACCGTTGACCCTGATGACAGCGTTATATTCTTCAATTTCCGTCCGGACAGGGCAAGGGAGCTTACAAGGGCCTATCTTTTTGAGGATTTTGCCGGCTTTGAAAGAAGGCGCGGCTTCTTCCCGCTGACCTATGTTTCCATGACACAATACGACAAGGATTTTGAAGGTAAGCTTTCCGTCGCATTTAAGCCGGAGACGCTGAAAAACACTCTCGGCGAATATGTTTCAAAGCACGGCTTGAAGCAGCTGCGCATAGCCGAAACCGAAAAATATGCCCATGTCACGTTCTTCTTCAATGGCGGCGTTGAAGCGCCCAATCCGAATGAGGACAGGGTGCTGATACCATCTCCCAAGGTGGCGACATACGACCTTAAGCCGGAAATGAGCGCATACGAGGTAACCGAAGAGGCTGTAAAGCGCATAAAGAGCGGCGAGTATGACATGATGATACTCAACTTTGCCAATCCTGATATGGTCGGCCACACCGGCGTTATGGATGCCGCTGTAAAGGCTGTGCATGCGGTTGACGAGTGTGTCGACAGGGTGATACGCACCATACTTGCATGCGGCGGCAGGGCTATACTCACCGCGGACCACGGCAACTGCGAGCTTATGGCCGATGAAAACGCCACGCCTTTCACGGCGCATACTACATCCCCCGTTCCGTTTGTGCTTATAGATGATAAAAGGAAGCATGTAAGGCTCAGGGACGGCGGCAAGCTGAGCGACGTTGCGCCGACCATGCTTGAACTTATGGGCATACCTCAACCGGAGGAAATGAGCGGAAAAAGCCTTATAGAAAAATAAAGCTCATGCTTATACTAAGGGCGCAGCTTCAGCTGCGCCCTCAGTCTGTCGAAAAACCCCGGGGTTGATAAGGGGCCGCAGCCCCTTATGTTCAATCCGGCTCTGACGACATGTGCGTCAGAACGGATGAAAACCCAGAGAGCGAATGCGAGAGGCAAAACCCGTAAAACTCAAAAAAGTGGCGTTCAGCCACTTTTTTGACAGACTGAAAGTGGCGAATAGCCACTCTTTAGATATTCTCTGCGGCGCTTTTTGACGCATAACGGCATGCAGATCAGTGTTCCAATTGTGAAAAAATCGTTTGAAGTATATTCCAAATAAATATATGATGATTTTTCCTGCGCGTTGCGCTATAATAAGAAGGTATGAATAAAAATGGAAATACAAAAGGAGAAGTAGAAATGCAAAGAATCTTTTCAATGGAGCTGGCGGGCAGGACAATTACCGCCGAGACCGGCAAGTATGCCGAGCAGGCGGGCGGCAGCGTGCTCATGCGCTGCGGCGATACCGCCGTGCTCGTTTGCGCCACAGTCGCCAAAGCGCCGCGCGACGGCGTGGACTTCCTTCCGCTCAGCGTTGAATTTGAAGAAAAAATGTACTCCGTTGGCAAAATACCAGGAGGCTTCATAAAAAGGGAAGGCCGTCCCTCCGAAAAGGCCATTTTGGCAAGCAGGCTTATAGACAGGCCCCTTCGCCCGCTGTTCCCCAAGGGATTTTACAACGATATCCAGGTGATTGCCACCGTGCTTAGCGTTGAGCAGGATGTTCAGCCGGAAATACTTGCCATGATTGGCTCATCGGCGGCTTTGGCCATAAGCGATGCGCCCTTTATGGGGCCGACAGGCGCGGTAAGCGTCGGCTATATAGACGGCGAATACATAATCAACCCCACTGCCGAGCAGCGCGAAAAGAGCAGGCTGCATCTTACCGTAGCCGGCACCAAGGACGCTGTTATGATGGTGGAAGCCGGGGCTGAGGAGCTTAGCGAGGACGAAATGCTCAAGGCCATAATGTTTGCGCATGGCTATATAAAGCAGATCGTAAGCTTTATTGAGAACATGCAGGCTGAGATAGGCAAGCCCAAGATGGAAGTGAACATCTATCAGCCTGATGAGGAATTCACCGCCCTTGTGCGCGAATATGCGTTTGACAAGGTGGAGTGGAGTCTTGACACGTTTGAGCGCAAGGAGCGCGAGGAGCGCAGCGCAAAGGTCAAGGAAGAAGTTACGGAGCATTTCCTTGAGGTCAATCCCGATTGCGCCAAGGATGTTGACGCTATACTTTACAACTTGACCAAGGAGATTGTCCGCGACAAAATTATCAACCGCGGTATCCGTCCCGACGGGCGCACTATGGAGCAGATAAGGCCAATATGGTGCGAGGTCGGCCTGCTCCCAAGGACTCATGGCAGCGCCGTATTCACCCGCGGCCAGACCCAGGTGATGACGATAACCACGCTCGGTTCACTTGAAGACGCACAGACGCTTGACGGCATAAGCGATGAGACCGGCAAGCGCTACATGCATCAATACAATATGCCCCCTTACAGCGTAGGCGAGACGCGCCCCGTCAGGAGCCCGGGCAGGCGCGAGATAGGCCACGGCGCACTTGCCGAGCGCGCCCTGCTGCCCATGATACCTTCCGAGGAGGAATTCCCCTATGCGATAAGGCTCGTCAGTGAGGTCATAAGCTCAAACGGCTCAACCTCACAGGCTTCCATCTGCGCAAGCACCCTTTCTCTTATGGATGCCGGCGTACCCATCAAAAAGCCCGTTGCGGGCGTTGCTATGGGCCTTATAAAGGATACCGCGAACGGCAACATAGCGGTCATGACAGACATTCAGGGCCTTGAGGACTTCCTTGGCGACATGGACTTCAAGGTAGCCGGAACGAAGGACGGTATCACCGCCATTCAGATGGATATTAAGATAAAGGGCATAGACGAGGAGATACTCACCCGTGCGCTGGCTCAGGCCAGGAGAGGCAGGCTCTTTATACTGGACAAGATGCTTGAAACCCTGCCTGAACCCAGAAAGGAGCTTTCTCCCTACGCGCCCAGGGTGCTGCAGTTCAGCATCAATCCCGATAAGATAAGGGAAGTCATAGGCTCCGGCGGTAAGACCATCAACAAGATAATTGCCGATACCGGCGTTAAGATCGACATCAATGACGATGGCCGCGTGTTCATTCTTTCACCCGATCAGGAGGCCTCAGCCGCCGCCAAGAAGATGATAGACGCCATAGTTAAGGATATTGAGGTTGGCGATGTCTATCTCGGCAAGGTAGTGAACATTCTGCCAATAGGCGCTCAGGTAGAGCTTAAGCCAGGCAAAAAGGGTCTTGTACACATAAGCAAGCTCGCCAACAGGCGCGTGGAGCGCGTTGAGGACGTTGTTAGCGTAGGCGACAAGATACTTGTCCGCGTTATTGACATAAAGCCCGACGGCAAGATAGACCTTACCAGAAAGGGTCTGCTGCCTGAGGATAAGAAAGAAAACTAAGAAGCATAATAATGGTCCGGCACGCTTGTGCCGGACCTCAGAGTATTGAAGAAGTGGCTGAGTGCCACTTTTTCGACACTCTCAAACAGCACGCTTCTGCGTGCTGTTTGCCCGGTTCCGGCTCTGCGCACATGGTCGCTGTGCGTTGCCGCAGGAGCGGCTGCCTACAGCTCCCTGTGCTTGAGTTGCTCCGCCTCCCTCCCCCG
>SFCQ01000013.1 GCA_004558525.1 Clostridiales bacterium
CGAACACAGAAGTTAAGCCCTTGTACGCCGACAATACTTGGCTGGCGACGGCCCGGGAAGATAGGTAGCTGCCGGATACCACAAAAGCAAACAGCACGCAGAAGCGTGCTGTTTGTTTTTGTGCTATTTGACAATTACTCATCTTCTCAAGCCTAACTCCGCTCAAGCGGCTGGCGACATTGCGCAGCCGACCGCCGCATATGCCCATATGTTGACATTCGACACTATTTTACAATATAATACATTCGTGCCTGCCCTGCACGGTAGACGGTTGGCCAGTTCCATTCTTTTAGTAATAAAGGAAGGGGGTGGCTATATGATAAGCTGGTCTGAGCTTTTCAGCTTCGTGGCTATTATCATATCTCTTGTAAGATTGTTTATTACAATCTTGGGTCTGATACATAAATCAACCAAAACAAGAAGTAACCGTCCTCGGCAAAGGTAACGGTTACTCTTTGTAACTAAGAATCTTAGCCAACCGTCACCGGCAGGCACTTTTTCTATGCTTAGACGAGAATGCTTTTCTTTTACCTGCTCTGCCCATTTGCCCTATAAAGCCAGGCCGTCAACAGGCGCATGGCATTGAAGCTCGCTCAATTAAACCAATCCATGCCGAATGGTTGTATTGTAGCGCTGCTTGTGCAGACTTCAATGTTGACTATATTCCTGCCATCGGCGATAATATGACCACGCCTAAGCATCAGGTTATATTTAAGTTGAGGTATTGTACACGCATATGAAACATTTTGAAACTGAACGCCTTATAATAAGAACAGCCGAGCAGGCAGACGCGGATGCGCTTCATGCACTGTTTTGCGATGCGGACGTTGTGAAATTCAACTGCATGCCCAAAACTACTATAGAAACGGTAACCGAGCTTATCGCCAAGGACGCATACAGGTATTGCATCGCCCTCAAAGGCGACAACGCATTGATAGGTATAATGTTCGTTGAACACGACGACCTTCGCTATAAGGCCGGCAGCCGTTGCATAAGCTGTCAGCTTATGCCCGCATATAGGCGCAAGGGGTACATGAAAGAAGCGCTTCGGGCGTTTATAAATTACTTATTTGATACGGAGGATATAGAGCTGATCTCCGCGAGGGCATTCGAGCCTAACCTTGCCTCGTGTGCACTTTTGAAAAGCCTGGGCTTTACGCACGAAGGGACGCTGCGCCATGCGGTGCGCTCAGGCGAGGGGATAGTATACAATGATTGCCTGTATTCGATAAAAAGAGACGAGCTTGCAATCACTGTTTAACCCTGTAAAATAATCTCGATTACAACGGGACAAAGGGACTAATTTGATTAAAAGGACCCGCTTATGCAAGCCTTTTTATAGTGCCGATAAACCCTGTGGTCGTTAAGGGGCGGCAGCCGAAGCGCGTCCTGCGGACGGAGAAGGAAGACGGAAGCCCAGCGAAAAAAGAGGCATGAGGAGCGAATGCGATACCATGCGACTATTCTGAACTGCGGACACGGAATTCCCATCACATATTTCCCTTTAGCGCCTCGATATGTTAAATCACTGCCACGGCGAATTACAACGCACTGAGTGACAATTTCGCCTAAAACGCGTGGGCAAAAGCCTTCCGGTGCTTCATATTCAAAAACAGAATGTATCACCTGTTTCTAATCCGAGCCGCAATTCCTGGCATTGCCGTCGATTACTTAAGCGTAAGTAGCTAATCCCCTATAATCGTTTATTCTTTTTTCATTACGAAAACCCTGCCAAATGAATAATGAATAGTGAATAATGAAAAACGAATGACACAAAAAAATCCCGCCGACATTCGTTGGCGGGATTTTTTGTTTTGGCGCGCCCAGCAGGATTTGAACCTGCGACCTACCGGTTCGTAGCCGGGCACTCTATCCGCTGAGCTATGGGCGCAATGCACGCTCTTCAAACGCGCTTAGTTATTGTAGCGCAAGTTTTTGCGGATGTCAACATCAATTAGCATATTTTTTGATCGAGTCGCTGAAAACTCAGTACTCAACAGCTTCGTTCATGGGCAGCTCAAGCAGCTCGGGATTCTCAAGCAGCTTTTTGAAGAGCCTCACGGTCTTGGCGTAATAATAACCATCGGCTATGCGCTCGTCTATGGTAAGGCCAAGGTCAACGGTCTCATGCATTGAAACGTTGCCGCTTTCATCGTAAACGGGCGTCATCTTCTTTTCGCCTATAACGCAGAATATAGAGCATGTACCCCAGTTTGTAAGATGATGATAGCCGCACTTTAGCTTTATCGAGCCCAGATTGCTCAAAAGCGCAGATGAATAGTATGGGTCTGAGCCTATAAGGAACTCAGGGCACCAGCCGTGCTTGTCCAGCTTTGTTATAAGGTATACCAGGAACTTTGCAAGGAACCTCGGCATCTTGTTCAGTATATCCATGCTGTCGCTCGAGCGGTCAAGCTCGTCGCTGCGGCAGGAGGATATCTGCTTGTAAAGCTTTGCCCTCAGCGAGTCTATGTTGTCCTCCGGGTCGGCATAGACTATTGCCAAAGCTTCGGCCCCGTTGTCGCTGAAAAGCTTTTTGACCACGAATGCCGCGGATATTGCGTGGCGCTGATACATATTATTGTTGGCTATGAAGCGGTTCATCTTCGGCCTTAATGTTATTGTCTTAAGAAGAGCCGCAACTATAATGTGAAACATGGTGAAGGGGAAGTCAGTCTCGCTTTCGTTACGTTTAGCCACATAGTCGTTTATGCTGGTAATGTCTATGCGCTCCGAAATGTAGGCTTCGTTATCGCAGCGGTTGGGATAGATGAGCGGCACTATAAAGTGCATCGGGTCAAGCTCGCGCAGGAGCCTTCCGTCCTTGCGGTCGCCAAGGCGGCGTTTGGGTTTTTCCATTGAATTAGTCCTCCGGATAATGATAAAAAATATATGGATATTAAATATAATACCACGCTTTTTTGCGCTGCGCACCTGCTTTTTTGGCTGATATACGACAAATTTGGACATAATGCTCAAACAAACTCAAAAAACTGCCCCTAATAACGGCGGCACAGGCCCCCTTTAAGCGCACAAAGCTGACAGGAACGGCATTTTCTTCTTATATTTATTTACCGCTATTGAAGAAACCGCATTTTTATGGTAAAATAAATCATGCTTATTGAGCGGCTGAAACTCAATGATTTTCGCAACTATGAATCGCTTCTGCTCCGTCCTGACAGCGGCCTGAACGTTATTGTCGGTGAAAATGCTCAGGGCAAGACGAACGCTGTGGAAGCAATTTTTTTGTGTGCCTTCGGCAGGTCGCACAGGACCAGCAAGGATGCGGAGCTTATCAAAAACGGAATGAGCGGCGGCTATGTCGGCCTTGAGCTTAAGGGCCTCAGCGGCAGCCGGATAATTGAAATTAAGCTCAAATTTGGCGAGCGTAAGCAGATATTCATTGACCGGCTAATGGCGAAGCGCACGGGCGAGCTTATGGGCGCGCTGAACGCGGTCATGTTTTCTCCGGAGGATCTTGAGCTTGTTAAGGGCTCTCCTGCTGAGAGGCGCAGGTTCATGGATATGGAGCTTAGCCAACTGCGGCCTGCGTATTATTACACGCTGCAGCGCTACAACGCCGCGCTTAAGCAAAGGAACGCGCTGCTTAGGCCGGATATAGCCAAGGACGCTGCCGAGCTTAGGAAAGAGCTTTATATTTGGGACGAGCAGCTTAGCCGGACGGGGGCCGAAATAATGCGCATGCGCGCAGAGTTTGCATCAAGATTGAGCGTTATTGCGGGCCGGCTGCACAAAAGCATATCAGGCGAAAGGGAATCGCTTTTCGTCAGGTACGCGCCCGATGTAAGCGTAGAAAGGCTTGGCGGCGGAGATGCTCAGGCGGCTTTGGCGGAGGCGCTTTATACCGGCGCTATGGATGATATAAGGCGCGGCTACACCGGCTCCGGGCCGCACAGGGACGAGCTTGAGCTTAGCCTCAACGGCGCCAACGTGCGGATATACGGCAGCCAGGGCCAGCAGCGCACGGCGGCGCTAAGCCTTAAGCTGAGCGAGCTGGAGCTTATAAGGGCCGAGACGGGCGAAAGTCCGGTGCTGCTGCTTGACGATGTTTTGAGCGAGCTGGACGAGCCGAGGCAGCGGGCGCTGCTTGAGGCAATGAGCGATTGTCAGACGTTCTTGACCTGCACAACGCTTGAAGGGCTAAAAAGGGCCGGATTGAGGGGCATAAACGCGTGGCGCTGCGTGGACGGAACGCTTGAAAGGGAGCGGTAGTGGCAAAACGCGGCAGGAAATAACGAAAACCGGCTATATAATGTTTGATTTGCAATAATTTGGTCTAACAGATAAGGAGTGAACTGAGCTGATGAGCAACCACACCAATTACGACGCCTCCCAGATACAGGTTTTGGAGGGGTTGGAGGCCGTAAAGCGCAGGCCTGGAATGTACATAGGGTCAACGGACTTCCACGGGCTGCATCACCTTGTAAAGGAGCTTGTGGATAACGCCATAGACGAGGCTATGGGCGGCTACTGCAACCATATCGAGATCACCATACATGGCGACAACTCCGTCACCGTTACCGATAACGGAAGGGGCATACCTGTGGATATGCACGAAAAGATGCATAAAAGCGCGCTTGAGGTGGCGCTCACCGTGCTGCATGCGGGCGGCAAGTTCGGCGGCAGCGGCTACAAGGTGTCCGGCGGGCTTCACGGCGTGGGCCTGAGCGTTGTCAATGCGCTTTCAAAATGGCTCATAGCGGAGGTGAGGCGCGACGGCAAGCTGTATTATCAGGAATATGCCTATGGCGAGCCTAAGGCGCCGGTTAAGCCCATAAAGGACATTCCGCAGAACGTGAGCGGCACCAGCATAACCTTCCTCGCCAATGACGAGATATTTGACGAGGTAAACTATAACTTTGATATACTGGCGGACAGAATGAGGGAGCTTGCCTTCCTTAACGCCGGAGTAAGGATAACCGTTACGGACGAAAGGGCCGAAGCTCCGGATTCCCGCTCCTTCTGCTATGAAGGCGGCATAGTCAGCTTTGTGAAGCACCTGAACAGGAAAAAGACCGTGCTGCACGACGAGCCCATATACATAACGGCAAGCTGCAACAGGCCCGAAAAGCAGGAGGTAGCCACCGTGGAGGCTGCGCTTCAGTATAACGACGATTATAACGAAAACGTATTCTCCTTTGCAAACAACATAAATACGGGAGAGGGCGGCAGCCACCTTGCGGGCTTCAGGAGCGCGCTGACAAGGGTGTTGAACGATTACGCAAGGAAGTATAAGTTCCTTAAGGATAACGACGATGCGCTTAAGGGCGAGGATATACGCGAAGGGCTGAGCGCGATAATAAGCGTCAAGCTGGTGGAGCCTCAGTTTGAGGGGCAGACCAAAACAAAGCTCGGCAATGCGTACATAAGGGGACTTGTTGACTCCGCCGTGAGCGAGGGCATGGGCACATACCTTGAAGAACACCCTGCCGAGGCGAAGGCCATAGTTGATAAATGCCTTACGGCCGCAAGGGCAAGGGACGCGGCAAGAAAGGCGAGGGAGCTTACAAGAAGGAAGACGGCGCTCGATTCCACCAGCCTGCCTGGCAAGCTTACGGACTGCACGGAAAAGGACCCGGAAAAGTGCGAGATATTTATAGTTGAGGGAGACAGCGCAGGCGGCAGCGCCAAGATGGGCCGCGACCCTGCGCATCAGGCTATATTGCCGCTGAGGGGCAAGATACTTAACGTTGAAAAAACGCGTATGGACAAGATACTTGCCAACAATGAGATACGCGCAATGATAACCGCCTTTGGCGCGGGCATAGACGATGAGTTCGATACAAGCAAGCTCAGGTATCACAAAATAGTCTGCATGACAGATGCCGATGTTGACGGCAGCCACATAAGGATACTTATGCTCACATTCTTCTTCAGGCACATGAGGCCGCTTATAGAGGAAGGCTATGTATATGTGGCGCAGCCGCCGCTTTACAGGATAACCAAGGGCAAGAACATATACTATGCCTATGACGACGATGAGCTCAATTCCATACTGGAGCGCATA
Organism: Clostridiales bacterium; assembly: GCA_004558525.1. Lineage (GTDB taxonomy): Bacteria > Bacillota > Clostridia > Christensenellales > CAG-138 > Phil1. Next base: position 6,029 of record SFCQ01000013.1, read on the forward strand.
GGCAGGGAGCCTAAGCCGCTTATAAACAGATATAAGGGCCTGGGCGAGATGAATCCTGAGCAGCTTTGGGAAACGACTATGGATCCCGAAAGGCGCATTATGCTTCAGGTGCATCTTGAGGACGCGATGCGTGCGGACGAGATATTCTCCGTTTTGATGGGGGACAAGGTTGAGCCGCGCAAGGAATTTATCGAGCAGAACAGCAAGCTTGTTGTCGATCTGGACGTTTAAGAGGGGTAATAAAGTATGAACGAGAACGATATAGCCCGCATAAGGCCGCTTGACATAGAGCAGGAGATGAAGAAATCCTTCATATCCTACGCTATGGCAGTTATCATAAACAGGGCTCTGCCTGACGTTAGGGACGGGCTTAAGCCCGTACACAGGCGTATACTCTATTCTATGGACGAGCAGGGCTTTACCTCCGACAAGCCGTTCCATAAAAGCGCGCGCATAGTCGGCGATGTTCTTGGCAAATATCACCCGCACGGCGATTCAAGCGTATATGACGCCATGGTGAGGCTTGCGCAGGATTTCAACAGCCGCTATATGCTCGTTGAAGGCCAGGGCAACTTCGGCAGCGTGGATGGCGACGGCGCGGCGGCCATGAGGTATACCGAGGCAAGGCTTTCAAAGCTTGCGGACGAGATGATGGCCGATATAGGCAAGAATACCGTTGACTTCATGCCCAACTTTGACGAAACGCTTATGCAGCCCAAGGTGCTGCCGAGCAGGTACCCAAACCTGCTCGTTAACGGCTCAAACGGCATAGCTGTCGGCATGGCTACCAACATTCCGCCGCATAACCTTGGCGAGACTATAGACGCTTATGTGGCCATGCTCGATAATCCTGAAATAAGTGTTGAAGAGCTTATGGCCTATCTGCCCGGGCCCGATTTCCCCACGGGCGGCATAATAATGGGCAACGCCGGCATAAGGCAGGCATACAGGACCGGCAGGGGCAGGATACTTGTGCGCGCCAGGGCGGAGATAGAGGAGCTGCACAACGGAAAAAGCCGCATAGTCGTGACGGAGATACCGTATCAGGTCAACAAAGCAAGGCTTGTTGAAAAGATAGCCGAGCTTGTTCACGAAAAGCGCATAGAGGGCATAAGCGACCTGCATGACGCCAGCGACAGGAAGGGCATGAAGATAATAATAGAGCTTAAGAGGGACGTTAACGCAAACGTCGTGCTCAACCAGCTTTATAAGCATACCCAGATGCAGGATACGTTTGGCGTGATAATGCTGTGCCTTGTCGATGGCGAGCCGAAGGTGCTCAATCTCAGGGAGATGCTGTATAACTACATGCGCTTCCAGGAGGACGTCGTTACAAGAAGGACGCAGTACGACCTGGACAAGGCCAGGGAAAGGCTACATATATTGGAGGGCCTGATAGTAGCGCTTGACAACATAGACGATATAGTTGAGCTTATCAAAAAGAGCCCGAACACGGCGGAAGCCAAAACAGCCCTTTGCGAGCGCTACGGCTTGAGCGAGAAGCAGGCGCAGGCGATACTTGATATGCGCCTTGCAAGGCTGACGGGCCTTGAGCGCGACAAGATAATGGACGAGCATGCCGAGCTTACAAAGACCGCCGCATACTATGAAAGCATACTTGCCGACGAAACGAAGCTGCGCGGCATAATACGCGAGGAAATACTTGAGGTGAAAAGGCGCTATGCCGACCCGAGGCGCACCGAGATAGCTCCGGCGACGGACGATATTGACTTGGACGACATAATCCAGCAGGAGGATATGGCGGTCACCATGACCCATCTTGGCTATGTCAAGCGCATAGCGGCGGATTCCTACAAGGCGCAGAACCGCGGCGGCAAGGGCATAATGGCGCAAAGCACAAGGGAGGAGGACTTCGTCGAGCATCTGTTTGTAACAAGCACGCATAACTACATAATGTTCTTCACCAACACGGGAAGGGCGTACAGGATAAAGTGCTATAACATTCCGGAGGCTTCAAGAACGGCTAAGGGTACGGCTATAGTGAACCTGCTGCAGCTTGCCGGCGGCGAAAAGATAACCGCAGTGTTCCCCGTAGATAACGAAACGGAGGGCGAATACCTCGTGCTTGCCACAAAGGACGGCGTTATAAAGAAAACGCCCATGAGCGACTTTGACAACATAAGAAAGGGCGGCATAATAGCGCAGAACCTTAGGGAGGGCGACGAGCTTATAAGCGTGCTTCTTTCAAAGGGCGACGACGACCTGCTTATAGGCACACGCGGCGGCAAGTGCGTCCGCTTCCATGAAAGCGACGTGAGGCCTATGGGCCGCACGGCTACGGGCGTAAGGGCCATTACCCTTGAAGAAGGCGACGAGGTCATCGACGTAAACCTTATAGAAAAGGGTATGACCGTGCTTTCCATAACCGAAAAGGGACTCGGCAAGCGGACAGGGGAAAGCGAGTATCCGCTTAGGCACAGGGGCGGCAAGGGCGTTATCGCCAACGCCATAACCGAAAAGACCGGCGCGCTGGCCTGCATGAAGGTATGCAGGGGCGACGAGGACATAATGATGATACGCGACGACGGTACGGTGATACGCACGCCTGTTGAAAAGATAAGCGTATTCTCCCGCAACACGCAGGGCGTAAGGCTGATGAGGGTAGACGAAGGCACAAAGGTCGTAAGCGTTGCGCTTGCGCCGCACGATAAGGGCGAAGAGGCGGAGGAAGAATGAGCTTTTTCCTTATCATCGCGTTCCTGTTCTTTATAGGGAGCATAGCAGGCTGGGGGATAGAGGTGGTGTTCCGCCGCTTCTTCTCCTCGGCTAATCCGGAGCGCAAATGGATAAATCCGGGGTTCCTTTCGGGGCCCTATTTGCCTTTATATGGCTTCAGCCTTATAGCTCTTTATCTGCTTGCTATGCTTGAAAGGTTTATTCCCATAGAGAACACGGCTTTAAGAAAAGCGGCTCTGTTCGCCATAATGGCCGCGGCCGTGACGCTGGTTGAATACGTGGCGGGGCTTATATTCATAAAAGGCATGCATGTCAGGCTTTGGGATTACTCAAAGCAATGGGGGAACATACAGGGGATAATATGCCCCAAGTTCACCTTGGCATGGGCGCTGTTGAGCGCGGCGTACTACTTTTTTGTGCATCCAAGGATAGAGAACGCGCTGGCATGGCTTTCCAACAACCTGGCGTTTTCGTTTATAATAGGCTTCTTCTACGGGGTGTTCGTTATCGACCTTGTCAACTCCACGGCGCTTATCGTCAGGATAAGGCGCTTTGCCGAGGAAAAAGGGGTTGTAGTAAAATACGAGCAGCTAAGGGAGCATATACGCCAGAGCAGGGAAATGCGGCTTGAAAAAGCCAAATTTATAATGAGCATGGGCGCGCAGGGCGCCATAGGCGAGCACCTCAGGCAATACTATGACAGCTTCAGGGACGAGCTTGATAAGCTTGACAGGGCAAAGGCTGACAAAGGCAAAAAACGGGGAGATGGATAAAAAGCATGACAGGCTATGACATAGTGGTACTTGGCGCGGGCCATGCCGGCTGCGAGGCTGCGCTTGCCGCCGCCCGCATGGGCCTGAATACCGCGGTAATGACGCTTAATCTGGATTCGATAGCGCTTATGGCGTGCAATCCGGCGATAGGCGGCACGTCAAAGGGCCAGCTCGTGCGCGAGATAGACGCGCTTGGCGGGGAGATGGGCTTGGCGGCCGACGATGAATTCATACAGATGCGCATGCTGAACACCGGCAAAGGCCCCGCCGTATATTCTCCAAGGGCGCAGATGGATAAGCGCAGATATCACGAAAGAATGAAGCGCGCGCTTGAGGCCGAGAGCAATTTGACGCTTATACAGGGCGAGTGCGCCGGAATAGAAACGGAGAACGGCAGGATAAGCGCGGTAAGGCTTTCCGGCGGGGTACACAGCGAGGGTGAGAGGATACCCTGCAGGGCCGTGGTGGCAGCCACGGGCGTATATCTTAAAAGCCGCATACTTATAGGCGACAGGGTGTGGGAGCAGGGGCCGAGCGGTTTGGCAAGGGCTGAGGGGCTTTCCTCATCGCTTGTTGAACACGGCATGGAGCTTAGGCGCTTCAAAACAGGCACGCCGCCCAGGGTGCTTGGGCGTACGCTTGACCTTGGCGAGATGGAGCCGCAATACGGCGATTCTCCGGCGAGGCCGTTTTCCTTTATGCATGAGCCGAGCTATAAGCCGCAGCGGCCATGCTACTTGACATACACAAACGCCCAAACGCACCGGGTAATACTTGACAACATAAACCGCAGCGCCATGTATTCCGGCCTTATACGCGCAACAGGCACGCGCTATTGCCCGAGCATAGAGGATAAGCTTGTAAGATTTGCCGATAAGGACAGGCATCAGCTTTTTATCGAGCCTGAGGGCCTTTCAACGGACGAAATGTATGTGCAGGGAATGAGCACCAGCCTGCCCATAGACGTGCAGCGGGATATGCTCAGGACCATACCAGGGCTTACGCGCTGCCACATAACAAGATACGGCTACGCAATAGAGTACGATTGCATAGACCCGCTTATACTGAACAATACGCTTATGTGCAAAAGCATAGGCGGCCTGTTCTTCGCAGGACAGATTAACGGCAGCTCAGGCTATGAGGAAGCCGCGGCGCAGGGCCTGTACGCCGGCATAAACGCCGCGCTTTGGCTGAAGGGCGAAGAGCCGCTGCTCCTTTCCAGGGCGGATGCTTATATAGGCGTGCTGTGCGACGACCTTACGGGCAAGGGTACCAACGAGCCGTACAGAATGATGACCTCGCGAGCCGAATACAGGCTGCTTTTAAGGCAGGACAACGCGGACGAAAGGCTCACCAGACTCGGCATGAGGACGGGGCTGATATCCTCTGCGCGCTACGATAGGCTGATGCGCAAAGAGGAGGAGATAGCAAGGGCAAGAAAAAAGCTCGCTTCGTCTGTCCCTCCGGACGAGGCGCTTGTCAGGCTGATGGAGGAAAGGGGCGAGATACCCCCAAAGACCGGCATAAGGCTGAGTGAGCTTTTGCGAAGGAGGAATATAAGCTATACCGATCTTCTTATGCTGTATCCGGACAGGGTGGAGGATATCGGCGAGGAAGCGCGTGAGCAGGTGGAGCTTAACGAAAGATACTCCGGTTATATAGAAAAGGAAAAGCAGCACGTCGCCAAATTCAGCGAGATGGAGAACACCTTGCTGCCGCAGGATATAGACTATGCCTCCATTTCCGGCCTGAGGATAGAGGCGAGGCAAAAGCTTGCCAGCATGAAGCCGGAAAGCCTGGGCAGGGCGGGCAGGATAAGCGGAGTATCTCCTGCGGACGTGGCGGTGCTTATGATATGGCTAAAAAGAAATATGGAGCAGAAGGATGACAAGGCAAACGCTTGAAAACGCTATAGCCGGAATAACAGAGGAACAGGCCTGCATGTTCATGCGCTTCTATGAGCTTTTGATGGAGTGGAACAAGAAGATGAACCTTACGGCCATAACGGACGAGCAGGAGGTGGTATACAAGCACTTTGCCGACAGCATAGCGCCTATGGGCCTTATAAAAAGCAACGCAAGCTGCATAGACGTAGGCACAGGCGCGGGCTTCCCGGGGATACCGCTTATGATAATGCGCAGCGACATAAAGCTGACGCTGCTTGACAGCCTTAATAAAAGGCTGATATTCATAAACGAGGTGCTTAGGGAGCTTGGGCTGAGCCAAAGGGCCGTTACTCTGCACGCAAGGTGCGAGGATGCGGCAAGAATGGACGCGCATAGGGACAGGTACGATATAGCGTTGAGCCGCGCCGTGGCCAGCGCGCCCGTGCTTATAGAATGGACGGCGCCTTTTGTCAAGACCGGCGGCATGAGCCTTATGTACAAGGGCGCGCAGGCTGATGAAGAGCTTAGGCTTGCCAAAAACGCATTGGATAAGCTCAACTGCACGGCTCAGCTTATAAGCTATAACGCCTCCTGGGGCGACAGATATGTTATAGCGGCTAAAAAGCTCAAGCCCACGCCGAAGGCCTATCCGCGCAAAGCGGGCACTGCAAGCAAGAACCCGCTGTAATAGTATATTGACTATTTGCATCGCCTTTTGCTACAATAGCGCAGTAAGTTTGTTCACAGATATGTAACACATGTTCGCAATATGTGTTTATCTGGCGTATTATGTAAGCTTTTTTCCTGCATGCAGGAAAAGCTGTTTTTATGCGTAAAGAGGGAATAAGGAGGACGAGCGTATGCCTGTTTTTGACTTTATAAAGAATCCGGAGAGCGCAAGGGGCGCCAAGCGCCTTGCTGAGATAAGCGTGGCCTCTATACACCCAAACCCGTATCAGCCGCGCGCAACGTTTGATGAAGAAAGCATAGCCGAGCTTGCGCAGTCCATACAGCAGGTGGGGCTCCTTCAGCCCTTGCTCGTAAGGAAGGTGGAGGATGGCTACGAGCTTGTTGCGGGCGAGCGCAGGCTGAGGGCCGTGACCAGCCTTGGCATGGAAAAGGTAGCGTGCATAGTTCAGCAGGATATAGTCGATGAATCCTCCGCAATGATGGCGCTTATAGAGAACCTGCAAAGGGAGGATCTTCACTATCTTGAGGAGGCGCAGTGCTACCAGAACCTTATAGACACATATGCCCTTACACAGGAGGAGCTTGCGGAAAGGCTGGGCAAGAGCCAAAGCTCCATAGCAAACAAGCTCAGGCTGCTTAAGCTTTCCCCTCAGGTCAAGGCCGCCATGACCGAGAACAAGCTTACCGAAAGGCATGCGCGCGCTCTGTTAAGGCTTAAGGACGACAAGGAAAGGCTTGACGCCGTTGACAAGATAGCCAGCAAGGGCCTCAGCGTAAAGGAAACCGAGCAGATGGTGGAAAAGACGCTTAACAAGGCTTATGACGAAAAGCAGGAGGGCGCAAAGCCGCGGCCCATGCTTATGCGGATAGTGAGGGACTATAGACTGTTCATGAATACCATAAACCAGGCCGTTAACCAGCTCAGGGAATCCGGCATGACCGTAGAGGTGGAGCAGGAGGACAGGGCGGACGGCGTGGATATCAGGATATGCGTGACAAGAAAGCAGTAAGCTTTATATTCACTATAAGGGCATGGCTTTAGGCTTTGCCCTTTTTGTTTACAGATGCGGAGCTTTTATGATATGATTTAATGTGGCATATATAAAGGAGAGACAGCGATATGGAAAATACCGGCGCGTTTGGGCGCATTAAGAATAAGTTCATAGGCGACAGGGCTTTTTACGCCTCGGTGATAAAGCTCATAATACCCATAATAATCCAGCAGGGGATAACGAGCTTCGTTAATCTTTTGGATAACGTTATGGTGGGCGCGCTTTCAACGGCGGCTATATCAGGCGTTGCAATAGTGAACCAGCTTGTATTCATATTTAATCTAAGCATATTCGGCTCCCTTTCCGGCCCGAGCATATACTCCGCGCAGTATGCGGGGATAAAAGATGACGAGGGTGTGAGGCGCTGTTTCAGGGTCAAGCTCATAATAGGCACGCTGCTTTCCGTAGCAGCAATAGTTGTGTTCTCCGCATTTGGGGATAGGCTCATATGGCTCTACCTTAATGAGGAAACAAACTCGCCGGAGATGCTCGCGGCGACGCTTGCCCAGGCTAAGGATTATCTTTGGGTGATATTGTTGGGACTGCCGCCGTTTATGGTAGCGCAGTGCTACGGCACAACATTAAGGGAAACGGGCGAGACCGTTGTTCCTATGCGTGCCAGCATTATATCAATAATTATCAACCTTGTACTGAACTATATACTTATATACGGCCATCTTGGCATGCCTGCGCTTGGCGTAAAGGGCGCGGCGATAGCAACCGTCGCGGCAAGGTATATCGAAATCGCCTATATGCTCATACATACATATAGAAGGCTCGACAAATATCACTATTTTAAGAAAGTATTCAGGGACTTCAATATCCCCGGGGCGCTTGTCAGGAAGATAATTATAACCGGCGCGCCGCTGCTCGTAAACGAGTTTTTGTGGAGCACGGCAATGGCTATAAAGAACCAATGCTTCTCCGTAAGGGGCCTTGACGTTGTGGCGGCGACCAACATAACAAGCACAGTTTGGCAGATATTTGCAATAATAATGTTCTCCATGGGCTCTGCAATATCAATAATGGTAGGCCAGAAGCTTGGCGCGGGCGATATAGACGGCGCAATAGAAACGGATACAAGGCTGATATCCATAAGCTTTGTCATGCATCTGTTTATAGGTCTGCTTATAATCGCGCTTTCGGGCGTTATACCTATGATATACAACGTTGAGCAGAATGTAAGGGATATGACGAGCGGCATGCTTATTGCGGCAGGCTGCACCATATGGATGGACGCTTTGGCCCATTCTTCATATTTTACCATAAGGAGCGGCGGAAGGACCGTTATAACGTTTTTGCTTGACAGCGTGTTCACCCTCGTCGTGGTCGTGCCGCTCTCGTATGTGCTGTGCAACTGGACGAATATGAACGTATGCTTGGTGTACGGCCTGGTCGAGGCTGCGAATATATTAAAGTTCTGTATTGCGCTGCCTATATTGATATCCGGCTCCTGGGCGCACAACGTGATAAGCAGATAGTACGGCCTATGGCATGGCTTTGATGAATACAAGGGGATCAAGCACGGGGGATAAAAAATGAAGAGCAAGCGTCAGGATTATGACAGCGTACAAAGCTTAATAATAGCGACCGCAAGCAGCCTGTTCACCCAAAAAGGCGTCGATGGCGCGAGCCTCGCCGATATAGCTCAAGCTTCGTCCATAGCCAAGGGTACGCTTTATTATTATTATCCTGCCAAGGATGAGCTTATTGAGGACGTTGCAAGGACCTATGGCGACTATATGGGGGATACGCTGCTTGAATGGGCGGAATCGCTGCAAAGGGAGACGGACGCAGGGGACGCTATGCGGCTTTTATTGAACACGCTTATGGCTGACGATATGCACAGGCGGCTGCATGTAGTGCTGTGCGCTCAGTGCGCGATAGAGGATTCGGCGCTTGCGGGACTTATTGCCGCAATGGAAAAAAAGTGGGCGCTTATGCTTGAAGTCGGCTCCCTTAAGCTGAGATCCAACCAGGCGCGCACTATACGGGCAAGGTCGGCGGCGTTTTTTTCGATGCTCATGGGCTATATGGCAAAGAGCGATATAACAAAGGACGATATAGAGGAGTTTATAAGCATATTTCTTTCTTAATGCGGGCCGCTATCTTATTTACATGGCTTGCAAGGCCGCGTTTGGCGCTGTAAAATGGCTTTAGGCGCACGATGCGCTTTGGCGAATAAGCTATAATAAACCATTAAAATGGGGAAAGGACAGAGTATTTCAACTATGGACGCAGGGCCATATCCCAGTACGGGAGCTATAACTAAACATTAGGGCGGCCATGCGATGATGAGCCGCCTGCAAAAAGGAGGTTCACCATGATTCAGGAAGAATTGCTCACCCTTTTAAGGAACAAGCAATACGGCGCGGTGAAGACCCTTGTTCAGGATATGAACGAGGTGGACGTTGCCGAGGCTATCGAAGAAATATTTGAAGAGAATGAGGAGCCTGAAACACTGCTCAGGCTTTTCAGGCTGCTGCCGAAGGAGACCGCGGCGGAAACATTCGCATATATGCACAGCGATGTGCAGCAAAAGCTTGTTGAGCTGCTAAGCGATAACGAGCTTAGCTATATATTGGACGACATGTATCTTGACGATTATGTTGACCTTATAGAAGAAATGCCCGCCAATGTTGTAAAAAGGCTATTGCAGATATCAAGCCCCGAAAACAGAAAGCTTATAAACGAATATCTCAGGTATCCGGAGGATTCCGCCGGAAGCCTTATGACCAACGAATACGTTTACCTTAAGCCGAGGCTCAAGGTGAGCCAGGCGTTTGACGTTATACGAAAGACCGGAATAGATAAGGAAACCATATATACAAGCTATGTGATCTCCGGCGACAGAAAGCTTGAAGGCGTGGTGACTATAAGGGAGCTTTTGCTTGCCGATCCAAACATGCTTGTCGGCGACATAATGAACACGAACGTTATACGTGCGCATACGCTTGACGATAAGGAAGAGGTAGCGAAGCTGTTTTCAAAATACGATATGATATCGCTGCCCGTTGTGGATAACGAGGAAAGGCTGGTCGGCATAATCACCGTTGACGACGCTGTGGACGTATTGCAGGAGGAAAACACAGAGGACTTTGAAAAGATGGCAGGTATGGCGCCGAGCGAGGAGGAGTATCTTAAAACGCCAATATGGAAGCTCGCCAAAAACAGGATAGTATGGCTCGTTATACTTATGCTTTCATCTATGATAACGGGCGCCATGCTGGAGCATTTTGAGGCTGCCATAGCCGCTATACCGCTGCTTGTCAGCTTTATACCGATGCTCATGGACACGGGCGGAAACAGCGGCACCCAGGCCTCCACTATGGTAATACGCGGACTTGCGCTTGACGAGATAGAGCCCAAGGATTCCTTCAGGGTATGGTTTAAGGAGATAAGGGTGGCGCTGCTGGTAAGCGGGGGGCTTGCGCTTATAAACTTTGCGCGTATAGTGATACAGTATCATGACGTTGCCGTTGCCGCCATAGTGTCGCTCACGCTTATTGCGACGGTGTGCATAGCCAAGTCGCTCGGCTGCCTTTTGCCCATGCTTGCAAAGAAGCTTAAGCTCGATCCCGCGCTAATGGCCACGCCTATATTGACCACGGTCACGGACGCGGCGAGCGTGCTTGTGTATTTTTCGCTTACCATGAACATACTTGCGGACAGGCTGTGAATTATTAGTCAAACCTTTTGGCTCTTAACGGTTGCGTTGGGAGCCTTTTTGGTGTTAAAATACTTACTATGAAACGGGCGGATATATATTTGGCCGCGGGAGCCGTGATACTTGCGCTTATACTTATCGTTGCCATGCGCCCAACTAAGAATGCCGGCGGCCTTGCAACGGTATATCTGAATGCCAAGGAATACGCCCGCTTGCCCTTATACAAGGCGGATACCCTCAGCATAGAGCAGGAAAACGGACAAGTGAACGTTATAGAGACCGACGGTCTGGGCCATGTGCGCATGCTTAGCTCAACTTGCAAAAACCAGCTTTGCGTGCATCAGGGCTGGCTTGGCGCACAGGAGGCTGACAATTCGGGCTGGATTGTGTGCCTGCCGAACGGGGTCAGCATACAGATAACGGAGGATGGGCCATGACGGCTAAAAGGCTTGCAAGGGGCGCGCTTTTGGCTTCCCTTATGCTGGCGCTTGGGTATGTGGAGTCGCTGCTGCCCGCTTTTTCGGCCGTGCCCGGCATAAAGCTTGGGCTTTCCAACACGGTGCTGCTTTATGCAATATATCTTATAGATATAAAGACAGCGCTGCTGCTCGCCGTATTGAAGGTGCTGCTTTCGGGATTGCTGTTTGGCAATCCTGTGGCCATGCTGTATAGCGCGTCCGGCGCCGCACTGAGTCTCGCGGTGATGCTGCTCGTCAAAAGGACTGAAAGGTTTTCGGCAATGGGCGTGAGCATAGCGGGCGCCATTGCGCATAATATAGGCCAATGCGCGGCTGCAAGCGCGGTGATAGGGCTTGCGCCGGTTATGGCATATTTCCCTCTGCTGCTTTTGAGCGGAGCGGTCACCGGATCCCTTACTGGGGCGGCGGCGGCGCTGCTCATCAAATATATGAAGCACTAAGCTTACTGAAAGGAACTTGATAGTATGAAAAAGATACCTGCATGGCTGCTTCTGTGCATAATAGCGCTTGTAGCCGGACTTGCTTTGGGTTTCACCAACGAGCTGACCAAGGATGAGATAGCCAGACAGGAAGTCGCGGCGAATGAAGAAGCGAGAAAGAAGGTCATGAGCGAGGCTGACGAGTTTGTGGAGCTGAAAGTTCCCGCCGATTCCGGCGTTGACTATTGCTATGAAGCCAAGAAGGGCGGGGAAACAATAGGCTATGTTGCCAAGGCTACAGAGGGCGGCTACGGCGGGCCTATAGAGGTCACTGTGGGTATTGATACCGAAGGCAGGATAACCGGAATAAGCTGCGGCGGCTCCAATTTCAGCGAGACTGCCGGCCTTGGCGCAAAGGTCAAGGAAGACGCCTTCAGCGGCCAGTTTGCCGGCATGCAGGCGCCTGTTAGCCTTAAAAAGGACGGCGGAAATGTGGATAGCGTTACTGCCGCGTCAAGAAGCTCCGGCGCGGTTTGCAGGGCCGTGAACAGGGCCTGCGAATTTGTAGCTACCGTAGGCAAATAAGCCCTGCTTGGAACAAGCGAGGTTGTTAAGGGGCGTTAGCCCCTTAAGAGTGTCAAAAAAGTGGCTGAACGCCACTTTTTCGATAGACAAAGCGGGGCTTGACGGCCCCGCTGGGATAGCTTTTGCCTCCTGACCCGTTTGCCGGTCAGGAGCTTTTTTATATCTCTTTTCCGGATATGAACACCTTTTCTATATCAAGTTTGGCGCTGCACAGCAGCATATCCGCCATGAAGCCTTCTTCTATTGCGCCAAGCTTGTTTTCGATACCAAGCCGCTTGGCGGGATTTATCGTAGCCGTTGCTATTACCTCCTCCGCCGGTATGCCAAAGCTTATCAGCCGCTTGAGCGCGGCGAACATGGGCATGGCGGAGCCTGCTATGGTTCCCGTGCCGTCTATAGTTGCCATGCCGTTTTCAAGGCGTATTCTTTGGCCGTCAACGCCTGTATAAACGCCGTCCGCCATTCCGCATACGGATATGGAATCGCTTATCAGTATCAGCCTTTCATAAGTGAAAAGCCTGAACAGTATCCTCAGCATTGCCGGCTTTATATGCACGCCGTCGCCAATAAATTCGGCGGTAATGCCTTCGCTTTCATACGCGGCGGCTACCGGCCCGGGCGCGCGGTGCAGCATGGGCTGCATTGCGTTGAACGTGTGCGTAAGGTTCGAAAAGCCGTTTTTGAACGCATATAAGCTCGCGTCATAATCCGCGGCGCTGTGCGCAAGGGAAACTATCTTATTATTCTTTATATCGTTTGCAAGCTCAATGGCCCCTTCAAGCTCCGGCGCCATGCATACGGCCTTTATGCCGCCGTTTGCGGCCTGATTCAGCCTGTTTAGCATAGCTTTGTCGGGCAGATGCAGATACTTCGCATCGTGCGCGCCCTTTTTCTCATAGGAAAGGAACGGCCCTTCAAGATAAACGCCAAGGCAGCGGCTTTCGCCCTCAGTATCGTCTGAAGGCTTGCAAAGCTCAGCCGCTTTTCCGGCACGGGCGCACTGTGCGATAAGCTCGGCTTCGCTAAGCGCCATGGTTGCGAACAAAAACGAAGTCGTGCCGCTTTTTGCAAGCGCGCGCCTTGCTTTTGCCGCGGCCTCAGCATTGCGGCCGAAGTATTCGCTGCCAAGCATGGCATGCGTGTGCATGTCTATGCAGCCGGGCAGAAGGAACCTTGCTCCGGCATGATAGCTTTCGTCCTGCATGCGCACATCGCGTATCCTGCCGTTTTCCGTGCTTACGCTGCCAAAGCGCAGCCTGCCGTCCTTTGTAAAATAGTTGACATTCTCAAACAGCATGGCTTTAGCTTTGCTTCCTTTTCGCAAGCTCCGCTATTTTGGGGAAATTGGCCATTATGTGCTTATAACCGCCCCTGCTGTGCGGCACAAGGCAGGCGGAGCAATCCTTTACGCCGTTTTCAGTGTATTTGAAATTGCCGCCGCATTTATCCCCCAAAGCATATAACGGGCAATAGCAGAAAAGGCAGTTGAAAAAATCCGTGCCTGCTTTTTCGTGACATGGAAAATACGGGCATTTTTCGTTTTTATAATAGGCGTAAGGCGCTCTTTCGTCAAATTCAGGCAGCTTGTTTTCCATGGTATACATCCTCCCAAAGCGGCTATATTATTCTGTTCAATATTATATCATGCAATCGCCGCAGAAGCACTATTCCTATCATGGATAAAATAGCCTTTTAGCTTAGTTATTCGGTTGACAGACGCCTTGTGACACGGCTATACTATCTATGTATGCACCGGCTGCGGCGCAGCGGGAGCCACATTAACAGAAGGAGAAAATCAAGTGAAAAAATTAGTTATAGCTCTTGGCGGTAACGCATTGCAGGAAGCCGGAAAGCCGGCAACGGCTGAGGCGCAGCTTGAGGTAGTGGAAAAGACCAGCGAGTACATAGCCGACATTGTGGAACAGGGCTATGAGATAATCGTGGCCCACGGCAACGGTCCGCAGGTAGGCAGAATAGTCATTCAGAACGAAACTGCCGGCAGCGTCACCCCGGCCATGCCGTTTGACGTTTGCGGCGCGATGAGCCAGGGTATGATAGGCTACCATATCCAGCAGGGCCTTTCCAAGGTGCTTAGGCACAGGGGAATAAACAAAAACGTAGTTACCGTAGTTACCCAGGTGGTCGTTGACAAAAACGACCCCAAGTTCAAGGCGCCTTCAAAGCCGATAGGCCCCTTCTACAACGAAGAGGAAGCGAAGAAGATAGCCGCGCAAAAGGGCTATACCATGAAGGAGGACGCCGGAAGGGGCTGGAGAAGGGTTGTCGCTTCCCCGCTGCCCTGCGAAATAGTTGAGCTTGACGCTGTAAAGACGCTTAACGACGCCGGCTTTGTAGTCGTAACCGTTGGCGGCGGCGGAATACCTGTGATAAGAAACGACGCCGGCGACCTTGAAGGCGTTGCTGCCGTTATAGATAAGGACCTTGCCAGCGAAAAGCTCGCGCGCGATATGGACGCGGATGCGCTTGTGATACTTACGGCGGTTGAAAAGGTATCGATAAACTTCAATAAGCCTGACCAGCAGGATATAGACACCATGACCGTTGCCGAGGCAAGGCAGTATATAAAGGAAGGTCACTTTGCGCCAGGCTCCATGCTGCCCAAGATAGAGGCCGCGCTGAACTTTGTTGAAAGCAAGGCGGGCAGAGTCGCCATAATAACCTCGCTTGACAAGGCTGTGGACGCCATAGCCGGCAAAGCGGGTACCACGATAAAGCAATAAGCATATACAGGAGGCTGACATGGATAAGTTTGCAAACAAAGTCGGCGTAAAGGTGCCGGAGATACTTCTGCCCCAAAAGGGCACGGACATGACGAAGTGGGCCGTGGTTGCCTGCGACCAGTATACCTCTCAGCCCGAATACTGGGCGGAGACGGAGCGCATAGTTGGCGACGCGCCTTCAACATTAAGGCTTATGCTGCCTGAAATGTATCTTGAAAAGCCGGGCGAGGCGGAGCGTATAGAAAAGATAAACGCCACCATGAAGCAGTATCTTGACAGCGGAATACTGGAGAATATAGGCCAGGGCCTGATGTATGTTGAACGCCGCGCAGGCGCTAACACCAGGCACGGGCTTATAGTGGCGCTGGATCTTGAGTGCTACGACTATACTAAGGGCTCCACCACGCTTATAAGGGCTACCGAAGGCACAATAGTTGAGCGCATACCGCCAAGGCTCAGGATTAGGAAGGATGCTCCCGTTGAGCTGCCGCACATACTTGTGCTTATAGACGACCCCGAGCGTACGGTCATAGAGCCTATAGGCGAAAGCGTTGGCGATGCGGACAAGCGTTATGACTTTGAGCTTATGCAGAACGGCGGCCACATAAAGGGCTATTTTGTGAAGGACGAAGTGCGCGTCGGCCGCGCTATAAGGGCGCTTGAGGCGCTTGCGGATCAGGCCAGGTTCAATGAAAAGTACGGTGCGGACCAGCCGCCGCTGCTCTTCGCAATGGGCGACGGCAACCATTCTTTTGCCACTGCCAAGGCCAACTGGGAAGCCGTAAAGAAAACGCTTAAGCCTGAGGAGATGGCCGATCATCCGGCAAGGTATGCGCTGGTTGAGCTTGAAAACGTCCATGATTCCGGCATAATATTTGAGCCTATACACAGGGTAGTGTTCGGCGTGGATACAAAAAAAGCAATGGATTGGCTCAAGAACAAGCTTGCAAAGGATAACGGCGGCTGCGAGGAGCATATGTTTGCCGCCAAGGCCGAGCGTGACGAGGCTATGGCCAAGGCTTCCTGCAGCAAGTGCCATATGCTGCCGTTTATGGTAAAGGAGGGCTACGGCTTCTTCAAGGTGAGCGCACCTGCGGCTCAGCTTGAGGTCGGCACGCTGCAAAATGCGCTTGATGCCTTCCTTAAGGAGACAGATGGCGCTACCATAGACTATATCCATGGCGAGGACGTTGTGGACGAGCTTGGGCGCAAGGATAACAACATGGGCTTTATACTGCCGCCGATGAGCAAGAGCGCCTTCTTCAAGACCGTAATATTCGATGGCGCGCTTCCGCGCAAGACCTTCTCGATGGGCGAGGCCAATGAAAAGCGGTACTATCTTGAGTGCCGCAGGATATCCAAGTAAAGCTTAACAAAACAACAAAAAAGCGGGGCGGCCCATCTCCGGCCGCCCCAACGGCTTATTAAAGGATGAAATAATGGCGTCTTTGGCTAATTCGGTTTCCGCTGTGCTGCTCATATTGCTGCTCATCTGTGCAGGTTACTTTTTCGGACGCAAGGGCTTTATGACAAGGGAGCATAAAAGCTTTGTCATAAAGCTGCTTATAAATCTGTCCGTACCGTGCATGTGCGTGCATAATGTATTCACTCAGTTTTCGCGCAAGCTTATACTTGAAGCGGGCCCCTTGCTTGCGGCGCCGTTCATATGCAATATACTTGCCGTGCTTTTGTCCGTAGGCATAGCAAAGCTTTTTAAGGTAAACCGCAGGCGCTTTGGCGGTTTTGTCGTGATGTGCGCCATGTCAAACGCAATGTTCGTAGGGTATCCCGTGTGCTATGAGCTGTTTGGGGAGCAGGGGGTGCCGTATCTTATGTGCTTTTATTTGATAAACACGCTGTTCTTCTGGGCGATAGGCGCGCCCATGATATATGCAAGCGCGGGCGAAACAAGGCTGAGCGTTAAACAGATTGCAAAAAAGCTCGTTTCGCCGCCGCTGGCAGCTTTGTTCATAGCCGTGCCGCTGATGCTGCTCGGGCTTGAGCCGCCCAGGGTGGTGCTGAGCTTTTGCCAGTATATGAGCAACACCGTCACGCCGCTTGCGCTCATATACATAGGCTTTCTTATATACGAGACCGGATTTAAGGCGCTTAAGCCGGACGCAGGCATATGGGTAGTGAGCGCCATGCGCTTTGTTGTTACGCCGCTGATAATGCTTTTGCTGTGCCATGCTTTCAATATAGGAGGCACCGCAAGGAGCGTTTTTATGATAGAGGCAGCAATGCCGGTCATGACGCAATCCGTTGTGGTATCTGGCTATGCCGGCGCTGATGAAAAATATAATGCATTGGGAATGGGCTTTACGTCAATACTCTGCCTTATAGCGGTGCCGGTGCTGATGCTGTTATTCAGCTGATTATAATAACATGATCTGTGAGGGACAAATGGGATCAAAATACGCAGTAAAACCGCATAACGGATTCTTTTATGATATGATAACGCTCATACTCAGGCCGTATCTTTGGCTAAAGTATCGCTTTAAGGCGCCCAAGGATATACCGGCCATGCCGGATGGGCCTATACTTTTGCTCGGCAGCCATACCGGCAATCTTGATTTCCTGTTTGCGCTTGCGGCGCTTAGAAAAAAGCGCTTCCACGCGGTAGTGGCCGCCCATTTTTACAGGAACAAAAGCCTCGCGTGGCTGCTCACCCTGCTCCGCTGCATAAAAAAGGAGCAGTTCAGGGCGGATGTTGAAAGCATTGCCAAAATGCGCGGCGTGATAAGCATAGGCGAAAGCCTGCTTATATATCCGGAGGGCGAGGTGAACGGCACGGGGCGCACCTCAAGCGCGCCAAGGAGCATAGCAAAGCTTGCCAAGCTGCTTAAGGCGCCGGTGTATGCCGTGCGCACGCATGGCAGCTATTTTACAAGGACCAAATGGAACCCGATTCAAAGACGGGGCAAGGTCGAAACAGAGATAGAGCTTGTGGCGACGAGCGAGGAGCTTAAGCAGCTCGACGCTGAAAAGCTGTATCAGCGCATAGAAAGCAAGCTGTATGTTGACGACTATGCCTGGCAAAAGCAGCGCATGATAGCCTTTAGCGGCGGCAAAAGGGCAAAGGGCCTTGAAAAGCTGCTTTATCTTTGCCCGCGCTGCGGGGCGGAAAGCACAACGCGCACCGAGAATAACGATATATTCTGCACAAAATGCTCAAACCGCGGCAGTATGGACGAATACGGCTTCTTGCATGCGCATGACGAGGGCTGTATTATACCCGAAATAGTCGCGGACTGGGTGGAGCTTGAGCGCGAGAGGCTGAGGGTTGATATCGCAAAGCCCGATTTCAGACTTAGCGCGGAGTGCAGCCTGCAATACCACCTTGACCCAAGGTCAACAGAGCATACGGACGTTGGGCATGGCACGGTCACCCTGACAAGAGACGCCATAACATATGCCGGTACGGCCGAGGGCAGGGAGGTAACGTATTCTTTCCCGATAGACAGCATATATAAATTCCCCTTCGAGATGGGCAAACAGTTCGACATCCCTAACACCATGCGCACAATAGGCATACGCCCTGACGATTATCAGCAAAACGAAAAGTTTGTGCTTGCCCTGCCGCTGATACATGAGTATATGGAAAAGCAGCGCGCACAGCACAAGGAAGCCGAATAAGGATATCGACCCGTTGCGCCCCGGCAAAGGCATGTTATAATATAAAATATCGCAAACGAGAGAATATCTTCGGAGGTAAAACATATGCGCCTTTTTATAGCCATAGATCTGCCGCGTTCATTTAAGGCTGAGGTATCAAGGGTACAGAAGGAGCTTAAGCAGCTCAGCTGCGGCGGCAGGTTCGTGCCTGGCGCCAGCTTTCACATTACGCTGCATTTTATAGGCGAAAGCAAGGATCTTCAGGGCGCCGTCGCCGCCATGCAGGAGGCTGTGCGCGGCATACGGCCCTTTACGCTGCACCTTGGCAAGTACGATTGCTTTGACAAGGGCGGCAAAAAGACCTCTTTCCTTGAGGTCAAGGGCGAGCTTGGCGAGCTTAACGCGCTTTATGAATCGCTGCAAAGCGCGCTTTACGACAACGGCTTTTCAAGGGAGAGAAAGCGCTTTACGCCGCATATAACGCTCGGCAGAAATGTTGAGCATGATGAGCTGGCCACGCTGGAGCTTAAGCAGCTTTCGCCAAACGCGAGCATGACGGTAATGGGCATTACCCTTTTTGAAAGCCGCAGGGAGGAAGGCAAGGTAGCATACTATCCGCTGCATACCGAAAGATTTTGATAAATTAAAAAGGAGCGGCTATGGCTGAGGTAACCATATTGACCGGCAGGGCCGGCAGCGGCAAAAGCCGCTGCCTCAGGGCCATGGCGGCTGAACTTATACATAAAGGCGAGCCGGTATTGTATATAGTGCCGGAGCAGTTCACTTTTGAAACGGAGCGCGCCCTGGCGCAGGATATAGGGGCAGGGCTTTGGGACGCGGGAGTGTATTCCTTTACCTCTTTAGCCAGGAGGGTGCTTAAGGATGGCGGGGAAAGGCGCTCCTTCATGTCGGCGCAGGGCAAGCTGATGATAATACGCAAATGCGTAAACGAGCTTGCGCCCAAGCTTAAGGCGTTCCAAAGGGTATGCCAAAGGAGCGGCTTCGCGGACGAGTGCAGCAAATTTTTTATAGAGGCCAAAAGGGCCGGCATAACCGCAGAGGAGCTTATGAAGGCGGCGGAAAAGCAGGGCATGGATAGTCCCTTCGGCGCAAAGCTCCATGATCTTTCCATGATTTACAAGGCAAGCGAGGAGTATATGGCGTCGATGGGCATAGACGCCGAGGATTCGCTTAAAAGGCTTGCCGAGCTTTTGCCCAAAAGCGGGCTAACGTCAAGGCACGTTATAATAGATGGCTTTGACATGATAAGCAAGCAGCTTTATTCCGTGATAGGCGCGCTTATGGACAGCGCGGCAAGCATGCATGTGGCCTTGAGGCTCGACGCTTCGCCTGAGTGCAGGGACGCGGCTGTTTTTGGCGCCGATGCGCGCATATTGGCAAATATACTTGCCTTGTGTGAGGAGCGCAATATACATCCAAAGCGCGTCAGCCCACATAGCGAGCCTGTGCGGCACACGGCAAAGGCGCTCATACATCTTGAAAAGGAAGGCTTTGCGTTTCCATATAACAGGTTTGAGGGAGACAGCGACGGCGCGATAGAGCTTTTTGCGGCCACGGATATAAAGGCCGAGGTCACGGCTGCGGCTGAAAAGGTGCTTGCGCTGGCGGACGAGGGCTTCAGATACAGAGACATTGCTATAATCGCTTCCAACACGGATAAATACTTGGAGCCCATGTCGCGCGCGTTAAGGGAAAGAGGAATACCCTTTTTTACGGATGCCAAAAGGCAGCTTTTGAGCTACTCGGCGTGCGAGCTTACGCTGCTTGCGCTTAAGCTTGCAAGCGGCAGCTATATCAAGGAGGACATGATTGCGCTTTCAAAGACCGGCCTTGTCGGGCTTGACGCTGAGCAGGAGGAGTATTTTGAAAACTATGTTCTGAGCCGCGGCATACGCGGCAGCATGTTCGCAAGGCCGTTTGATGCGACCGCTCCGGAAAAGGCGGAGCAGGCAAGGCGCATACTTATGGAGCCGCTGAACAGGCTTTCGGACGCGCTTAAAAGCTCGCCTACGGCGGGCGAAAAGGCAAGGGCCTTATATGAATACACAAAGAGCATAGCGTTAAGGGAGCAGCTTGAGGCGGAAGCGGAAAGGCTCAGGCAGGAGGGCAGGCTTGAAAGGGCGGAGGAAACGGCCCAGGTGTATAACACCATGCTTGAGGTGATAGATCAGCTTTATACAATAATGGGCGGCGCAAGGCTGACAAACAGGCGCTTCATATCCGTATATAAAGAAGGCCTTGGCGCATATGAGATAGGCGTGATACCGGCGGCGGCGGATCAGCTGCTGCTTGGCAGCCTTGGCCGCAGCAAGGCCAGGGGCATTAGGGCGCTTATAATACTTGGCGCGGCAAACGGGCATTTTCCGGCCGTGCATGGCGACGACGGCATGATAGACGATGAGGAAAGGGCGCTTATAGGCGCTATGGGCCTTGGCGAGCTTCAGGATACGTCAAAGCTCAACGATAAGGAGCTTGGGGACGCATACGGCGCGGTAACAAAGCCAACGGATAAGCTATGGCTATCCTATACCATGGGCGGCGGCAGCGATGCGGCCACGGCATGCGAGCTTATCGACAGGATAACCGATATGTTCGCCGATGTGCGGCTTGAGAGCAGCATAGAAGGCGTTGAGCCAAGATCCGTGCAGAGCGCGTACAATATGCTTGTAAACGGGCTGAGAGAGGGCACGGAAAGCGGCGCGATATCGGAAAATACGGAAAGGCTCTATTCGCTCTTCAGCAGGACGCAAGGGTATTCTGAAAGGCTGTGCGCCCTGGAGAGGGCGCTCTTCCCGTCGGTATCTCCTGATATATTGGGCGGCGAGCTTGCTGCAAAGCTATACGGCAAGCCGTTAAGGTGCGGCATAACCCAGCTTGAAAGCTTTAACAGGTGCCCGTTCAAGCATTTTGCAAGATACGGCTTAAAGCTGATGCCAAGGAAGGAATTCAGGGAGCTGCAAACGGATGAAGGCACGTTTTGCCACGAGGCGCTCTCAAGGTTTACAAAGGAGCTGATTGCCTCCGGCAAGGGTATAAACGATATAATCAGCGACGATATAGAGCGCATGCTCGATATGATACTGCCGGGCCTTATTAAGGAGCATAACAACGGCGTGCTTACGGACAGCGCAAGAAACCGCGCCGCGGCGGCAAGGCTGATAAGAAGGGTGAAGGCGACGGCCTATGCGGTAGTAGAGCAGCTGAGAAGGGGAAAATTCAACATAGCAAAGTCGGAGGTCGAGTTCGGGCCGAACGGTGAATATCCCGAGCTTATTTTGGAGATGCCCTCGGGCGCAAGGTTCATGCTGTCGGGAAGGATAGACAGGATAGACGCATGCAGCCCGGATAACGGCAGCCGCTATGTGCGCGTTATAGACTATAAGACCAGGTACGGCGCCGATTTCAACGCGGAGGATATAGCAGACGGGACAAAGCTTCAGCTTCCGCTGTATATAGCGGCTATCGAAGCCGCCGCTACGGCGGAGCGTACGGCGGGCATGTACTACCTGCCCGTGCATGAAGGCATAATCAAGGACGATGGCGACAAAAAGGACTTTGCCGAAAGGCTGCTGAGGGAGTTCAGATTAAGAGGCGCAAGCCTTAACGATGCCGAGCTTATTGAGCTTGGCGGCGGGGACAGCGTGCAGCCCACGGCAAGAAGCGGCTGGCGGCTGAGCAAGCAGCAGCTTGACTATACCATAAGCAGGGCAAAGCAAAAGGCCGCGCAAACGGCCGAAAGCATAGCGGAGGGTGAAGCGGACGCGCTGCCGCTGTATAAGGGCAACAAAAGGAGCGAGTGCGCAAACTGCAACTACCCCAGCCTTTGCGGCTTTGACGCTGCGCTGCCATGTTGCGCATACAGGATAAAGGGAAAGCTGAACACACAGCAGTTTTTGAAGGAGGCAAGCGATGCCGTGCTGGACCGATGAACAACGCCGCGCAATAGAGGCGGAAGGCGACCTGCTTGTCAGCGCGGGCGCAGGCAGCGGCAAAACCGCCGTGCTTACTGAGCGCATAGTGCGCCTTATAAAAAGCGGAGAAAGCATAAGCTCCATACTGTGCGTAACGTTTACCAACGCAGCGGCTGCGGAGATGAAAAAGCGCATTGAAAAAAGCCTTGCAAAAGCCGCGGCGGAGACGGGAGGAGAGGCGGCGCAGAAGCTTTTCAAAGCCGCGCGCGCGGCAAACGCCGCCAGCATATCCACGCTGCACTCCTTCTGTACGCAGGTGCTTAGGCGGCATTTCAATCTGGCAGGGCTCGATCCCGCATTTCGCGTGGCGGACGAGGGCGAAACGGCGATACTGAGGCAAAGCGCATACGACGAGCTTGTCGAGGATAGATACGCGCTTGGCGGGCGCGAGTTTTCATATCTTATGGAGGGCCTTGGCGGGGATGAAAGGGCGCAGGATGATATATATGAGCTTTATGATTTTGCACGCTCGCAGATAGAGCCCATGCGCTGGCTTGAAAACGCGGCAGCTCAATATAATATGGACGAATTGGACCTTTACTCAACGCCGGCCGCGTTTGAGCTTATGAAAAGGACGAAGCTTGGCATAGCCGCCGCGTGCGACGCGCTGCAGGAGGCAAGGGACGCTATAATGGAGCATGGCTACGACGCGCCCGCAAGGTTTATAGATACGGAGCTTCTTACAGCGCGCTCTTTGCTTATATGCGATACGCCAAAGCAGCTTGCCTGTGCGCTTGAAAGCATACGCTTTGAAGGCAGGATAAGCTGGGGCGGCCTGACCGGCGAGCTTAAGGAAAATGCGGACAGCGCAAGAACCCGCCTGAAAACGAACCAGATAAAAAAGAAGGCGCAGGAGCTTTGGTGCAATAAGCTGCCCCTGTATACAAGGACCATAGCCGCGCAAAGGCCCATACTCAACGAGCTTTGCTCGTTTATAAAGGAGCTTGATAAAAGATACAGCCAGAAGAAAAGCGAGGCTGCCTGCATAGACTATGGCGACATGGAGCATAAGTGCCTTGACGTGCTTAAAACAGACGAAGCAAGGAATGAATACCGCAGGCGCTTCAAGCACGTTTTTATGGACGAATATCAGGATTGCAGCCCCGTTCAGGAAAGCATACTCAAAAGCGTGGCGGGCGAAAAATCGCTGTTCCTCGTCGGCGACGTGAAGCAGTCCATATACCGCTTCAGGCTCGCGGAGCCGGAACTGTTCATGCATAGGTACGGCGAATACGAAAGCGGCCGCGGCGGCGAGCTTATATGCCTTAACCACAATTTCAGGAGCGCCAAGGGCGTGCTTGACGCCGTGAACGGCCTGTTTATGGACATAATGCATAAGGATACGGCGGAGATAGAGTATGACCAAAATGCCGCGCTGCGCTTTGGCCGCGGCGATGGCGGCGAAGATGAAGCGAAGGCAGAATTTGAGCTTATAGATATGCTTGAGCCCTTCGCATCGGACGAGCAGGCGGAAGGCGACGGATTGGAAAACGCCGATATTGCGGCGGTGGAAGCCTCCGCTGCGGCAAAGCGCATACATGAGCTTATGGATACGGAGACGATACCGGATACAGCCACAGGCGAAAGAAGGAAGCTGCGTTACAGCGATTTTGCCGTGCTGCTAAGGTCCTTCAGTGGCAGCGCGGAGGAATGGATGCGCACCCTTTCGCTAAATGGCGTGCCGGCATACGCAAAGCTTTCGGGCGGCTACTTTGACGCCGTTGAGGTGCGCATATTCATTGAGCTTCTCAGGGTGATAGATAACAGAAGGCAGGATATATCCCTTGCGGCCGTGCTGCGTTCCCCGATAGGCGGCTTTGACGAGACGGAGATTATCAGGCTGAAAACAGACTTTGCGGCGGAAGATGGGGATAAGGAGAGCTTTGCCTGGATAGACAGGCTTAAGGCCGCGGCAAATTCGGGCGATGCTCTTGGCAAAAAGGCCCGCATATTCATAGAACAGCTTGAAGCATGGCGCAGGGAAGCAAGGCTGATGAGCGCAGAATCGCTTATAGGCATGCTGCTTGATGAAACCGGATATGCGGCTTATTGCGCCGCTATGCCGGGCGGCAGGCAGCGGCAGGCCAATCTTGAGGCGCTGTGCGAGCGGGCAAGGGGCGCCGCGGCAGCCGGAGCGCGCTCATTAAGCGCGTTTTTGAGATATATGGACAAGGTGTCCAGGGCAGACGCCTTCGGCGCGCCGCAAACTGCCGGAGCCAACGTTGTGAGCATAATGAGCATACACGCAAGCAAAGGGCTTGAGTTCCCGTACGTTATAATAGGCGGCATGAACGGCGCCTTCGTGCGCGAAGGCAGCGGCAGGCTGGTATACGATAAGTCGCTTGGCATAGGCGCGAAGCTGATAATGGGCGATACGGAGCAGGCCTCGTTTTACCATCAGGCAATATCCGCGGCGCTTGGCGCAAAGGCGGCTGCGGAGGAGATGCGCGTATTGTATGTAGCCATGACAAGGGCAAGGGAAAGGCTTATAATGCTGTGCGCCGCAAGAAGGGGAGAGCGGCTTGTAAAGGCCGCATTGGCGCCGCGGACGCAGGCTTCCATATTTGCGCAAAACAGCTTTTCGCTGTGGACGCTCGGGCATATACTGCATACCGTAAGCGGGAACAGGATACGCGAAAAATACGGCCTTATGCCATACTCAGGCACAGATGATGCGCATATAGACGCATTTTGCGCGCCTGCGGCGGTAAGCATGCCCGGCGGAGGGAGGATGAACATAGCCGATTACCATAGCTTCGTAAAGCGGGCTGAAAGCAGCGCGTATGATATGCCGGGCTATTTTATAAGGTCGTATGACTATAAAGAGGATATAGACCTGCCCACAAAGCTTTCCGTGACCGGCCTGAGCGGCAGCGAGACACAGCTTGACGAGGCGCCAAGGTTCATGCAGCTTGAGAAGCTCGCTTCGGCAGAGATAGGCACCGCCGTACATGAGGTGATGCGCCGCATACCGATGGAGCGCATGGACGCCGCAAAAGCAAGGCAGCACATAGCAGGGCTTGCCGAAAACGGGCTGATAAGCGAGGCGCAGGCAGCTGCGGCGCATGCGGAGAGGATAGCGGCGTTTTTCAACAGCTCCCTCGGGACGAGGCTTTTGGCCTCGGATACGGTAAGAAGAGAGGTCGAGTTCAATCTGCGCATAAGCGCAAGGGAGCTTATAGGCAGGGCCACAGATGAGCCAATATTGCTTCAGGGCGTTATAGACTGCTGCTTTATGGAGAACGGCGAATGGGTGCTTATCGACTACAAAACGGACAGGCCGGTAAGCGGAATGAGCGCGCACGATATGGCAAAAAGGCATTTTGAGCAGCTAAGGCTATATAAAAAGGCGCTGGAAAGGCTCACCGGCAGAAGAGTTAAGCAGAGCTACATATATCTGTTCAGCATAAGCGCCGCCGTTGAGCTTGATGACGGGGATACGGGGGAAAGCATGAATGGATAGCCGGTATACGGTAAAACAGGCTTTGAATAAATGCGAGGCGGACATAGCGGGCGTGGCGGCGGAAAGCGCATGCTTTGAAGCGCGCGAGCTTGTTATGAAGGCACTTGGCCTTAGAAGCAGGGCAGAGCTTATTAAAATGCTCCCTTCAAGCATGAGCCATGCTCAGCTCGATAAGTTAGAGGGGCTTGCATTAAGGCGGCAAAACGGCGAGCCGCTTCAATACATAATAGGCGAATGGGCGTTCATGGGCCTGAGCTTTAAAACCGACAAAAGGGCGCTTATCCCAAGGCAGGATACGGAGACGCTTTGTGAAAAAGCAATGGAGCTTATAAATAAAAACGGCTACAGAACCCTGCTCGATATGTGCGCAGGCTCCGGCTGCATAGGCATAAGCCTTGCTAAGCTTACCGGAATAGAATGTACGCTTGCGGATATAAGCGAGGCCGCGCTTTCGCTGTGCGGCGAGAATATGCGGCTCAATCATACTAATGCCAGGCTCATCAAAACGGATCTGTTTGAAAATATAGCCGCAAGCTATGATATCATAGTGTGCAACCCTCCCTATCTTAACGATGAGGATATGCGCCTTATGCAGAAGGAGCTTGAGTTCGAGCCTGAAAACGCGCTTTACGGCGGCAGGGACGGGCTTGATATGTACAGAAGGATAGCCGCGCAGTATCATGGGCATGTAAACAAGAATGGCGCAATATTGCTTGAGGTGGGCATACGTCAGGCACAGGCCGTCGCCGGTCTATTCGGCACGGATGAGATAGTAAAGGACTTAAACGGCATAGACAGGGTGGTGATAAAACGATGAAAACCATCAAAAGCAGGATACCGGCTTATGTGATAACGGCGCTGCTGCTTATAGCGCTTACGGCCTGCCAAAGCGAGCAGGCTGCTGAGATAGTAGACATAGCGGCGCTGACGCCGACCAATACGCCCTGCCCCGCGCCGACGCCAACGCCTGTAATGCAGCCGCCTGCGACCCCTGCGATGGAGCCGACGCCAGAGCCGACCCCTGAAGTATACGAGGCTAAGCTCGGCTTCGTTGGGGACATACTTATGATGACAAGGCAGATAGCCGACGCAAAGACCGATACGGGCTATGATTTTTCGGCAAGCTTTGCCAACGTCGCGCCGCTGTTTGCTTCAATGGATATAATGTGCGCAAATTTTGAAGGCACGCTTGGGGGCGCCGAGGGCGGCTATACGCAGCCGAGGGCCACCATGGCCCCCGCAACAGCGGAAAACCCATACCCCACAAGGCCGCCGTTCCAGAGCTTTTCCGCGCCGGACGAGCTTGCAAAAAACCTTTTTGACGCGGGCGTGGACGTTGTGACCCTTGCGAATAACCATGCAATGGACAGGGACGATGCGGGCCTTTTCAGGAGCATTGAGACGCTGAGGGCGGCGGGGATAAGTACAACCGGCGCGGCCCTCAGCCAGGAGGATTTTGATACGCCCTGCATATTGGAGGCTAACGGCATAAAAATTGGCTTTGTCGGCGCAACGCAGATATTGAACAGCACCGCCCCGTCAATAGATGCCGAAAACAGGGCCTTTGCGGTTACGATGCTCAATGAGGATATGGCAAAGCGGCAAATCATGGCTTGCGCTGACGCGGGGGCTGAGTTTATAATCGTACTGGTGCATTGGGGCTATGAGCATCAAAGCGAGGTCGATAGCTCGCAGCGCAAATATGCCGAAAAGCTTATCCAATGGGGAGCGGACGCGATAATAGGCTCACATTCGCACTGCCCGCAGCCTATGGAGTGGATGCCGGCTCAAAGGGACGGTAAGGAGCTTAAGGTGCCGGTGGTGTATTCGCTTGGCAACTTTATTTCCAACATGTCGCAAAGAAACGCCAGGATAGGGGTGTTTGCCGGAATAAAGCTGATCAGGGACGGGCGCGGCGTAAGGTGCGCGGAGCTTGGCTGTATACCCCTGTATTGCTGCAGGATGGATATTGATGAAAGCGGCGGCGCAAGGGAAGCGCATACGGTGCTGCCCTGCTTTTTGCGGCAGGGCGAAGAAGGCCTTGATGCCGGAATAGCGGACGAAAGCGTAAAGAGGGCCATGCTTGAAGCCTATGAGCATGTTAAAAGCATATGCATAGGCGACAGGGACGACATAAAGCTTATTGAATGGAGCGATATATATGCTGGAGAAGCTTAAGGGAATAAAACAGAGATACGAGGCTATAACGCAGCTTTTGAGCGACCCGAACGTTATATCCGACCAGAACAGGTACCGTGACCTGAGCAAGGAGCAGGCCGGCATCGCCGATATAGTCGCTGCCTATGACGAATATACAAGGGCGGAGCAGGATATAGCGTCATGCAGGGCCATGCTTGAGGATACGGAAGATCAGGCGATGCGCGAGCTTATACACGAGGAGCTTGCCGGCCTTGCAAACGAAGAGCATGAGCTTATGGAAAAGCTTAAGGTGATGCTGCTGCCCAAGGACCCCAACGACGACAAGGATGTTATAATCGAGATACGCGCTGGCACCGGCGGCGAGGAGGCGGCGCTGTTCGGCGCGGATCTGTTGAGGATGTATATGCGCTATGCCGAAAGGCATGGCTACAAGGCGGAGCTTTTGAACGAGAACTATACCGAAAAGGGCGGCGTGAAGGAAGTTGTGCTTTCGCTGCAGGGCAAGGGCGCATATTCAAGAATGAAGTTTGAAAGCGGAGTGCACAGGGTGCAGCGCGTGCCCGAGACTGAGTCGCAGGGCCGCATACATACGAGCGCGGCGACGGTTGCCGTGCTGCCGGAGGCTGAGGATGTTGAGGTGGAGATAAACCCCAACGATCTTCAGATAGATACCTACAGGTCGGGCGGCGCAGGCGGCCAGCATGTTAATAAAACGGAAAGCGCGATTCGTATAACCCATATACCGACAGGGCTCGTCGTGCAGTGCCAGGACGAGCGCAGCCAGCATAAAAACAGGGACAAGGCCATGCGCGTGCTTAAAAGCAGGCTGCTTGAGCTATACAGGAGCCGCGCCGCCGAGGCGGAGGCTGACGAGCGTAAGAGCCAGGTCGGCACGGGCGACAGGAGCGAGCGCATACGCACCTACAACTTTCCGCAGGGCAGGATAACGGACCACAGAATAGGGCTTACGCTATATAAGCTTGAAGCGTTTATAGACGGAGATATGGACGAGGTGATAGACGCGCTGATATTGGCGGAGCGCGCAAAGCAGCTTTCGTCAGCAGAGGACTAAGCGGAGGCGGATATACAATGACGCAGTATGCAAACGCTGTAACGCAATATGAAAACGGCACGGCACTGGGCGGCAGGATAATAAGGGAAGGCGGCCTTGTGGTATTCCCTACGGAGACTGTGTACGGCCTTGGCGCAAACGGGCTGGACAGCGAGGCGGTATTGGGCATATTCCGCGCCAAGGGGAGGCCTGCCGACAATCCGCTTATACTGCATATAGCCAAAAAAAGCGAGCTTAAGCGGCTTTGGAGCCACGTTCCGGACAAGGCGCAGACCCTTGCGGACGCTTTTTGGCCCGGCCCGCTTACCATGGTATTCAAAAGAAGCTCTA
Organism: Clostridiales bacterium; assembly: GCA_004558525.1. Classification (GTDB taxonomy): domain Bacteria; phylum Bacillota; class Clostridia; order Christensenellales; family CAG-138; genus Phil1. The sequence continues at coordinate 35,650 of SFCQ01000013.1, forward strand.
TCGTTCCCGATGAGGTGACGGCGGGCCTTGATACGGTGGCCGTAAGGCTTCCGGGCAACAAAACCGCACGCGCGCTGATAAAAGAGGCCGGCGTACCCATAGCCGCGCCAAGCGCCAACCTTTCCGGCAAGCCCAGCCCGACCACCGCGGAGCATGTAAGGCAGGATATGGACGGACGGGTGGAGCTTATAATAGACGGCGGGCCGTGCAGGTACGGCCTTGAATCCACGGTCGTCAGCCTTGTCGGCAAGCCGGCTATATTGAGGCCGGGCGCCGTCACAAAGGAGATGCTCGAGGCCGTGATAGGCCCCGTTGAGGTAGCGCATGCCGTGCTGTCCCCTTTAAGGGAGGGGGAAACGGCCGCAAGCCCGGGCATGAAGTATCGCCATTACGCGCCGGATGCGGAGGTGGTGGTGGCGGAAGGCAGCGAAAGGGAGATAGCGGCCAAAATATGCCGCGAATATGATATACGCGAAAGCATGGGGCAAACACCGCTTATTTTTGCAACCGAGCAAACACAACCCTTTTACCGGAACAGGCGTTGTGTTATAATAGGGGACAGGAGTGAGCCGGCTACGCTTTGCGCGTCCCTTTTCTATAGCTTGAGGGAGTACGGCTCAAGGGCGGACGTTATACTTGCCGAAGCCCTTCCCAACGATGATATGGGGCTTGCGTACATGAACCGGCTTTTAAGAAGCGCCGGATTCAATATAATTTAACCTTTTGGGAAGCTCTGATACTTTCGGCGCTTCCTTGGCAAAACAGCAAACAGGAGGAAGCATAAGTGGTGCGACGGGTTATTATAGGCTGCGATCACGGCGGATTTACCCTCAAAAAAGAGCTTATACCGTTTATTGAGGCGTTAGGCTACGAGCCGATAGACATTGGCTGTTATGACGAAAACAGCGTTGACTATCCGGACGTAGCTTTTTCTTTAGCTGAAAGGGTGGCCAGCGGCGAATTTGAAAAGGGCATAATAATATGCGGCACGGGCATAGGCGTGAGCATATGCGCAAATAAAGTAAAGGGCATACGCTGCGCGCTATGCACGGATGAAGCCATGGCAAGGCTTACACGCGAGCATAACGATTCCAACGTGCTTGCGCTTGGCGGCAGGATAGTGGGCAGCGAGCTTGCAAAGGGAATAGTTAAAGCATGGCTTGAAACCGGTTTTTCTCAGGGGCAGCGGCATATCAACCGCATAGCCAGAATAAGCGGCTACGAGAACAAATAAAACAGCAACATACACGATTTTTGAAAGGAGACACAAATGAGTACCGTACATGTAATCGATCACCCTCTTGTGCAGCACAAGCTTACCTTCCTAAGGGACAAGAACACCGGCTCAAAGGAATTTCGCGCCCTTGTTGAGGAGCTGGCTATGCTCTTGACATACGAGGCTACGCGCGATCTTCCGCTTACCAAGGTGCAGACGGAAACTCCCGTCGCCATGGCCACAACAGAGGTGCTTGCCGGCAAAAAGCTCGGCATAGTGCCCATACTCAGGGCGGGCCTTGGCATGGTGGACGGTATGCTGAGCCTTATACCTGCCGCGAAGGTGGGCCATATAGGCCTTTACCGCGACCCGGAGACGCTGAATCCCGTTGATTATTACTGCAAGCTGCCGCCGGATATCGGGGAGCGCGACATTATAATCGTCGATCCCATGCTTGCGACGGGCGGAAGCGCCGTTGCCGCCATAAATGTTATAAAGCGCGCAGGCTGCAAGAATATAAAGCTTGTCAATCTTATAGCCGCGCCCGAGGGGATAAAGGCCGTGCAGGAGGCTCATAACGACGTGGACATATATGTTGCCCATGTTGACGATCATCTTAACGAGCATGGCTACATAGTGCCCGGCCTTGGCGATGCCGGAGACAGACTGTTCGGCACGAAATAATATAAGCTCAGCGCGTATATGCTTGAAAAGCGGCCTTAGCGCCGCTTTTTTTGCTCCGCTTGTCTACATATCCTTATCAACTGACGGTAATATACTTGATATTATTGATAAAATCGATTAAGATTGTTTACAGATTCACAATGACTATGCGACACCGGTTGCAATATCTATCGATATTTGCAATAATAATTGCGTGTGCGCATGCTGAAAATATGGCGTACAAAAAGGAGCGATAGTTGATATGGCCAGTGAGGATATCAAGCTTACCAAGCTTGCAAAGTGTGCCGGCTGCGGCGCAAAGGTGGGCGCTGGGGTGCTTGCGAAGCTGCTCAGCGATATAAAGGTGCATCATGACGACAACCTGCTTGTCGGCTTTGACAAAAGCGATGACGCCTCCGTATATAAGATAAGCGACGACCTTGCTATAGTGCAGACGGTTGATTTCTTTCCGCCTATAGCGGACGATCCGTACCTGTTTGGCCAGATAGCGGCCACAAACGCGCTTTCCGACGTATATGCCATGGGCGGCGAGCCTAAGCTTTGCCTGAATATAATGGCTATACCGGAGAACATGCCCATGGAAGCCGTGCATGCCCTGCTAAGGGGAGGGTATGACAAGGTGTATGAGGCGGGCGCGCTTATAACCGGCGGCCACAGCATACATGACGACGAGCCGAAGTACGGCCTTGCTGTGACGGGCTTTGTTCACCCCGACAAGATGCTTACCAACTCAAACGCCAGGCCGGGCGACGTGCTGCTTTTGACAAAGCCTATAGGCATAGGCGTGCTTTCCACCGCAGCAAAGGCGGATATGCTCTCTAAATCCGGTCAGGAGCTTATAAACAGGCTCATGACTACGCTAAACAAGGCCGCGCGCGACGCTATGGTGAAATACAACGTGCATGCCTGTACTGACGTTACGGGCTTTGGCCTGATAGGGCATACATACGAAATGGCCTCCGGCAGCGATACGGAGATCATCCTTGATGTTGACAGCATAGACCTTATACCAGAGGCGCTTGAGCTTGCGCGCATGGGCATGCTGCCTGCCGGAATGTACCGCAACAGGAACTTTGCTCAGGCGCATGTGGACGCGGGCGATACCGAGCTTGCAAAGCAGGATATGCTCTACGACCCGCAGACGGCGGGAGGACTGCTTATAGCCGTTGCCCCCGAGGATGCGGACGCATTGTTCAACGAGCTTAAAAATACCGTACCCAGCGCACAGCGCATAGGCACGGTAAGCGAATACAAGGGAGATAAGAGAATCAGGCTTCGCTGAGCGCTTTTATGGCTTCAAGGGCAATGTCAACATCGTTTTCGGTGTTGGCAAAGCCCAGCGAGAAGCGCACCGTCCCTTGCGGGAACGTGCCGAGCGTTTTATGCGCACTGGGCGCGCAGTGCAGGCCGCAGCGCGTAAGTATGCCATACTCGCTTTCAAGCTTGAAGGCTATGGCCGCGTTGTCGCCGTCAACAAAGTCGAGCGATATCACGCCGGTCCTATGCTCAAGCTCCTTTGTGCCAACGAGCCTTACTCCGCGCATGCCCTCAAGGCCGGCTATAAAGCGGGAGGTCAGCTCAAGCTCATGCTTCCTCAGCGCGCTTACGCCTGCCGCTTCAACGAAGGCGAGCGCGGCTTCAAGCCCGTATATGCCGGGCATATTGGGCGTGCCGGATTCAAACCTGTCCGGAAGATAGTCGGGCAGATACTCCTTGTCGGATGCGCTGCCGGTCCCTCCGGCTATGAGCGGGTCGAGCCTTGCGGCAAATTCGTCCCTGAGCAGCATCAGCCCTATTCCGGAAGGCCCAAGCAGGCCCTTATGTCCGGGCGCGCACAGGCCGCTTAGGTTGAACCGATCAAAGTCTATTGGATAATGGCCTGCGGTCTGCGCCGCGTCAAGCACAAAGGGTATGCCGTGCCGTGCGCATATCCTGCCAACGGCCTCGGCGTCCTGCACGGTGCCGCACACGTTTGAGCCGTGCGCCATTATCAAAAGCCTGGTGTTGGCGCGTATAAGCGGTTCTATGCCGCTGAGCTTAAGCCTGCCTTCACCGTCGCACGGTATACGGTCAAACGTTATACCGTTTAACTGCATTATAGGCCGCATCACGGCGTTATGCTCCATGCTGCTTACTATCACATGGTCGTTGGGCTTGAGCAAGCCCTTTATTATGAAGTTGAGTCCGGCGGTAGCTCCCGGGGTGATTATCACATGCGTAGGCTTTTCGTTGAAGTTGAACAGCCGCTTCGCCCTTTCCCTCAGCGTGAGCGCCACGAAGCCGGCCTCTGCCGCGCTTGAATAGACAGAGCGGTTTATGGTGGCGCCTACGCTGTCCATATACTCCTTCATTCTGTCGCTGACGCCGTCCGGCTTTGGGAACGAGGTCGCGGCATTGTCAAGATAAACGGTTTTCATGCTTGGTACGCTCCTTTGCTTTATATGAGCATAGCACACAGGGCATGGATTGTCACATTGCAAATTACGATGCTTGCTTTATGCAGCATTATACTATATAGCTACACAGGAGGAACGCTATGCTTGAGATAAGCTTAAGGCAGCTTGAAACATTTGTCGTCACGGCGGAGTGCGGCAGCTTCACGAGGGCGGCGGAAAAGCTGCACCTGACTCAATCCACCGTCAGCACGCATATACAGTGCCTTGAACAGGAGCTTCGCACTCAGCTTATACTGCGCGGCGCGAGGCGGCGCTTTGAGCTTACGGACGACGGGCGCAGGGTGTATGAGGCTTCGCGCGAAATACTCAGCCGCTGCGAGGAGCTTGAGAAAATGGGGGAGAGCGCCGTTGCCTCGCCGTTGAGCATAGCGACCTCTACCGTGCCTGCGCAGCAGCTTCTGCCAAAGCTCATGTCCGGCTTCCTCAAAAAGAATTCCAACGTGCGCTTCGCCCTGAGAAGAGGGGACAGCGACAAGGTCAGGACCATGCTTGAAAGGGGAGAGGCCCGCATAGGACTTATGGGAGCGGCGCCGGAGTCCCACAGGTTCGTAAGCCATGTTATAGCGCACGACAGGCTGGTGCTTATAAGCGAGAACGACCAAAAGTTCCGCGGGCTTAAGCAGGCCGGAGCCACAGGCGTCCAGCTCATAGGCAACCCGATGATAGCCAGGGAGGAGAGCAGCGGCACGCAGCAGGCCGTAGAGGCGTATTTCATGGGCTGCGGCATAGATGCCGGCAAGCTCAACATAATCGCCCGTATGGACAATCCTGAGGCTATAAAGGCAGGCGTGGAGCAGGGTATGGGGATATCGGTCATATCCTACCTTGCGGTGCAGGAGGAGGTGGCCTCCGGCAGGCTGATAGCATTTGACCTTGATGAAAAAAAGGCGTACCGCAACATATACATTGCGTGGCGCAAGGATACGGCGCTTTCAGCTTTGGAGCAGCATTTTGTCAGCTATGTAAGGAGCGAAACGCCAAAGCTTGTAAAGTGAACGCGGATAGGCGCATATAACGCCATAAATATGGGGGCAAAGGATAGCTCTGGCAACGGGGCTATCCTTTGCCGTTTACGGCAAGCCAAAGGGCGGCACAAGGCCGCCCTCAGAGCGTGGAAAAGTGGCTATTTGCCACTTTTTCGACTTTTCACGGGTTCTCCCCTTCCGCCAAAACCGGCGCGGCGGAGAGCAGCCAGCGGGGGGGCAATGCCTGTCCGCATACCGGCATGCTCATTCCGGCTTTGCGACCACGACGCAGCGCTCGTTTCTTGTGCCGAGCTGGGAGTTCCAGCTTTCGCCGTAGCAGGTTATAAGCGTGATGCGAACATCGCCCGTGTCGTACGCCATAACGCTTTGAGGCACGTCGTCAAGAGCGTATATATCAACGCTTTCCACCTTGAAGGCCATGGTGGAGCCGTCGTCATATCCTATTACTATCTCCTCTCCCGGTTCAAGCTTTGACAGAATGGAAAACACGCCCGCTACCTTTTTCCAGGTGATGTGGCCGTTGAATATTGCGTTGCCCATCTCGCCGGGTGAGGCGCTTGCATCGAGCCATGCGGCGACCCTTTCCGAATCGACTGTACCCATAGTATATAGCGTCTGCCCGTTCTCATCGGTTACGGGATCGCCGTTTCTGTCAGTATACGGCACTGTGCCAACCGTCACAACGTCGCAGCTTATCTCCCTTTGGGTGAAGTACATCTTGGTGGGGAGCCTGCGCACATACGGGGTGGCAGTCGGCTCGGTGGCGGCTGTTTCGGCGGGAGCCGGCGAGGCGGAATGAGGCTCTGCGGCCTGAGCCGGCGTGGGTGCGGAGGTTGCCGCAGAAGCCGGCGGCTCGTAAGCATCCGGGAAAAAGACGTATTGCCTTATCATTAGAACTGCGACGAGCAGCAGTACAGCGGCGCTGCTGCTGCCGAGGATTATCCTAAGCGCCTTGCCGCGGCCGGACTTTTTATTTGAAGAATCGGTCTTATTCATGCCGAAAGCCTCCTTTAGCTGCCAAGCTGTAACATGATTATACCATCACGGCGGCTGTATAAACAACACCAAGCTTATTTCGGCAAAAGCAAAGGGCGTCCTAAGCCGCCCTCGGGGCGTCAAAAAAGTGGCTGTTCGCCACTTTTTTGAGAATTACGGGGTTTGCCTCTCGCTAAAGCTCCCGGGCGGCAAACCCCGTAAAGTGCGAAAACCTACAGGCTTTCATCCGTTCTGACGCACAGGTCGTCAGAGCCGGAATCAACTTAAGGGGCTGCCGCCCCTTAACAACCCCTGATTTTCTACAACCCAAAAGGAAAGGGCGGCCTAAGCCGCCCTGATATTTGCTATGCTTATTTTACCAGCCCAAGGAACCGTGCTATTGCGTACCACAGCGGCATGTCGCCGGTCTGCGGGGGCAGTATGCCAGGCTGTACGGGCTGCACGGGCGTGGGGTTCGGGTACTGCGGCCCAATGTATCCCCACTGCGCAACGTATCTTGCATCGCCGGTAACGGTAGGCGCTACGCTCGGCTCCCAGCCAAGGAAGATGTAGCCGGAACGGTACGGATTGGCGGGTACGGGGGTAGCGTCGCCGTACTTAAGGTTGGGGTAAGTGGCATATGTGCCGCTAAAGCCATCAAGATAAGTTACGGTGAAGGTTTCATCCTCGTCTGAGCACGTTACGTTGAACTCAATGGGCACGTAGTTGGGCATTAGCCCCCATCCTTGGCGTTCGGCGTAGTATATAAGCGTTATCGTGCCGGTCTGACCAGCGGGAGACAAAGTATGAGGTATCCCCAAATCCTTAACGTACTCAGCGACGTATAATTCGGGATAGACGGTAATGTCGCAGGTATAAACATCGTCTTCAAGGATCACGTCTCCGATACTGAAGCTGCCAGGCAATATATTATATGATTGGAACCAATATTGCATATTACAGGCGGCTGGCCGGATTGACGCAGGCTCAGCTTGCGGAAAAGGTGGGCGTAAGCAGGGTGCATATAAGCTTTATTGAGGCGCCGAACATGGTAAGACCGTTCTCAATAGAGCTGCTTTTTAAGATAGCAAAAGCGTTGAATGTTGAACCTGCAAAGCTGCTCAAAATGAGGGAGGGGGCCTAATAATTCATAATAATTACAGAATCCGTTAAGGGGAGAAATGCGCGCAAATGTATCTTACGTCTTGCGCTGAAAACTGCCATTGGGTTGTGATTTTGGCATAAAATGGAGATGTAATGAGCGCGCCGGCGCAGGGGGCGGCAACGATAAAGGCATACAAAAAAACCGCCGGCCATGAGGCGGCGGCGGTTTTTGCTGGCAATATTTCTTGCGGCTTAGAAGGAGCCGTAGCCCATCTCCTCGCCTGGCTGGAACATGAGCTTTACCTGCCCGGGCAGCTCATCCTCCATATCCTTCAGTATCCTGGCGGCGCCAAGCAGCATGGCCGCATGCGCGTCGTGACCGCACATATGGCCGCAGCCGTTGGTGGAACTGAAAGGCAGTCCGGTCTCTTCCACTATGGGCAGGCCGTCCATGTCCGCACGGAGCATGAAGCAGGGGCCTTTTGTGCCGACGAGGCCAACCACGCCTGTTGAATCGGGCGCGTCTGGGCAGCCGGACAGCTTGGCTATTTCGCGGTCTTCGGGACGGTGTATTCCGCAATGATGATTGGGAATGCCCATCTCGCTGAGCCGTGCGGCAACGTAGGCGGCGGTCTTAGGCGTGGAGACGCCGAACTCGGGAATCTGATGCAGCGCCCTGCGGTCGGCGATCATCTGCTCCTGTATCGCCCGTGCCTTTTCCAGCATTTTGTTTGTCATGCATATCCTCCTTCTTTAGTATTTTTTATTCGTAAAAGCATTTACGATCTATATACCGTAATGCCGTTCACGACAGTTTGAAGCACGCGTACCGAAGTAAACGTATCCGGATCGATATTGAACAGATCCTTGTCCACTATCGACATATCCGCCAGCTTGCCAAGCTCAAGCGTACCGCGCCTTTCCTCGTCGCGCGCAGCCCATGCGGCGTCGCTGGTAAAGAGCCTGATGGCCTCCTCTGTGCTCAGCGCCTGATCGGGCAGGTACACATGCGTGCCCTTGCGGTTCTTTCTGGTTATGGCGGAACGCATGTTATCCAATATGTTGAAGGGCTCAACAGGGCAGTCCGAACCGCCGCTTGAGGGTATGCCCATATCACGCATGGTCTTCCACTGGTAGCACATGCCGGCACGCTCTTTGCCGATACGCTCGTTGACTATCTCCATATCGGCATCTATGAATATAGGCTGTATGTACGCCTGCAGACCAAGCTTCTTCATCCTCTCCAGCAGCTTGGGATTGGTTATCTGCGCATGTACTACGCCATGCCTGTGCTCCGGCCACGGATCTTCGCCAAGCACGCGCTCAAATATATCGCAAAGCTGCTTAAGTGCCAGATCGCCTATGGCATGCGCGGCAACGTCCATGCGGTTGGCGTTGGCTTCGCTTATCAGCTTATACAGCTCGTCCACGCTGAAGTTGGCTATGCCGTGGTTGGCGGGGTCGTCTATATAGCCGTCTATCATCTCGGCAGACTTGGCGCCAAGCGAACCATCCAGCAGCAGCTTCCTTGTGTATACGCGGAACAGCCTCTCCGGCTCCATGGTGGCTTCGCGCATGGCCAGCACATCCTTGAACTCATCGCCGTAGCCCTGCTCTGCTCAAATATGCGCACGGTCAGCCTGCCTTCATCGTCCATCTTTTTGAATATGTTCAGCAGCGTTTTGCCGTCAACACCGGGCACAGAGGTCAGGTCGTCGGAATGTATGGCGGTTATGCCGTCCGCATTCAGCTTCTTCTGCGTGTCATCTATCAGCTTCTCTATCTCTTCGTCGGGCGTAGGCGGTACCATCATGCGGTAGATGCCTACGGCGGACTCGCGCAGTATGCCGGTCTCGTAATCTATGCCTACGCGCACTTCGTCGCTGAGCTCCAGCTTTTTTATTGCCTGGAGCGCAACGCTGTTGCAGGCGGCGATGTGTATGCAGGCGCGCACGGCAAATACGGGTATTTCGGTCGATACGCGGTCAAGGTCAGCCTTGGTCAGCAGGCGGCCTTCCTGCATAATTTCCTGATTCCAGCCCATGCCTATAACGCATGCAGGATGCTCCTTTTCGATGCGCTCACGCAGCATGGCTACCACATTGTTTATGGAGTCCGCACCGAAGAGCATCACGTTGCGGCTGAACGTGGCGTAGTAGAGCATATGCATATGAGTATCGTTGAAGCCGGGCAGCAGCATAGCGCCGTTAAGGTCTTCCTTCTCGTCCCAGGGCTGCTTCAATGCATCAGCATCGCTGCCAAGGAACACTATCCTGTTGCCGTCAGTACCTATGGCCTGATAGACATGCATGGCGCTGTCCATGCTGGTCACTTTAATGTCCTTGAAGTATACCTCCGTAAAAAGGCTTTGCAGGTATGCCATCTTATCGGCATCTGTTTTTCTGGATAAAACCAGCGGCATTCCGCCGTACAAAGCGTACTCTTCGTATGCATCAAGCTTGTCTCCGCCAATGGCGGCATAATATTCCTTGAACGAGATGGGATAGACGCGAACTTCATCACCACGTCCACGGAAAACGGTCAGAACATCCTTTGTCAGCATCCTTGAGTTGCTGCCGGTCACATATATATCCACGTTGCGAAGCCGCAGAAGGCCGTTCAGCACGTTATACAGCCGGATGGAGTCAGGATTTTTCAGTTCGTCCCTGGCAATGGCATACTGCACCTCGTCAATGAGGATATAATACATTTCTTTTGAGACGATTTTTGAGCGGATGAATTTAGACAGTTCCTCCGGATCGCGGTACTTGATGAAGGTATCGTCATCCAATGCAATCGAGATGATCTGTTCCTCCTTGACCCCACTCTCAATCAGATAATCATAGAACAGGTTGAAAAGAAGAAAGCTCTTGCCGCAGCGGCGAATACCCGTGATGACCTTCACCAGACCGTTTTCTCTTCGGTCGATGAGCTTCTGCAGGTAACGATCTCTTCGGATAATTTGATTCATATAGCAGTCTCCCTGTTCACTTGAAACTTAGTGCTTATTATAACCAGCTTTCAACAGAATTATACCGCCGTATCCAATCAAAAGCAACCTGCATTTGAAGCTTGGTGCTTGAAGCAGCTTCAGCAGGAAGAAGCCGAGAACAAACAGAAAGAGCAAAGTCGCGGAAGAATTATTGTATAGAAAGGTCATGAAAAAAAGCAGATAAAGAATCGCCGTCGCGCTATTGAATAAAGTCTTGCCTTGGAGGAATAATAGAAGTAAAATAGAAGATAATTAGAGTGCCTTTGGAGGGAAATCATGCAGAAGATCCTCGAAACATATTTGGAAAAGTATCTTCCGAGAAAGGATATTATCCACCGTTTGCCCGTTTCCCTGCCCATCTCAAAGGTGTGGCCGGAGCTTCAAAAGGCGAGGAAGGATAAATCCGAAAGTCTCCCGCTTCTATCCATAGACGGCAAACCGTTTTGGTGGGTACTGACGGAAAGCATCTCGTCACAAGCTGATGAGGTCATTTCTCTTGCGCGGCGAGAGATCGTATTTGACCGTCCGGAATACGAAGAAGCGTTTCGGGAAGCGGTTTTAGACGAGGCTGTGTATTCAAGCGTTATAGAAGGCGCGTTCACCACCAAGAAGGAAGCGCGGGAGGTTATCCATGAAGGGCGCTCACCGAAGAATAAATCCGAGCAGATGGTGAAGAACAATTTCGAGGCGCTCACCTATGTTCTTGAACACATTGACGAGCCGATCACCGAGCAGACCATATTCGGTATTTACGCGCTTGTGACAAAGGACACGCTTGAAGCTGACGTGCCGACAAATGCTTACCGCAGCGAAAGCGTATTCGTGCAGTCAAGCCGTGGCGAGATCGTTCATACTGCGCCCGAAGCCGAAAAGGTTGCCGGCATGATGGCATCGCTGCTTGAATTCATAACCAACAACGAATTGTCGCCGCTCATCAAAGCCTGTATCGCGCATTTCTACTTCGTCTATGTCCACCCCTTCATAGACGGAAACGGAAGAACTGCGCGGGCGCTTTCCTTTATGATGCTGTTGCAGGCGGGCTATGATTTTTTTCGCTATTTCTCCATATCCGGTGTGATCGCGGAGGAACGCGCCAAGTATTATAAGGCCATCAGGGATGTTGAGGACGACGACTTTGACATGACCTATTTCATCGACTATTACACGGGGATGCTCGCCCGTGCGGTAAAGGCCATGGAGGAACGGCTCGTTGACAAGGTCGTGATGGAGCAGACGCTTGATAAGCTGAAAGCAGCCGGCATGAACAGTCGTGTCATAGAGGGCGCGAAGTGGATTCTCACAAGCCCCAATCAATCCATTACCATAAAGGCATGGCAAAAGAAATTCGGCGGAATCGTGCACCGCAAGCTGGTAAAACGGCAGTATGTGTTTGAAGTGAAAAAGTAGATAGTAAAGCCCTAATTAGCTCTATTAGCTGATAAGTGCAAATCATCAATGGCTTGAATGGCAACGATAACTTAAGTTGCCATTCATGCTGTTTGTACAACCGCTATTGCCTTTTTATGACATTTTCCATTTGATTGACGCTCAGGTAGTAGTATAATAAATATATTAGCTTGCACAGTCAAACAGGACATCAGCAATGCGGATTTCGTCGGTAAAGTATGGTAATCATCGGTAAAGCTTTTTGTTTACTAGAGGAGGATGTTGAAAGAGAACCAGCTACCAAGCTGCGGTAGGCTGAAGTGACCGGAGAGGTAAGAGGGCGAGGTGCTGAGTATAGCAATCATGGGAAGTTAGTAGTGACAAGTAAATAGTCACTACATAGCGGGAATTATCCTTTGCAGCATATGGGGTGTTTGGATGAATCAAATAAGCAAATGTCTGGACCAGCAAAAAATAAAAGCCATCTGTGATATTGTGGCTCACAAATCTCAAGGATTGACAAAAAGCCAATTGACCACGCTATTAGGCCAATGTAGAATTTGTGTTGTTGATGATGGATCTTCCCGTAGTCAATTGGGATATACCATAGGTTTAAACAAAAGAGAATGGCTTTATAATTGCTTGGTAACATAGATAAATAAGAGCCATTCATTTTGTAAAAAATTAGGCCCTGTGAAATTCTTTCTGTAAATGTCGGTCTTCCGTGATACGCCCAGGATCAGATGGGGCCGAACGGCAGGATCAGCCGTTCGGCTCTTGACTACCGTTCTACCAGAAGCAGGCAGAGATGTCAAGGGCGCCCGTGAAACGGGCGTTCATTTTACCCTTGATGGATCTGACTGATTCTGGTATCAGTCCGGCAGCCGGCCATCGTACATGATGGCCAGCTCACCGTAAACTTTGCCCCAGTTACGGATCGGCATCGTCCATTTCTTCGTGGCCTCAAACGTGGACAGATAGAGTGCTTTCAGCAGCGCCGTGTCGCTGGGAAATACGCTGCGCTGGCTGTTCAGCCGACGGTACGTTGCGTTCAGGCTTTCAATGGCGTTGGTGGTATAGATCACTGTCCGCACATCCCTGGAGAACTTGAAGATCGGGCTGACTGCGTCCCAGCTGTCGTACCAGCGCTTCATGGCCCGGGGATACTTCTCTTCCCATTTCTCCGTGACTTCATCCAGCGCTTCCCGGCCTGCCTGCTCGGATGGTGCATTGTAAATGGTTTTCAGGTCATTGGCGAATGCTTTCCGGTCTTTATCCGCCACGTATTTCAGCGTGTTGCGTACCTGGTGAACGATGCAGCGCTGGTATTCAGTCTGGGGATACGCAGCAGCTATGGCTTCCTTGATTCCGGTCAGTCCGTCTGCACACAGGATCAGGATGTCCTTAACGCCGCGGTTTCTCAGCTCATTCAGCACGGACAACCAGTACTTGGCACTTTCATTTTCGCCAATCTGGATGGACAGCACTTCCTTCCTGCCCTCACAGTTGATTCCAAGAATGACGTATGCAGCCAGCTTTTGAATCACATTGTTGTCACGAACCGAGTAGTGAATGGCATCAATGAACACCACTGGATAGATTTCACTCAAGGGCCGCTTCTGCCATTCTTCGATCTGGGGAAGCAGCTTGTCCGTCACATCCGAGATGAAGCCCTCAGACGCTTCAAAACCGTAGATATCCATGAGTGTTTCGGAAATCTTCCGGGTAGTCATTCCTTTCGCATACATCGAGATGATCTTCTGATCGATTTCACTGATGTCCTTCTGCCGTTTTTTCACCACCTTCGGCTCGAAGGTCGATTTCCGATCCTGCGGCACTTCGATCTCCATGCCGCCATAGCTCGTCGTGATCCGCTTGCTTTTATACCCGTTCCGGGCATCATCGCTGTCGGATCGCTCGGACTTCGCATAGCCCAGGTGCTCATCCATTTCTGCTTCCATCATTTCCTTGATAGTTCCTCCCAGAAGATCTTTCAGCGCTTCCTGTATATCGGCGGCGCTTTCGATGTTGTATTCCTGCAGCAGCCCCTGGATGATGTTCCTCTTTCCCTCCGTCATGGGTCCCGGTTTGTAGTACTCTTTTTTCTTGTTCGCCATAATTCAGGCCTCCTATGTTTTTTATCCTATCACAGAAGACCTTGATTTTCACCTTTTACAGACTTTTTTTCATAGGCTCAAAAATCCAGCTCAGCAAGGGCAATAACGGTTTGGTGAAAACCAAGTATCTCACCTTCGGCATTGAAGCGGATAACCCAAAGCTCGCCAAGCACCGTCTGGAGCGCATCGAAAACGATATCCGCCTGAACTTCAAGCGCATGGGCGTTGCCACAAGCGCCCTGAACGGGCAGGAACGGCTCAGGCTTATGCACGGCATCTTTCACATGGATGGAGATGAAAGGTTTGCTTTCGACTGGAACTGGCTGCCACCTTCGGGACTTTCCACCAAGGATTTCATTGCACCCGGGGGCTTTGAGTTCCGGGAAGGGCGTACCTTCCGCATGGGCAAGAAATATGGTGCTGTGTCCTTCCTGCAGATCATCGCCCCCAAGCTGAAAGATCGCATCCTCGTGGAGTTTTTAGACCTTGAGAACAGCGCCGTAGTCAGTATGCATATCCAGTCCATCGATATTGTCCTGAACTGCACCTCCACCCTCATCAGCCTCTTGTGATCGTGCAGAAATATGGGGATTTCGACTATAAGGTGAAGGCTGCGATAGCCGTTGGACTTTGGGTTGGCGATATAGTCCTTGCGCTCCACAAGCCTTATATTGTCCTGCTTCAGAAATGCTTCTTCAAGCTGGTATATGTCAGACGGAAATGCACAGATTACCCTTACTCCCGCAATGTCGTTGAGGTTCTGCTCGATGCTGTCCACTGTAACAGGATAGTTCTTGCAATGCAGCTTTTCCAAAATGCTCTCCGGCGATTTGAGCCGCGTCTTGATAGTTTCTATAGGATTGCGGTCGTATTGCAGAGACAGCTCCTCGTTGAGCACGTTGAGCTTGGTTCCACTTCCATCATCGCGCAGCGGTAGTAACTCATCAGTTCACGATAAGGCAGTGCGTAATTTTGCATCAGGGTTTTGATTTCGTTTTTTTTGCAGCTTCACATCTGGAAGCTCAGCCCGACTCTTGTGATCTGCATCGCTTTTCTGTGGCATATCGCTTCTCCTGTATGTGCGGTAATCCATGGTTGATTTTCATATTAAGTATACCGCAATATTACGGCAAAAGCTATCAATATTCGGTTCAGGCTCACAGGCCTGATTTTTTTATCTGGCGACTGCCTGCAGGTTAATGACAACCTGCCCCAATGAGAGTTTTGCGTAACCAGGATACTAAAACAGGAGGCTCCGTCCTGAGCCTCCTGCGTCACATCCGTGATTAAAACCAATCCCGGCAAAATACGCCGCCTAAACTTTTTGCAGCACGCCAAGCAAAACATACCTTGCAGTGTCAAATTCATACGAACAGGTGCACAGCGTGATGAGCCTGTCCTCATCGTTTAACGCCAAATCCGAGAGGAAAGTGCTCCTTGCCCGCGCTGTTTCCGCCAGCGCGTCCCGCTCCGCCCGCGTTTGCAGCAGCGAAAAAGCCTCCGCATCCGCAGCTGTGATATATCCGGCAAATAATTCAATCCGGTATGCGCCTTCCGGCGTGAACAGCCACCAAACCGGATGGGCTTCATAATAGGCCTGCTCATGATAATCGGACAGCGTGCCGAACATAGAGCCGTTTTTCATGTTATGGCCGTAAATGATGGTGTTCCAATCAGAAAAATCCGCTGCGTTCCGGAAGTCCGCAAAAAGGCTTCCGGCGGAATTCTCGCTGCCGTCGGCCAGCCGGTACAGGTAATACGCATTGTCCGTGCTTTGCAAAACCGGGTAATTTATCACAGTATCCTCGCAGTACAGCCATGCGATAATATCCGGGTTTTCCTTTTGCAGCGCTTCAAAATCAACAACGAGCGGCGGCGTTGGCGCTTCAGCAGGCGCCGCCGTCTGGGGAGCCTCCGTGCAGGCGGCTACGGCCTTATCCACAAGCGCGTCAACTGCCCGTTCGCTGCTTTTTGCCTGTTTAAAATATGCATATAGCTTGTGGCCGGAAAACAGCAGAACCACAGCCGCCAGCACGATCCCGCCCCAGCGGAGCCATTGCCATCTGTTTTTTTTCATGGCTTATCCTTGGGAAGCGAGTGCGGAAGCTTGCTCCACAGACTGCTCCTGACCCTCGGCATTCTCCGTCGTGGGCGCTGCCGTGGGCTCCTCCGTAGGCGTAGGTTCAGGGGATACGCTGGTCTCCGGTGCAGGCTCCGTTGTGGGCGCTGCCGTGGGCGTTGGATCCTCCGTGGGCGTAGGTTCAGGGGATACGGTGGCCTCCGGTGTAGGCGTAGGTTCAGGGGATACGGTGGCCTCCGGTGTAGGTGTAGGTGTAGGTGTAGGTGTAGGTGTAGGTGTAGGTGTAGGCTCACCTATCGTGTAGCCGTTATGGATTATTTCCTCACCATCCATCGCTTCATATCCGCCGGAGAAGCCGTCTATCTTCATGACCACCGGGTATTCCATGCCGGTCGTATAGCATATAAAGCTAAGCGCATAGCTGAATACTTCGGTTCTGTACTGACTGCTGCCTATGGTTATTACGCAGTAGCCCTCAGTTTGGACATTTTCGTCAGCGGGCCATTGGAGAGTCACATAATAGCCCTTATCCGGCTCCAGGGTCCATTCAGTGGGCTGCTCTGTTTCTTCCTCGGCCTCCGTTGATTCGACCTCCGCCGGCAGCAGCATCGGGCTAACAGCGGGCATATCGGTCACGGTAACATTTACCTTCGTACCAAAATTGCTCTTTGTCTTTATATCCTCCACACCGCACGTTGCGGAATCCGTAAACCAGGCCCAGCTTGCTCCCACAAAGAATGTGCAGCAAATCACAACGCATATGACTGGCGGCACCAGAATGCGCAGGAGATCACTGTCAATTGCAGATTTACGGTGTGCTCCGTTTCCATTGCTTTGAAATAATCGTTTCAAGCCACTCAACCTCCGTTTGGCGAGATCACTCTTGATGAGCAATCAAAAGGTACGGAATTTACATCTGTGCCCTTTGATTGCCCCTCCCGCCCGGAGGCGGGAGAGGTTTGGTAAATAGGGGGTTATTTTGCGGTTACAGTCCAAGTGGAGCCGCTGTTGGTGACGTTGTAATTAGCCGTATCCACATAGGCGCTGGGATCAACGTTAAAGGTACCGCCGGTGATAGTAAGATAGTCGCTGGCATTTCCGGAAGAAACCTGAATAAGGCTTCCGCCTTCAGCAACATTAAAGGTACCGCCGTTAACAACGATTTTCTGTGTGTAACTCGTATTTACTTTTACATAGAAGATACGTTTGTCGGCCTTAAAGGTACCGCCGTTGATGGTTGTAATAGACGGTACATGGCTGTTGCCGTAGTCGACATAAACGCATTCACCGGAGGAATCACCGTCATAATGGGCGTTAAATTCTCCACCGTTTACAATAACATTTCCGAATACGTTGGCAATAACGCTTGCTGCGCCTTTTCCGTCAAATGTGCCGCCGTTGATCACTACGCCGACAGCATCCGGGTCTTGGGTCTGAAGCTGGCAGAGAATCACAGCGCTGTCATGGGTGTATTTACCGCTTTGAATTGTTACGGTGGGCTTCCATACCGCAATGGCTGCAATCTGTGTATATCCGCCGCCCCCATGTACTACAATGCTGCCGTCTATGCTGTACCCGCCGTTGTTGTTGGGGTCGCTTAATACAAGGTTTGTAGGACCGTCACTGCTGCTGATACTGCCGCTTTCAACGGCGCCTGTAAGAGTGTTGCCGCCGAAGTCAATAGCGGTGTCATTCGTTACAGACATCTGGATGCCGTCATCAACGATGACGTTCTCTGTCAAAACAATGTTGCCGCCCTGAATCAGCGCGTCTCTCATGGCGGCAGGGTCGGAGACCATGACCGGATAAGTGGCGTTAGCATCATACTGGTTGTCATAGCTGTCGTACTCCACGGTATCCTGAGTGGCCAGAACGGTGATACCGATGCCCTCAATGGACAGGCCCTGATACACGTTGCCGGCCTCCTCTTTCATGTGGCCTTTGATTATAATGCCTTCGGTTGAAGCATTGGGCGCAAGACTGACTTCAGCACTGATGTCAATGTTGTCGCCATAGGTGAAATCAATCGCCTGAAGCAGATCTGCATCACCTACGATACCGCTTACATCCATCTTATACTTGAGCGCAAGGTTGCCCTTGTTTACAATGCGAAGCTCAGGCAGCTCATAAGTACAGCCCGGCTCCCAGAGGATTTCTTCGTTTTCCGGTGCACCAGCGGCTTTTTTGAAGCTGAGCGTCTGTCCCTCGGCACTTACCCATTCGTCGTTTGCGCCTTTCATTTCAAGCGCGATATCCAGCGTACCGGCCTGAATTGTGCTTACCGCGGTGCTTGCGCTGTCGGTGAACCACGCGAAGGTGGTGCCAACCAGCATTACCATGCACAGCAGCATG
>SFCQ01000025.1 GCA_004558525.1 Clostridiales bacterium
GACCGTCGCCACTCGTCCGGCTTCCACTTCCTGCAACATCGCTTGCAGCCCCTCGCGCTCAAAACTCACGCCGGAAAATCCGTCGTCCACAAAAAACTTGGTGTTCAAGAAGTGGTGTTCGTCCGCATAACGCTTTAGTATCATTTTTTGGTGCTGTATGCTTCCGCTTTCCCCGGCCTGCATATCCTCTTGACTTAAACGGCAGTAAAGGGCGGTGATTTTATTCGACTGTAACATAAGTCCTCCTTTCCGACAGCCGAATAAACAAGTATAATGTGTTGCTATCATTATACCATATCCCGCCGCCTAATGCACTACTCGGACGCTAAAAAGCCCGGATTTCCGGGCTTTTCCTGCAAATCCTTTACAATGAGTTTTTCAATCTTTTTATGGATTGTATCGGTTGCCTTTTCACTCGGCAACGCTTGAACAAGATAGGTGATTTTCCCTATCTTGCGTTCTGTAATAACAGTCTGGTTTTTATCCATTAGAAAAAACCTCCTTTTCCTGTATGGATAAACTGTATTCATCAAAAGGCAGAAACGGGCGGTTGTTAGCTGCAACCTCACGGGAGTTTCACCCCGGCCCATGCTGATGGGTGCGCCGCGCAATGCTTTGAGGGCGTTCAACGCGGGAGTATCATTGTAGCCGTTTGTATGTCGTCGCCCACAAGCTGCTAAACCTGTTTTACGGCGCGGTAGTTCTCGCTCGGCTTTTCCCCGTAGGGGAAAAGCGTCATGGCGTACCCGCCGCCCGGCTCGATACAGACGGAATGTACCCGTTTGCCTGTTATGCTGCCCGCCGCTGGCGGGCTTTCTTTGTCAAGGTACAAAAAGGGCGGGGCGTAGAAAGGGAAGATAAATACGCCCCGCCCCGTGGGGTCAGTCAGCCCGGAATGTCAGGATAGCCGCAATCAGCTTTGTTTCCAGCCTGCGGCGCATTTCCTCGTCAACATACATACGGGGGCTTCCGCTTTCATCGGAATATTGCAGCATGGAGAGCTTCGCAATATACCCCGCATAATGTTTGAGCACCCTGTTCATCGCTTCCGCGTCGCCCTTTGCCGCCGCCGAAATGACGGGGAAAGGCAGAAGCGGTCTTTCATTTTTCATCTGCGTTTCCTCCAATCCATTCTTTCAACAGCTTCAAAGTGCTTGTCCGCCGGTAAGTTACGGAACGGCGTATCATGTTCAGCCGCCTTGCAATCTCATAATCAGACATTTCAAGGAAGTAGAACAGCAAGATAACCTCCTGCTTGTCCTTTGGGAGCGCGGCAATCGCCTGTGCAAGTTCGGGATTGTCCACATAGACAGTGCAGCCTAAAATATCAAACGCGCTGTCCTCCGCAAAGTAACGGTCATACGCCGCAAACTGCGCCATAGCTTCTGCGGGGAGTTCCGACAGGGAGATTTCCCGGCTTCGTTTCCGTACGATCTCGTCGAGATAGTCCCGCGCTTCGTTGCGCAATACCTTTTTGCAAAATGCGTCAAAGGTATGCCGGATATGTTCTTCATGGGATTGAGATTTCATCTTCTCACCTCCTTTCGCTGCCGCGAAAGCGGGTGATTGTTGTCCTCCCTTTCACCACTACTACGGTGGGGTTATCCCATTTAGGAAAAGAAGCGGCGGGGCGCTTTGAAAAAATATTTTCGCTTCCAATCAGCCCGCCTCCCGTCCGCATTTGAAACAGCGGGCAGAAGGGCGGGGCGCGGCAGGAAAGGCAGAAAAACAAAAAGGCGCACAAGCAGGTTTTTCGTCCTGCCTGTGCGCCTTTTGCGCGGATTTGGGCATGAAAAAGAAAGCGGGTGCGGTTATCCACCGCGCCCGCCCGGAATGTTCCGAAAATCAGCCGCGCCGCTGCGAAAGGGGCGTTTCCGGTTTACAAAAAGAGAAAACGGGGCGCGGGGCAGATACGCCCGCGCCCCGTAAGAGGTTAAGGTTATGAATGAATAGGCTGCGCGTCGTCCCCGCCGTTTCCCCCGCGCCGTTTCAAGCCCGCCGCCAAAGCAATACAGGCCGCAAGGGAACAGAGCAGCAGGGAAAGCCAAAAACCGCTGTTCCCCGCGTCGCCCGTCTGCGGGATATTCGCCGTTTTGTCCGGGTTTATCCAGCCCATGCCGCCCGCTGCGGTCACGCCTTTTTCGAGATCGTTTTTTTCACAGAAACGGTGCAGCATAGCCGCAAACTCGGCTCTCGTAGCGTTGCCCTGCGGGTCGAGCATACCGTTGTCCCTGCCCTCAAAAATCCCGTAGCCGACAGCCCACGCCATAGCTTCCTGCGCCCACTCGGAAATATCGTCCTTGTCGGCAAAGCGGTCAAGGCTGCCCGTTATTTCGGTGTCATAGCCTTTGTACTCGGCGTAGCGATAGAAAAACGCTGCAAGCTGTTCTCTTGTTACCGGGTCGTTTGTGCCGAACAGATTATTGCCGTAGCCCACGGCAATGCCGTTTTCATTCGCCCATACAATCGCGTCGGTGTACCACTCGCCGTTTTTTACATCTGTAAAGGGATTATCACCCTCCGGCTCCGGCTTTCCCTCCATACGCCATATTGTCGTGGCAACCATAGCGCGGGTGGTCGTACCGTAAGGGTCAAAGGTGTTATCGCTTGTGCCAACCATCAGATCGTTTGCAAGCACAAACATTACGTCGTCATAAAACCAGTCGTTTTCCGAAACGTCGGTAAACGGGTTTTCAAAGCCTGTACTCGGATTTTCTTTCTTTTCTTCCCACCCGGCGTAAACCGTCGTGTTGCGGGTAAGGCGTATGCTTGTGATTTTATCCGTCAAACCCTTGTCGGCATACCAGCCGGTAAAGTCGTAGCCCTCGCGGGTCGGCTTGTAGCCCGAAAGGTCAACCGTCGTATATTCGGCGCGGCGGATAGAAGCGATCGCGCTGCCGCCGTTGGTTTCAAATGTCAGGCGGTAATAATCGGTTGTGCTGCCGCCTGTACCGCCCCCGCCGTTATACTTCCAATTTGCCGTAATTGTTGTATTGGCTGCGGGCATGGTAAAGGTGGTGCTTGCGCTGGAAGCGTCGGAAAACGAGCCGCCGTTTGAGGTTGTCCACCCGTCAAAGTGGTAATTGCTGCGGCTTCCCGCATTGATATTGATAACCGCGCCCTCGGCGTACTCGCCGCCTGCGGTGGCGCCGCTACCGCCGTTTAGTTCCACTGTGAGGGTGTAAGTAGCCGGGGCGGTTTCCGTTACCGTAAAGGAAATCGCAACCTGTGCGCTTGCGCCGTTGCTGCCGGAAATGGTAAGCGTTTCGCTGTGGTTTCCTGCGGTAAGCCCGGTTTTCGGCTGGACGGTGAATGTCGCCGTACCGCCCGCCGCAAGGTCGGTCGTGGACAGAGTGCCGATATTAAAATCCGTTGCCGTAGGCTGATTGAGGGTAATTGTCTGATTGCCCGTATTGGTGATGGTTACGGTCTGCGCTGCGGGCGCGGACGAATAGCCCTCCATCGCGCTGCCAAAATCCAGCGCGGACGGGTCAGCGGAAATGCCGTAACTCGGCGCAACATAGGCGGGTATCTCGATTTTCAGCTTGCCGCTTATATTTCCCGCCGCGTCCTTTACGACGATGTAAATATCCTTTGCGCCCGCCCCGGCAAGGCTTGTAAGGGAAATGGTCTGCTCGGTTGTATCGCAAGCAGTACCCGTCCCGCTGGTACTAACGTCCGGCTCGGCTGCACCGCTTTCCACGACTGTATAGTAATAGCTGCCCGCTTCGTTGCTGGTAAACTTCACCGTCGCGGCGGTTTCGCTGGTGCGGGTCGCGCCGCCTCCTGTCAGCGTCGGGGCGGTGGTATCGCTGGAAACGTTGAGGGTAACTGCTTCAAACGCGCTGGCATAGTCGGTCAGCTTGGTATCGTCGTTTTCACCGCCGTTATATTGTTCGCTGAACACATTAAGGGTATATGTCCCTTCTGCAAGGGAAGCCGGGATTTTAATTTTGATTTGTCCGCTTGCGTTGTTCGTCTGCGCCACTCTGCCATAATACTGTGCGCCGCTTTTATCCGCAATGATGACGGAGATATATTCATTCGCCCCGGTGGCCGCCCCGGTGTAATTCAGCGTAATGGTATCGCCGGGCTTGCCGCTGGCGGTTTCTTCCGTTACGCCAAACTCGCGGCTATCATCTAACAGCGTCAGCTTCCACTCGTTTCCGTCATAATCGCCAATTTCAAAAATCGCGTCGGCGGCTTCGCCGCCTTGATTACCGCCGCCGTTGGCGGCGGGGATTTTGCCGCCTTCGGCGGCAGATGTGAAGAGGACAGAGTTCAGATCTAAATTAAAAGCGGGACGAGCCGCACAGAAAGCGCGCACGATGAGGTAGTTCACATCCCCAGAGTTGAAGACCGCGCCCGCAAAGTCGGGATAGAATGCGTAAGGCGAGCGGAGCCACCACACATCGGCGCTATTGCCATAATTGGCAATACGCGTATTGTCATCGGTAAAACCGTATGCGCTGTTTTCCGCTTCCTCTGCCGAGAGGAAAAATACCTTGTCCCCGTTTAGGATATTTTCAGAGGCGGCAAATGGTACGCTATATGTACTGCTGGTAAATGCTCCATCGCTTTTCGTGGTTGCAAGCACCGCGCCCTGCTCGCCCTCGGAAAAATTGCCGTTGTAAAAGGTTCTACACCAGTCCTGCGCCGTACTGCCTTGCCATACGTTGCTGCCGTTTCCGCTGTTATCAAAATACACATCTCCGAAACTGCCTGTTCCAAGCAGCGCGTCGGAGAGCAGGAAAAGGCCGCTTCCCCCGGTGTTGGTCTGGTCGTCCAAAACCCGCCATTTGATTGGGTTTTCCTCCCATGTCCCGAAATAGATGTTATCGGCCTGCCCGCCGCTGATATTGGCGGCAGTCCCGCTGTCCACAAGCTGTATCGCCTTGCCGGTATCTGTTCCCGCCGCAAAAGCGACCTGTGGCAAGAGCCCTGCCACAAGACAGATGGCAAGCAGTAAGCTGATTATTTTTCGTTTCGGTTTCATTTTATGTCCTCCTGTCCTTTTCTTCACATCTTTATGCGTTTTCGGGCGTTTCACCCGGAACTGCCATTACTTCTCCTTTCGGGGCTTTTGTCAGTACAAACTTTCCATATATCTTCGCTTGCAGCTTCCATGTATGCCCATGCTGCAAATGCCCGTCGTAGCTTGCAAGGCTGCGCTTGATTGCGTCAAAATCCATCTCCCCGCTGCGGTATTTCTCTTGAAAGGCTTTCAGCCGCCTCTTAAACCGCCGCTTATTGCTTGTCCGAAACCGCCGTATGACCTTGCCCGTATCGGTCAGATAAAACCTCCAGCCGAGATAATCCACGCCCTCCGAAACGGGGAAAATCTGCGTTTTCTCGTTAAACTCAAGTTTCAGCTTTTCAGCCGCAAACGCCCGGATTTCCGCAAGGCAGGTTTTTAAGTGTTCTTTATCCTCATGCAGCAAAATCAAATCGTCCATATACCGGGTATAGTATTTGATTTTGTACTTTTCCTTAATGATACGGTCTATCCGGTCAAGATAGTACAGGGCAAACCATTGGCTTGACTGATTTCCCATCGGCAGCCCTTTTCCCGTATCGGCGTTAAAGCTGTCGATGACCTGATACAGAAACGTCAAAACCTCTTTATCGGGAAAACGCCGGAGTAAGTACTTCAATACGCCGTGGTCGATACTGTCAAAATATTTTCGCACGTCGCATTTCAGAAAATATCCCTTTGTGCCATGCTCTTTGTAAAACGCCTGTAAAAACCCTGTCAAACGTTTCATGGCAAAATGCGTCCCCTTATTTTCCCGGCAAGCCGCGCAATCGTAAATCAACCGTTTTTCAAAATACGGCTTCAATACGTTGTCGCATAGGCTGTGCTGCACCACACGTCCCCGAAAAGAGAGGGCTTGTATTTCCCGCTTCTTCGGGTCGTAAATCATAAAGCGGTGGTAGGGCGGCGTTTGATAGCGTCTGTTCTCCAACTCATCGTGCAGCTTCCAGAGGTTTTCCGCAAGGTTTAGTTCAAACTCGATCACTTCCCTTTTTGTACGCTTGCACCGCGCCGCCATTTTATATGCCCGGTACAGGTTTTCAAACTGATATATTTTCTCATACTCCGTCATGCGGACTATGCTCCTTATCTCACCGCCGGGAAAGAGCGTTTCAAAGGCCATAATGGGCTGCTCTTTCAAAGAAACCGAAAGCGTCCTGCCGGGCTTGCTCTGCCGCTTGCCCCGTTTGCGTCCGGCTGCTCCGGCGGCATGTGTTTTTCCGCGCTTTGCTTCTCCATGACACCCCTGCGCGAAAGGGAATAGGGTTCCTTTGCCTTATGCAAGCAAGCCTTTTTTCCGGCCTGCACGGGTATGACGCGCCTGCGGCATACTTCGGGCAATAAGGCGACGCGGGACGAGCCGCCCAGTCATTGTTCACGTTGTTGTTGTTCACATTCCCATTGTTGTTGACCGCGCCCGCATTGTTGGTATTGTTTGCGTTAGGCGAGCGGAGCCACCACACACCGGCGCTCAAAGATTATACAACCCTATCCCGTATATGATATAAAGCCTTGCGGCCTATATCCCTAACCGTTTCCTGTCGCTATTCAGCCATGCGCCGAGCATATTTTGGCAGTCATGCACTTTCTTTGTGATTTTCTCATACTGCTTCGGCAATATACAGCCTTGTTCCATAGATAGCTGTGCTATATAACCGAGCAGCTTTAGTTCTGTTAGAGCCTGATGTTGAAAATCTACCCGCTGCGCGGCTTTGCCCCTGTCCCCGGCTTTTACGAATACTTCATTTGCACGGTACAGATTTTCTATCGTATTCAGCGCGTAACTTTGCAGCTTTGCAACAAGGGTAAAGCGGAAACGTTTAGGCGATTTATCCGTTACCGTCATCACATAGGAACAAAGGTCTTTTGCTTTTGTGATGACCGCCAATTCGCTTTGATAAGCCGCCATACGGCTAATTCCCCCTCCTGCGTCAATTTATGCACAGCTATACACAATAATCATATAGAGAAACACGGCGGATTTCAACATCAAACGAGAGGGATTTTCAAAAAAGTTGCTACCCCTGTTTCCCAAACAAGGCGTTTTCCCCGTAGTAGTAATAGGAGAAATGAGCAGATAGCAAGCACAGCAAACGAGTACCCGTTTGCGAAAATTGCCTGCTCCCACCCCAAAAAGTCTTGCGACTTTTCGGGGACCCCGGTGTTGGGATAATCCCAAACCCTTACGCGGGGTGCCCCGCAAAGCCTGGGGAGAGGACGAGCAGCGGAATGAGCGACTTTCCGCTGCAAAGCGGAAATGAACGATATGCAGCTTGCGAGGACGAAAAAGCGGTGTGAGCATGGAAAACCGAAAACGGAATATCCAAATGAAGTTTTACGTTACGGAAGAAGAAAAGCGGCTGATCGACGGGAAGATGAAGCAGCTTCCCATAAAGCAGTATGGGGCATACTTCCGAAAAATGGCGATAGACGGGTATATCCTTGTCATTGACCGAAGCGACACAAAAGCATATATCCGTCAGTTGCAAGCGGTGAGCCGCAACATCAACCAGATTGCCAAACGCGCCAACGCGACGGGGACGGTTTATGAGCAGGACATTGAGGACATTAAAAAGGCGGTGGACGAAATATGGCGGTTACAAAGACGCACCCTATTAAATCAACCTTAAAGGCCGCGATAGACTATATCTTAAATCCCGAAAAGACAGACGGGAAGCTGCTCGCGTCCTCTTTCGGCTGCGGTCTGGAAACCGCTGATATTGAGTTTGCATGGACGCGGGAAGCTGCGGGAGATCGCGGCACCCATTTAGGGCGGCACTTGATACAATCCTTTGCGGTGGGCGAAACCACGCCGGAAGAAGCGCACAAAATCGGAATGGAACTTGCGCAAGCGGTGTTAGGCGGCAAGTATGAGTTTGTTTTGACAACCCACGTCGATAAAGACCATCTGCATAATCACCTGATTTTCAACGCGGTTAGCTTCGTTGACTACAAAAAGTACCATTCCAACAAGCAAAGCTATCACTTTATCCGGCGCACCAGCGACAGGATATGTAAAGAGCATGGGCTGTCCGTTGTCGTGCCGGGGCAGGACAAAGGGAAAAGCTATGCGGAATATACCGCCGAAAAGCAAGGGACAAGCTACAAAGCCAAGCTGAAAACGGCGATAGATACCCTCATTCCCCAAGTGAAAGATTTTGACGAACTGCTGCGCCGCTTGCAGGAAATGGGGTATGAAATCAAACAGGGCAAATATATTTCTTTCCGCGCCGCCGGACAGGAACGGTTTACCCGCGCAAAGACGCTGGGCGCGGCCTATACGGAAGAAGCGATTAAGGAGCGTATCAAGGGCGTATATATTGCCAAAACAAAAACGCTGCGGGAAGATAGGAAAATCCGGCTTGTCGTCGATCTTGAAAACAGTATCAAAGCGCAACAGTCGGCGGGCTATGAACGGTGGGCGAAAATCCATAATCTGAAACAGGCCGCAAAAAGCATGAACTTCTTGACCGAAAACAAGATTGAGTATTACAGCGACCTTGAAAGCAAAATCGCGGATATTATGACCGCCCATGACGCGGCGGCAAGGGCGGTTAAAGAGGTAGAACAGCGTATGTCCGATTTGTCGCTGCTTATCAAGCACACCACCACATACCGACAGTTAAAACCGATTTACGATGAATACCGAAAATCGCCGGACAAGGAAAAGTATCTGCGGATTGTATGAGGATTACCGCCAAGCGAAAAAGCAAATGCAGGAATACGGGATTGTCAAAAAGAACGTCGATAGTATTCTTTACCCGTCCCAAAGCAAGGCGCGGGAGCAGGAGCGGTGACGCGACGGTTTTAATTTTCAAAAAAATACTATTGACTTTTACGCTGATTTTATAATATAATTTCAGCGTGAAAGTTGGTGATGGTTTTGAAGCAGGAAACGATTGAAAAACTGCTTACGGAAAACAACGGCATATTGAAAACGGCTGATGTTGTCGCCGCTGGCATTTCCAAAGAAACTTTTTACAAATATGTGAAAGCTGCGGGGCTGGAAAAGGCGGCGCATGGCATTTACCTTTCGCCGGATTGCCTGACAGATGAAATGTACCTGCTGCAAGCGCAATTCCCTAAAGCGGTCTACTCCCATGAAGCGGCCTTGTATCTGCACGATCTCGCGGAAAAAGAGCCAATCCCCTTTACCGTTACCGTCCCGTCAAGCTATAACGGCGGCGGGCTGATAAGAAAAGGCGTTAAGGCGTACTATGTCAAACAGGAATGGTACAGTATGGGGCTTTGCGAAATCCAAACGCCGGGGGGACATTTTGTAAAAGCGTATGACATGGAACGCACGATCTGCGACATACTGCGCAAAAGGGCTGATATGGATATTGCCGTATTCAATTATGCGGTCAGAGAATACATGAAGTGCAAGGACAAGCGTATTTCCGTTTTGAGCCGGTATGCCGTTGCGCTTCATATCGAAAAACAAATGAGCGAAACAATGGGGGTGCTGTTCTGATGATAAAGACTTCAAGGCAGTTAAAAGATTTAATCCGAAACAAGGCGAAAGGCGACAGCGATAAATCCGCGCTTTTTATCCGCAATTATGGCATGGAACGCTTTTTAGAGCGCGTCGCCCTCTCAAAGTACAAGGACAATTTTATCCTAAAGGGCGGTATGCTCGTTTCCGCTATGGTCGGACTTGAAAACCGGGCGACAATGGATATTGACACGACAATCCGCAATTTCCCTCTTGACGCGGAACACGCAAGAAATATTGTTGAAGAAATTGCCGCCGTAGAAATTGACGATAATATCCGCTTTTCCATTAAGGACGTTTCAAACATTATGGACGAAGCGGAGTACGGCGGTGTGCGCCTTTCCCTCGACGCATTTTTAGACACTATGAAAATCCCGCTGAAAGTTGACATATCGACAGGGGACGCAATCACGCCCGCCGAAATCGAGTACCGCTATAAGCTGATGTTTGAGCAGCGGTATATATCCCTATGGGCTTATCCCCTCGAAACGGTGCTTGCGGAAAAGATAGAAACGGTATTGTCGCGGGGCGTGTTGAACACGCGCCTGCGGGATTTTTACGATTTATATATCCTGCAACAGACGGAAATGCAGATTGATACAGGGACGCTTTCGGCGGCTCTCGCCGCTACTTGCCGCAAACGAGGAAGCGAAACCGTCCTGCCGGAATATGGACGCACACTTGATGAAATCTATACAAGCCGCGTTATGCGCGGGCTGTGGGAGAGCTATCAAAAGAAAAACAGCTATGCGGCGGGTATTGCATGGGAAACGGTGATGAATGCCGTCCGCGTCCTTTGCGGTAGCTGCATTACAGAAAAATAAAGGGGGATTTTGGGGCATGGGCTATCTGGCGGCATTGGGCGCATATTGGGTTATCGCGCTTGCAATCGGTTTTATCGCTATGGTAATAGGGCTGTTTATCGGGCATATCATTGTTTTTGACAGTATCGCGCTCGGTATTATCTCCGGCGTGTGCTGCAATCATTTTTTCACGCTGCACCCCGCCTTGTGCGTGTTGATCGGCGCGGCTGTGTTCGTGCTGCTGCTGTTCCTGCAAAATACACGTTTCGGCTTTTGGATTATCGGGGTGCTGCTGTCCGCTGTATGGGCGGTCATTTTCGGGCTGCTGGCTTTCCTTATCTCTAATGCCGATCAGGTTTGGTTTTATGTAGTCTGCGGCCTTTCCTTTGTCATTATGCTATCGCTGCACGTCAAAGCAAGGGACAAGGCATAAACAAGGGGCAGGACATGGAACATTAGGGGCTGAAAACGCCTGTGTTTCTGCGGCTTTCAGAGTGCGGAAACGGCATAGACGATAAAGTATATTCAAACCTCAAAAAACGGCTTTCTAATTGTCCACGCAAAGACAAAAAAAGAACAGGGGCGCGGCTGCCTTGATTGGCAACCGCGCCCCTGCTGCGTGTTGGGTTATTCGTCGTCGGTTAAGATAAACTCCTGTTCGGAAAACTCGTCGTCCGTCATGGCTTGCAGCTTGTTCACCGCTGCGGCGGCAAGCTGGCGCATATCCCCGTCCATGTAGGGCATGGCGGCAAGGATATTTTCAACTGTCGTTTTCCGGCTTCCCTCTGCGTAGATCGCAACAATGTTTTCTTCCGGGGTGGTAAATCGGATATTCATAACGTCAAACCTCCAAATCCTTGTTTTGTTCCCGTTGCGGCTTTTTTGGCTGCTGCGCCGCCTGTTTCTTGTACTCGTCCAGCTTCTTCAAAATGGACGGTTTCTTTTGCGGCTGCTCCCGCTTCTCGGCTTTTACCGCTTTTGCAAGGTCGGTAATGGAAATCGCTTCGCCCGCCTTTGCCCGCTGCTCCAAATCCGCGACGGTGGGGGCTTGCGGCGTGTTATTGATAATCCCGTCAAAGTTGTTGTCGTTCTGCTCTACAATGTCCTCAACGTGCTTTAAGGGATTATCCCGCTGCGGCTGCTCGGCGGCTATGGCGTAAGCCTGTGTGCCGTTGCCCATAATGAGATACTTCCCGTCCTCCGACGCATGGTGAAAGCCAAAGCCCGCCGCTTCGATCTGCTCCCGGCTCATATCGGTAATATGAAAATTGCCCCTCGGCGTTCTGACAGTTTCACCCGTCATAAGGCTTTCGGGGGTTGCTTCCGGCTGCTGCTTTTCAAGCTGCCCGTCCTTGTAGGAATACCCTTGCGCCGCGATTGCTTCAAGGGTCTTGCCCGTAACGTCGCCATAAATCCGCTTGTCTGCGTCAACCAGCATTTGCAAGGTGCCTTTTACGGTGTCGGACAAGGCTTGCTGCTGTTCGGGCGGCAGCTTGTCAAATACGGGGGTCTGCTGCTCCTGCTCGGCTTGCCGCTGCTGCTGCAACTCGGTAAAATGCCCCTCAATCTCGGTAATGAGTTCCTTTGCGGTGGTCTGTATCGTTTCAAGGGACGCTTTTAACTCGGTCATTTCCTTGCCGCTGCTCCAACCAGCCACATAGCCGAAAGAGTAATCGGAAGTATCAAGGCCGAAATGCTGG
>SFCQ01000014.1 GCA_004558525.1 Clostridiales bacterium
GATTAAACCTAATATAACTGACTAATTTCGGCCGCTGCTTAAACCGCACAGCGGCCGCTGGACCACCGCACCAACGGCCGCTGTGCGCCGCAGAATGCAGTTTATCGACAGGCTGTCATATTATATGTCTATACACTTATTGTTTTGCTGTATGCGTTTTGCTCGGCAGCTCAGCCTTAAGTCATTTTCAGCATTATGTGCCTAATTATGCTTATTGCGCTTTGTATATCTCCATTATTCGCTCGGCAGCCTTCATGCCGTCAACAGCGGCACTAACTATGCCGCCTGCGTAGCCCGCCCCTTCACCAACAGGATAAAGCCCAATCATATTAGTGGCTTCTCCGCTCGCTGTGCGCACTATCCTTACAGGGGAACTTGTACGGCTTTCAACGGCGGTTATAACAGCGTCTGCCATGTCATATCCTTTAAGCTTCCTGCCGAAATCGGCTATGCCCTGCTTTATGCCGTAAAACATAAAATCAGGCAGTATCTTGGATAGCTCCGCTATCCTTACGCCAGGCATGTACGTTGGCTTTACAGATGCAAACACGGAGCCTTTCCCGTTAAGCCCCGCAACCGTGCATGCAGGGGCCATATAGTCGCCGCCTCCGGCATAGAACGCGGCGCGTTCAAGCTTTTCCCTGAATTCAAGCCCGCCCAAAGGTCCCTTGGGATAATCGCTCTCCCCGACCTGTACTACAACGGCAGCGTTTGAATTTTCGCCGTCTCTTGCATAATAGCTCATTCCGTTTACTACTACCTGCTCCTTGCCAGATGAAGATGCCACCACTACGCCGCCCGGGCACATGCAGAAGGTGTACACTCCCCTGCCGTTTTGCTGCGATGTAAGCTGGTATTCGGCAGCGCCAAGCCTCGGGTGATCCATGTGTGCGCCGTATTGCGACCTGTCTATAAGCTCGCGTGGGTGCTCTATGCGCACACCGGCCGCAAAAGGCTTCGGCAAAAGCTCAATGCCGCAATCGAGCAAAAGCTCGTATGTATCCCTTCCGCCTTGGCCTGCCGCCATTATGAGCGCGCAGCACGGTATTCTTTCTGTTCCGTTTTTGGTTTCAACTATTGCCCCTGATATCCTATCCCCTTCGCGTTCTATGCCGCAAAGCCTTGTTTCAAAGCGCACCTCCGCGCCGAGCGTTATAGCCGCCTGCCTTATGTTCTTTACAGTTTCAATAAGCTTGTCCGTGCCTATATGCGGCTTTGCCATAATGCGTATCTCGTCAGGCGCGCCAAACCGGGCAAGCAGATCTATAACAAGCCTTGACCGCGGGTCCTTTATCCTTGTTGTAAGCTTGCCGTCCGAGAATGTGCCTGCACCCCCTTCGCCGAACATGACGTTGCTGTTTGGATTCAGCCTGGCATTATGCCAGAAATCCTGGACGTCCTTCCGCCGCTCGTCAACGCATTTACCGCGCTCTATAACTATAGGCTTATAGCCATATTCTGCCAAAGTATACGCTGCAAACAAGCCTGCCGGCCCTAATCCGACAACTATTATAGGCTTGTCCAGCGGCACAACGCCGAACTTCGGCTCCATGTGGAATGTATCTGCCGCATGGCTGAAGCCTTTTTTAACAAGCCTTGCTTCGTCCTTATCGCTTAAAGTTACCTCAAGCGTATAGCTGAAGACTATAGCATCCTTTTTTCGCGCGTCAAGCGATATGCGCGTCACCCTTATGGAGCGTATCGCCTCCGCAGGAACGGCAAGAGCCCTCGCCGCGTACATCGGCAGCGAGGACTCATTTTCACTTATAGGAAGCTTTATCTGGTTTAATACTATCGCCATTTTGCTATGCTATTATGTTTCTTAATGTATGTTTACTGTAACCGTATCTGCACTGAGTACCCAAATAAGCTCATTCATCATCTCTTCTTTGGGAAGCTTGATCTCAACAGGTACCTGATACGTGCCGCTCTCAAGCCCGCTAAGGTCAACATACAGCTTAACGTCTCCCCTGTCTATGGCGTTGATAAGGCTTATTCTGCCGCTTATCCGCATATCAGCAGCTTCAATGCTAAGGCTCGCGTTCAGCTTTTTGCCAAGATTCTCTATGTCTATAGGCACGCTTTCAAACAGCTCTTCAGCGTTCTTCTCGCGTATGTTAACGTGAAGATTTACAGTATCGTCATCAAGCAGCCTAACGCCGTCAGGTATTATCAAGGCAACATCCTCGGTTATATTCTCCATGCTTCCGGTGATGTCCACCATCTCCATACCTATGGAATGAATCTGGTCCAGCACATCCTGCTCGCCTATTATGCGTACCTGTCCCGTGCCGTTCACACCGTAGCCGACAAGCTCATAATTCTTGGGCAACGAATCTGCGCCTATTATCGCGCCATCAACATCTATTGGCACCGTCTTCATGGGCAATACCTCCATACGCACGGTCACAGAAGGCAGCTTGCTATAAAACAGCTCCGGATCCATTTCCCCGCCTTCGTTATCATACAAAGTAAGCAGGAGCGATTTGCTTATCGAATCCGTAATATTGCTCAGATCAAGTACGCCGACGGCATTGGATATCTTGGCAACGTCCTCAGCAGGCCCTTCTATCGTCACTTCGGTTCGGCTGTATATTATATCTCCCGACCAATAGCCTTGAGGTATCTCGCCTTCAAGCCTGACCTCTATCGGAACAGCCCTGCTTACAAGGTCGTCTACCTTAATCGTTATACGGTCAGGATTAGTTGAAACAGCCGTGCCAGTGGCGCTTTTTGTGTTTATCACAAGCTCATGCTCTCCCTTTTCCGTTATGTTGGAAAGGTTTATGCTTGCCGTTATATCGTCAGCTGAAAGGTCTGAGTACGATGTGAGCTGCGTATTCACCTTTACTGTTACGTTGCCGTGATCCTTGTTACCGCAAAGCACCAGCTTCCTTGCAATAAGGTCAGCCTCGCCTTCAACGCTTATAGGTACGTTTGTTATCGTCTTTGTCCTTTGCGGATTCTCCGTCATCAAAACATAGCCCCAAAGCAACATGGCGAATATAAGCGATACTATCTTCAAAACAATATTCTTTGTAAATGCATTTTTCAGCCAGTTTTTCAGCGCGGGGCCGATATTCTTATTTTTCTTCATTTTTCACCCTCCGCTTAAGCATGGCAAGCGGCGATGTGCCGCCGCGCACAAACATGGTCTCAAGCAGGCCCTTAAGCGCCCTTTGGTCAACATAGCGCACCAGCTTTCCATCCTGCGCATAGGATATAACTCCCGTTTCCTCGCTAACTATTATCGTTATACTGTCAGACACGGTAGATATTCCAAGCGCCGCGCGATGCCTTGTGCCAAGCTCCCTTGCAACGCTCATGTTCTCCGCAAGAGGCAGTATGCATGCGGCAGCAACTATCTGCCTGTCTCTGATTATCATGGCGCCATCGTGCAGAGGCGTGTTAGGCTCAAATATATTCTCAATAAGCGGCGCCGATATTGTACCATCTATTCGCGTGCCGGTAGCTACAATGTCTCCAAGTCCAGTCTTCTGCTCAAACACAATAAGCGCGCCAACCCTGCGCTTTGCAAGATCAGTTATGGCGAGCTGAAGCTCAGATACTATTGTGGCGTCATCTTGGCTGAAATCATTGAGCAACGACCTGTCAAACAATTTTCCTCTTCCTATATGCTCAAGCGCGCGCCTTAGCTCCGGTTGGAACAAAACAACGACTACGATTATTCCGCTTGTAACAAACGAGCTTAAAAGCCAACTCAGCGTTTGTATCTGGAGCAGATCGCATACGACCGCGCATATAAAAAGGATGCCCATACCTTTCAAAACCTGATAAGCACGAGTCTCTTTTGTAAGCACGATAAGCTTATAAATAATCACAGCTATAATCAGTATATCGATCAGATCCATTATACGTATCTGACTTAATCCGCTGGTTATGGCCTTTACAAAAACGTCGTAAGACAAGGCGGCCTCGCTCCTTTCCACCGGAAAACCGGAGATATGATTATTATACAGTATTTACTCTTTTTAATAAACAGCGTTGCTTGTGCGTTTACTGTTTGTTAATATATTTATTCTATTACACTTAACGCGCCTTATTCGCTGTATTTCTTCATAAGAGCTTCCAGTTTATCTATATCAAGGCACAGATTTTCATATTCGGTTCCCATGTCACAAAGCTTTGGATCGCACATCGTTAGCCCTTCCTGGTGCGCTTTTGCCATTTCATCTTCAGCAAGCATAGCCCTGGCCCTGAGCTTTTCAAGCATTTCCATCAATTCTTCGTTGCCGGTATACTTATCGTTTGCGCTCTTCATGTACGATCCTCCTTCCCTGCATCATTTACCTGAAATACATCAGCAGAAGCTTACGGATTCCGTCAAATAGTTTAGTTACATTGTAGCATATTCTTTACCTCAATGGAACAGTTTTAAGCTAAGCTTGAGCTACTTTTTTAGTCAAACCTATTTTTTTATTATAACATCAAGTATATAATAGAATGTGTTTATGGGAGGATGAAAGATGATAAGCATAGACAGGTTTGAAGATAAATATGCCATACTTGATAAGGACGGCGTTATTGTATGCGTTGAAAAATACGCCCTTCCCGATAACGCAAGGGAAGGGGATGTGCTGCTTATAGATGAACATGGTAATTTTGTTATAGCGGAAGATGAAACAAGCGAATGGCGCGGCTCTTTGATGGACAGGCTGCATACCCTTTGCAGCGAGGGCGACGATGAAAGCGCTGATAGCGATATAAACGAAGAGAGCTGAGCTTTCATCAGCAAAACGAAGCTATCAAAAGCAAAACAGGCGCTATTGTCATTACTATAGCTGTAGCGGCCGCAATAAAAGGACCTTTTTTGATTGAAAACACCGCATAAGCCGCGCAATATACCACAGCCGCAAAAAACAATATCAAGTACGCTGCCATTTTAACCTCCCAATGAGTTTATCTCTTCATTCTCTATATAGAGCGATACGTTGAACTGCATCTCAAGCTCGCTGTATCTTTCCTTCCAGTTATAATTCTCCCAATCCTCCACACTTGAAAAATGCATTGCAGCGTATTTGCCTATTTCATAAGCATCCGAGTTCATACTGCGGCACAATTCAAACACACGTTTAAGCTCGTTGCACATATATTCTTCAAGCCTCGGTTTAAGCTCGTCATTCCATTTTTCGTAGCCAACATCAAGCTCCCCAGACTCCACATGGCATTGCAGCACGAGCGAAAGCTCCCCCTTTGGCGCCGGTTCAAGCGAGATATCCACCTTAGGCATACCTCCGTTTTTTAAAAGCAGCACTATCTGATCCTCTCCTTCGCCATAGGTGAGCCTTCCGTTATGAAAAAGGCCTTTCGCCATAAGTATGGTCTCCGTGTCGCCGCCATTAAGCACACCCTTCATTATACCGCCGTCGAACACGGCGCACCCCATATAATATGAACGCAGCCCTCCCGTGCGTTTTATTCCCGCCGTTGTGCTGTTTGGGTCTATGCTTTTGTCAGATGTGCTTCCTGGTATTTCTTCGCTTGGTATAGAGTAGTCTATGGCGCCGAGCGTAACTATGTTATCTCCTCTTTTGGCGTTTACATTCTGTGTAAAAAGGGCAATGTTCGTCATGGGCGTCAGCCCTTCTGATGAATACTCTCGCAGTATCGAGTATTGCCGTTTTGACGTATTTGGATTGTTTTTGCTTACTATGCCGCTGCAGTATTCAAGGCAGTTATCAAGTATTACCATAAGCTTTGTAGAGCGCCTTACGCCAAGATTCTTAAATGATTCGCCTATAAAGCGCGTTATGTAGCCCGTTTGTGCAACATCTTTTGAAAACAGCAGGTAGTTGGTCCTGCCAAAGTGCAGTTGGAACGGCACGCTTACCTCCACTATATTTATGGCCTCATGTATCGTGTTTCCCTCTGCGCTTACAACGATGTTCTTGGCGTCGCTTGCTTCCTGCGTATCGCCCTCCACCTGAATTATAAAGCAATACCTGTATGCAAGCGTTTCCCCCTTATCTATGCCTATAGTCATTACATAGCCGTATTCATCTATCGCCACGTATTTTATACAGCCTGAAAATGCCGCCAGAGCAAGAAGCAGCGAAATAGCGGCTGATATCGGCTTAAGCACGCGTTTCATCAGCTTTCCTCCTTTTCTGCTTCGCCATAGTGCGTATTATGCCTATTACGGCCGCGATTATAAACGGGGCCCATATCACATAGGCGTAATCATATGAAAAATCCACTATGCGCTGTATTATGCCCGAAACGAACCTGTGATCCACCCTTAGCGCAGCCAATATCAGCGCGGATATGGACACGACTGCCGGCCGCACGTCCTCGCCCTCTGTGCGCCTTGTCAGCATAAGCGCCGTTGCATAAAGGAAAAAAGCGGCGCTTATTACTGCCGTTATCATATAAAAAAACAGATTCATCTGATCAAGCCTGAAAAGATAGCTTTCGCGCATCACCACCATCTTTAGCATATACAGCGGCATGGTCATATCCGCAAGATCCGTATATGTAAACGTTATCCCAAGCGCAAACTGTATTATAAACACGAACACGGCCGCTATGGCGGCGCCGAGCAGGCCGTTTTTTCTAACGTTTTCAATGCCCTGCATTGCAGGAGCTACGCACAAAATCCCCAAAAACGCCGCTATGCTGTCAGCCGAACGCGCAACGGTATCCGTAGCCGTTTTTTCGATGCTGCCGGGGAACGGCGCGAGCCTTGTAAGATCAAATGACGAAATCATGGTAGCAAAGCCGAAAAGCATAAGCACCCCGAGCAGCACGCCTAATATTTTTGCAAGCCTGCCTATGCACTCAAAGCCACTTATCGCGGCAAAGGCTATAGGTACTATTATCCACATTGCAACGCTTTCATACTGTGCAAAGCTGAACACGCTGCTATGGATCACAACGCAGAATTTTGCCGTGAGCCTATACGCGTAAAGCAAAAACACCATGCATGCCATAGCGCTAAGCACGCTGCCCGCCGCCTTTCCTGCGCATCTGTCAAACAGGTCGTTCAGGTCCCTCGCTCCCGTGCGCTTCATTGCATACCAAACAAGCATAAACGCCGCCGCGCTTATCACTATGCTAAGCACCAGGCTGATAAATGTTGAATTGCCCTTTGAATATGCCTTTTCAGAATCGAGCAGGTATGTCGTTGCGGCAACCATAGCTATCGCGATAAGGCTCACGCTTTCCTGCTTGCCTATCTTGCCTTCATTAAGCCTCATATCCCATCCTCCTCGGTATTCATCACATCCTTTGGCCTTGGCGTGTTGTTCAGAGGCCCACGCAGCACCATTGGCCGCTTTGACTTTGTTTTTGGCGAATGTGGCGATAAAAACGGTACGCCGTATGATTTGAGCGATGCTAACCATGCAAGTATCATAAAGGTGCAGCTGAATAGCCCCAGCAAGCCCGCAAGCCAGCCGGAAAGCACAAGCATTACCCTTATTATAGATGCTGAAAGCTGAGTTGAATAATCCGGAATACAAAAGTTACCAAGGCCTGTAAGCGCAACTACTATAAGCATCACGGAGCTTGCAAGGTTGGCCGTTACAGCAGCCTGTCCCAATATTAGGCCGCCTATTATACCTATAGCCTGCCCTATGCTGCCTGGTACGCGCATGCCTGCCTCCCTAACGAGCTGAAATACCAGAAGAAGGAAAAGCATCTCCATACCGATGGATGCAAACACCATCTTTCTTGAAGCCACAACCGTCGTAAGCACCTCCGTTGAAAGCAGGGCCTGATGATGCAGCGCAAGCGCAAGGAAGTATCCTGGCAGCAATATCGATATGCACGCCCCTATGAATCTGACTATCCTTATAACACTACCCTGCGGAACGCGCATTGCGCTATCCTCGCTGGTGGACATCAGTGTAAACAGCGTAGCCGGCATGACATTGGCAGCCGGACTGCCTTCGACTATTACGGCAACGTGGCCCTCCATAAGCATGGCGGCTGTCCTATCCGGTCTTTCAGTTGAAAGCACCTGAGGGAACAGCGAATATGTGTGCCTTTCCGTAAGCTGTTCAAGCATACCGGCATTAAGCACAAGCATGGTGTCAACCGCAGCCAGTCTGCGCTTTACCTCACATATCAGTGTTTCGTTAGCTACGCCCTCCCTGTATATAATGGCAGCGCGCACATTATTGTCGCCGCCGCAGGGTCTAAGCTCGACCACAAGATCATCCGTTCTGACTCTTCTTCTTATAAGGGTTATGTTTGTCCTCAGGTTTTCAACAAATCCCTCCTGAGAGCCCTTTACCACTTTTTCGTTTTGTGGCTCCTGTATGTTCCTGTGTTCATATTTTCGTGTGTCCATGTTGAGCGCGGCTGCCGCTCCGTCTATAAACACAGCCGTACAGCCGTCCATTATAGCGCTTTTTATAGTTTTCCAGCTTGTTTCTTTCTTTACCTCGCTCATGGCGAATATGTTGTCCGCCGCATAATCTATAAGCTCGCTGTCTCCGTTATCTATATCTCTTACCATCATACCCTGGCGCAGTATGAAGTCGCTTACAAAGCCCTGGTCGGACATTCCGTTTACGAATACCGCAAGCGCAGGCACCTTCCCGCAGAGCAGGAAGCGCCTGAGCACCATATCCGGATTTATTTCGGTATGCAGCTCCGTTTTTAACCGGCGCTCGTTTTCATCTACGCTTGCGGATATGGAGTCGTTCTCCTTCTTCTGCTGCTCGTGCGGAGCAGGCCCGCCTGTATCAAAAAAGCCCGGCTGCCCGGATTCCGTTTCAACCAGCTCAAATTCATCATAGCAGCGCCCAAAGGCAAAAATATGTTTTAACAAGCTTTTGCTCATAAAAAAGCCTCCTCTTCCAATACTGTTTAGTATTGGCAAAAGGAGACCCGACAATACTTCGTAATGCTGATAATCAAATCAGTTTATATTATTTTTTGCCCGCTCTATAAGCTTCCTGTACGCACCTTTGATGCCTTGAACACTCCTTGCTGTTCGCATGCACCTTTGAATGGAGAAGATGTATGCAAAAATGCCCGTCAAAGCCGTTTGATTCGGTAGGGTTCGCCATATGCGGCATGGTATGCATACTCGCGGCAACAGTCTTGCCTTTATAGGTTACCCATATAGGCCTTCTGTTCCAGGAAAAGCCTTCAAGGCTCTTTATTATAGACGTGTCATATTTTGTAATAGGTTCGCTGTCCGCATGATACCAGCCGCCAAAGCGCGTTGCGCGGAAGCTCTTGCCGGTCCTTACATCGGTAACGGTGAACTTTGCGCCCTTATTGAGCCATTCGCTGCCGCCTTTGAACCAATCAAGCAATATTACTGTGCCTTTCAGCTTATAGAAATCTGCATTGGCTTTTTCAAGCTTGTTCGCGCTGTCATATACGGTTGAAAGCGTAGCGTTTCCGGCTATTCCGTCTGCGGAAAGCCCCATCGCCTGCTGATATTCCATAACGGCTTTTCTTGTTGCGGAGCCAAAAACGCTGTTTACATTATCCTTTGCAAGAAAGCCCCTGTTATAAAGCGCCTGCTGAAGCTTTTTGACCTCTTCCCCTTCCATGCCCTGCTTAAGCATGCCTGCGCCTGCAAGCGTTGAGCTTGAAACGGTTATATCGCTTCTGTATATATAACCGGCATGGGTATCAACAACGGCATAATACCATTCGCCTATAAGCGCCTTTACCTTGAGTCCCTGACCAGCCGTCAGCGTACATACAACATACGACGCGCTTGACGGCGCGCCCCTAAGCACGGCTGTATCGCTTACGGCATAAGCGCCCCTGCTGCCGGCTGAATTTGTGAAAACGTAGTCCTTGCGGATATAGCCAAGCTCACCGGAATGAATGACCCTATACCAGTTGCCGTCCTCGCCTATGACTGTCACTTCCTCGCCGCAGTCAAGCTCGTCTATAACATCGCTGTCTTTATCCGGCGATTTTCTCATATTCACGCCGTCCGCCATAACCTGGCCCGTCTCCTGCTCATCGTCAGCAATGCTGACGCTCCTGTTGCCAAACGGCATTATGAGCGCGCACAGCGTAAGCAGCACAAGCGCCGCGCATACACTGATTCGTTTAATGCTCATATCAGATAGTCCTTTCTTTTGCTGTATTTACACGCCCGCACCATTGTGCATGATTGCTCCAAGCGCCTCTATATCCCGCTCCATAGTCTCTATCAGGCTCCTGTTGTATATGCCGCTTGCAGGGTGATAGAGGGGAAAAAGCGTTATTCTCTCTCCCTCAATAATAATATCGATGGCTTTGCCGTGTACTGAGCCTATTTTGCCTATATCGCTTTGCGCAAGCTTTGCTATTGACGAAAGCGGGCTGTTGCCAAGGGTCGCTATCACCTTAGGCTTTATTAAGGCTATCTCGCTTTTCAAAAGCGGCAGCCCGGCTTCAAGCTCCTTTGCGGCAGGGGTCCTGTTGGCCGTGCTTTTTTCGCGCCTTCTAACAGGCCTGAACTTTACTGCGTT
Source organism: Clostridiales bacterium (assembly GCA_004558525.1). GTDB lineage: Bacteria > Bacillota > Clostridia > Christensenellales > CAG-138 > Phil1. The sequence continues at coordinate 10,452 of SFCQ01000014.1, forward strand.
GGTCACAAACACGTCTTGCCTGTTAATTGAAGCTTTGTTCAGCAATTCGTTTAACTGCCTTCCGGCCTTGCCAACGAATGGACGCCCTGCTTCGGCCTCCTCCCTGCCCGGCGCCTCGCCTATAAGCATTAGTTTTGGACTATAAGGGCCTTCGCCGAATACGGGTGAGGCGTAATCACCGTCATTTTTCTCTATAAGGGCGGAAAGCCTGCCTCTTTCAGCCGAATACAGTTCCTCAAGCCCCATATCATTCACCGCCAAACAGGCCGCCCGAGCCGCTTTGTGTGCTTGTGGGCGGAGGATATACGGAGCTTATCACACCATAATTGTATTTTAGCCTTTCATAATAGCTTTGTAAACTGCCGCTGCCTGTATTTTGCGAAGCTTCGTCAACATAGCTCCTTAATGAAGCTATGCCGCTTTCCAGCGTCGCCCTATCAGTATCGGGAAGGTTCTGCACCCTTTCAAGATAGGTTTGCACCTCTTTTATAAGCGCGTTTGAGTTGCTTATAAGCGACTGCGTACCGCCGCCAAACAGGCCGCCGCCGGTGCCCCAGCTTGAATAATGCACGCTGCACATTCCGCCGCTTACCGTAGTGCCGTACTCAAGGGGCGTAAGGTCAGTATAAACTATGTTGGGCAGATACTTTATAAGCTTCTGCGGATCGTAGCGCCTGTATCGCGAGGTAGAGTTTATAAGTATCACGCTTTGGTACTTAATACCCTCCTGCGGGCAATATACGCTTGCAGCCTGGCCGGAAGCAGAGCATATGTTTGCAAGCACATGCATATCGCAGCTTTCAACGGGAACGCTGTCGCCGGCAAACCAATCAGTTATTGGCACATGGCTCGATGCGTCAAACATGCAAGCCTCCGTCGCAAGCTTTCCGGATACAGAGCAGACCGTCCTTTTCACAAGGCCAAGCTCGACCGGCGAAGCGTCTATTATCTGCTTATCCGCCTTACCGTCGAGTATCTTTTTCATAAACGCCTGCCACAACGGAGCCGCGACCTTCCCTCCCGTAGAATCCTTGACAAGCTTTTGATTATAGTTGTCAGGACCTACCCATACAACCGCAGTATAGTAGCCAGTCATTCCGGCAAAGTAGGCGCTGCCGTAATCAGAGTTCGTGCCTGTCTTTCCGGCTACTGTCATTCCGCTTATTTTGGCTGCCGTGCCTGTTCCGCTCTGCACGGCGTCATGCAGTATATCAACAAGCATGTATGCCGTGGTCGGCTTAAATACCTGCCTTTTTGTGCGCACCTTGTCAGCATCCAATATCACCTTGCCGTCCTTATCGACTACCCTTGTAAACGATATCGGCTTTATATATGTTCCGCTGTTTGCTATTGCAGCATATGCACCCGCCATCTCTATCGGGGTTATTCCCATTGCGCCCAGAGCGAGGCCCGAGCCCGTTGTTTTAACACGCGAAGGATCCACGCCAAGCTCGGCAAGATACTTTGCCGCTACAGGCATGGTAACGTCTTCCATAAGCGTTCTTGCCGCCGCCACGTTAAGCGACGACACAACGCCCCTTCTTAACGTGATTATACCCTCATGTTTCGTTGAACCTATCGCAGGATAACCCTTTTCCGTATCCCAGCCGGCTATCGGGTCCGGTATGTTTGCTATGGCAGAAGCCGGTGAAAGCCCAAGGTCGAGCGCCGGCCCATATACGCTTAAGGGTTTTATGCTGGAGCCTACCTCCGTCGCGCTTTGGTACGCCCTGTTCCAGCCCTTTCTGACCTCAGGAGCTTCGCGGCCGCCAACAACGGCCCTAAGCTCGCCAGTGTGCTGATCTATCACCACGGCCGCAGCCTGGGGCATGTTTTCTTCCGCTGTAGCATTGGTAATATCCGGATATTTTTCCCAATTTGCAAGCGTATCCTGAACGATATGCTGCATATCGGTATCAACGGTAAGATATATAGAATATCCTCCCCTGCTAAGCTCGCTTTCTATTGCCGCCCTGTTTGCGGATGTGTCGTTAAGCCCCCTTTCCGCAAGTATATAATCCTCTATGTCCCTTATGGCATACTCAACAAAGTAGAGCATATCGTCCACCTTTGAGCTTTGCCTTTTCTCTATTATATACACCTTATCCGCAAGCGCTGTCTGCATCTGGTCGTAGGTTATAAAGCCTGCCTGGTACATGCGCTTTATCACCGTATCCGTGCGGTTGTTGGTTATATCCATCTTGTTCTGACCGGCATTCTCACCGCTCGTATACGTTCTTTTATAAGTATTGCGCCTTGGGTCATAGCTGTTCGGGCTTTTTATCATGCCGGCAAGCATGGCGCATTCCCTTATGCTAAGCTCGGAAAGCTCCTTGCCGAAATAGTCCTTTGCCGCCGCCTTCATGCCGTAGTTGGATTGGCCAAGGTATACGTCGTTAAGATAAGCTTCCAATATATCGTCCTTATCCATAACGCTTTCTACCTGAATAGCAAGATAAACTTCCTGTATCTTCCTCCTGTAGGATACCTCGCTCGTTAAAAGCTTGTTCTTAACCAGCTGCTGAGTAAGCGTGCTTCCTCCGGCGTCGCTCGATGCGCTCAACGAGCCGACAACGGCCGCAAACAGTCTCTTATAGTCAACTCCCCCGTGCCTGTAAAACCTTACGTCCTCAATGGCTATTACGGCGTTCTTAAGCATATCCGGAACGTACTCTATGTCGACCCAATCCCTGTATTCATAACCGGCAAAAGTGGATATGAGCTTGCCGCTTTTGTCGTATATATAAGATGTTCTGTCGCTTTTGGTCAAAAGCGATATATCAAGCTCAGGCGTGGTGTCAACATAGGCCTTGGCTACTCCCAAAACAAGCCCCATAGCCGCGCAGCCCAGAAGCACCACAAAAAGGAGCATGAGCTTACAGGTCGTAAAGAATACGGCGAGCACGAACGGCCGCTGCTCCCTGCGTTCAACAAACAGCTCCTCCTGCTCCCTTGAAGGGCGCTTTGTGGAGCTTTTTAAAAACGCGGAGGTCACGCGCTGCCTTATATCGGCAAAAAGGTTTTTAAGCTTTTCTTTCATCAATAATCCGCCTTAGCATAGATTGCCGGATACATTATAACATTTTTGCCGCATTGGCTCAATAGTTGAGGCATGCCGCATATGTTGAATTAACAGGGGCGACATATTTCGTCCGCCATTATAAGCTTTACAGCGAACAGGAGGCGCCTTCTATATGGAAACACATGGCGAGCAGGCAAGGGTCAGGCGGTGCGGGCGCGCGCTAAGGCGCTTCCTCATAACGGCCTCGGCAATAGTTATATTGATAATAGCGCTCACCACATGGCTTGGCGGCAACATGCGCGAGGCTATGGCCGCCCTCGCAAGCGCGCGCATACGCGCCGTATCCGCAAAGGCAATGAACGACGCCATACTTGACACTATGGAAAGCAACAGCGCCTATACCGCCCTGCTGCATATACGCGAAAACGGCACCAAGGTATACATGGTGCAGGCTGATCCTCAGCAGATGAACCTGCTTGCCGCGCAATGCGCAGAGGCCGCCCAGGAGCGCATAGCCGCGCTTGGCGAGCAGGGGATATCCATACCTATAGGCACGATAACAGGGCTTACGTTCCTTTCCGGAAAGGGGCCGAGCATACACATATCATTTACACCGGCCGGAAGCGTACAAAGCCAGTTCAGCTCCGAATTTACATCGTCCGGAATAAACCAAACGTTGTACAGGGTAAATCTTAAGCTCACCGCAAGCGTGCAGTTAGTCATGCCGGGCGTGTATCAGAGCATAAGCGTTACCGCTGAGGCTGCCATTGCGGAGAACATAATAGTTGGCGAAGTGCCTGAGGTATATACAAACGTAGCAAGCGAGGAGGATATGCTCAACCTTATCCCGACAGAGGTTCCCTGATTTACAAAATAGTCATACACATAAGCATGGTTTGTATGCTATAATTATGCTATGAAAAAGCTTTTTTGTACAATACTTATACTATCCGCGCTGTTTATATGCGCAACGGCTCACGCCGAGCCTACCCCTTCGCCTTCAGCTTCTCCTGAAGCCTCAGATGGAAGCTCGCCGGAGCTTATAAGCTATGGCGTAAAGGGCGAAGCAGTTGTAAGAATACAGCTCAGGCTCAGGGAGCTTGGCTATTTCAGCTACAAGCCTACCGGCAGCTTTCAGAACCTTACCGTTGAAGCCACGAAGCGCTTTCAGCAGAAGCAGACGGATTCTTCCGGTCAGCCGATAATGAGCGACGGTACAGTAGGCGCGCAATCCATGGCGATAATATTCTCGCACAGGGCGCAGAGGGCTGATATCGCCGCAAAGATACCTATAGGCAAGCAGCTTTCAGGCCAGGCCTCTGTGACAGGCGAGCTTGTTGATTGGAGCGAAGTCAAAGAGCTTTTAAGCGAAGGGACCCCCTATTCGGTAACAGACTACAATACCGGCGTAACCTTCCGCATGATATGCACTGTAGGCGAAGGCCATGCAGAAGCTGAGTGCGCGTCAAGCGAGGATACCGCTGTATATAAAGAAGCCTTCGGCGGTGAATACAACTACTCAAAAAGGCCGGTGGTCATAGCTATAGGTTCAAGGAACATAGCTGCCTCGCTTCAAGGCCAGCCCCACGGTGAATCGAGCGTACGCTCAAACGACATGCCCGGGCATGCGTGCCTGTTCTTCTCCGGCAGCTCGTCGCATGTTGCCTCGCTTCCTGACGTTGAGCATCAGGCGCAGGTTTACAAGGCCGCCGGACGCGGCTAAAGCAGCTTCCTAAGCCTCAATAATATAGTGTTTTCAAGCCGGGAGACCTGCACCTGCGATATTCCAAGCACGGCGGCCACCTGGCTTTGTGTTTTATCCGAAAAGTATCTTAGCGTTATTATTGTCCTCTCCCTCGGCGAAAGCGTGCTTAAAAGCTCCTTAAGCGCAACCCTGTCAACTGCGGATTCAAGCTCGCGGCAGCTCCCGCCGACGGTATCTACAAGCAAAGCGTCCGAATCAGCGCCGTATGCAGGCTCATATATAGACGAATACGGCCTTGCAGCCTCCATAGCTTCCGCAACGTCTTCCGGCTCAACGCAAAGCTCTTTGGCAATCTCGTTTATGCTCGCTTCCCGGCCAAGCTTATCGCTTAGCTTCTCCCTTGCGCTTGCCGCACGCGCCGCAAGCTCCTTAAGCGAGCGGCTGACCTTTATCATGCCGTCATCGCGCAAAAAGCGCTTTATCTCGCCCGCTATCATCGGCACAGCATAGGTTGAGAACCTTACATCATAGCTCAAGTCAAAGCGCGAGATGGCCTTCACAAGCCCCATACAGCCTATCTGGAACAGATCCTCATACTCTATAGACCTGTTCAAAAAGCGCTTCACTATGCTGCGCACAAGCGCAGTGTTCGCCTGCACAAGCGTTTCTGCGGCTTCATTATCGCCTGCCTGGAATCTTGCAATAAGCTCGCGCGTAGTTTCCTGCGAAAGCAGCTCATGCTCAGCCATCGGCCCTCACCGAAGATATCCTTTTCTTCATTTTTACGGCCGTACCCTTGCCAGGTTCGCTTGCGACCTCTACCGAATCCATAAACGCCTGCATAACGCAAAAGCCCATGCCGGAGCGTTCAAGATCCGGCGCGCTTGTGAAAAAGGGCTGCATCGCCTGCTCGATATCGGCAATGCCCTTGCCGTAATCAGTAACGATTATCGTAATTATATCGCCATCTGTATAGCAATCCATGCGCACGGTGCCGCCGCGGCTCGAATAGCCGTGAATTATTGCGTTTGTGACGGCTTCGCTTACCGCTGTACGCACATCTGTAAGCTCTTCTATAGTCGGATCGAGCTGTACGGCAAACGCTGCCGCCACGCTCCTTGCAAACGCCTCATTTTTTGAAAGCGCAGGAAAAGTTATGCTCATTTCGTTGCTGTTCATATTCCCAATCCCCCTATATATCCATGCGATCCACAAGCGCATATATTCCGGCCATTCGCAATATGCGTTCAATGCTCCTGCTTGCGCCGCCTATGCTCATCTTGCCCCCACGTCCGGCTATCACCCGGTATCTTCCAAGTATCACGCCAAGGCCGGAGCTATCCATGAACGTGAGGCCCTTAAGGTCCAGCCTAAGCTCGCGTATGCGCTTGTCCGCTATAAGCGCGTCAAGCTGAGCGCGCGCCTGCGCGGCGCTGTGGTGGTCAAGTTCGCCCTTTATGCGTGCCGTCAGCCTGTCTTCGGCTGCTTCTATCTCCATCTGCATAGAGCTTCCTCCTTTGCATTTGTATGTATAGCCCCTGTTATTTCTATGCGCAAATTTTGCACCCTGCATAGTATTCCCTCTTGTTTTGGCGAATATGCATTTGTTTTGTCAAAACCGGCATGGAGAATAAATTTAATTTAATCGGAAAGCATAATAAGCATAGTTTTCTGAAAGGACATTGGCTATGGAGCTTACAGTATTGGGCCGCTGCGGCCCGTTTCCGGCCCCGGGAGAAGCCTGCTCCGGCTATCTTTTAAGATGCGGTGGCAAAAACATAATGCTCGATTTCGGCAGCGGCGTTTTCTCGCGGCTATACAGCATATTGCCAAAGCTTAATATAGACTGCGTAATACTCAGCCACCTGCACAGCGACCATATGGCGGATATGCTCATACTGCGTTACGCAATAGATCAGCTAAGCGAGCGCGGGCTTTGCGCAAAGCCGCCTTTGCCGGTAGTTGCGCCGCCAAGCCCAAGGGAGGACTTCCGCGTGCTGGCCGGCTCCGGCGTGTTTGACATAACAACTATAAAGGACGCCACCAAGCTGAGGTTTGAGGATATCACATTTACCTTCAACAGGATGACGCACCCTGTGGAAACATATTCTGTAACGGTAGAGCACTGCGGCAAAAAGCTCGTATACACCGGAGATACCGGCATGCGGCACGACCTTGTTGATATAGTTTCCGGAGCCGATATGCTGCTTGCGGACGTATGCTACCTTAACGAAGAGCTAAAGGGAAAGCTTATGGCGGCCCACCTGAGCGCGGGTCAGGCCGGCAACCTTGCCGCTGCCGCAAATGCTGACATGCTGCTTTGCACACACCTGTTTGGAGGAAGAAGAGAGCATAATGAGCTTTTATCCCAGGCAAGGCAGGCATTTCCCAAGGCGGCATTGGCTGAGGAGTACAAAACCTACCCAATATAGCCTATATAGCGCGATATAGACAACGTTTATCCACCATGATATAGTTTTCTTATGTTTCAGGAGAGGGATCGTCATCAAAAGGCTTCTTCCCGCGGGCCTTCCGGTCCGCGTTTACTTTCTCCATCCGCTCTTGGGCAAAATGCTTCGATGCCGCCGGTATCGCGCCTTAACCTGCTTCTTCGTGCTGGCACTGGCTTTTACATTTTACCCCAATAAACAAAAACGCCCGGCTAATGGGCGGTGTTCATAAGACAGTTAACAGTCACAGTAGTATGCTCTGCTGTGGCTGTTCTTGTATTTTATCCTGTTATGTGATAATGTGGAATCGAATAAACCTGCAAATCGGAAATGATATATCAAAAATATGTGAAGGGCTGATGGTCAAATGATATATAGATTTAGTGCGGCCATATATACTGAGGGTGGTCGCGCATTTATCAAGATACCATTTAATGTGTGGGACGAGACAGGCATAAAGGGGAATATTCCATGCAGGGTGTCTATCCTTGGCCTCTCTTTTGAATGTAAACTTATTCCCAAGGGGAATGGAGATTATTTAATCCCTATAACAAAGAAAACGCTGTCGGCACTTGAGTCTGAAGATGAATATGAAATTGAAATGGAACCGATTGAAACGCTATCGCGAATCAATCATGACAGCCCATATTCCAAGGAACATCCCATACGAAAAATAGACTGTATTGAAGCAATCCCCATTCAAGCCGGATTCTGTGCTCATTCCTGCGTTGCAATGCTTGCCGGTGTGCCCCTTTCCGATGTGGCCGTGCTTATGGGAAAAGGTCACGCATCGTGGTCAAAAATATTGGAAGCATTGGACTATTATGGAATATCCTATGCGTCAAAGGCCGTTTATACCAAAGGTGGCTCATACCAATTGCCGCTGTGCTGCATAATAAATAACGACAATAGCTTTATACTTTGGTATAAGGGTTCCTTCTATGGTGTCACAGATGTTGACCCAAAGAAAACAATAAGCTATATTGAAATATTTGTCGCTTGACGATGAGAGAGGATTTCCGGTTTGTCGAACAGATACAAGGGCGCACTTCTATACGGGGTAATCCCGTATGTGCATTTTGCGTCACTTCGTTCCGAACAAGGGACTGCATCCCTTGCGCCGCTTGGCGCCTATCCTCTTAAGGCAAAAGGCGTGACCACTTTCGTCACGCCCTTTGCATATTATATTCTCTTACGAACAACGCCCGAATGCCGGACTTTTTCGACATGCTGAGGCCATGCTTCGGTTGAAGCATGGCCTTTGCTGAGTCTCTAAATCACTTTGCTGAACGCTAAGCTTCACAGACACGTTAGTGCACAGCTGTCGTGCGCATGCCTTTCCTTTCTACGCCTGCTGCGTTGAAACAGATTGGCAGCGTTCAATAAAGCTTGCAAATATCCTGGCGTGTTCCTCAGAAATCGCACAGAGCGACTCCGGATGCCATTGAACGCCGACGATCATGCCATCTTCGCTTTCCACCGCCTCAATTATGCCATCCGGCGCAGTTGCCACAGCCTTGAGGCTGTCTGCAAGCGTTTTGACGGATTGATGATGGTAGCTGTTCACAAGCATTTCCGTTTTTCCAATCATGTGGTATAAATGGCTGCCTTCTGCAATGGAGATGCTATGCGTCATTTCACCACGTGCAGCAGAGTCCTGGTAATGACATATTTCATTTTTCGTCTGAGACGGAATATCCTGGTACAGCGTCCCGCCAAGGCTGACATTCAGAATCTGTATGCCGCGGCAGATTGCGAGAATCGGTTTGTTCTGCCGTATCGCTGCCTGAATCATCTCAATTTCATATATATCATTTTTCCGGAACGTGCGAGTCACCTTCGGGTGCGGCTGCTCCCCATAGGAAAGCGGAGCTACGTCTGCGCCGCCGGGGATGATGATCCCATCCACAAGTGATACAAGCGTTTCCGGCGGTTCTGCCGGGTTTATTGGAAACTGAATCGGTATCCCACCAGCTCCAACTACAGCATTTATATAATTTGCTCCTGTTGCATAATGATTCTCTTTCGCCATAAAGCGGCTTATCACGCCAATCTTCGGTTTCACTTCTTATTTCACTCCCTTTCCTATGTTTTTAAGTATTGCGGTAATTCCCTGGCAAGATAAAACAGCAATGCCGCACCGTAGCCCGTCGCGCCGGTCGTAGTGAACGCAGGCGGTTCCGCCCGGAAATTGACACCCGCCATGTCAATATGTATCCAACGCTTTTTCTCCACAAATTCCTGCAAAAACAGTCCGCCCAAGATGCAGCCTCCGCCATCAGTTGTTGCACCGGAAGCGTTCTTTATATCCGCTACTGCGGAATTCAGGCAGGATTGCATCTCTTCGTCCGCATCCAAGCGCCAAACTTTTTCACTGGAACTGTATGCTGCTTTCTGCAAGGCAGTATACAGCGCATCGTCATTGGATATGACGGCAGAGCTGTATTTGCCCACTGCCGCCTTTGCCGCGCCAGTAAGCGTGGCGATATCAACAATGACATCACACCCTTCCTTCCGGATGGCATATGTGATTGCATCCGCCAATGTCAGCCGGCCTTCCGCATCCGTGTTCGTAACCTCTATGCTTTTGCCTGCCATTGAACCAATGATGTCGCCCGGCACATAAGAATCATAAGAAAGCTTATTTTCGCAGGCTGCAACAACACCGATGATATTGACCGGAAGCTTTTGGCGTGCGATGGCGCTCATTGCTCCGATCACAGCTGCCGCGCCGCCCATATCATCGAACATGTTTTTCATATTGGCATTGCTTTTAAGGCTGTATCCTCCGCTGTCATAGACAAGCCCCTTGCCAACATAGCCAACAACAGGCGCATCACCGCCCTGTAAATACCGCATCACGATAAGAGCCGGAGGCGTATTCTTTGCGCCGCGCGCTACTGAGAGGAAACTATCCATCCCCAGCGCTTCGATCTGCGGCTGTTCCAATATCTCTGTTGAAAACCCGCACTCTGCCCCAAGTTTTGCCGCATCTTCCGCAAGGCTGTGCGGCGTCTGGAAGCTTGCGGGCTGGTTGCACAGCGTACGCGCTATCACCGTACCTTCTGCGCAGTCTATTGCGGCCTGCATACGGTCATTTAGCCCCGTATGCTCGCTCACAAAACAAACCTCCCGAAAAGCCTTTACCTTTGGGTTGTTTTTGCGCCCGGTATTTGCGTAATTCACAAGCAACGGAAGACGGCCGACGGTCTCGAATAAGTCCGCATCTTCGCATAAGGCAGGCAGATTATCAAGCGCTACCGCAACGCACTCTGCGCCTGCGTCTTTGCACATGCGGAACGCTTTTGCCGCATTGAGATAAAGCTTCCGGGGCATGAGCGGCATTTCGCCAAAGCCTGAAAAAACCAGCTGGATCAGCTTGCCCGCAACGGGAACCATGAGCGCCTTGACTTCCCCTGCGCCGGCTTGAAAATGCCGTTCCAACGCAAGATCAATGGCGTCATCCAATTCTTTGCCAAGAGAAATATGCCGCTTTGCCGGAGAAGCAAACGGCAGAATATACGCATCAGCCGATGGAAACACATTGCAAATCGTTTGTTTCATTTTACTCCAATCTCCTTACGGTATTCGGTAGCCTCTTCTTTGTTTGCAAGCACAAAATGATCCTCTTCCAATTCGATCCATTCAGGCGGATCATTCTCATACCTGTGGCAGGACGGATCATAAGTCAAAACGGTCCTCTTGCGCTCAATCAAAGGATCCGGCTGCGGGATAGCAGAAAGCAGCGCCTTGGTGTAAGGATGCAGCGGATGCTCAAAAAGCTGTTCTGTCTTTGCAAGCTCTACAAGCCGGCCTTTATGTATGACGGCCAAACGGTTTGTAATATAGCGCATCACGGACAGGTCATGCGCAATAAACAAGTAAGTCAGCCCATATTCCATCTGCAGATCAGCCAGCAGGTTCAGCACCTGCGCACGGATCGAAACATCCAGCGCAGAAATCGGCTCGTCTGCAATGATAAGTTCCGGCTGCATCACAAGTACGCGGGCAATTCCGATGCGCTGCCGTTGGCCGCCCGAAAATTCATGCGGAAAACGCGTTGCAAATTCCGGCGGAAGTCCCACATCCATCAGAGCTTTGCTTACAATCCGCTTGCGCTCCTCTTCCGAAGAAAAGTTCTTAAGATTATATAGCCCCTCGGACACGATATAATCCACCTTTGCGCGTTCGTTGAGCGAAGCCATCGGGTCCTGGAATATCATCTGTATCTTATGGACGATCTCACGATCGAGCTGCTTGCTGATCTTGCCGCTGATTCTTTCCCCATGGTAGCGGATTTCGCCCGATGCTACCTCATTGATGCGAATTATCGACCGGCCAATCGTGGTTTTGCCCGATCCGGATTCCCCCACAAGGCCAAATGTTTCGCCTTTGTAAATGTCAAAGCTGACCCCTTTTATCGCTTCAAAGGCGCGCTTCCCTTTTCCGAACACAACATGAAGGTCCTTGACTTCCAACAATTTCTCCCGTGTCTGCTCAGGCATTTTCTTGCTCCTCCTTCCACTTTTCCATCATCCGTTTGATCGTATCGGGCGGATCCATTTTAGGAGCACGTGGATCCAGCAACCAGGTTTTTGCATAATGCGTCGGGGAAACCTCAAAGTACGGCGGCCGTATCAGAAAATCTATGTTGAGAGCCTGTGGGTTGCGGGGTGCAAAGGCATCTCCCTGGATTTCTTTGAAAAGATTCGGCGGCGTCCCCTTGATTGAATAAAGCGGTTCTCCTTTGATTCCCAGTTGCGGAAGGGAAGACAGCAGCGCCCATGTATATGGATGTTTCGCATTGTAGAATATCTCGTCACAAGTGCCGATTTCTATAATGTCTCCTGCGTACATAACAGCAATCCGGCTTGCGACTTTAGCTACAACGCCAAGATCGTGCGTAATGTAGATAATCGTCAGGTTATGCTTCTTCTGCAAGCTGCGCAAAAGCTCAATGATCTGCGCCTGAATGGTCACATCCAGAGCCGTGGTCGGCTCATCGCAGATCAGTATCTCCGGCTTACAGGCAATGGCCGTTGCGATCACTGCACGCTGCCGCATTCCTCCTGAAAATTCATGCGGGTATTGTTTATAGCGCCGCTCGGGCTCCTGGATTCCAACATCCGTCAGTATCTCAATCGTCTTCTGCTTTGCCGCATTTCCTTTCAGGTTCTGATGCAGCTCCAATGCTTCCTGAATCTGCTTTCCCACTGTTTTGAGAGGATTCAGGCTTGTCATTGGGTCTTGAAAGACCATGGCGATCTCTCTGCCACGTATCTTCAGCCAGTCTTTTTCCTTTGTGAATTTGGCCAGGTCCATGCCTTTATAGAGGACTTCTCCCGCTGTTACCCTGCCGTTTTTATCGAGCATTCCCATGAAAGTCTTCGTAAAAACCGACTTTCCCGATCCTGACTCTCCGACTATGGCAAGGCTCTCTCCTTTGTATAAATCGAGAGAAATTCCCCGAATTGCCGTCAGCGTTTGCCCGCGCAATTTGAATTGCACTTCCAAATCCTTTACAGAGAGGATTTTTTCATTATATGCAAATTGCATTTTCTTTTCTCCTCTCCTAATCATACATGGTTTTTGGGATCAGCTGCATCTGCAAAGGCGTTGCCGATAACATAAAAGGATATTGTGATCAGCGAAAGCACGATTGCAGGGAAAATGATCTGATAACGGGAACTCGCGCTCATCATTACGATACGCCCTTCGTTGATCAGATTTCCCAAGGAAGGGATCGTTACAGGAAGGCCAAGACCGATATAAGTCAGGAACACTTCACCGCTGATCGCAGCAGGGATAGCCAATGAAATGCGCAGCATAATTACGGATACCAAATACGGCAGAAGGTTTTTCGTGATCATTCTGCGCGTGGGAGTGCCAAGGCAGCGCGACGCAAGATTGTACTCCCTATCGCGGATGATTACAATCTGGTTCCGAATAAAACGGGACATCGGCAACCAACCAAGCACGCACATGGAGAAGATCATCGTTCCCACTCCGGGGCTGAGGATATATGTGAACAGAATCATCACAATGCTGTTCGGAATGTTGTGCAGCACATTGTAGATCTCGGTGAGCACACGGTCCGCACGCCGGACATACCCCCAGATTGCACCGATCACAATGCCTACGATAGCCCGCAAAAGGCCAACAATAACACCGATCATCAAAGATGTCCGTGTCCCGCTCCAGATTCGCGCCCAGAGATCCTGCCCTGTGGAATTTGTTCCGAACCAGAATTCAGAATCCGGCCGATGGTTCATGTCCGGTGCAGTGCCGACCCAAAAAACCTCATTTGGATTCCTTTGGTTGGGAAGCAGAGGCTGAATGATTGTAAACAGCAGCATTGCTCCCAAAAGGCATAAGAAGAAAATCGCTATTTTGTTTTTGGTAAAAGAACGCCATGTGGAGCGCCAATACGAATAGTTTGAATAGCCTCCCTGTTCCGCCTCATTCGCATCATATTCAGCCTGCTGGAACAGCATATTCTGGTCGTACTGCGCGATCTGCGCTTCAATACTCTTTTCCAGTTTTACCTGTTTCATTATCGGCTGCCTCCTTTTCGACTAAGCTTTATTCTCGGATCGCACACCGCCATGAGCAGATCGCCCAACAGCAAGCCCAAAATACCGATGCTGGAATAAATCAGCACAAGCGCCTGAACCAACGGGTTATCCTGCTTCTGAATCGCAGCGATCAGCAATCCGCCCATACCAGGTATGGAAAACAGGGATTCAACATATAGCGAACCCGAGATCGTATAAAGAATATTGGCTGGCAGATTCTGCGCCATCGGGACAAATGCATTGCGCATCACGTGGCGGAACATCAGCTTGCGGTTGGACATACCTTTGGCGCGGGCAAAGCTGATATAGTCCTTCGTCATCTGGTCCAGCATATAGCGACGGATCCACATTGCATAGCTGGCTATGCCGCTGAGCGACATGCTCACCGCCGGCAATATCCAGGATACCGGGTTATATTCATCGTAAAGGATCGGCAAATGCAGGATATCGGAAATATAAAGCTGTATGAATAGATAATACACAGCCGCAGGAACCGCATTGATAAAAACTACGTACCCGTTTCCGATAATATCCGGCAGTTTATGCGGGAATCGTGCCATGAGCGTGCCAAGAGCAAGCCCGACGATCAGCGAAATACCAACGGAAGCAAGCCCAAAGGGCACAGAATATGGAATCTTCTGCGCGATGATTTTGCTCACCTCAACATGCGGTCGAAACACGACTGATTCACCAAAGTCGCCCGAAAGAATCTGGCGATAAAAACGGAACAACTGTACGGGAATCGGATCGCGTAAACCCATGGCTTTCAGCGCAACCTCAATCTGCTCTGCATCCATCTTGTCATATTCATCCGCATCAAAATAACCGGTCTCCGGCATCAATCGCATCAGAAGGAACACAACTGTCGCGATGATGAAGAGGGTGACGACAGATAGAAGCAGGCGTTTCAATATGTACTTCAGCATAATGAGACCCCGATCTTTCTCTATTTTGGATTCTGGGGAGGCAGAGATACCACCTCCCCAACATGTCAGTTAATATATGCTTAACTTACCTGTAGTTTTATGGATATGCAGAGCTTATTTTCCTGCCTCCGCTGCAGCAAGCCTCGCTTGCGTGCGGGCTTCGATGTATGCCGCCTGCGCTTGTGCATATTCCTCAAGGCTCATGGAATGATCCATAACCACAGCTCCTTTCAGCTTACGCAAACCATATTCGCCCATCTGGCTGGTCCACCCGGAGAACGGATCAAGTTTGCTTGCCTGATAGCCGCCGGCAGACTTATAGGCAGGAATGACGAAAGCTTCATCCAGCAGGAATTTCTCTGCCGCAGCAAAGGCTTCATAACGTGCCGCCAAATCGTTTACAATGGCGTTTGCCTCAAGCGCCATCTTCTCAAACGTACCATACCCGAGCGCCTCGTCGTAGTATTCCGTTGCAAGGTAGATGCATCCCCAGTTTTTGCCAATACTGGTAACAAGCAGCGGATCGAATGCGCTCATCGGGTCAGCATAATCCGCGCCCCAGCCAAGCTCAATCATCGACCACTTGCCGGGGTTACGCACTTCTGCATTGAAGCTGCTTCCGGAGTAGCCAATCAGTATGATGTCGATGAAGTCCGTGCCGAGCACGCCTTCCATTTGCTGTTCAACGACCTGTACGCGCTTTGTCGTCGCATTGTTGCTGACGTTGTACGGCATCGTTATCTGGATCGGGAAAGTAACTTTTCCAGTCAGTTCCGCAATGGCTGCTTCTTTGAATTTGAGCGCTTCATCCGCATTGAAGAGATTCGCCTGTTTGGAGTACTCGTCCAGCCCGCTCATCTCAAGATAGTCCGTATCGCCAACCGTTACAAGACCCGGGCGGGTATAAGTGTTAAGCACTTTTTCCTGATACGTATATGCATCAAGGGTCATCGTTGCAGCATAACGGTCATAGGCATAGAACATTGCCTTGCGGAAATTGGTGTTGTTTACAGCCGTGAGCCAATCATTCGGGGCGTATTCTTCTTCATAGGTCGGGTTGAAGTTGAATGCCATCCAATAGGACATGTTGGTGTATTGTGCACGGTGAACCTGCTTCCAAAGCTCAGGGTCGGCCTTCCACTCTTCAATAATGTCTGTGCCAAGCGAAACCTTGTCCGTTTCCCCGCGCAAATACAGCTCAGGGCCGTTTGCAGATGCTTCTTTGTTGTACTTGTACTTAATCGCACGAATGGAAATAATATCTTTGTTCCAATAATTCTCGTTCATTTCAAGTACACGCTGATATTCCGGCTCGAATGTCTTCAGAATATACGCACCGCAATAGAGCAGCGTATCGTTGCTCGTGCCAAACTTCTCGCCGCATTCGGCAAGGAAATCTGCCTGCGCGGGGAACCAGACATTGTTGGACACCATTTTAAGGAAGTACGGCACGGGCTGCAGCAGCGTGTATTCTACGGTGTAATCATCCAGAGCCTTGATCCCAACGGTGGAAAAATCGGTCGTCTCACCGTCATAATACTCCTTTGCGCCAGCAATGTTGTTATACCAGGTATTTGCAACCTTTGAAGCATTCGCGGCATTCAGTATCCATTCTGCCGCAGCGACAAAATCCTGTGCTTTCAGTTCCGCATACTCATC
Organism: Clostridiales bacterium; assembly: GCA_004558525.1. Lineage (GTDB taxonomy): Bacteria > Bacillota > Clostridia > Christensenellales > CAG-138 > Phil1. The sequence continues at coordinate 26,789 of SFCQ01000014.1, forward strand.
GCCATCGCAGGTATACCACATAATACCCTGTTTCAAATGGAAGGTATAAACGGTTGCATCATCAGAAACCTCCCAGTGCGTTGCAAGGCAGGGGCGCATGATGCCATATTGGTCATGTTCTACAAGGCTGTCAACGCAGAGGCCGCCCAAAACAGCAACGGCCGTCGCTGTCGTGCTCAAATAGTTCAGCGTGCTCAATTCAGAGGAATACACTTCGGTATAGGTGGTGTACTCTACGGGTTTCTTCACTTCTTCAGGCGGCTGATTCTCGTTGTTGTTTCCAGCCTGTGTTGTCGCGGGATCGTTGTTCGGATTCTGTTGTGTTCTTCCCGGCTTTGCGCATGCAACAAGCGAAAACGCAATTACAATCACCAGAAACATACTTAAGAGTTTCCTGTACATAGTTCTCCTCCTCAAATTGTTTTTTATTAGTAGACGAGATAGCATATGCCTTACAAAGCATTTGCCGTTTCTTCTTACCCCTTATATACGCGAAATCTGTGCCAACTTCCGTTGTTGTAAATAATTATTTTTTATAAATAAGAGTCATGTGTTTAATGTATCAGTTTTTGTTCTTTATAGCCACGCATTATGCTTTATTCCGCCAATTTACTGTATTCTTATATGCCCTGCCATACTTTTCGCATATTTGCATATTAAAATTATGCGCTGAAATAATCCGCGCAAATGACAGTATTCGTTTTCGCCCCTGTAAATAGGGTGTTTTCGTCCAATTTATTCAATAATTGGATTCCAATTATGTCATTGAGCTATATGTTTTTGTCTCAGTATTTCGCCTGTATTTGCTTAAGCGCGTTCCTCCCCTTTTCAGTCAGTGACGTTCCTCCCCGCCCAACCTGCCGCACCAGAATTCCATTACGCTCCAAGTCCTCCAGTTTATGCCGAAGAGCATATTCGCTCGTGTTAATTCCCCACTCTTTCAATTTGCACATCAAGGCAGTTCTCCCGAGCGAGCCCTCATGGAGGATGGACAGAACTGCATAGTCCATATCCGGAGCGGTCTCGCGGTATTGTGATATATTTCCGCTGATATGCTTGGGCAACGGGTTTTCAAATCCGCTCATCATCCCATAATAATCCGCCGCATTCTGAAGTTCGCGAACATTACCGGGCCAATCATAGCGCATAAGGCAGTCCGCAATATCGGCCGGAACATTTGGAAGGCCCGTAAAGTGCTGGAATAGAGGCAGAATATCCTCCCGACGTTCCCGCAGCGCAGGAACCTGACAAGGAAGCACGCTGAGACGATAAAAAAGGTCGTGCCGGAACGTGCCCTCGTTTATCTTCTGCATCAGGTTTTGATTGGTTGCTGCAATCACGCGCACATTTACATTTAGAACATAATCCCCGCCGATTCGCATAACCTGCTTTTCCTGTAAAACACGCAGCAAACGCGACTGCAGTGCAAAGGGCATATCACCGATCTCATCAAGAAAAATCGTTCCTCCGTTCGCCTGCTCAAATAAGCCCATCTTTCCGCTCTGCCGTGCCCCTGTAAACGCGCCTTTCTCATAGCCGAACAGCTCACTTTCCAAAAGGCTTTCCGGTAAAGCTGCACAGTTTACTGCAACAAATGGGCTATGATGACGTGGAGAAGAATTATGAATGGATTGTGCCAACAATTCTTTTCCTGTACCACTCTCCCCCTGTATCAGGATTGCCTTATCAGATTTAGCAAACATTTTCAACTGTTTGATGCACTCTTTCATCGCCACGGACCGGTGTACAATATCATCAAACGTATGCTTCGCCAAAAATCCGCTTTTCTTCGCGCGCATCGCAGCGCTTTGTTCCAGGCAACGCAGATAAGTTACATCCGAGAAAAAATAGAGCCGTTGATGGATGTTTGTGCTGAATTTAATAATGGTATGATTCACCACAATCTCCCGCCCTCCGATATTCAGGGCGATCGCGTCATCCTTCATTTCCTCAAGCTGCTGTGCTATGGGCTCGGCAAACATGTCCTTCAGCGAAAGTGGCGCATCCTCCATAGAACAGTTGGCGAGCTGCTCCAATTTGGGATTCGCCAGCACGATCTCACCACTCGAAAGCGTAAGCAGAAGGCCCTGTTCCATGTGCTGCAGAATGCTTTCCATACGTATGTTGCCGATCAAAGCATCCTGATACCGCTTGGACGCATTACCGGGCGTAATCACCAGGCTCATATAATGCAGGAGCGCATCTAATGTTTCCGGAGTATTCGCTTTCAGGATATTACAGATGCTCAAAGCCGTCGAAATATCGATATGGCGGTTTCCCACATCAATGATTTTTTCAATATAGGGCGGCACATAGGAAGGCTCGCCAGGCGTAATTGCAACGGTGAGCGACGTATCAGTGCAGTCTTCGGAATAAGGAATGTATGTAAGCCCGGGAATATTGAGGCTGAGAAGTAGCTTCTGCATCTCAAGTGTGCTTTTTAGCGAATCGTTCACCACCAGAACCTTGCTTTGCGGCGGTATAGCAAGAATCTGCTGCAATCCACTTTCCCAAATCGTGCGGCTAATGCAAAGCATGCGACCCTTGTCAGGAACCTTTGCCTCCAGATTCCCGATTCGATCCAACCGTGTAAGAAGGAACAAGTCTCCCTCCACCCGTTCCATCTCAGCAACCTGTGGCGGAAACAGTTTTTCAATTATGACGCTATCACCTAAAATGAGGCGAACATCGTCCTCAATGCTCGAAGCAACCCTGTCGTTTCCCGTGACGATCACAATCTTCTTTCTTTGCATTTCATTCTCCTTTTCCGCCGGCACGTTAATGCTGCCGGCGTGCGCCCGCTGCAGGCAGCAACGCCTCTTCGCGGTATTTTGATACAGTTCGTCTGGATATTTCAATTCCTTCGCGGCGCAGCCGATCAGCAATTGCCTGATCGCTCAAAGGGTTTCGCTTTTCCTCTGCGTCGATCAACCTCCGCATGCATTGCACGACCTCATCTTTTCCGACCTTTCTTCGGTCAGCAGTATTTCGAAGCGGGCAACGGATCAAAAAATCCGACAAAAGAAAAGTGCCATACCTGCAGGCAATATATTTTCCCTTTATTGTGCGGTAAACTGTAGACGGATGCACGGAAAGCTGTTCGGAAATCTCCTGCACGGCAAGCGGATGCAGCGGCAGCTTCCCACTCCGAAAAAACGGCTTATGTGCTTGTGTTATAATTTGCGCACAGTTCAGCAGCATTGTTCTGCGCCGGTCAATGCATTCAATAATCCACCGGGCAGCACGCAGCTTCCCTTGAAAATACTCACGTTCCTCTGCGTTCAGGTTTTCGTTTTGCAAAAACGATGCATAATAGCTGCTAATTGAATAATTTGGCAAGTACTGATCCGCCAGAAGCAGCCGCAATTCTTCGCTCTTCTCTTCATTAACGACCTCTATATCCGGTAAAATATATTGGATTCCCATTTCATTTTTTCCGAACCCATTGCCAGGCTTCGGAGTAAGCTGTACCAGTTTTCTTTTTGCTCGTTCAACCCGTGCGATACTTGTGCGGAGTTCCTGTGCGATGCGTTTCATCTGCCCTTTGCCAAGAAGCTCCAAATAGTTTTGTGCCAGCTCATACAACAACGGATCTCGTTCCCCCTGCCTGCGCAGCTGAAGCGTAAGGCATTCGGCCAGGTTCCGCGCCCCAATGCCCGCTGGTTCAAGCCCCTGAAGCAGGGAAAGCGAACGGTCATACAGCGCCTCCCCCCATGCAGCACGCAAAGCTTCCTGCGAAACATCCAAATATCCGTTTTCGTTCAGGTTTCCCACTAAAAAGCGCAGAGCCTGCTCTGTTTTTGCGTCCAGATGCAATGCCGCTATCTGTTCTGAAAGATACTCTTCCAGGCTCTCCCCATTTTCTGCGGGCAAATCCGTATCCGTCTGCTCATCCCGCTGCGTTCTGCATCCATATTTTTGCGGCATAGTGCCAATCCATTCCAATTCAAGCCTCTGCTCGGGGACGCTCGCCTCCAGCAAGGGATTCTCCTGAGCAGCCGCATTCAGAAAACGCTCCAATTCTATAGCATTCAATTCCAATATCTGCATGGAAAGATAAACATGCCCCCGCTGAACCTGTCTTTGTTGTTCTTGAATCTCAAGGTGCATAAACCTGACCCCTTCAAATCGCAATGCTTTCTAACGTTAAACGAAATTACCTTATTGAGAATACTAACCATTAGTTGCCATTCTCATGTTGCAGGAAGAAGCAGTGTTTTTAAGCCTCCGACTGCTTCTTCATAAAACGCACAAACACATTATAAACGTTTGCTGTATTAGAACTAACAGTTATAAAGTATACCCAAGTCTGTCGAAAAAGTCCAGCATTTGCTGGACGTTTTTGCTTATATGGGTTAAATTGTCAAAGCCAGTGCCAACGCGAAGAAGCCTTATGTCCAAGAGCTGATGGAGAAAGTAAAGGCAGATGTGAGGGCCGCCTAAAGAAGCCTTCCGATGACGATGATGAGCCGCCAATGCGGTCAAAAAAACGCAAAAGACAACACCTCCCGAAAGAAGCTATCTCGTCGGAAGAAATGCAGGACTCGTATGGTCACGAAAAGCGTAACTAACCCTGACTGCGGTCTATTCGTAAAGGGCAGCCACGGGTGGTAGGAATATGTTTATGACGGATTCTATGACTGTGTCATTTGCCCGGAATAACAAATCCTAAAGTATAGCACCACAAATCGGGACGCAACAGGGAATACAACAGTAATCCCAGTATTTGTGCGAATTGTCCCACCAGAGGGCTTTGCACTCATTCCAGACTTCATTTCGCCCGCCTTATGCTTTTTTGCTTTATGTTACAGCGACATATCGTCTATCTCTTCAAGCGCCTTTATAAGCGGAGCCGCAGCGCGCTGCACAGCCCCTTCCTCAAACGGATTTGAAAGATTGGCAAGCTTGAGCAGGCTGAGATACGGCTGGCTTCCTCCGGCGCAGCAGAGCTTGTAATAATCGTTCCATGCCCTTTCCCTGTCCTCCTGCATGCGGCCAAAGAACTCGAATGAGCCGATTGACGCGAGCGTATAGTCAATATAATAGAAGGGAGAGGTAAATATGTGCAGCTTCTGCATCCAGAATCCTCCCTTTTCCATGACTTCCACTCCGTCATAGTCGCGATCCGGCATATATTTGGCCTCAAGCTTTTTCCATACGGCAGTGCGTTCTTCCGGCGTCATGTCCGGATTTTGGTATACTATGTGCTGGTATTCGTCCACGCAGCAGCCATACGGTATAAATGTTATTGCCTGCATTATATGCGCATAGCGGTTCTTTATCACCCCGTCGCCAAAGAAGAGCTTGAGCCAGGGATAGGCAAAAAACTCCATTGACATCGAGTGTATCTCGCATACCTCGCTCGTTCCCCAGTAATAGCTGAGCAGGGGCTGATGGCGCGCCGCAGTAAACGCCTCAAAAGCATGGCCCGCCTCGTGAGTAAGCACGCCAACGTCCGCTGCGGAGCCGTTGAAGTTTGAGAAAATGTAAGGCGAATCGTAATCCGGTATAAACGTACAATACCCGCCAACGGCCTTGTTCGGCTTGGTGTCAAGGTCCATAAGCTCATGCTCGCACATAAAGTCGAAGAATTCGCCTGTTTCCTTCGACATTTCATGGTACATCCTGCTTGCGGCCTTCACCATAAAGTCCCTGTCGCCTATAGGGTCGGCATTGCCGCCGGCGAATAAAAGCTGCTCGTCAAAGTAGCTCAGCTTTTTAAGCCCAAGCCTTTTTGCCTGGCGTCTGCGCAGCTCAACGCATACAGGCACTATGTACCTTACCACCTGGTCGCGGTATTTTGCCACATCGTCCGGACCGTAATCCGTGCGCCCCATGTTAAGATAGCCCAGCGGCGTAAACGTATCGTAGCCCATAAGCTTACCCATCTCGTTTCTCAGGCGGACGAGCTTGTCATATATCTCGCCAAGCTTCTTTTCATTATCCGCAAACCAGCCTGCCCAGGCATGGAAAGCCCCCCTCCTTATATCCCTGTCCTTATCCTCCATATATTTGAGCAAACCGTAATTATTGCATTCCTCCCCCTGGTACATAACGCTCATCGCGGACGTAAGGGCGCTGTATTCGCTGGAAAGCCTGTTTTCCTCCTGCATAAGCGGTATGAGGCGCGGATCCATGCGCTTTAGTGCAACTTCAAGCTGGGTAATAAGCATTTTGCCATACTTTTTCTCAAAATCGGGCTTAAATTTTGAAGCAAGCACGGTCTTGCTTACATTAACATTCAAATCCTGAAAAAGCGGAAGCGTTTCGTCAAAATAATCCTGCTCCGCCTTATAAAATTCGTCCGCCGTGTTTAATGTGAATCTTATGGAAGCAAGCGTCGCCATAGTCTCAACGCTGCGGTTCAGCTTTTCATTTTCAATAAAGGCCGCGTCCGCCTCCTCAAAAGTAGCTGCTCCGGCTATTCTTTCAGCTATTCTAAGCTGCTCCTCCTTTATCCTTTCAAATTCCGGCCTTTTATAGGCATAATCGCTGAACTTCATAATGTATATCCTCCAAACGGCATTGCTTTTCTTTATTTTATATCACCGCTATGCTATAATGCAAAATATATTTTATGTTCACGGAGGGGCTTTATGACCGTTAAGCGATACCACGAGATGGGCGTTACCTCATGCACGGCTACTGTATTAGACTGCAAAGCGCTCAATGACGGGAATTTCGATATTCTTCTTGACGAGACCGCCATCTATCCTGAGGGCGGCGGCCAGCTCAGCGACACCGGCTATATAGGCTCAGCACGCGTGCTGCATGCGCGCGATGACGGCGGCTATGTATGGCATACCTGCGACAGGGCTGTAGCCATAGGCTCCAAGGTCGATGTTAAGGCGGACAAGGACGTGCGGCTTGACCATACGCAGCAGCATACAGGGGAACATATGCTTTCAGGAATTGCGCATACGCTGTTCGGCTGCACAAACGTTGGCTTCCACATGGCAGAGGATATTGTCACCGTTGATTTTGATAAGCAGCTCACGCAGGAGCAGATCGACGAGCTTGAGCTTAGGGTAAACGAAGCCATACAAAGAAACGAGCCTACGGTAATAAGGACGGTCACCCCGGAAGAATACGAAACCATAGATATACGCAAAAAGGCAAAGGGACTCAAGGGAGAGATAACCATAGTGTACGCCGGCGGAGTCGATTCCTGCACATGCTGCGGCACACATTGTGAGCGCGCAGGCGAGGTCGGCCTGCTTAAGATACAATCCCACACAAACTACAAGGGCGGCACGCGCATATATTTCAACTGCGGCATGAGGGCCGTAATATCGATGCAGCAGGACAATGCCCGCATGGATACAATAGCGCGGCGCTTCAGCACGAGCGCTGACAGGGCTGTTGACGCCGTTATAAAGCAGGGCGACGAGCTTGCTGATATAAAAAAGGAGCTTAAGCGGCGCACAGACGCGCTTTTTGCCTACAGGGCCGACGAGCTTTACGCCGCGTCCGACATTACAAAGGGCGTGCATGCCATCGTGCATATTGAGCAGAGCATAGATATGAACGAGCTTGGCATGCTTGGCGAAAGGATATGCGCCAACAAAAACGCCGTTGCGGTGCTTTTTACAAAAAAGCCGGGCCAGCTAAGCTATAGGGTCATGCGCTCAAAGGATGTTTCGCTGAGCATGCGTGAGCTTATTCAGGCCATAAACGCCATGTTCAACGGAAAAGGCGGCGGAAGGGACGACAGCGCGCAGGGCAGCGCGGAGCTTTCAGGCTCCCATTTAAGCTTAAACGAAGCGTTGGAGCAGCTTAGAAACTATCTCAAGAAAAGGCTTGCGGGATAATAATGTTGAGGATTAAAATGGTCGAGCCTGCCGGCTCGGCCATTTGTCATAATTAATCCAAATTCTTACACAATGTTGACTTCAACAGTGCGTGTATTGTCCATAATCCCAAGCTATAATAAAGCCATAAAAGAAAACAACCTTGGGCGTGAGCCCGAAAGGAGATTTATAATATGGAAAACAACTGGAAATGGTATGAACAATCCGATTCCGAGCAGCAGGCGCAGCAAAATGCTCAAAATGCTCAAAACCCCCAGGATGCTCAGCGCGGCTATAATGCCTATCAGTCTTATCATGGCAATAACAATAACGGCTATGATCCATATGGCGGTTATGCTCAAAGCTACCGGCAAAAGCCGAGCAAGCCTAAAAAATACGTAACGCTTACGCAGATGATAGTTGCCATAGTAGTGGCGGCTTTTCTGTTCACAGGCGCCGGCCTTTTGATAGGCAAGGGTTCAAGCTCAAATTCAAATAATACAGCACAGCAGGAGGTAAACAACACTGAACATTCTTCAGAGCCAGAGGCTACCGAACCTGCCGCAAACAGCAGCAGCAATAATCCTGCTATAAAGCCGAGCTCCGGACTGAGCAGCGCCGCAATCCACGCCGGGCAGGACGATACCACAAACGTTGTACAAGCCTGCATGAGCAGCGTAGTCAGCATAGACATTGAAGCCGAGGTATACAATGGCCGCTATTGGTACTCAAACGGCGACAGCACTGCCGAGACGGTAGGCAGCGGCAGCGGCGTAATATTAACCTCAGATGGCTATATCGTGACCAACAACCATGTTGTTGCCGGCGCGGAAAAGCTAAAGGTATACCTGCAGGACGGCACTGAATATGAAGCTGAGCTTATAGGTACGGACAGCTATACCGATCTTGCCGTGATAAAGATAGCTGCTGAAAACCTGCCCGCGGCGGTGCTTGGCTCATCAAACGAAAGCATGGTGGGCGACACCGTTTACGCAATAGGCAATCCGCTTGGCGTGCTGGCCACAAGCGTTTCAAAGGGCATAGTGAGCGGACTTGACAGAGAGATTACTTTAGACAACAAGCAGATGACGCTTATGCAGGTAAACGCGTCTGTCAACCCGGGCAACTCCGGCGGCGGACTGTTCAATGCCGACGGCGAGCTTATAGGCATAGTTAACTCCAAAGCTTCCGGCAACAATGTTGAAGGCATAGGCTTTGCGATACCTATGGATACGGCAAAACCGGTCATAAGCGACCTTATGGATCACGGCTATGTAACGGGCAGGCCTTATATAGGGATAGTGATGCAGAACGTCACATTTTCAACAGGCGGCTATGGCTTCTTCGGCGGCGGCTACACCACCCACCCGCAGATATACTCCATTGAAGCCGGCAGTTCAGCCGAAAAGGCAGGTTTGAAGGTAAACGATATCATTCTTGCATTTGACGGCGAAACCGTGAACAGCTCCTCCGATATTTCTGCAAAGCTTTATGGATATAAAGTTGGAGATATGGTAACAATAACTGTACAGCGCGGGAGCGAGAAGATTGACGTTACCCTAACGCTGGGCGAAAGGGCAAGCTGATATGCCCCAGAATATCAGGTCATAACGGCATAGACTGTTTTGACATACCCCCCATCCATAGAAAGACGCCGCCCCCCAACGGCGTCTTTCGCTCTGTTCTGTATCCGTTTTTTTGCCGTTTTGCATATCCCTCTTGCTCAAAATGCAGACAATGTATAAAATAAATGCATAAAAAATTCCATATACACTTGACTTGTCTGATTATTATATATAAAATATAGTTAAGCAATCTGTTTACGGCAAATGTGGTCAGACAACTTGCTTATAACAGCGGTAAAAAATCTAATTAGAAAGCGGAATGATAATATGGAACTGAACAGAATAGCCGAAGAACTGCACCCGCGTTCTATGGCGGCAAGAGATTGGGTATTTCAGGTAATACGCACAGCCATTATACGCGGTGTCCTGCCTGGCGGCATGCCGCTGCGGCAGGATGAGATATCCTCAAGCTTAAATGTAAGTCATATTCCTGTAAGGGAGGCTTTCAGGCAGCTTGAAGCTCAGGGGCTCGTTAGGATATATCCTAACCGCGGCGCCGTGGTAACAAAGCTTTCACCCAAGGAGCTTGCCAACGTTATGGATACGCGCATAATGCTTGAAACGGGCATATTGAGCGCCGCCGTTTCTCTTATGACAGATGCTGATATTGAAAAAGCTGATATGTATCTTAAAAAGTTTAAGGACGAGTCTGATATGGAAAACCTTGACAGCATAAACCTTAAGCTGCATTTTGCGCTGTATAAGCCGAGCGGCAACCATGTGGCGCTCACGCTTATAGATCAGTTCCATGCCAATGTAGACAGATATCTGCACCCCTTCTATACGGTTGAGGACATGCCGCGCATAAAGAACATTGCCGAGCACAGCGCACTTATAGACGCATGCAGGGCAAGGGACGCAAGCCTTGCCAAGGCCATACTCAGGACGCATCTTGAAAGCACCAAGCAGGCGCTGCTCAAATCGCCGCTGCTGGCAGAATAAAGCAGATTTATAATAGCATATTAAGAAATTAAAGAGGGCGCAGGCCTCCTCTTCAGTCTGTCAAAAACCCCGGGGTTGATAAGGGGCCGCGGCCCCTTATGTTCAATCCGGCTCTGACGACATGTGCGTCAGAACGGATGAAAACCCAGAGGTTTTCGTACGCGCAGGCGTCATCTTTATGTTTATCTGTTCATCATCTTCTCGGGCTTATGGACGGGCGTATGCGTTCGTCATAAAACCTTTGGCATAGCCAGTATAGCTTATCATAAGCAAAGAACACAGCCTGCAATATCAACACCACAGCCCATACCGGCACAGGCAGGGCAATTGAGGCGATATCTAAGCCAAGCAGCTTTATTGCGGCAAACACGCCCAGAATAAAGAATACATCGCAATACAGCACCTTCACCGCGCTTTGCACCACCTTATCAGGCATTACCGAATCGAACCACGTTTTGAATATGCCGAAATGGCCGAGCAGAACTATATACGGCACGGCGGCAGCTCTGTCCGGAATCAGTATGAGCGCAAGCAGCGACGTGGTTATATACACAGCCAGCGCGCCTATGTACGCGCTTTCGGCGCAAAGAACATACACCAATACGGACGATAAGAAATACGCCGCTATGCGCCCCGTAGGCAGCACGGCAGCGGCATACAGGCACAGCAGCACCAGCGCTGCGCACATCGCGCCAAGCGTTATAGTTTTTGCAATGCTCAGCCTTCTCATATCAGCAGCACCTTATAAGATCCCCGCCCATACATTCGCAGCAGCAATCCGCGCACATTAAGCCGGAGCATACATCGCACGCGGAACAGTCGCTGTAGCCGGAATTGCGGCCGGCCGGACGCGAATATGGGTTGCCGGTGTATTTAAGCGTATTATACGCCTGCGCATACTCGGCATTGTTCGGCTCCTGCCTGTATGCGCGGCCAAGATATTCCCTGGCTTTGTCATACCAACCCTGTCTAAGATATATTATGCCGTAAAGGAAGTACCATTCCGCATTATGCGTCTGTATAGAATCAAGTATCGTCCTTGCGCCGTCAAGATTGTTGGCGTTTATAAGGCTCCTGGCGCGTGCAAACTTATCCTGCTCAGGCCCCGAATATGTGCCGCTGTAGCTATACGATGAATATGAGCCTGCGGATGAGGCCGTTCTGCCGGGATTTTTTGTAAGCTGGTCGTAAGCCTCGTTTATCTCCTTCAGCTTTTCGTTCGCAAGCGCCTTAAGGTCGGGATCGGTGTATTTATCCGGGTGATATTTTTTGACGAGCGAAAGATACGCTGCCCTTATCTCCTCGTTAGTAGCGTCATCGCTCACCCCAAGCACCTTGTACGGGTTAGTCATTTTCTCCTCCCAAAGCCCGCCGCGTCCTTAAACCGCAGCCGTTAATAAGTATGTTCTCTATTATCCCGCCGTCGTCCACGGGTTTAAGCAAAAGATATGCCGACTCAGCCTCTTTAATAGAGTTAAAAAGCATTATCTCCGCCCTTTCCCTGTCCGCGCCCGCTATGTTAAAGGCGTTGTATGAGCCCGTTTGTTTGTCGTCAGCCCTGTCGTCCCATGCGTCTATAAGGTATATCCACCTGCCAAGGCCAGCACACATGGCGGCAAAGGCTTTTCTTTTAAGCATGTCATCAATGGGCGCAAGCAGGCCAATTTGGCGCATTGTTGCCGCAAAAGCGTCCGCCGGAGCATCAATATCGGCGCATTGGCTCCGTTCAAGCCCGTTAAGTTGCTCTATACCCGCTTCTATAGCCGCGCACAGCGGCCCATTATGGCGTTTGGCTTTTTTGTAGTCAGGCGTAAGCGCGCCCCTTCCAAACGCCGCCTTGACCCTTTTAAGCCCCTTTTCATCTATGTTGTCGTCTTTTAGCTTGTTCCATGCTAAAGCTACATTCACGTCTGCCGCAAAGTCTATCGCCTCATTCGGCTCTATAACGGGCTTTGGCTTTTCAAACGGCTTATAGCCGCAGCGCTTCATGGCGCATTTTCCCTTGCCAATGACCGCACAAAGAGCCAGCGCGAGAAACGCACAATCGTAATTCAGCGTTATGCGGGCAAGCTCGCTGTACCGCCCGCCTATGCTTTTGCATAGCGCGCAGTAAAAGGCCTTATATCGGTTCAGCTCGCGCACCTTAAGCTCGCCCTTATCAGGCTCAACATAACCAAACATATCAGCATTGTAGCATATTTTTTCGCATTAGCCAACAAAAAAGCCATATGCTATGCAAAAGGGGGCCTTCCAAGCCCTTTACAGAGTGTCGATAAACCATGGGGTTGTTAAGGGGCGTCCGCCCCTTCGGGGGACATGCCGCTAAGTATCCGCTCAGTCTCCCCCGCTATGCCGCTTTGCTATATGGCATCCTGCTTTCTTTCGCACACGAATACCTCCAAGCCTTGCTATAAGCATAGCATAGAATCTAACGTAAGGTAAGTGTCAATACTTTGAAGCTGATTATTGTGGTGTGTAAAACGGTTTGCTCCCCGAATCGGTTATTGGTAATGAGTAAAAAGTGAAGCATGAAAAAAGTGAAATCCCGAACACCATGTGTTCGGGATTTGGTACACCCTTAGGGGCTCGAACCCTAGACACCCTGATTAAGAGTCAGGTGCTCTACCAACTGAGCTAAGGGTGCATACTGGAGCGGGAAACGGGGCTCGAACCCGCCACCTCTGCCTTGGCAAGGCAGCGCTCTACCAAATGAGCTATTCCCGCATCGCGCTTTTCGCTTTGCGCTTTCCTCAGCGCGCTTGCATATTGTAGCGCAAGAAGGCGGGCTTGTCAAGCGTTTTGAAAAACATTTTTTGGACAAAATTCCTCAACCGGCTCCAAATTGTATAAAAAAAGCCCGTTATCTGGGCTTTTTAAGCTTCGAAAAATCGTGCCGCATCATTGTGCGGCGGATAGCTCGTCTTCATCGGTGATAAGCTCGCACACTACCACGCATCGCTGCTTGCTGGTGCCTGCGCTATGGTCAAAATCGCCATAGCAGGTTATGAGCGTAAGCTTAGCCACGTCGCTCTCTATCTGCATAACCTCTTCAGGATAATCGTCATAAGGGTAGAAATCAACGCTGACCACCTTGAAATAGAGTACGCTGCCGTCCTCACGCTCAACAGCTACCCTTTGACCCTCCTTCATATCCCAAAGCACGGAGAACCTGCCTATTTTGCCCTTCCAGCTCTTGTGGCCGTTTATAAGGGCATTGCCAAGCTCACCGGGCGCATAACCAGGCTCGTACCACGCGGCAACGTCAGGATCGTCTATGGTGTCCATCTGGCCCTTCCTGTCGCCCTCCTCTATAACGCCAACGGGATATATTTCCGTCATCACCTCGGCATCGAGGAAGTACAGCGTCACAGGCATTATCCTTGTATAGGGGTACGGCGTTGGCGTGGGCTCTAAAGTAGCTGTTGGCGAGGCCGAAGGGGTATCGTCAGGCTCCGCCGAGGCAGTAGGCCCGGCTGTAGGCTGGAACGTCTGCGCCGGAGGCGGAGTATAGTCGCCATTAAACAGCACATATTGACGCAACAGCAACAGAACGCCGCCTATCAACAGCAGCGCGCTTACGGAATAAAGCACGATATCCAGCGCGCCGAGGCGCTTTTTCTTCTTTTCCATGTTTTCCATGAGAAGATTATAGCATTGCATACGCCTGTTGGCAATTTATAGTTTAAGCTTTGCAGCAAAGTTTGTTTTTGCTTAACATTTTGTCAATAATATGGTATACTAATTCGTCAAATAATTATTATATTTAGGAGCTGACTATGGACGCAAGGACCGACATTGCAAAAGCTATCGCCGCCATCACCGATATAGACGAGGCGGAGCTTTCAAGCTACATTGAAATACCGCCTGACAGGAGCATGGGCGACTACGCGTTCCCCTGCTTCAGGCTGGCAAAGGCAATGCGCAAGGCGCCTCCGGCAATTGCCGAGGAGCTTAGGGCAGGGATTACATTGCCCTCATCTATAACAAAGGCCGAGGTTAAGGGCGGCTATCTCAACTTTTTTGAGGATAGGGCCGGGGCCGCAAGCGCTACGATAAAGCGCGTGCTTGCCGAGGGGGAGAATTACGGCCACAGCAACGAAGGCGGCGGCAAGAACGTGTGCGTGGAGTTTTCCTCCATAAACATAGCTAAGCCCTTCCACATAGGCCACTTGCCCTCTACCGCTATAGGCAACAGCCTTAACCGCATATATAAGGCGCTTGGCTATAATACGATAGCTATAAACCACCTTGGCGACTGGGGTACCCAGTTTGGCAAGATGATAGTTGCATACAAAAAATGGGGCGGCGGCAAGCCGATAGAAGAATCGACCGTGCGCGAGCTTGTTAAGCTTTATGTGCGCTTCCATGAGGAGGCTGAAAAGGACGAAAGTCTCAACGATGAAGCAAGGGCCTGGTTCAGGAAGATAGAGCAGGGCGACAGCGAAGCCGTAGACCTGTGGCAGAGAATGAAGACGCTCACGCTTAAAGAAGTAGGCGAAGTATACAAGCTGCTCGGCGTTGAGTTTGACAGCTATGCCGGCGAGAGCTTTTATGAGGACAAGATGCAGGCCGTTATAGACGAGCTTGACGCTAAGGGCCTGCTCAAAACTGACAAGGGCGCAAAAATAGTTGATCTTTCTGAATACAACATGCCGCCGTGCATAATCGTAAAGTCGGACGGCGCTACCCTTTACGCCACGCGCGACCTTGCCGCAGCGATATACAGGAAAAAAACATACGACTTTGTTAAGAGCATATACGTCGTTGCATACCAGCAGAACCTGCATTTCCAGCAGTTCTTCAAGGTGCTGGAGCTTATGGGTTATGATTGGGTGAAGGATTGCGTGCATGTGAACTTCGGCATGGTATCCATGGAGGAAGGTACGCTTTCCACAAGGCACGGCAACGTTGTATATCTTGAGGACGTACTTAACGCCTCTATAGAAAAAACGCTTGAGATAATTAAAGAAAAGAGTCCGGACCTTGAGGACAAGGAGGCCGCAGCAAGGGCGGTTGGCGTAGGCGCCGTGGTATGGGGCATACTTTACAACAGCCGCATAAAGGATACGAGCTTTTCCTGGAAGAAGATGCTCAATTTTGACGGCGAGACCGGCCCCTATGCGCAGTACACGCATGCGCGCTGCTGCTCCGTTCTGCGCAAGGCGGGCGGCTATGATGAAGCCGATATAGACTGCACGCTGCTTTCAGGCGAGGCTGAGACAGCGCTCGTCAAAGCCATTGCCGCCTTCCCCGACACGGTAAATGCAGCCGCCGAAAAGTATGAGCCGTATCTTATAGCAAGAGCCGCCATAGAGATATGCTCCCGCTTCAACAAGTTCTATTATGACTGCCGCATAATGGACGACGATATGCACATAAGGAACGCCAGGCTCGCGCTTACCGACGCGGCAAGGATATGCATAAAGAACGCGCTGTATCTTGTTGGGCTTGAAGCGCCCGAGAGAATGTAATTTTATTAAGGAGATTTATATGATAGACATTAAGCTTATCAGGAACAATCCCGAGCTTGTTAAGGAGAATATCCGCAAAAAGTTCCAGGACGAGAAGCTCGTTATGGTAGACGAAGTTGCCGAGATGGATAAGGAATGGCGCGAGGATCATACCCGCTGCGACACGCTGCGCAACCAAAGGAATGTGCTTTCCAAGCAGATAGGCGGCCTTATGGCAAAGGGCGAACGCGACAAGGCTGAGGAGGCAAAAAAGCAGGTCAAGTCCATGCAGGAGGAGATGGCCCGTCTTGAAGCAAGAGAAGCCGAGCTTGAGGCTGAGATACGCAAGCGCATGCTTGTAATACCAAACATAATCGATCCCTTAGTGCCTATAGGCAAGGACGACAGCGAAAACGTTGAGCTTGAGCGTTTTGGCGAGCCTGTCGTTCCGGATTTTGATATCCCTTATCACACGGACATAATGGAGGGCGTAAACGGCATAGATATAGACGCCGCAAGGCGCGTCAGCGGCAACGGCTTCTATTATCTTAAGGGCGACATAGCAAGGCTGCACAGCGCTATACTCAGCTATGCAAGGGACTTTATGATAAACAAGGGTTTCACCTACTGCGTGCCGCCGTTTATGATACGTTCCGGCGTGGTGTCCGGCGTGATGAGCTTTACCGAAATGGAGAACATGATGTACAAGATAGAGGGTGAAGACCTTTATCTTATAGGCACCAGCGAACATTCCATGATAGGCAGCTTTATAGACACCTTCCTTGCGGAAGACACGCTGCCGAGGACGCTCACGAGCTACTCCCCCTGCTTCAGGAAGGAGGTAGGCGCCCACGGAATAGAGGAAAGAGGCGTGTACAGGGTACATCAATTTGAAAAGCAGGAAATGATAGTTGTGTGCAAGCCCGAAGATAGCATGGGTTGGTTTGAAAAGCTTTGGCAATACACCGTTGAATTCTTCAGGAGCCTTGATATACCCGTAAGGACGATAGAGTGCTGCTCCGGCGACCTTGCCGACCTTAAGGTGAAGAGCATTGACGTTGAAGCGTGGAGTCCAAGGCAGAGGAAGTATTTTGAGGTAGGAAGCTGCTCCAACCTTGGCGATGCGCAGGCGAGGAGGCTTGGCATACGCATAAAAAACAAAGAAAAAGGCAACTACTTTGCCCACACCCTGAACAATACCGTCGTCGCGCCGCCAAGGACGCTTATAGCCTATCTTGAAAACAACCTTAATGCAGACGGCACGATAAGTATACCTGAACCGCTGCGCATGTACATGGGCGGCAAAAGCATAATTGAATAAGCAACCGGCGCAACAGCCTGTTAAGCTTGATTTTCAGCACGCGCGCAACCTGACGCAACCGTCCGTTGCGCGCATTTTTATTATTTGCAAAGCAGAATGTATTGCGCAACCGGCGGCGTTTAGAGTATGCTTAAGCCAAGATTTGAGCGCTTGATTGAATAAGGATTTTGCAGGAGGAAGATATAATGAATATCGAGATAGCAAACAGGCTTGTGCAGCTAAGGAAGCAGCATGGCTATTCACAGGACGAGCTTGCAGCAAAGCTTGGGCTTTCAAGACAGGCTGTAAGCAAGTGGGAACGCGCCGAGGCCTCTCCGGACACGGACAATCTTATAATGCTAAGCCGCGTTTACGGCATAAGCCTTGACGAGCTTTTGAGGACCGAGGATCCTATTCCGGAGCCTGAGCCCGACAAGGGCGTTAAGGTAACGATAAACGGCAAGCCTGTGCGCTTTAATAAAGAGGACGGCTTCTATTTCAGCTACGGCGACGATGACGAGGAATATGAATCCGGCGATAGCGACTCTAAAAAGTTTGAAATCAAATGTGATAAGAATGAAGAAAAATCGCCCTGGCTCATGTTCCCTTATCCGGTATTTGTGTCAATACTGTATCTCGGCCTTGGCTTTGCGTTTAACCTTTGGCACCCGGGCTGGCTGTTGTTTTTGACTATACCGATCTATTATCCGATAGTAAACTGGTTCACAGGCAAAAGGAATCACTGCTTCTGGCGCTCATTCCCATTTGCGATGATAGTAACGCTTGCTTTCCTTGCAATAGGCTGCATATGGGGCTATTGGCACCCCGCTTGGGCGCTGTTCCTGCTGATACCCATATATTATCCTATGGTAAAGGTTATAGACCGCTCATACAGGCGTAAATTCGGCTATACCAATGGCAGCACGGTTCGCGTCGCCAGCGGTCCCGTAAAGATCGATTTTGACGGCAACGTTACCATAAACGGAAAGCCCGTTGTTGACGATGATGATGACGATGATTAACGCACTGCCCTTGGCAGCGTTATAATATCAACCTGCTCCACACGCGGGCGGTTATCAAAAAGCTGATAGCCAAGCATGATGGATTTTTTGCCGTAGCGGGCGTGAATGGCCTCAACAGCCATTTCCGCCCGCTCTTGCTTTATAAGCCTATCCGCATTCGTAAAAATGTCTATCTGCCTCGGTTCATTTTTTGACATGAGCGATATCGCCGTAACAGTAAGCGCACGTATGGGCTTATTCTCCTGATAATTCAATGCATACAGCTTAAACGCGGCCTCCGCAAGCTTTTTCCAGCTTTGCGTGGGGAAGCTGAGCGCATGCTGGAACTGCCTCCAGCTGAGTGCGCTATCGCGTATGCTTAGCTGTATTCCGCCGGCCATGGCGTAGTTTTCGCGCAGCCTGTGCGAAACATCCTGCGCAAGCTCAGTTATCACCCGTCTTACGTCTATCGGGCTCGTTATATCGTGCGGACAGGTTGTGCCCCTGCCGATGCTCTTGGGCGCCGGAAGCTGATCAATAGGTATTACCCTTGAATCGTCCAACCCGTTTGCAAAGCGCCAAAGCTGTTCGCCATGCTTACCGAGCCAATCCCTGAGCAGCATCTCCGGCGCATTTGCTATATCGCCTATTGTATATATGCCGTGCTTATTCAGCGTTTTCATCGTTGCCGGCCCAACATATAACAGAGCCTCAGCCGGCAACGGCCATACGAGCTGCTTAAAATTCGCTTTGCTTATTACCGTAGTTCCGTCCGGCTTTTTAATGTCGCTGCCAAGCTTTGCAAACACCTTGTTGAACGATACTCCGACGGATACAGTCAACCCAAGCTCGTTTTTCATAATCTGCCTTATCTCATCAGCCGCTTTTTCTCCCGTGCCGAATATATGCTCCCCGCCGGTAAGGTCAAGCCAACATTCATCCATGCCGAAAGGCTCTACCCTATCGGTGTAGCGAAGATATATCTCCCTTGCCATTTTTGAGTATTTTGAATACTCCCCGAATCTTGGCGGCGCTACTATAAGCTCCGGGCAAAGCTCCTTCGCCTGCCACACTGCCATTCCGGTTTTGATACCCGCCTTTTTCGCCTTGTCGCTTTTAGCAAGCACTATGCCGCGCCTTTCCTCGACGCTTCCGCACACGGCTACCGCCTTTCCTCTAAGCTCCGGCCTCAGCTTTATCTCAACAGATGCATAAAACGAATTTAAGTCGCTGTGCAAAATAATCCTATCCATATTTGCCTTTCGATATGCGCCATTGATATTATATTATTCGAACATTTGTTTGTCAATATTTTATTTATGTTGATTTTATAGGTTTTTTTGTTTAGTTTTGTCGTTATTCGCAATTTTGATTTGTTTTTCAAAAAATATGTTATATAATTTGCTATATACAACAATTCTAATAGGAGATTCATATTATGGAAAGCAATGTGCTTACCGAGTTAGATGCTATTTTTCCTTTCTTCAGTACGCTCAGCAAAGAAGATCGTCAGGAGGCGCTTCGCAATGCCTCGTCTATGACATTGCCGCGCGGTTCTGTATTCTATGACGACTCTATGATATCACATTCAGCGCTGCACATCATAAGCGGAACGCTAAAGTTCTCAACCCTATCGTCTGAAGGAAAGGAAATGACGCTCTTTCGTTTACATTCTGGCGACAACAGCAGTTATATGGAAGTTCCGATATATTCCAGCAACGGTTTTCTGCTAATGCTGCAAGCCGAATGTGATTGCAGCATATATGCTATAAATGCAGGCTATGCTAAGCGCATTTGCGACAATTATCCTTCCGCACGCGAATTCAACAGACAAACCGTTATATCTCACTGTGCAAATGCCATATGCTCGCTTGAACAGAAGCTGTGCTTCAGTACAGACAAGCGGCTTGCACTGTTTTTGCTTGAAGAAACAAAGCGCACAGGCTCCAACACGCTTGATTATACCCAAGAACAGATAGGGCTTTATATTGGAAGCCCAAGGCCCATAGTATCACAGGCCATGACTGCGCTTGCAAAGCTTGGCGTTATAAAGGTGCGCCGCTGCCAGGTGCAGGTCATAAAGAAGGAATATCTGTTGGACGTTGTCGAAAGCTGATTACAGCCCCCTTATCCTTACCTCCGTTACCCTGCCGATTATTTCTGCTTCATCGCGCGGCACTATCATAGGCTCGTATTTTGTGTTTGCAGGTATCAGCATAAGCGAATCGCCCATCATCTTTACTTTTCTGAGCAGCACCTCTTCGCCTATGCGTATAACTGCTATTCTTCCGTTTTCAACGCTTGGCTGCATTCTTACAAGAACAAGCGCCCCCTCCGGAATAAACTCGCCTTCCATGCAGTCGCCTTCAACTTCCATATAGAAGTATTCGCCTGCCACAGCTTCGTTTGCAGCAACAGGTATATATTCCTCTATGTTTTCATCGGCTAAAATAGGAAGTCCTGCATGCACCCTGCCAACAAGCGGCACGCCCACGCTGTTTTCAACAGGCATAAGCTTGGAAGATATACATGTGCGCGTTTTGAAAAGGGGCGTGACCATTCCGCAGTCCCTCCCCAGCAGATGATCGGCCGTTACGCCAAAGTAATCGCACAGCTTAACAAGCACCTCGCTCGGCAGCGGCACACGACCTGTCTCATATTTGCAGACCGCCGCCTTCTGCACACCAAGCATTGACCCCAGCTCCTCTTGAGACATATTGCGGCTCTTGCGCAGTTCCTTTAACCTGTTCATGCCATGCTCCGATCCGTTTATATTATTGCTTAATAGCTTATAACTAATTGTATCTCATTAAGAAATGTTTTGCAAGAACATTTTTTCGATATTTTTTCGAAAAAAGCATTGACAGTTTCCCATCGAGATATTATAATGTCCTTGAGCTTGAAAAAAGCCACTAAATTTCCCGATAGGCCACTTTGCGAGCAACAAGCCGTGTTTCCGAAAAGGATATGCTGCTGGCTTACGGGCAGCGGAGGTTCATCATGGATTACTTTGGATTGTTCTTCTCCTTTATGCTTCCCGGCATAGTTTTGGGTGTAATGATAGCAGTTGCCTGCCATCAGGAGATGGCTATACGGCGCAGGCGCTCAGCAAAAGCACGTCCTCAGGCTAAGATACAGGCTGTTATGCATACGCCCGCATCATCTAAAGTCAATGTCGTTCCTGCAGCGAGCAGGACGCAAGCAAGGCCCGCAAAGCCTGTTAAGTCAGAACGCGCAAAGCTTTATATCTACGATATGAACGCGGCGTGATCGGCTTATCGACAGGCTGAAGCTTAGCTATGCTAAGCTCGGATAAGCTGGCATCTATCAAGCCCGTTATCTTCCGCGGGACCGAATCCCTCGCGGTGATAAAATAAATTAAATTATGTGCCAACCGAAATAGCGCTCCTATCCGTAGGCGCTATTTTGGTTTATGCGTCACAACAGCGGCGCAGCAGGGCGATAAGGCAACCCAAAAGCTCACTCGAACCAGCTTTTCACGGTTGCAAAGGCGTTGCTGAACCATTCGCTTACAGCTTCAAAAAATCCCTTTTGCTGCTCCTCCGTTCCGGCATTGTTTGCATCACCCTCAGCAGATGGGGCTAATGGTGTGGGGGTTGGCATATCTATGGGGAGCGGCTCCACTATAGCGTCCGTAGTTATAAGGAACTGTACGGTGCCGTTTACGTTTTCATCTGTGCAGGAAAACGAAGTATAGCCTTCCGAAAGCTCCAGCAGCGCGTCCTTTTTGGAAAGCGATATCTGTATCTCGTCAGTCTCTTCAATTATTTTGGAAAGCCCCTCCCTGCTCAAAGCCCTCAGGCCGGAGGTCATGCTCTTTAAGCCCTTATATAGCTGCTCCGTTCCGCTTGTAAGCTGTGCTCCGTTTTCGCTCAATGCCCCAAGCCCGTTTTCCAACTCCTTAAGGCCCCTGTTCAGCTGATATATTCCGCTTGAAAGCTGCCCGGCGCCGGAAGCGAGCTGATCAGCTCCGTCTGAAAGCTGGTCGGCCTTCGATACAAGCTCATTCAGCTTTTTTATCGCATTTTGAACCTCTTCAAGCGCAAGCACGGCCATGCGTATCTCATTCGCCGTCTCCTTGTCTATTTTAAGCTCAACATCCTCAAACTTTACGGCAGCGGCCGCCGCATCGGCTATTTCCTTCTTCTCATCATCCGTAAGCGTTGTATCCGCAAGCGACTCATATACCTTTTGCCTGACTTTCTCCTTAAGCTCCGCTTCCTTGCCGCTTAACGCCTCGTTAAGCTTGCTCTCTGCTATTCTGATAATCTTTTCGTCAACGTCGCTTGACGGATCCTGCAGCTCGTCAAGCTTTTCCTTCGCTTCGTCTACCTTTTTTACCACCTCGCCTATCGCGCTCGCAAGCTCTCCTGCGCCGCCGGCAAGCTGGCCTGCACCGTTCTGTAGCTGGTCGCAGCCTTTTGTTATCTGCTGTATGCCGTCATACGCCTGAGTCACGCCGGAGACATATTGGCTCACGCCGCCGTTAAGCGTATCCGCGCCGTCGGTAAGCCTTTTTGCGCCCTTATACAGCTTTGTGCTGGCTTCGCCTATCTCGTCAAGTGCATTGAGCAGCTCCTCAATATCGTCTATTCCCGAAAGGTCGCTTTCGTTAATTATTCCGGTCATGCCTATAAACGTACATTGTGAAAGCTCAAACCTTTCAGTATTCAGCTCAACGTAGAAGTCGTCTTTTATCCTGTCGGTTTCACTAAGCTCAAGATCGTCCGCCATGCCGGGCAGCATCACGGCCATTATGGTGGTCTTTCCGGCCTGGGACGATAGCTTTGCGTCCGATTCAAGCGCCGTGCTGCCATCGTCAAGCGTCATCATGCCTATCACGCTGAACGGGACATAAAGCTGCTGCTGAGTTCCGTCAAGCTCAACGGTGCGCTTTAAGTTGTTTATGCACTCAACCTCTATCCTTACCCTGCCGCTTTTTCCGGCTATCTCGTCCGGGCTAAGCTTTTTTCCGTTAAGATAGTAGGTGAGCTTTATTGAAAACGGCAGCGTGCCTGAAGCCGTACCCTGATAGCAAACATCCTTACCCTCTGTTTTGAATGTTGCCGTTTGTCCGTTTATAGTCGGAGCCTCGCTGCCAAGCAGGTTTTTAATATTTGTGAGCGTAGTGTTGTCAGTTACCGTATCCTTTGAAGAGGAATTGGTTATATACACGTTTGATATCATGGAGCGCACGTTACCCTCAGCGTCAGTTTCAACATACACCGTTTCCCCACGCGAATCATTGCCTTGCGCTGAGGTGACGCTGAACAGTATTGAAAACAGTATAGTCGCCGCAAAGGCTATCGCCATAACAAGGCATATTATCCTAAAAGACTTTTTCATCGTTCTTCTGTTCCTCCTCTATTCCGCGCTCTTAAGCGATTCTACCATATCTATTGCCCTTACCTTGCGCCGCATAAGCAGATTGACTATAAGTGAAAACACTATTGTCAGGATAAACGCACAGGCATAGCTCAAAGGCTTTGCGCTGCGCACAAACATGACAAGATCCACCTCACATGTTCGTATCACAAAGGCATGCATAAGCTTGCCGAAAAGCAGGCCTACCGTGGCCCCTATTACGGCAAGGGCGTTGTTTTCGCGAAATATGTAAGCGTACATTTCCTTGTCATAAAAGCCAAGCACCCTTAATGTGGCAAGCTCCCTCATTCTTTCGCCTATGTTTATATTTGTAAGGTTGAGCATGACCACAAACGTGAGCATGGCGGAGCCGAGTATGAGCACTATGACAACATAGTTCAATATGCTCAGCGAATCCAGCACGGATTCATATATGCTGCTTATCGTCCTGACTGTGTACATGCGGCTGTCGCTCAGTATCTTAGTAGACATAGCGTCCAAGCTATCCTGGCTCAGGCCGTTCTTAAGGTTGCCCATAAAGCCGTTGTACTGCATAGTTTTGCCGAACACGCTTTGATAATAGCTTGAGGTTATATAAATATAGTGATAAACATAGTTATCTGCAACGCCTTCAACATTAAGCTTATAGTCCTTGCCGCCTGTTCTGACGGTTATAATGTCGCCTGCCCTGATTGTAAGATTCTCCGCAAGCTTTGCCGTCACAACAACGCCGTTGTCGCTCAGGACAACAGGCTCGCTGCCATTATGCAGGCTCACACGGTTTTTCATAGCAGCTGCGTTTTCTACGCCAAGAAGGTGTATGCCCCTTTGGCTTAGGCTGCCCTTTTCGCAATCCATCTGGGAATCAAGGCAGTACATGACGGATTCAAAGTCCTCACGCGCCTCATTGTTCTGCAAAAGCTTGGTTATATCCTCAAGCGGCATCGTCTCATAGGCATACGCCTGAACGTCCATCTGCCATATGTCGCCGAATTGTTCGTCAATTATGCCGAATATGGAATCCCTTAGGCCGAAGGCCGTAATGAGCAGCGCACAGCTTCCGGCAATGCCTATAACGCTCATAAAAAAGCGTTTTTTATACCTGAAAAGATTCCTTATGGTAACCTTTGCCGTAAAATTGAGTCTTTTCCATATAAAGGCTATTCTTTCAAGAAATACCCTTTTCCCGGCCTTTGGCGCCTTCGGGCGCATAAGCGTCGCAGGAACTTCCCTTAATGACGCATAGCATGCCGAAAATGTGGCGATAGCAGTACATGCAGACATCGCCACTATTGCAAGCAGCGCGATATCAGCCCTGTACGGGGTCTTGAAGCTGCCCAAGGAATACATTATGGAATACGCGCTCATTATAACGGCCGGAAAAAGCTTAAAGCCTATAACGGCTCCCAAAAAGCCGCCGCTTATGCATGCAGACATTGCGTATGCCGCATACTTAAAGGCTATGGCCGCTCCGCTGTAGCCAAGCGCCTTCATCGTGCCCATCTCTATTCGCTGCTCCTCCACCATCCTCGTCATTGTGGTAAGGCATACGAGCGCCGCCACGATAAAGAATATAAGCGGGAACACATCGCCAACGGCCGCTATTCTGTCCGTATTCTCACCATAATCAGAATAGCCCGGGTTGCCGCTCCTGTCCTGAACATACCATGTGCCGCTCTGCGTTGCGCCATAGTCCTTTATGCGCTGTATCACCGTATCAACAAGCTGCTTATATTCTTCACTGAATGAGCTTAGGCCGGATTTATCAGATATTACTATATCCGCCCTTGTATAGAATGTGCTCAGCAGGCTTATAACGGGCAGCTTTGTACCAAGCTTTGCTATTGCGTTGCCAGAGGCATAGGCAAAGCCGTCGCTGGCGCCGTTGCCTATGCTGCTCGAGCCCCTTTCAAACCGGCTTATATACATTGGGCTCTTCAAAAAACCGACCACCCTTAATGCTACGCTGCCGCCGGTTGACGTGAACGTAAGCATATCGCCAAGCGAAAGCTCAAGCGAGTTTTCAAATATGACGTCAAGCGCTACCTCCGTATCGTTGAGCGGAAGCCTTCCGGATGTCAGCTCAAGGCTGTTCATTGTCAAAGTTGATTCCGTATCTATGCTGTAATCAGGCACAAGGTCTATCAGCGGGGCATATTGGGGCTTTTGCTTTATAGGCAGCGAGTAAAGCCTTATGTTCTTTTCCTTGCCGCCCTCTCCCTTTACCATAGCGTCAGCAAAAAGCCCCGGGGATACGGCTTCAACGCCATCTATCTCCTCAAGATCGCGTATGTTTTGCTCCGTAAGGCCAGATGTTGAAATAACGCTTATGTCCGATAGATCGTGCGCGTTAAAAAGCAAGTCTCCGGCTTCCTTCATATCTGGGCTTACCGCCCTTATTCCGGCAAAAAACGACACGCCAAGCGCACATATAGCAAATATCGAAAGAAACTTGCTAAACGTCTTTTTTATCTCACGCAATAGGTTTTTAAGCGTAAGCGCGTTCATTGCCTCTCCTTGTCAGCACGTCTGTTACCACTCTATCTCTTCTATCGGTATTGGCTTTTCGTTAAGCTCCACCGATGCAACGGTGCCGTTTTTAACATGCACCACCCTATCCGCCATAGGCGCAAGCGCGGAATTATGGGTGATTATTATAACGGTCATGCCGCTTTTTCTGCATGTATCCTGCAAAAGCTTGAGCACCTGCTTGCCTGTTTGATAATCAAGCGCGCCGGTAGGCTCATCGCAAAGCATTAGCTTCGGGTTCTTGGCAAGCGCCCTGGCTATGGCTACGCGCTGCTGCTCGCCGCCCGAAAGCTGAGCGGGAAAGTTCATCAGCCTTTCGCCAAGCCCTACCTGAATAAGCACGTCCTTAGGCGGCAGCGGGTCTTTACATATCTGGCTAGCAAGCTCAACGTTTTCAAGCGCTGTAAGGTTCTGCACAAGGTTGTAAAACTGGAACACAAAGCCGACTGTATCGCGCCTGTACGCCGTTAACTGCCGCCTGTCGTATTTTTCGATATGCTCGCCGTCAAGCACCACCTCGCCGCCTGTGCAATGATCCATGCCGCCGAGTATGTTCAATAAAGTTGTCTTGCCCGCACCAGACGGGCCGACTATAACGCACAATTCGCCCTTTTCAATTTCAAGCTCAACGCCGGAAAGCGCCCTTATGGTTACCTCTCCGCTATGATACTCCTTGGTGACGTTTTTAAGCGACAAATACGCCATGACAGCCTCCCCCCTACAAGCCCTTGTATAATAATGATTTTACATCATGCCAAGGGATAAATATATGCTTTTTACATTATTTCAAATTCAGTTCACAAACAGTCCTTTGTTGAGATGGAATATCAAAAGAGGCGGCCTTTGCCGCCCCACAAAGCTCCTTTTCAGCCTATCCTTATGCCCACTATCACAGCCGATGATCCGCTCCCGCCAACGCCCCTGGTGCCTACCACAAGCGTGTTTTTGAATACTGCGGGGGTTGATTCTATGCGCGAGCCAAGATCAAGAGAGCATATCTCGCTTCCGTCTATCCCCTTATACAGCTTTAGCATGCCTCCCCTGTCGCACTGCAGCACATAGCCGGTCCCGCTTTCATCATATACCACCACCGGAGCGCTCCACATGCCGTCGTTCTGCTCCACGCGCCATAGCTCAGCGCCCGTGTTTTTATCAAGCGCTATCAGCATGCCGCCGTCAGCCGCATCATCGCCGTTAAGCTTAACATCGCTCATGCAGGCTATTATCATTCCGTCAAGATCGCCCGAGCCTATATGCACCGGCGCATATGCCCCGCCCCCGTTTTCGGCAGAAGCGTCAAAAGCTTTTGTCCACTTTATCTCTCCTGTCCTGCCGTCAAGCTTCCTTATATACGCCTTGTCGCGCCCGTCAGCCGCGTTCCTGCCATCGGCCTTGTTTGCGGCGTAAAGGAATATCGTATTGTCGCTTGGGCTTTCCTCAATAACCACGCCTGCGTCGCCGTCGCCATCGGTATCGACGGCGTATTTAAGCGTCATATCATTAAGGTCAACGCATTGCAGCATACCGCCGTTATCGGTAAACACAGCATATTGATGCCATGCGGCGACAGAACTTTCTATGCCGTACCAGCGCGCATTATCATTGTCCGCATAGCCCGAAAAATGATATCTGTACTTTACCAGCCTGTCCGGCTCGATAGTTATAGTGCCTGCGTCCTTATCAAAGCTGGTATTTAGCTTTACCGTATACAAAAGCCCGTTTTCGCCGCCGATAATAAGCGTGTCAGAATCAGCGGCAAACAGCGGGGAGGAATCATAGGCCTGCCACTGCCTGTTCGAGGCCGGATCCCTGCCGCCGAAGGATAGCAGCACCTTGTTCTCTATAAGGCTTACCACCCTGAACCACGCGCCGTAGGTGCCTTCCGTGCTTGTGCTTTGTATGCCCTGGCCAAGATAAAGCAGAGGGTAGCCCCTTGGGTCAAGCGCGGCGGTGCCTTTGTTCACTACGCCTGTATCTATGGGGCTTCTGGTCTGCTTGCCCGTGTTAAGCTCCATAAAATGTATCTTACCGTCCATTGCGGGATATATCACTTCCGTAAAGCCCTGCTTGTTCTTAAACTCGTCCGCCACGCCCAACAGAGGCCGCACATCGTCCTCCCACTGCACTATTATAGGCATACCGGTCCAGCCCGTTCCGGACCATACGCCGTCGCTGCCGCAATCAAGCTGGCCTATCGGCTTTTC
Source organism: Clostridiales bacterium (assembly GCA_004558525.1). GTDB lineage: Bacteria > Bacillota > Clostridia > Christensenellales > CAG-138 > Phil1. The sequence continues at coordinate 55,015 of SFCQ01000014.1, forward strand.
CCAAGCCTTCGTAAGCTGGCCCGTGACCGTGGCCAGATTTCCATAAGCAAAGCTTGAGCGGAAATTGTTGCCGCCATAGGTAGTAACGCCCTTGACAGCCGTATATTTATCCCCCCTGCCAAAGTAGATACCCTTTTCTCTGTTATAAGAATCGACCTGATCCCTTCTCACAAAAAGCTCCGAATGGAAGCCCATCTGCGATAAGCTTTCCTCGCCCTGCTTCACTACGCCCATATCCGCCGGAAGCTCAACCGCAAGGGCAGGCGTCGGTATCGGCGTAGGCTCAGCAGGCCCCTCGCTTAAAGGAGGCGTTGGCGTAGAGGCGACTTCGTTTGGCTTTATCTTACCCGAGAACAGCGCCTTTGCCAGGAATACTATCCCGGTAACTGCCGCCGCGAACAGAATAAGCACCATCAACCTTCTGACCATGTATTTGCGCCTGCGCATAGCCCTTGAGCTTGGTCTTCTTGTTTGTCTGCCCATGCCGTCTCCTTTCATGCTTATAAGCTAAGCTGCCCCTTCGTGCCTGAATAATGCTTTATGCTTTTATTCTTCCTGCTGCTGTTCCTCCGTAGGTTCCGGGGTTGGTTCCGGTATTTCGGAAGGATCGTTTACAAACGTTATGCTGCCGTCTCCGGTCTCAAACACTATATCCGGCTTGCAGAAGCCAAGCGCGTAGTATTCGTTGTCCGTATCGAACACGAATATGCCTACCCCCTTGTCCCCGCCTTTAGCCTCTATCGTAACGACGCCGTTAAGCTCTATCTCGTTAAGCTCGGCGCCGTGATATTCGCCGTTGTTGGTCACCTTGAAGGTTGAAGCATCCTGCATGATAAGTGCGCCCGTGCATTTGAGCGCATTGTAGTTATCATCGGTAACGGCTTCAAGCGTGGCTTTTTCGTCAAGCTCTATATCGTCGCCAAACACGTTTACGGCGCTGGCGCCGCCCTGTGTGAAAACGGCTGAGTTTTTGCCGATAAGCAGGTTTGATGCGCGTATTGCGCTGCCACGGTTGCTCTTTATATAAAGCTTGCTGCCTTCACCTATGCTTATGCCGCCGGCAAAGTCAACGGCATGCGATACCGCATTTATCGTACACTCGCCGGATATGCTGCCGCTGCCAAGTCCGCCTATGCCCTCCGTGCCGCCGGTTATGTTCACGTTATTGAGCGTAAGCTTTGCCCCGTCGTCAAGCCTTATCACGCAATCGCCATTGCCGGATATGGTGTTGCCCTTGCCTTCTATGGTGATGCTGCCGCGATCCTTGGATAAGGTTATCATGCTGCTGCCAAGGTCTATAGAGCGCGAAAGCATGGCCTTTTCACCGCCGTTTTTGAAGAAGTCTATCAGGTCTGAGGCGCTCGTTATTCCTGCGCCGCTTTCAGGATCGCCAATATCTATATGAGGCTCCTTTGCCTCTTCGCCGCAGCCGGCCTGCGGCAAAAGCATTACAAGCGCACAAAGCGCACAAAGCAGTTTTTTCATATTCACCCCAACAACAATATAACTAATAATAAGCAATTATTGTTATTTTAGCATATAAAATGCGATATTAAAAGTTAATAGTATTATAACAACTATGCTGTCCCGTTAATAAGTGAAAGCCGCGCATAAACAGCGTGGCTCAGAGTGTCAAAAAAGTGGCTGGTCGCCACTTTTTTGAGTTTTCACAGGTTTTGCCTCTCGCATTAGCTCCCGGGCGGCAAAACCTGCAAAGTACGATGACGCACATGTCGTCAGAGCCGGATTGAACATAAGGGGCTGCGGCCCCTTATCAACCCAGGGGTTTTTGACAGACTGAGCCGCGCATAAACAGCGTGGCTTCCTTTTTTTGGTTATCAGCCGGCTTTAGAGCTCCTCTTCTTCGTCCTCTTCCTTTACCGGCCATACCTTTACGCCAACGCGCACGACCCTCAGGTTCTGCAGCTTCTTCACCGTTACGGTAAGGTTCTTGTACTCAAACATATCACCGACTTTTGGATAATCGCCAAGCATCTCGATAGCCCAGCCGCCGACGGTCGTATTATCGTCATCAAAATCGCGGTCGTCTATATCAAGCTCGTCAAAAAAGTCCTCTATGCGCATATCGCCGTCAACTTCGTATGTATCGTCTCCGGTCTGCACAAATTCCGGCTCGATCTCGTCAGTTTCGTCCCAAATATCGCCAACAAGCTGCTCAAGAACGTCTTCCATGGTAAGGCAGCCCATCGTTCCGCCATATTCGTCGGTAACTATCACCATATGGCACTGCCTGCGCTTCATTTCCTTAAGCACATCGTCAAGCGGCATGGTCTTATGCACAAAGTTGACGGGCATAAGTATCTGCCTTATGTCAAAGCCTTCAGGATCATCGGCAAGCTTTTTATAGAAGTGATTAAGATGCAGTATGCCAATTATGTTGTCAACCGTATCCTCATAAACAGGCAGCCTTGTATAGCTTGACGAGTTGGCGGTCTCAAGTATCTCGTCAAAGCTGTCCTCGATATCTATCGTAAGCATATCAACCCTTGGGGTGATTATCTCATATGCAAGCACGCCGTCAAAATCAAGCGCGCTCTGCAAAAGTTCGGCCTTGTCCTCATCTATAACACCCTCGTCCTCAACGGTATCGATTATCGTTTCAAGGTCATCCTCTGTTATAGCCGATGAAGCATTATCATCCGCCTTCTTGAACAGCCTGTCAAAAAGGCCGAGCATCTTTTCTATCACCCATACTATCGGGAAGGTCACTATCATCAGTATTTTGAGCGGTATGGCCGCAATATGGGTAAATGCAAACGACGATTCTACAGCAACTATCTTTGGCACTATCTCGCCAAATGTAAGTATTATTACCGTCATAACAGCCGTAGCCACCCACGCGCCGTCATCGCCCATTATGGATATTGCTATTACCGTAGCAACCGATGATGAAGCTATGTTGACGAGGTTGTTGCCAATAAGTATGGTTATAAGCGCATCGTCATAACGCGAATATATGCCGTACGCAAGCTTGGAAAGCCTGCTGCCTCCCTCAGCCTCGGCAGCTTTTTTAAGCCTGAGTTCATTTACAGATGCATACGCTATTTCCGACCCCGAAAAGAACGCGGAGAATATGATGAATATAACTATCGCTATATAATCCCACGCGGTAGCCATTATTCAGTCACCTCCTTATCGTCCTCGTCGTATATCTCGCCGACAAGCTCTTCCAATATATCCTCTATGGTGACTATGCCTATGGTCCTGCCGTCCTTATCAAGCACAACCGAGAAATGGGTCTTGTCGTTGCTCATGGCGGTAAGCAGATCGTCTATGGCGATATCGTCATTCACAAAATGTATATCGTCCATTATATCATTAACGCATACGCTCGCGTCCTTATAGCGCGCCTTAAGAAACTTCCTTATCTGCACCATGCCTACAGGGTTGCCGTCGTCATCTATAACGGGCAGGCGCGAATGTATATCCCCTTTTATAACGTCCATAGCCTCGCTGCCGCTCATGTTCAGCTTAAGCTTTACCACCCTGTCCCATGGGGTAAGCACTTCCCTTACAAAAGTGTCGGAAAATTCAAGCGCGCTCTGCATCAGCTCGGCCTTTTCTTCATCTATTCCGCTTTCCTCAGGTATGCTTTCTATTATGTCGTAAAGCTCGTCTTCAGTTACAGTAGGCTCCTCTTCCTGGTTTTTCTTAAACGGCTTGCTTGCAAACTTGCTTATTGCGGAAAACACAAACGCAAGCGGGCCCAGCACCTTCATAAAAAACATAAGAGAGCCGGCTACCGCAAGCGAAAACCTTTCGCTGTTAGCCTTGGCAAAGCGTTTAGGTATCATTTCGGCAAGAAGAAACACCGCCAGCGTAGTAACAATGGTGGTAAGCGTTACATAGCTAAGGCCCCACAGCTTTGTAGCCATAAGGGTAGCCATGCTCGCGCAGCTTATATGCATTATGTTATTGCCTATTAAAAGCGTTGTAAGCGCCTTATCGAAATGATCCAGTATATACAGCACCCGCTTGGCGCGCCGGTTTCCATCATCCGCATAGCTCATCATGCGTATGCGGTTAACGCTGGCCAGAGCTATCTCCGTAGCAGCGAAGTATGCGCCGCCTATTATAAAGGCGAGAATCGCAACAAGGTATCCTATCGGACTACCATCGTCCATAAAGACGAATCATCTCCTTCTTTTTAGCATTGCTTTTTAAGCATTGGAGTGTATTATACTATACCCTAAGTTTTTTATCAAGAGATATGAAGCGCCGCTTTGGCCACGATTGGGAAAAAGCGGCAAAAAAGCAAAAGCCTTAAGCTGATTCCGGCTCTGACGGCATGCACGTCAGAACGGATGAAAGCCTTCAGGTTTTTCATACCTTTCGGGTTTTGCAGCCCGGGAGCTAATGCGAGAGGCAAAACCCGTAAAAACTCGAAAAAGCGGCGAATAGCCACTTTTTCGACACTCTGGCGGGACGCTATGCGTCCCGATAATGCTGTTTGTATATAATTAAGCTCAGCTCATCGGCACGACCGCGCCGGCAAAGGTATCGTTTATATACTTAGCCACATCGGGGCCGGTAAGTATCTCGGCAAGGGCCTTTATTGCTTCATTGTTCTCGTTGCCCTCTTTTACGCAAAGAATATTCGCATAGGTTTTGGCCGCTTCGCCGTCAGCCGATTCAACGGCGAGCGCATCGGTGGAGGCGTTTAGCCCTGCCTGTATGGCGTAGTTGCCGTTTATTACGGCAAAGTCAACATCCTCAAGGCTTCTCGGCAATTGAGCCGCCGCAACCTCTATTATATCAAGGTTTTTCGGGTTTTCCGCTATGTCAAGTATGGTGGCAGTAAAGCCGGCATCCTCTTTAAGCCTTATAAGACCCTCCTGCTCGAGCAGGTACAGCGCGCGCGCCTCGTTCGAGCCATCGTTTGGTATGGCTATAGACGCGCCGTCTTTAAGCTCGTCAAGCGACTTCGTCTTGCCCGCATAAAGCCCGAACGGCTCATAATGTACGGCCGCCACGGCGACTATATGCGTAGAGTTCTTCTCGTTAAAATCGGTAAGATACGGCTGATGCTGGAAGAAGTTGGCATCAAGCTCGCCCGATTCAACGGCTGTGTTGGGGATAACATAATCCTGATATTCGCTTATCTCAAGCTTATAGCCCTTCTTCTCCATAAGGGGTGCGGCAAACTCGAGTATAAGCTTATGCGGCGTGGGCGAGGCGCCTATGCGCACGGTTTTTGAATCGTTCCCCTTTGCGCAGCCTATAAGGCCAACGGCAAGCAGCAGTGCAAGAGCAAATGCAAAAATGCGTTTCATGTTAATATCCTCCTTAAAATTTGTTTTAACGCTTAATGCTTTAATATGTGAACCGCGCATGCGGATCATTTTTTGCGTTTATCGCTGCGCTTTACCGTGGCCGTGCCTGTTGACTGGATAAGCTGCACTATAACGACCATAAGCGCCACGGTAACGAGCATAGTAACGGTTTCGTATCTATAATAACCATAGTTTATAGCTATTGCGCCAAGGCCGCCGCCCCCGACAAAGCCGGCCATGGCCGAGTAGCCGAGTATCGTAGTGGCGGCAGTTGTTGCGTTTGCTATAAGCGACGGCGCGGCTTCCGGAACAAGCACTTTGGTTATCAGCTGCCATGTGCTCGCGCCCATGCTGCGTCCGGCCTCAATAACACCCGAGCTTACTTCAGAAAGCGAGGTTTCAACAAGCCTTGCCACAAACGGAGCCGCGCCTATAACGAGCGGCACTATCGTTGCGGAGCTGCCAAGGCTGGTGCCTACTATGAATCTTGTTACGGGTATTACCGCCACAAGCAGTATTATAAAAGGCACGCTCCTTATAATGTTGACTATTGTGCCAAGCACGGCGTTTAGGGGCCTGTTTGGGCATATGCCGTTTTCACCGGTTACGCACAGCACAACGCCCATAGGCAGGCCTATAACATATGAAGCCGCCGTTGACGCAAGCGTCATATACAGCGTTTCAGCTATGCCCCTGAGCATCAATTCAACAAAGCCGTTTTCAAGCATTTCGCTTCGCCTCCTCGCAAAAGTATACTCCGGCGCCGTCAAGGTAGTTAAGTATCCTTTCCGCGGCAGCCTCATCATCAGGCAGCTGAATGAGCATTTGGCCGTATATAACGCCGTCTATCGTGCGGGTATCTGCAAAAAGTATGTTCACGGCGGCCTTGCAGTTAAGCACTATGTCCGCGATTATCGGCTCAAACGCGCTTTTGCCGTCAAACACTATCCTTACGCATCTTCCCTCGGGGCCAAACTCCGTCCTGTGCGCGCCTTCGCCAAGTATCAGCAGCTTAGCAATATCGCTCTTGGGGTTCCTGAACACCTCCTCAACGTCTCCGCATTCCGCTATGCGGCTTTTGTCAAGTATCGCTACCCTGTTGCAGGCCTCTTCTATAACGCTCATCTGGTGCGTGATTATTACTATAGTCACGCCAAGCTCCTTGTTTATCTTTCTCAAAAGCGCAAGTATGCTCCTTGTGGTTGATGGGTCAAGCGCGCTTGTAGCCTCATCGCAAAGCAGCACCTTGGGCGAAAGCGTAAGCGCCCTTGCTATGGCAACCCGCTGCTGCATGCCGCCCGAAAGCTGAGCCGGATACGCATTTTCCCTGCCCTCAAGCCCAACGAGCTTTATAAGCTCGTTTGCCCTCCGCTTAGCGCTGGCCCTGCTCCAGCCGGATATCTCCATAGGGAAGCAGACATTGCTTATAACGCTTGACTGGCTGAGCAAATTGAATTGCTGGAATATCATGCCTATGTTGCGCCTTGCGATATTCAATTCAGCCTTGCCAAGCTTGCGGATATCCTGCCCGTTTATCACTATCGTGCCTTCGTCCGGCTCCTCCAGCCTGTTCAGGCACCTGACAAGCGTGCTTTTGCCCGCGCCGGAAAGCCCTATCACGCCGAATATATCCCCTTCATACACGGTTATATCTACACCGTTGAGCGCCTGTACGCGCTTTTCCCCTTCGCCGAAGCCTTTGCTCAGGCCCCTTACTGTGATTATCTCCACCATGCTCCGCTCCTTCACATAATATAGCCAAAATACAAAAGGAGCGGCGGGTCTGTCCCCGCCGCTCCGGTTAAGCCTTATTGCCTCGCCATCAGCGCACGACTACACACCCCGCAAATTGTCTGCTGGGCATCATCATGCACATGTACATGGCGTTGATAACTATCATAACGGCTTCCTTTCCTCGTTCGTTCGTGGATATAATATACTATCTCGGCCGTATTGTCAAGGCAATAATTGCATAAATATCAGTTCCATCAGTTGACAAGGGGACACAAGGTTTTAAGGGGCATACAGCACGCCATAGCCGCGTCAAACTCGTTTGAAATACCGCCAGTATTCCTTCGCTCGTTTTCCTTGCTCTGTCATACTGTATGCTCCTTAAAACTCTCCGACCCTACTCAACTGATGGTATTATATGAATTTACAGAAATCTACTCTGCATTATTCTCTTTCGCATCGTCAGGCATACCGTCTTGGGCCAGCGTAGCATTGGCTGACGGGGATATCATAACAAGCCCCTTTATGGAATGATAGGTGTCCCTCGTTATCTCTTCCTTGCCAAGCACTTCGCCATCGGCAGAGTAATAGGTTTTATATGTCGCCGCAACGCTTCCCTGGCGCGATTTTCTTACGACCTTCTGTTCCCCCGGGGAAAGCGACGGATCCTCCATCACCTCTGTGCCGAGATTATCAAGCGTTTTAAGCTTGCATGACGATATGCCTATCGTCACCCCATCCTTGAGCGGCCTCCCGTATAATCTAACGGTTACCTTCTTCTGTTGGCTGTCCGCTTCCGCTATTATAAAAAGCCTTGCGCCGCTTGTGTTTTCAAAGCGCAGATCCGGCCCGCCTGTGCTTATGGTGGCGTCCCTGCCTATGTCAACATAGCCAAGCGGCCAGGAATGGTGATGCCTTTCAACTATATGCATGTCAGCCATGAGCAGCGCGTTATAAAGCGTTGTGCTTACCTGACAGACTCCGCCGCCATATTCCTGAACATATGCGCCGTCCTTTATTCCGGCGGCCACCTTCCAGCCATTTTCTTCATTTCTCGGCCCAAGCGCAGCGTTTATGGAATATATGTCGCCAGGCTCGACGACGCCATTGTTAACAAGCCCCGCCGCTTTAACTATGTTGAACACGCGATTGGGCTTGCCATAAACGCTACCCTTGAATTCCGTCGTAAATTCGGCTATCAGCTGGGTGTCGTTTTTTGCCTGCTCAACGGTATATTGTGCGCTTATAAGCTTTGTAGGCGCATCTATGCTTGCGCTTGCGCATGCGGGTACAAGCTCCGCTATTCTGCTCGCAAGCGTCTTAGTGTCGACCTCATAGCCCATCTCATCTGCGCTTATCGCAAGGCTTCCGTCCGGCGCAAGCTTAACCTCGGCCTCCACAGGAGCCTTTTTAAGCCTGTTTGCGGCGTCCCATATTCCCTTTTCTATGCTGTTCAGCTTGGCGGAAGGCGTTGTTGCAAGTTCCCTTTCGGCTGATGTGAATATGCTCCTTTTAGGCAGGTTTGCCGCCTGCAGAAGCACATCGTCAGTATTGAAGCTTACTCCGAGTTCGCTGGCATAAACCGTTTCGGCTTTGCCGGAAAGCTTTATATCATACCTTATGCTCTTCGCCCTTAGTTGGTTGTTTTCGTTTATAAGTCTGCGCGCCCTTGTAAGCTCCATGTTGGATACGTCTATGCCGTCTATCCTTATACCGTCCTCAAGCGTTTTGCCGGCACGCACGGCCTCTTCAAACGAGGCATATTGCTCGTTGGCACACCCGCACAGCGCAGCAAGCGCAAATAATGCAATAATAAAAGGCCATATCCGTTTCATACTATCTCCTGAATAAAAGATGTTTTCGGCATCCGCCGCTGCGTTTAGTATGCGCAGCATATCGGCGTTCAAGACAAGGAAATATAAGCCGGCCGCTGTTTTGCAGAAGCAAAAAACAATAACGCGCGCCGAAATTAGCGTTTTTTGACGCTTGCAAAGCTTTGCAATATAAGCTAAAATTAAAAAGCAGGAGGATAGCTTTACTATGCAATTTGATCCTAACGATAAACAGTCGCTTACAGCAAGAGTATACGAACACATCAGAGAGGATATAATTGAAGGCCGCTATGCCAACGGCGCATACCTTGTGGAAACCAAGCTTGCGGAGGAGCTTGACGTCAGCCGCACGCCTATAAGGGAAGCGCTTAAGCAGCTTGAGCTTGAAGATTTGGTGGTCAGCATGCCCAACAGAGGAGTTATGGTGCAGGGCATGAGCAGCCAGGATATAGACGATATTTTCACCGTAAGGCATCTGCTTGAAGGTCAGGCGGCATATTGGGCGGCTGAAAGAATAGATGCAGGCAACCTTGCAAGGCTTACTGAAATAATCGAGCTTATGGAAATGTACACCCGCAAGAACGACGTTGCGAACCTTGCAAGGCTTGATACCGAGTTTCACGAGGTCATATTTTCTGCGTCGAACAGCCGCATACTAAGGCATATACTTACCTCTTTGCATCGCAATACACGTCAGGTGCGCGTAAACTCGCTCAGCACGCCGGATAGGCCCACACATTCCTTGAGCGAACACAGGGTAATATTCGAAGCTATAGAGCATCACGATCCCGTTGCCGCGAAGGACGCTATGGAGATACACGTTATAAATGCAAGGAAGCGCCGCTGCGCAGGCACTGCAGACAACAAGGAATAACACAGGCATGCTTTGGCGCGGAGTTTTCCGCGCTTTTGTATAAATCTTATTTATAAGCGTTAAGGAGCGGGCGGCATGAACAGCAGCATAGCACCCAAGGGCGAAGCATACCCTTTCGGCGGGCCAGGAAGCTTTATTTTAGGCAATACCGTAAGCATGGCAGATCAGCTTATCAGCCGCTATGGTTCAAGGGTGGACCTTATATACCTTGATCCTCCGTTTGGCACGGGTGACGGTTTTTCAGTAAAAATCCAGGGCTCAAAGGAAAAGCTCAAAATCCCCGCATATAACGATAATCTTGACAACGCAAGCTATCTTGCCATGATGCGCAGCGTGCTTACGCTATGTCATGAGCTGCTTAAGGATACAGGCTCCATATATCTTCACATAGATTACCGCATGTCCGCAAAGCTGAGGCTTATAATGGACGATATATTCGGCGAATCCTGCTTCCAGAACGAGATAATCTGGGCATACAAAAGCGGCGGCAGGTCGCTTAAGCACTTTTCAAGGAAGCATGACACCATATTGTTCTATAGAAAATCGGCAAAGGCATACTTCAATATGGCGGCCGTCGGCATGCCAAGGGGGCCTATGAAGCGCAACAACATGAAGCGAACCGTTGATGAAAACGGAAGGCTGTGTTTTTCTATACGCTCAGGCGGCAAAACATATACTTATTATGAGGATACGCCGATATATCCAACAGACGTGTGGTGCGATATAGAGCATATGCATCAGCGCGACCCGGAGCGCACGGGCTATGCTACCCAGAAGCCGGAAGCGCTGCTCAAGCGCATAATACTTGCATCGTCGCCCAAAGGCGGGCTTGTTGCGGACCTTTTTTGCGGCAGCGGCACAACGGCAGCCGTAGCGTCCAAGCTTGGCAGAAGCTTCGTAACGGTGGACGCTTCTGCGGCATCGCTTGGCGTTGTCAGGAAAAGACTGCTTTCCGCCGGACGTGACGCTTCGCTTCTAAAGGAAAGCGACGAGCTTATGCTTGAATACCCAACCCTGCCGCCCTGCGGCATAGAGGCTGAGATATCCTCCGCACGCGATGCTTTCGGCGTGCGCGTTGAGCTTAATTCCTTCACAAGCAAATATGGGCTGTCCTGCATGGCGCTCGGCTCTGTTGACGGGCAAAGCATATTCAGGCCGTCCGCCTATACCCTCTTCCCCGCCGTTGGCTCAAAGCTCAGCGACCCGAGCCTTAAATCCGACACCGTGCAGCTATGCGACCATTCCGGAGCTATGAGGTTCTATAAGCTTTAAGTCATCGGCCTTGCTCTTTAATATGAGCAAGGCTGAGAGTGTCGAAAAAGTGGCTATTCGCCACTTTTTCGAGTTTTTACGGGTTTTGCCTCTCGCATTCGCTCCCGGGCGGCAAAACCCGCAAGGTACGAAACCCTAAAGGTTTTCATCCGTTCTGACGTGCATGCCGTCAGAGCCGGAATTAGCTTAAGGGGCAGCCGCCCCTTAACAACCCCATAGTTTTTTGACAGGCTGTGGGCAGCTTAGGCTGCTCTTTTTTATGTCATCACTCATATTTACTTTGCACAATCACGTTGTTATAATATAGTCATTGCATATTTAATAGAGTATCTATAAATCGCGGAGGTAAATTATGAAAGCATTGATATGTGAAATGTGTGCAAGTCCTAACCTTATAAAAAAGGACGGCGTGTATGTGTGCGAGAATTGCGGCACACGATATACCGTTGAAGAAGCAAAGAAAATGATCATTGAAGGAAGCGTTGATGTTAGTGGAAGTACCGTAAAGGTTGACACCAGTGCCGAACTCAAGAATTTATATGAATTAGCTCGTAGGGCAAGGACGGACAATAATTCCGAAAATGCGCAAAAATATTACGAACAAATCATTGTTAAGGATCCTTCGAGTTGGGAAGCAACGTTTTACGCAACCTATTTTCAGTCCATGAATTGCAAAATCGGCGAAATACGTATGGCTGCGCAAAGGGTTAGTAACTGTGAAAATACCGTTTTTACCTTGATTAAAGAGAATGTCACAGATCCGGATGAGCAAAGAAAAGCAGTTAACGAGATAGCTACCAAACTGATCTCCGTCTCCAATATGCTATTTGACTCATATAGTAAATATTTTTATGATAATAACATCAAAGACAAAGTATACATAAAATATACCAATGAGTATGTAAATCATTGCAGTGCAGCAAGAGATATTGTTTACAATGGCGGCAATTTAATAATCAAAATTTTTGGTGATGTTTATGGGGATATTGCAGCAGCATGCTGGACACTTGGCGTTAAGCAGGACAGCATTCTTGCTAACGCTTATAAAGACTATCAAGAAGGCTACAAAATTATTGGTTCATATAATGAAAAGATTTCAAAGTATAATCCCTCCTATAAACCGCCGGAAAGGAATAATAACGGTGGTTGCTATGTTGCAACCACCGTTTATGGCTCATACGATTGTCCGCAGGTATGGACGCTGCGCCGTTATCGTGACTATACATTAGCCAAGACATGGTACGGACGAGTATTTATTCATACATACTACGCCATCAGTCCAACGATCGTAAAGTGGTTTGGCAACACATCATGGTTTAAGGATATGTGGAAACCCGTTCTTGACCGCATGATTATACGTTTGAACACCGAGGGCGTAGAAAGCACTCCTTATAGTGACCGCAAATGGTAATCAAAAAGCAGCGGGGACACACACGTTCCACCCAACACAAAAAGGAGAAGGTAGCCCTTCTCCTTTCAGCCTGTCAAAAAAGCCAGTCAACGACTGGTTTTTTGACAGACTACGAAACCCTAAACGTTTTCATCCGTTCTGACGTGCATGCCGTCAGAGTCGGAATTAGCTTAAGGGGCAGCCGCCCCTTAACAACCCCATAGTTTTTTGACAGGCTGTGGGCAGCTTAGGCTGCTCTTTTTTATGTCATCACTCATATCAAATAAAAAAGAGTGTTTTGCCACTCTTTTTTGCCCGGGTTATCCCCAGTCACAATCATGCCCAGTTGTGTGTTGCTATTATATAGTACCGTCCTCGTTTTGTAAATACCGTATTTGATAAAGTCCCGCGTTTTTTGTTATCACTTTTTAATGGCGATATAACGTTCAGCCGTTTAGTTTTGTTGAGGCAGGCATTGTAGGATTATATCATTCAAAGTTTTTCAGGCCGTCAAACAGCTCGTTAAAGCTTTTTTCCTTTGCGCATCTGCCGAAGGAAAGCTCCCTGTTTTCACCTGCATCAAGCAGAAAGCACTTCGTAAGCTCCTCAACAGTCTGTTCAAGCGCGGTAAAAAACTGATTATAGGCAAAATCCTGCGCTTTTGACCCTTCCTCAAAGCTTGCAAGTATAAGGCTTTCGGTCACCTGGTCGAGAGGATACATTTTAAGGTGGAACAGCTCATGCGCTATCACTTCCTCAATATTCTCCTGCTTCGGGTTCGCAGCGTTTATAAGCACTATGGCCTTTTTGTCGGTGCAGTCTATTTTTATGTCGCCCGTCTTTCGCCAATCAGGATCTGCAACAAGCTCCAGCTTAACGTCCCACGCTGGCGTTATCCTGAGTTTACTGCTCCAGCGTTCAAGTATCGGCATAATCTCGGCATGTGTAAGCATAGCATGCTCCTTTCAAATATAAATAAATGCCATCGCTTGGCATAGCCATTTTAGCATGCCATAGCCCTGTTAAGCAACATGCCGCCCCTCTCTGTAAGCCCGTGCGCCGCATAAATTTTAAGCCGCTATGTTCAAGCAATGGCATTTCTGGTATAATAGCCATAGGCACATAGAAGGAGAATAAGATGATCAAACACGTTGTATGTCACAAGTATAAGGACAAGGCGGAGGCTGAAAAGATAGCGCCTATGCTCAATTCCCTTATGGGCGTTGTACCGTCGCTTAGGAGCATGGAAACAGGCATTGATTTCATGGATTCAAAAAGGGCGTATCATCTGGTGCTTATAGCCACATTTGACGATAGAGCCGGTCTTGACGCATATGCCGTAGATCCGGCCCACATGAAGGTGAAGGAATACATACACAGCGTGCTTGAATCCTCCGTTTCGGTGGATTTTGAGTATTGATATGGGCAGGTTCAAGGCCGTAACCCCTTTTGAGCCAAAGGGCGACCAACCGGAGGCTATAGAGAAGCTTTCCAACGGCGTGCTCAACGGCGACAGGCTTCAGGTATTAAAAGGGGTCACAGGCAGCGGCAAAACATTCACAATGGCAAAGGTGATAGAGCGCGTGCAGAAGCCTACGCTCGTTATCGCCCACAACAAAACGCTTGCAGCCCAGCTGTGCGGAGAGTTTAAGGAGTTCTTTCCGGACAGCGCCGTTGAGTATTTTGTTTCTTATTATGATTATTACCAGCCGGAAGCTTATATAGCTTCCTCGGATACCTATATTGAAAAGGTAGCTACCGTAAACGATGAAATAGACAAGCTCAGGCTCAGCGCCACATCTGCGCTCAATGAACGCAGCGATGTTATAATAGTGGCGTCCGTTTCCTGCATATACGCGCTGGGCGATCCGGAGGAGTACCTTAAGCTTTCCGTATCGCTCAGGGAGGGCATGCAGATGGAAAGGAACGAGCTGTTGAAAAGGCTCGTCGATATACAGTATCAGCGCAGCGAATTTGACTTCGGCAGGGGCGACTTCAGGGTAAAGGGAGACATTGTTGACATAATGCCCGCCAACTGGAGCGAAAAGGCATTAAGAATAAGCTTTTTTGGCGACGAGATAGAGAGGATAAGCGAGATAAACGCGCTTACCGGCCAGGTGATAACCGATAGAAGCCACGTTGCCATATTTCCGGCCACGCACTATGTTGCGGGGCGGGACAAGCTTGAAGCCTGCATAGGCGAAATAGAGAGCGACATGCACAAGCGCGTTGCCGAGTTCAAAAGCGAGGATAAGCTGCTTGAAGCGCAGCGCATTGCCCAGCGCACGGAATACGACATCGAAATGATGCGCGAGATAGGCTATTGTCAGGGCATAGAGAACTATTCCCGCTATTTTGACGGCAGGAAGCCCGGGCAGCCGCCCTTTACGCTGCTTGATTATTTCCCGGACGACTTTCTTATGTTCATAGATGAAAGCCATGTAACGCTCCCGCAGATAAGGGGCATGTACGCGGGCGACTATTCGCGCAAAAAGGAGCTTGTGGAATACGGCTTCAGGCTGCCCGCAGCGTTTGACAACAGGCCGCTGAGATATGAGGAGTTTGAAAGGCGCATAAACCAGCTTATATGCGTATCCGCAACGCCCGGGGAATACGAGCTTGAAAGAAGCGAGCAAACGGTCGAGCAGATAATCAGGCCGACAGGGCTTCTCGATCCGGAAATAACCGTAAGGCCTGTCGAAGGGCAGATAGACGACCTGCTAAGCGAGGTGCGTTTGACAGCGCAAAAGGGCTACAGGACGCTCGCTACCACGCTCACAAAGCGCATGGCGGAAACGCTTACGGAGTATCTTGACTCTATGGGCGTGCGCGTAAGATACATGCACAGCGATATTGAAACGATAGAGCGCATGCAGATAATCCGCGACCTAAGGCTGGGCGAGTTCGACGTGCTTGTAGGCATAAACCTTTTAAGGGAGGGCCTTGATATTCCGGAGGTCGGCCTTGTGGCTATACTGGACGCCGACAAGGAGGGCTTTTTAAGGAGCGCGACAAGCCTTATACAAACCGTTGGCCGCGCCGCAAGAAATGTGGACGGGCGGGTAATAATGTATGCTGACGAGATCACCGATTCCATGCGCGCCGCGATAGACGAAACCAATTACAGGCGCGAAAAGCAGATGGCCTTCAACAAGGCGCACGGCATAGTGCCGCAAAGCATAAGGAAGGACGTCCGCAATGTGCTTGAAATATCGCATAAGAACAGAGAGGCGCGTGAAGGGCTTTCAAAAGAGGCTTTGGTGGAGCGCAAGGCGATATTGCAGCAGCAGATGCGCCAGGCGGCGGCGGAGCTTGATTTTGAAACCGCGGCTAAGCTCAGGGACGAGCTGTTTGATTTGACCGGAGAAAACACGGCGGTCGCCAAGCCCGCCCCGGGAACCGTCGGCAGCGCCAAGCGCAGCCGCGGCAGGGGTCGCAAATCGCCAAAACGCAAATAATTTAAGTATTATAGGGTAACATATGAAAAATGAAATTGTGATACGCGGAGCAAGGGAGCATAACCTGAAAAACGTAAGCCTTACCCTTCCCCGCGATAAAATGATAGTATTTACCGGACTTTCAGGTTCCGGCAAGTCGTCCTTGGCATTTGATACGATATATGCCGAAGGGCAGCGCCGCTATGTTGAATCGCTTTCATCATATGCGAGGCAGTTTTTAGGGCAGATGGAAAAGCCCGACGTCGAGCTGATAGAGGGCCTCTCCCCCGCCATTTCTATAGACCAGAAAAGCACCAGCAATAACCCGCGTTCTACCGTAGGCACAGTCACGGAGATACACGATTATCTAAGGCTGCTCTATGCGCGCATAGGCATACCGCACTGCCCAAAGTGCGGCAGGGTTATAGAGCGGCAAACGGTTGACCAGGTCGTAGAGCAGATAATGGCGCTTGGCGAAGGCGCAAGGGTTCAGATAATCGCGCCCGCGGTAAGGGGCAGAAAAGGCGAACATGCTAAGCTTCTCGCCCAGATACAGAAGGACGGCTATGTTAGGGTAAAGGTCGACGGCACGGTTTACGACATAGCGGACGTGCCTGTGTTGGATAAAAAGCTGAAGCACACCATTGACGTTATAGTTGATAGGATAATCGTGCGCAAAGGCTCGGAAGGCAGGCTTGCCGATTCGCTTGAGACGGCTTTTTCCTTCGGCGCGGGCCTGGCCAAGGTGGAGCACAACGGCGAGGAACAGCTATTCAGCGAAAACTATGCCTGCCCCGAGTGCGGCATAAGCATTGAAGAGCTTACACCGAGAATGTTCAGCTTCAACAATCCATACGGCGCATGCCCCACCTGCTCCGGGCTGGGCTCTCTTATGAAAATAGATCCGGCCCTGATAGTGCCAAACGAGGAGCTTTCGCTTAAAAAAGGCGCCATAAACGCTACCGGCTGGCAAAGCTCCAACGCTTCTTCAATAGCCGGCATGTATCTTGCCGCTTTGGGAGAAAAATACGGGTTCAGCCTTGACACCCCGTTTAAGAAGCTTTCCGCCGAGGCAAAAAAGGTCATTCTTTACGGCACAGGCTCAGAACGCATACACGTTGAATATCATAAGGAGTTTGGCGAAGGCAGCTACGATTCCCCCTTTGAAGGCGTTATACCCAATCTTGAAAGGCGATACAGGGAAACGCAGTCTGACTTCATGAAGCGCGAGATAGAGGAATACATGGCCAACATCCCCTGCCCCGACTGCAACGGCAAAAGGCTGAAAAAGGAAAGCCTTTCCGTCACCGTAGGCGGCATGAATATAGCGGAGATCAGCGATATGACCGTAAGGCATGCAAGGGAGAAGCTCGGCTCGCTCAAGCTCACGCAAACGGAGGAGCTTATTGCAAGGCAGATACTTAAGGAGATTGATTCAAGGCTGGGCTTCCTTATAAGCGTTGGGCTTGATTATCTTACGCTTTCAAGAATGGCCGGTACGCTTTCAGGCGGGGAAGCGCAGCGCATACGGCTTGCCACGCAGATAGGCTCGAGCCTGGTCGGCGTATTGTATATACTTGATGAGCCGAGCATTGGCCTGCACCAAAGGGACAACGCAAGGCTTATAGACACATTAAAGGGCATGCGCGACCTTGGCAACACGCTTATAGTTGTCGAGCATGACGAGGAGACCATGCTTAACGCCGATTACATAGTTGATATAGGCCCAGGCCCCGGCGAACACGGCGGCGAGGTGGTCTTTGCAGGAACGCCGGAGGAGATACTTAAGGACGAAAACTCGATAACCGGCAAGTATCTTTCCGGAAGAGAATATATACCGATACCCAAGCACAGGCGGCCTGTCGGCGAAAGCTGGCTCAGCATACGCGGCGCAAGGGCGAACAATCTTAAGAACGTAAACGCCGATATACCGATAGGCGTGTTCACATGCGTTACCGGCGTTTCCGGCAGCGGAAAATCAAGCCTAGTTAACGAGGTCATGAAAAAGGCTCTGCTGCGCGACCTTAACAGGGCGCGCACAAAGCCGGGCGAACACGACGCCATTTTGGGAATTGAAAAGCTCGATAAAATAATAGACATAGACCAATCCCCAATAGGGCGCACGCCAAGGAGCAATCCGGCCACATATACAGGGCTTTTTGACCTTGTCAGGGACGTTTTTGCCCAGACTCCGGACGCTAAGATGCGCGGCTACACAAACGGCAGGTTCAGCTTTAACGTGAAAGGCGGCCGGTGTGAGGCCTGTCATGGCGACGGCATACTCAAAATAGAAATGCACTTTTTGCCAGATATATATGTCCCCTGCGAGGTGTGCGGCGGCAAGCGCTACAACAGGGAAACGCTCGAGGTAAGGTATAAGGGCAAAACGATAGCCGACGTGCTCGATATGACAGTTGAGGAAGCGCTGCATTTCTTCGCGCCGCTGCCGAAGCTTGCAAAAAAGCTTCAAACGCTATATGATGTGGGTTTAGGATATATAAGGCTCGGCCAGCCTTCAACAACGCTTTCAGGCGGCGAGGCGCAGCGCGTAAAGCTCGCCACCGAGCTTGCAAGGAAGGATACCGGCAGGACGATATATGTACTTGACGAGCCTACCACCGGACTGCATACGGACGATGTTAAGCGGCTTTTGAGCATATTGCAGCGGCTTTGCAATGGCGGCAGCACGGTAGTAGTTATAGAGCATAACCTTGACGTTATAAAGGCTGCGGACTATATAATCGACCTTGGCCCCGAGGGCGGCGACATGGGCGGCACGATAGTATGCTGCGGCACGCCCGAACAGGTAGCCGAAAACGGGAAAAGCTATACCGGAAAATATCTTAAGCCCGTGCTCGACAAGGGCATACGGGAATAAAAAATACTTATTCAGCGGAGGGCCTGCTATGGACGGAGGCATGACAAAATGGTACAAGGCTGCTGAAAAGCGCTATTCCGTAAGAAGATACTCTCAGGAGCCATCTTTGGAGGATATGCTTTCTCTTGAAAGCACTGCGGCTGCGCTTAGCGTACGAGGTGTGCGCATAGCAGTAGGAGTTGAGCAGAAGGTTTTTTCCGGCTTAAAGGGTTCAAGGATAAAAGGCAGCAGCGCCTTTGCCGCGTTCATAACAAAAAATGGAGACGAGGTATCGCTCGGCTATCTTGGCGAGGCGTTTGTGCTTGAATGCACGGCGCTCGGTCTGGGCACATGCTGGCTCGGCGCAAACTTCAACAGGTCTGCCGTAAACGACGCCATAGGCCTGAAAAAGAATGAAAAGGTAATATGCGTAACGCCTATAGGCATAGCCGCCGAGCCTTTTATCAGAAGGAAGCGCAAGGGCGTTGAGGAGCTTACCTGGCTTGAGGACGACGAATTTGAAAAGCTTCCTGCATGGCAAAGGAGCGCCATACAGTGCGCTATAATCGCCCCGAGCGCCATAGGCCGCCAGCCGTATGAGTTCATAAGCGAAAACGGCGGCATCACCATGGTCAACGGCGGCCGCAATTTTGGCTTTGGCGATGTTGACCGTGGCATAGCCATGCTGCATATAGAGCTTGGCGCCGCCAACGAGGGCGTACACGGCACATGGCATAAGCACAAGGGTGATACCCGCTTTGTTCCCGAGGAAAATATTATGGACTGAGGCATTGCGCGCAAGCAATAATCAAGCTATAATAAAAAACGGAGATCGTCAAATCTTCATAGGTTTAGGTTGGAGGAAGGTATGAGCTTCAAAAGAGTATCGGAGGCTGTTATCAGGCGAATACCTCGCTATTACAGGCATCTTGTCATGCTTGAATCGCAGGGGGTCGAGCGAATAAGCAGCGAAAGGCTTGCAAAGCAGATGAATCTTAACGCTTCTCAGGTGAGGCAGGATTTCAACTGTTTTGGCGGCTTTGGCCAGCAGGGATACGGCTACAATGTATCCACGCTTATTTCTGAGATCAAAAAGATAATGGCCATAGACCGCAAGCACAGCATCATAATAGTCGGCGCCGGCAATATAGGCCACGCGCTTACTAACTTCCCCGGCTTTAACGAATCCGGCTTTGAGGTCAAGGCGCTTTTTGATATCAATAAAGAGCTTATCGGCTCCAGCGTAAACGGCCGCCCCGTGCTGGACATTAAGGATATGGACGAATATATCAGGCAGAACTCCATTGACATTGGCGTTATCGCGGCAAGGCGCACCGCTGCTCAGGAGATTGCGGACAGGATGTGCGCCGCCGGGATAAGGGGCATATGGAACTTTGTACCAGTTGACCTTACAACGTCAGTACCTATAGAGAATGTACACTTGAGCGAAAGCTTGAGCACATTGTCTTATAAAATAGAGCATGGTATGCTCGACTGAGCTTTATATAAAACCAGCAAATAATAGCTAATAGTTTAGGAGGTAAAAAGAATGAAATACCGTTGCAGCGTTTGTGGTTATATCCATGAAGGAAACCAGCCGCCCGAGTTTTGCCCCCAGTGCAAAGCTCCTGCTTCAAAGTTTGTTCCCGTTGAGGAAAACAAGCTTGATTGGGCTGCCGAGCATGTTGTCGGCGTAGCCAAGGGCGTTGATCCTGAAATAATTGAAGGTCTGCGCGCCAACTTTAACGGCGAATGTACCGAAGTCGGCATGTATCTTGCCATGGCCAGGGTCGCCCATCGTGAAGGCTATCCCGAGATCGGTCTTTATTGGGAAAAGGCTGCATATGAAGAAGCCGAGCATGCTGCCAAGTTTGCCGAGCTTCTTGGCGAAGTAGTCACGGACAGCACCAGGAAAAACCTTGAAATGCGCGTAGCGGCTGAAAACGGCGCTACTCTCGGCAAGACCGAGCTTGCTAAAAAGGCCAAGGCGCTCAATCTTGACGCCATACATGACACCGTGCACGAGATGGCCCGCGACGAGGCCCGGCACGGCAAGGCCTTCGAAGGCCTGCTGAAGCGGTACTTCGGCGAATAATAAAAAGGAGTAAAGCACAATGACTAAGTACAAATGCCCCTGCGGCTATGAATACGATCCTGCCGTCGGTGATCCCGATAACGGCATTGCTCCCGGAACTGCCTGGGAAGATCTGCCCGAAGATTGGGTATGCCCCATCTGCGGCCTGAGCAAAGACGCTTTTGTCGAGGCGTAAAGCTTGGACTATATGTGCAAGGCCTCAAAAAAGCGCAAAAGGCGTTAACAAATCCTCTTCTATCATTAAATGACGCTTGCAGCATTAAGCGCGATATGTGCCGATGCGAGGCTCGCCACGGCAAGGCCTTCAAAGGCCTGCTGAAGAGATACTTCAAGTGATTTAGCACATCTGAAGGGGGCAAGCTATTGCCCCCTTTCAGAGTGTCGAAAAAGTGGCTATTCGCCACTTTTTCGAGTTTTCACAGGTTTTGCCTCTCGTATTAGCTCCCGGGCGGCAAAACCCGCAAGGTACGAAAACCTGAAGGTTTTCATCCGTTCTGACGTGCATACCGTCAGAGCCGGAATAAAGCTTAAGGGGCAGCCGCCCCTTAACAACCCCAAGGTTTATCGATAGGCTGATTTATTATAATATGCCGTTTTGGGTTATTTTTATAAAATAGGTATTCCATTTTTGCACATGTGGTTATATAATGCTATATAATAATATATGATCTATTATCTGTTGGAGGACGGTATGCTAAAGCTATATCGTATAAGCTCAAGCTCTACATGGCCCTGTTGCGGGGCGAAGTGTTGTCGGCTCATCTGTAGGCCGAACAGCGCCGCTGCGGGCTGCCATGATCCTCTATATAAAAGCAGATAATCAAAGAGGGAACACAGCAGCGCAAGAATAGCGGCGGTACTTAAGCAAAGATATTGACTGCTGCCTATTGCTCGGATATAATAGACGAGGTGCGCGGCTGTGGTGGAACGGCATACACAGCGGACTTAAAATCCGCCGGCGAAAGCTTGCGAGTTCAAATCTCGCCAGCCGCACCATAAGTCTACAAAGCAGCAGAAATGCTGCTTTTTTGCGTATAATAAGCATTTTATTTTTTGAAGGGAGATATATACAATGTCAAAGATCTACACATCGGTTTCCCAGTTGATAGGCAACACACCGCTTGTTGAGCTTACCAACATCGAGCGCGAGCTTGAGCTTAAGGCAAAGCTTATAGCAAAAGTGGAGCTTTTCAACCCCGCAGGCTCGGCAAAGGATCGCGTTGCAATGGCGATGATACTTGACGCCGAAGAAAAGGGCAAGCTAAAAAACAGCTCCGTAATAATTGAGCCTACCTCCGGCAATACGGGAATAGGTATAGCAGCCGTTGCTGCAGCGCGCGGCTATCGCGCAATAATAGTTATGCCGGACAGCATGTCAATCGAGCGCAGGCAGCTTATGAAGGCATACGGCGCGGAGCTTGTGCTCAGCCCTGGCGCAGAGGGCATGCCTGGCGCCATAGAAGCGGCAAACAAGCTTGCCGCTGAGATACCTGACAGCTTTGTCGCGGGCCAGTTTGTTAACCCTGCCAATGTCAAAGCGCACTACACCACCACCGGCCCCGAAATCTATGCCGATACAGACGGAGCTGTGGACATATTCGTAGCCGGTGTCGGCACAGGCGGCACAATAACGGGCGTTGGCAAATACCTTAAGGAAAAAAAGCCTTCCGTAAAAATAGTTGCCGTTGAGCCGAAAGGCTCGCCAGTGCTTTCAAAGGGCAAAAAGGGAAAGCATGGCATACAGGGCATAGGCGCGGGCTTCGTGCCTGAAATACTGGATACCGGCATATATGACGAAGTAATCGCCGTGAGCGATGACGACTCATTCAGAATGGGCAGGCTTATCGGCGCAAAGGAAGGCCTTCTTGTGGGCATATCCTCCGGAGCGGCTCTTTATGCTGCAAGCGAGCTTGCAAAGCGTGATGAAAACGCCGGCAAGACGATAGTTGCGCTACTGCCCGACACCGGAGATAGGTATCTATCCACAAAGCTCTTTTCCAATGAGGAGTAATGAAGTCCAATGCTAAATACCGGAAGAACATATGTTAACCTGAAAAGCGACATGGCGGAGTTTATAGAGCTTGCCCGCTGTGTGCTTTACCCTAAGATATTTGCAAGAAGCACGGACGAATTCTGTACGCAGTCGACCACGTGCCGCGCACGCGCACTGCTTACCGATATGCTCGGCTGCGTATATGATAGTATTGCAGAATGTCAAAGCACCGTAAACAGGCTGTTTCTCAAATTCAGCGACATACGCGCTCTGCTTGAAACCGATATACAGGCCGCCTACGAGGGCGATCCTGCGGCGCGCAGCAAGGAGGAGATAATGCTTGCCTATCCCGCTTTTGAGGCCATAAGCACATTCAGGATGGCGCACGAGCTGTATCTTATGGGCGTACCGCTTTTGCCTCGCATGATGACGGAATATGCGCACTCTCTCACAGGCATAGACATTCACCCGGGCGCGACAATAGGCAGTCACTTTTTTATAGACCACGGCACCGGCGTTGTAATAGGCGAAACAACGGTAATAGGCGAACATGTTAAGCTATATCAGGGCGTAACGCTTGGCGCGCGCAGCTTTGAGGTAGGGCAAAACGGCGAGCTTGTAAAGGGCAACAAGCGCCACCCGAACATAGGCAACAACGTAGTGATATACGCAGGCGCAACTATACTTGGCGGCAACGTGTACATAGGCGATAACTGCGTGATAGGCGGCAACGTATGGCTCACACAGTCCGTTGAAGCCGGAAAGACAGTAGTGGCCGCCCACGCGCAGATAAACGTTGGCTAATTGAACATAGCGGAGCAAAACGAACCCGCTATGCTTAGGGCAGTATGTCGAAAAACCCAAATGACGTTAAGTGGCCGCAGCCTCCTTGAACTTTATTCCGGCTCTGACGGTATGCACGTCAGAACGGATGAAAACCATCAGGTTTTCATACTATTTGGGGTTTGCCGCCCGGGAGCATAAGCGCGAGCCAAAACCCGTAGCTTTCGAAAAAGCGGCGCTCAGCCGCTTTTTCGACATTCCAAAAGGGACCGCCTGGGCAGTCCCTTTGCTTTGTGTTTTTGTTTTAATCATACCTTGAAGTTAACGCTGGTGTCGCCCTGCTCGTCCTTTCCGAACTCGTAATCCTTGCCGGGAAGTATGGCGTTGAGTACTATGCCTACTATAGCGGCCACCGCAAGGCCCGAAAGGCTTATGGTGACTGAGCCTATGCTGAAGCTTATGGAGCCTATGCTATAGTTTATACCTATTGCAAGCACAAGTATCAGTGCTGCTATTATAACATTCCTTGACTTGGTAAAGTCTACCCTGTTCTCGACCACGTTGCGCACGCCTACCGCGGATATCATGCCGTACAGCACAAGGCTCACTCCGCCTATGGTTCCCGCGGGCATAGCGCTTATAAGCGCAGCAAACTTGGGCGAGAAGCTGAACAATATAGCTATTATGGCGGCAAGCCTTATCACGAACGGGTCATATACCTTGGAAAGCGCAAGCACGCCGGTGTTTTCGCCATATGTGGTGTTTGCCGGTGCGCCGAATACCGCTGCAAGGCTGGTGGCAAGGCCATCGCCAAGCAAGGTGCGGTGCAGGCCGGGATCCTTGATGTAGTTTACGCCGGTGGTCGAGGATATTGCGCACACATCGCCTATATGCTCAACCATGGTTGCAAGCGATATGGGCAGTATTGTTATTATTGAGGTTATCATCAGCGAAACATTGCCGTCCTCAAACGCTGCAAATATGGTGTTTTCCTTGGCTATTGGCAGGCCTATCCAAGCGGCATCATGTATTTTCTGCACGGCAGCAGGGTCAAGCTGACCGGTTATGGCAGCTATTGCATAGCTTACAACAACACCCATCAATATAGGTATTATCTTGATCATGCCCTTGCCCCATATATTGCAAGCTATAACCACAGCTATGGCTATAAGCGCGAGCCACCATGATGTTACGCAGTTGTTTATTGCCGAAGAAGAAAGCGTAAGCCCTATAGCAATGATTATCGGGCCGGTGACTATAGGCGGGAAGTAGCGCATTACCTTCTTGGGGCCAAAGGCCTTGAACAGGAGGCTAAGCACAACGTACATAAGCCCTGCGGCAAGCACGCCTATGCAGGCATATGGCAGCAGCTCGGGCTCGCGGTTAGGCGCTATGGCCCAATATCCTGCCAGGAAAGCAAAAGAAGAGCCGAGGAAGGCCGGCACCTTACGCTTAGTCAGGAAATGGAACAGCAGCGTTCCGGCTCCGGCGAATAAAAGCGTTGCGGATACGCTCAGCCCCGTAAGTGCAGGCACAAGCACCGTTGCGCCAAACATGGCGAACATGTGCTGAAAGCCAAGAACTATCGTCTTTGGCCAGCCAAGCTGAGCACGGGCATCAAATATGCCTTCGTTTTTCTGATTCATTGCGTTCTTTACCTCCTGTGTTGCATATTAATAAAAATGTATCGCATGGGCCCTTTGCCCACATCGAGCATAAAAAAAGACGGATACGAAATCCGTCAACAATAAAGGCTAAAGCAGATAAAATCGGTAGGTGTTTTGCTGCGCTTTTTCAATGAAGTATTGAGCATCGGCTTGTCCCCCCTTAATCTGCGTTTTTTTCTGCCGACTACTATACCATGTTAGCCGCACCTAATGCAAGCAGAAAATCATTTTTTTCGCAAGAATTTTTATCTGCCATCCGCTTGGTTTTCTTCGCTTTTGCCGGCGTCAAATATCAGCTTGGGCATGAAGCCAAGATGATCCGCCGAGCAAAGATGGTATTCAATACCGTTCCTCACTCCCTCAAACGCGTTCTGGCAGGCTTTGTTGTGAAGATGGGCATATATAAGCTTGTTTATCTTAAAGCTCTCCGCAAGCTCCGTAAAGCCGGACGGCTGACGCTTTTCATTAAACGGCGGAAAATGCAGCATCATTATGCGCACAGTATCCTCCGGCAGCCTGTTAAGGCTCATCTTAAGCCTGATAAGCTCGCGCTCATATATAGCCCTGTCGTCCTTCTCGCTGAATCCGCTTGAGCCCGGGCATGTCCAGCCGCGGCTTCCGCATATGGATATGCCGTTTATTGTAAAGCAATCGTTTTGTATTGCAAAGCAGCCCTTTGGCAGCGCGGCTCTCACCTTGCCGAGGGCGTTCCACCAATAATCATGGTTTCCCCTTAAAAGCAGCTTTGTTCCTGGCAGATCGCCTATAAAATCAAGATCTGCCCTCGCATCTTCAAGCCGCATCGCCCAGCTTATATCGCCCGGGATAAGCACAATATCGTCTTGGTCAACTGTTTCCTTCCATGTAGAAGCTATACGGTTTGGGTGATCCGCCCACAAGGGACCAAACACGTCCATCGGCTTATCGGAGCTTCCGCTAAGATGCAGATCTCCTATGGCGTATACCTTCATAAAACGGCATCACTTTCCGAGTGAACGCTCGGACCTTGGGTTTCTATCCTCCTCGTCCCCGTCTATCTCATCTTCTATATCGTCATCCATATCGTCGTCATCGTCTTCGCCGTTGGAAAGCTCCTTGTCTATCTCGTCAAGCTCGCTTTCCGGTATGTCGTTCTCGCTCGGCAGCGGCACCTCCATCTCGTCAAGCGCAACGCCGCCAAGCACAAGCTGGTCAGGATCCGTTATGGGTTCGCTTACGCTTGACTGCATCTCCTGCCTTCTTGCCTCTCTAAGGCATATGGCGCACAGGTCGCTCCCCTTAACGGCAGGGTTTTCACCACATTCGGAGCAGATTACTATTGTATCATCTGCATCTGTATCCCCGCCCTTCATTTCGCGGCGGCACACGTTGCAGTATTTTTCATCTTCTTTTATATAGTTCAGTTCGCAGCGAGGGCATTTTCTCAAAGCCATTTAGCTACATCCTCCAAAGCTTTGTTTTTACTTCCACTATTATGCTTACCCTATATACTTATGTCAAGTACAACATGAAAAAAGTATGCCATTTTTAGGCATTATTCTTTTTTTGCCGATTATCGGCCAAAATAGCCCCAATTCTTGAAAGCAGCTCCTCCCTGCCATCCCCATTTTCGGCGCTATAGCACAACGCATATGGCGGCGCCCCGAGCAGCTTTGCGTTCGCATTAGCAGCCTGCTGTCTTTTTGAGCGCGCAAGTTTATCCGCTTTTGTAGCCACAAGCGTGTATGGCACACCGTAGTATATTATCCATTCAAGCATCTGCTTATCCGCAGCCGTAGGTTCATGCCTGATATCTATAAGCATGAATATGTGGCTCACATTGCCGCTTGAAAGATAGCTTTCCATAAGCTTGCCCCAGCTTTCCTGCTCCGTTTTTGATACCTTTGCATAGCCATAGCCTGGCAGATCCACAAGATAGAAGCTATCGTTTATCTTAAAGTAGTTTATAAGCCTTGTTTTGCCCGGGCTTGCGGATATACGCGCAAGCTTGGAGTTTCTGCAAAGCGAGTTTATAAGGCTGGATTTGCCCACGTTTGAGCGGCCTACCATAGCTATCTGCGGCCCGCCCTCGATAAATTTTCCGCCAAGGCCGACGCTTGTGTCGAACGCGGCCTTTTTTATATCAAATCTGTCCATATATCTCCTTAATGCATAGCTCCGGCTCTGTTCGGCTGGAGGGGCGGTATGTATGCGCTCTTCTGCTTTTTATCCGGCCCCTTTATATGTGCAAGCGCCAGCTTAAGCACCTCCATAGCGTCCGCCACGCATATTATTTCTATATGCTTCTTTACTTCCTCCGGCACCTCTTCAAGGTCCTTAAGATTGTCCTTGGGTATTATTGCCCGCTTTATTCCGGCCCTGTACGCAGCAAGCAGCTTTTCTCTCAGCCCGCCTATGGGCAGCACCCTGCCCCTCAGCGTTATCTCGCCCGTCATAGCCACGTCTCCCCTTACGGGTATATCGGTAAGCGCGCTGAACATAGCCGTCATTATCGTTATGCCCGCGCTTGGCCCGTCCTTTGGCACGGCTCCCTCCGGAACATGCAGGTGGATGTCCCTTTTGTCTATAGGCACGTCTATGCCGAATTCTTCCGCATGCGCCTTTATAAATGTAAGGGCCGCCTTTGCGCTTTCCTGCATAACGTCGCCAAGCTTGCCGGTTAGTATCACTTGGCCTGAGCCTGGGACTATCTGCACCTCGATTTGCAGCGTTTCGCCGCCAAAGCTGGTCCACGCAAGCCCGTTTGCAAGCCCTATCTCGTCCATTGCGTCTATCTCGCCATGCGTAAACCTTGGCGCGCCAAGATAGCCCCTAAGCCTCGGCACGCTCACGCGCACCCTCGTCTTCCCTTCGCCTATGTCCATAGCGGCTTTGCGGCACACGGCGGCTATCTCGCGTTCAAGCTCCCTCACGCCGGCTTCCCTTGTGTAGCTCCTTATAAGCTCTGTCAAAGCCTCGTCCGTTACGCTTAAAAGGCTTTTTTTAAGCCCGTGCCGCTCCATCTGCTTGGGAATGAGATGCCGCTTGGCTATTTCAAGCTTCTCCGTTTCAAGATAGCCCGGCAGCTCAATAAGCTCCATTCTGTCAAGCAAGGGCTTTGGTATGGCATCCTTATCGTTGGCTGTTGTTATGAACATAACCTTTGAAAGGTCATATTCCAGCTCAAGAAAATGATCCCTGAAGGCGAAATTCTGCGCGCTGTCCAGCACCTCAAGCATGGCTGCGGCAGGATCGCCGCGCATGTCAGAGGTGAGCTTATCTATCTCGTCAAACAGCAGCAGCGGGTTCACGCTTCCGGCTTTGCGCATTGCCGCTATTACGCGGCCAGGCATTGCGCCTATATATGTGCGCCTGTGGCCGCGTATCTCAGCCTCGTCATGTATGCCGCCAAGACTCATGCGTACAAAATTCCTGCCAAGCGCCTTCGCTATGCTTGAAGCTATGCTCGTTTTGCCGACGCCCGGCGGCCCAACGAAGCAGATTATCTGCCCGTTGACCTTTCCCGTAAGCCTTGCCACGGCTATATGCTCAAGTATCCTCTGCTTTACCTTTTTCATGCCGTAATGGTCTTTGTCAAGTACCTCTGAGGCATGCTCTAAATCAAGATCGTCCCTTGTCTCCTCAAGCCACGGCAGCTCAAGCATACATTCTATGTAATTTCTCATCTGCGGCTGTTCGTGCGATGCCGGCGGCAGTTCCCTGAAGCGCGCTATCTCCCGCTCAAGCTGCGCCTTTACCTTTTGTGGCATGGGCTTAAGCTTGAGCTTTTCCATATAAGCATCCGCCTCGTCCTGCTCAGTCTCGCCAAGCTCCTTGCGTATGGCCCTTATCTGCTCGCGAAGATAGTATTCCTTCTGGTTCTTGTCAACGCTGCGCTTTACCTCCGCCGCTATGCGCTTATCTATGCGGTTTATCTCAGTCTCGCTCATTATGCCGGCAAGCACCAGCTTCAGCCTGTCCTCTATCCTGGTGCATTCAAGCGCGGCCTGACGCATGCTGCCCTTCACAAACACGGCGTTTGCTGCGGCATCCGCAAACGCGCCATAGCCATCTATTCTGCGTATGGTATCAAGCGTATCCGCATTTATTCTGTTGGATACGCCCATGTATTCAACAAGCCCGTTCTCTATCCGGCGCTTCAAGGCCTCCGCAAGCACAGGCTCGCACGGCTCTTCATACTCAGGCGTTATCGTGCTTATAAGATATTCGCCGCCAACGGCGTTCCTAAGCCTGGCCCTGCATATGCCCTGAACAAGCGCGCGCATTATATTACCCGGCAGATTCAGCGTCTGCCTGACACGGCACACGACGCCCATGTCGCATATATCTTCTTTTGTTACGTTATTTTTAGCCGGATCCTTTTGCGTTGAAAGGAACACGAGGGAATCCTCCTTAACGGCCGTCTGCATGGCTTTACGGCTTTCCTCCCTGCCTATGTCAAAATGCAAAAGCTCACCAGGCAGCACAACGATGCCCCTTAAGGGCACGGTGGGCAGCTTCATTTCGTTATCATAGCTTTCGCCGTTTTTACCGATGCTGCTGTTTTCGTGTTTGTTGTTTTCCAATACAGTATTTCCTCTTTCCCGAAGGACACTATTATCCATCGTACAATACTGATTATACATATAAATGGACAAAGTGCAACACTAATGCTAACTATAAGAAGCCCCCGCCATGCATATGCTTTGGCGGAGGCGCTACCGTTATCTGCTTCCCTATGCCATTAGCGGAATAACGCCGTCTATCCACTCTTCCTCTGCCCCAAGGCCAAAGGATATGCGCATTACCTCCGTTATATCCTCGGCCGTGAGAATGGTAGCTTCAAGCGCGCTGAAGCTGCTTTCCCAGTTTGCCTTTGGTATTATTAGCGTCTCGGCTCCCGCCTCTATTCCGGCTAAAAGCTTCTCCCTTACGCCGCCAACCGGCCGCACCTCTCCCCTTGGCGTTATCTCTCCGGTCATAGCCAATGCCGATACCGGCGCTTTGCCGGTTATCGCGCTCATAAGCGCCACGCACAGCGCTATGCCCGCGCTTGGGCCGTCCATGGGAACGCCGCCAGGTACGCTGAAGCTGACGTCATAATCGCTCATATCCAGCCCAAACCTGTTTATGAATGAAAGTGCCGCATTTTGCGCCGAGGCAAGCGCAGTACCTTTTCTTCTCAGTTTCCTTCCGCGCAGCTCTATCTCTTCCTCTTCCACCATGCCAAGCAGCCTAAGCCTGCCTGTACCCTTGGCTACCCGCCTTGCTGTACACTCTATCTCTATGCTTACGCCTGATCCGCTGCCGGTCACCGCCAATCCGGCGCATACGCCAACGGCGCCTTCCTTTCTTATGGTGCTGTATGTGCGCCTTGCGTGATGGCATGTGCGCGCCACCCAAAGTATGTCCTCCTTTGTTATGACTCCCCTTGCTTCCTCCGCGGCCGCCCCCGCTGCAAGCTGTATCATATTAACCGCGTCCCTGCCGCCGGCGCTGTATTGAGCACATTCGCTTATAGCCTCCGCGCCTATATCAAAGCCTATCCTCTTTGCCGCGTCAAAAGCTATCCTCTCAAGCTCGGCCTGGCCAAGCGGGCTAAAAAACAGCTCCACACAGCGGGACCTAAGCGCGGCGGGCATATCCTCGGGGCTTCTTGTGGTCGCGCCTATAAGCCTGAAATCAGCCGGAAGGCCGTTTTCGAATATATCGTGTATATGCGGCGGTATCGCCTTGTTGTCCGGAGAATAGTATGCGCTGTCAAAGAATACGCGCCTGTCCTCAAGCACCTTTAGCAGCTTGTTCATCTGAACGGGGTGAAGCTCGCCTATTTCGTCAAGGAAGAGTACGCCGCAGTGCGCGCGGGTTACGGCTCCAGGCTTGGGCTGGGGTATCCCCTGCGCGCCCATCGGCCCCGCGCCCTGATATATTGGGTCATGCACGGAGCCTATCAGAGGGTCCGCTATGCTGCGCTCGTCAAAGCGCACGCATGTTGCATCCATCTCTATAAACCTGGATTCCGGCCCAAACGGGGAATCGGCCCTCTTTTTTGCCTCCTCAAGCACCAGCCTTGCCGCGCAGGTCTTGCCTATACCAGGAGGTCCATATATCAGCACATGCTGAGGATTAGGCCCGCACATCGCCGCCCGCAGGGCCTTTATCCCCTCCTCCTGACCTATTATGTCCTCCATGCGCTTTGGCCTTGCCTTTTCGCTCAGCGGCATATTCAGCGCACGCGCACGCATGGCCCTGAGCTGCTTAAGCTCGGCGTTTTCTTCCTTCTCCCTTATGGCCGGACGCTTTTTGACCACACCCTCCGCCTTTGCCTTGCGCGACGATACGAACCACCACATCAACGCAAACAATCCCAACTGTACCGCTATGCCTATAACAATTTCCATATGCTATCAACTTGCCTTTCGCCTTGAATGTCATTTGATAGTATGGCAAAAAAGCCTTATATTGATATGCGGCAAAGCATGGAAAAAGGCCAAGATTATCTCTCGGCCCTTTTAATCAAGTCATATCAGGTATTCCGTTATACGGCGGCATTGCCCTCCGGCAATGCGGCATCTGTGCTGAGTATAGGCCCGGACGTACCGTCTATTACCTCTTTTGTTATAGTACAGCGCTTTATTTCCGGCTTTGAGGGCACGTCATACATTATGTCGAGCATGGCGTTTTCAAGTATGGCCCTCAATCCCCTTGCGCCTGTCTTGCGCTCTATGGCAAGCCTTGCAACTTCCTTAAGAGCAGCTTCATCAAACTCAAGATCTACGCCGTCCATCTCAAAAAGCTTTTTGTATTGCCTTGCAAGCGCATTTTTGGGTTTTGTCAATATGTCCATAAGCGCGGCTTCGTCAAGCTGCTCAAGCGTAACGATTATCGGTACGCGGCCTATGAATTCCGGTATCAAACCATATTTGAGCAAATCCTCAGGCAAAATCCTTTTAAGTATCTCGCCCACATCCTTCTCTTTCTGGCTCTCAACCTCTGCACCGAAGCCCATGAGCTTTTTGCCCGTGCGCCTGGATATTATATCCTCTATACCGGCAAACGCGCCGCCGCAGATAAACAATATCTTAGCCGTGTTTATCTGTATAAACTCCTGATGCGGATGCTTCCTGCCGCCCTGCGGGGGTACGCTCGCCACGGTGCCTTCGATTATCTTCAAAAGCGCCTGCTGCACGCCTTCGCCGCTGACGTCTCTGGTTATCGAGGGATTCTCGCTCTTTCTTGCGATCTTATCTATTTCGTCTATATAGACTATTCCCTTTTCCGCCCTTTCAACATCGTAGTCGGCAGCCTGTATAAGCTTCAAAAGTATGTTTTCAACATCTTCGCCAACATAGCCGGCCTCAGTAAGGCTCGTAGCGTCCGCCACGGCAAAAGGCACCTGCAGCACACGCGCAAGCGTTTCCGCAAGCAGCGTCTTTCCGCAGCCGGTAGGCCCAAGCATGACTATGTTGCTCTTTTGCAGCTCTACATCATCCTTATCGTCGCCCGCATTTATGCGCTTGTAGTGATTGTACACCGCAACCGCCAGCGCGCGCTTGGCGTCGGACTGACCAACAACGTATTGATCGAGGACGTCAACTATATCCTTGGGTTTCGGAAGATCCTTAAGCTCCTCCGGCTCGGCCTTATAATCGTCATCGATTATATCCTTGCACAGCTCAATGCAGTCCGAGCAGATGTAAACGCCGGGTCCGGCTATTATGCGATGCACCTCGTCCTGCGATTTGCCGCAGAATGAGCATTTCACCGTTCCCTTGTCGTCAGTTTTTGCCATTTGGTTACCTCCTGGGAGGAATGATCTCGTCTATCAGGCCATACTTAAGCGCTTCCTCGGCGGTCATGTAGTGGTCGCGCTCCGTATCCAGAGCTATCTGCTCCACGCTTTGACCTGTGCGCTCGGCAAGTATCCTGTTCATCTTCTCCCTTGTTTTGATAAGCTGTTCAGCATGTATTGCAACTTCTGTAGCCTGCCCCCTGGCGCCGCCCAGCGGCTGATGGATAAGTATTTCGCCATTCGGCAGCGCACGGCGCTTGCCCTTAGCGCCTGCGGCGAGCAGAAACGCGCCCATGCTGGCGGCCATGCCTATGCATATGGTGGATACGTCGCAGCGAATGTACTGCATAGTATCATATATCGCCATTCCGGCAGTTATGCTTCCGCCGGGGCTATTTATATACAGGCTTATATCCTTATCCGGGTCGTCGCCTTCAAGGAAAAGCATCTGCGCTACGATAAGGTTAGCCTCATCGTCCGTAACTTCTCCGCCAAGGAAAATTATCCTGTCCTTTAGCAGCCTGGAGTAAATGTCATACGACCTTTCCCCCTTGTTTGTCTGCTCTATAACCATCGGTATAAGGCTCATAGTAGGCCTCCTTTTTCTCCGCAAAAAGCGGTTAATTGCGGTTTATTTTTCTATTGCGCTGTCAACGAGCATGTTTATGGTCTTGTCAAGCAATACCTGGTCTTCAAAGTACGCCTTATCGTCCTCGTTCAACTTGGCCTTGAACTCCTCGGCCTTGTCGTCAAACTGCGCGCAATATTCGTCAATCTTCTTATCGACCTCGTCATTTTCGGCCTTTATGCCTTCTGCCTTCATTATGGCGTCAAGCACGAGCTGCGTCTTAACGCGGCGCTCAGCCTCGTTCTTCATCTCAGCCTTCATTACCTCGGTCTTGGTGCCGGTGTACTTGCAGTAGTCCTCAAGCGATATGCCCTGCATGCTCAGGCGGTAACGTATATCGTTGAGCATACGGTCTGCCTGACGGTCTATCATAACGTCGGGGATATCGACTGTGGCGTTGGCAACAGCCTTCTCTATAACGTCGTTCTCCTTCTTTGCCTTGGCTTCGTTCATGGCCTTCTTTTCAAGTTCTTCCTTCTTATGGTCGCGAAGCTCGGCTATGGTGTTGAACTCGGAAACGTCCTTTGCAAACTCATCGTCAGCCTCGGGCAGCTCCTTGACGCGTACAGCATGTACCTTAACATGGAAAACAGCGTCCTTGCCCTTAAGCTCATCGCTATGGTACTCATCGGGGAATTTTACGTTAAGGTCCTTCTCCTCGCCAACGTTCATGCCTATCATCTGCTCTTCGAATCCGGGTATGAACATACCGGAGCCTATCACCAGCGTCTGATGCTCGGCAGTGCCGCCTTCAAACTTCACCCCGTTAACGGTGCCGGAATAGTCAAGCTCTACCTCGTCGCCATTTTCAACGGGGCGCTCAACGTCTATCATGCGAGCAACGTTCTCACGCTCACGCTCGATCTCGGCATTGACCATTTCGTCTGTAACATTATACTCTTGCTTTTCAACTTCTATACCCTTGTACTGGCCCAAAGAGACCTCAGGCATAACGGTAACGACAGCTTCAAACGCAACATCTTCTCCTTTCTCGGCGCTGAGTATGGTTATATCAGGCCTGTCCACAGGCTTTACGTCATGCTCCTTGACAGCCGCCTCGTACACCGCCGGATATGCTTCGTCAAAAGCATCATCGACAAAAACGTACCATCCGTAAGCCTTCTCAATAACTCCCTTGGGAGCATGTCCCTTGCGGAAGCCGGGAACCGTGATGGTCTTGCGCAGCTTAAGATACGCCTTGTCAACAGCCTTGTCAAAATCCTCGGCACTGATGGTCATGCCCAGCTTTACCTTGTTGCTCTCAAGCTTTTCAAAACTTGCCATAATATCCTCCGAACAATAAATTATCGTATCACACCGGCGGACATACCGCCGTCAGTATAGCTTATCATAAGGCGATTTCTTTTGCAAACATAGTTTGCCTTAAATTGCGCCTTTTTTCATTCTTTTAACAGTTTTCGCGATTGACTTTTATAACATACGGTATTATAATCTAATTAACCTAATGTTTTGTATTAGATATTGACGTTTTTATTAACAGAATATGTATAAATTGTGAAAGGAGCGAACAGTTATGATGCAGGTACTTAGGGCAAAGATATATGGCGACTCTATAATGAAAGGCACCATACTTGACGATGGCTATCGCTACCACGCGATAATGAACGAATATCTGCTCAAGCTATATAAGCGTTTTGGCATAGAGGCTGAGAACCGTTCCCGCTTTGGCATAACCGTTGAGCGCGGGCATAGCATATTGAGGCGTGATATAGACGAGGGGCTCGACTGCGAGCTTGCGCTCATAGAGTTTGGCGGAAACGACAGCAATTTCCATTGGGACAAGATAAGCCTTGAGCCGGACAGGGAGCATTTGCCCTTTACATCAATGCAGGATTTTAAGCACACCATGGCCGCCATGACCGAGGAGTTGAGAGCTGAGGGCGTACAGCCGGTAATGATGACGCTGCCGCCGATAGAGCCGAACCGCTACCTTGACTTCATTTCAAGAAACGGCAACAACAAGGCAAACATACTGCATTGGCTTGGCTATGCGAACAGGATATTTGAAGTACACAAATCCTATTCTGATGCCATAGAAGAAATCGCCAAGGAGCGCATGGTACCCTTGGTCGATGTGCGCAGCGCATTCCCTGCCGGCGAAGCCTTGGGCAAATATGTGTGCATAGACGGCATACACCCGACCGAAAAGGGCTATGCGCTTATAGGCGATGCGTTTTCTGGTTTTCTTAAAGCCGCTTTGCCGGCGTAAGGTTTCCATATTCTTATATAAGGAGCGGGGCTGCGCCCGCTCCTTTGCCTGTCGATAAGCTTTGGGGTTGTTAAGGGGCGCCTGCCCCTTAAGCTAATTCCAGCTCTGACGGCATGTGCGTCAGAACGGATGAAAACCTTTTGGTTTTCGTACTTTGCGGGTTTTGCCGCCCGGGAGCGTGAGCGAGAGGCAAAACCCGTAAAAGCTCGAAAAAGTGGCGACCAGCCACTTTTTCGACACTCTCATGAGCGGGGCTGCGCCCGCTCCTTTCACACTATAACATGCGCAGAAATGCAGTTTAAGAAGCTCATCTTCGCAGGCGCCGTAGGAAGCCTTGTCCACAGGTTCAGCGTTGGCAATACACCTGCGCAAGAAGCACCGTTATTCCAGACATGATACTGAAAATAGCCAAAAGCAACTGACAGCTGATGTACTAAAAGGCCCTGCGCCATGCTTTTTTGCATAGCACAGGGCTTTAAGCTTTTGCGCTTGCTTATTCAGAATAATCCGGCATAACGCCTATGCTTTCATCGTACTCTATCGTGAAGTCAAGGCCCGTTACCCTCATATCCGTCGGCACCTGAGAATACAATACGTTTTCGCCAGGCTTAAGTATAAGCATATACTGCCCGTCCTGCGTTTGGAAGCGGCACTTGGCCACCGTCTCACCCGTTTCGTCAACAAAGCTCATGTTTAGGGCGCATGCAAGCGCCTTGGGATAGCTGTTCACGGCACGCATGTCAACAAAGGTATCGTCGGCCTGCTCATACACCTGTATGTTTTCAAAGCTAATATATCTTTGGTAATGCTCGCTGCCGGTTATGTACGCGCCAAGCTCGTCATAAACGTCTATCACCACCGGTTCCTCAGTAGGCACAGGCTCCGGCATCGGCTCAGGCGTAAGCTCCGCTGTAGGTTCCGGCGTCAGCGTGGGCGTAGGCTCCGGCGGTATGGTTTTATCCGGCAGCACTTCGGCACGGAATGTGACGCATGCGCACATAAACGCCCCCAGCAGCAGCGCCAGCACGGGCAATATCAGCTTTTTACTCAGCCTTTTCAACATTGCGAAGTCCCTCTATCAGCTCATGCTTAAGGGCATAAAGCTCATCACTGAGGTCCACCTTGTATACATGCGGGTTCATCAGGCGCTTGCTCTCCTCCCAAAATGTTGCAAGCTCGGCCTTGGCGTATTTCTGTATGTCCCCCATGTTCGGGCATTCATATACCTGCTTGCCGTCTATAAACAAAGGCGTCAGCAGCTCCCTTACGTTGTAATCGTAAAGCGTTTTTGATTTGTACCTCTGTTCCGGGTGATAAACGGTCAGCGGCTTTGAAAAATCGAACTTCTCGCCTTCAAGCGCTATAAGGTCAGCAAGCGCCATGCCCGTCGTATTGCTGTAAAAGCGATATACCTTTTTATAGCCGGGGTTCGTCATCTTTGCAACGTTTTCGCTCAGCTTTATCTTTGGCACTATCCTGCCGTCAACTATTTCCGCCGCAAGCTTGTACACGCCGCCAAGCGCCGGAAAGTCCATTGACGTAATAAGCTTTGTGCCTACTCCCCAAAGGTCTATCTTTGCGCCCTGCGCCTTAAGGTCGCGTATAACGCTTTCATCAAGGTCGCCGGAGGCGCATATCTTAGCCTCCGGATAGCCGGCATCGTCAAGCATTATCCTTGCCCTTTTTGAAAGATACGCAAGGTCGCCCGAATCGAGCCTTATGCCAATGGGCTTATGTCCCTTTGCCCTAAGCTCGTTGAACACCTTTATGGCGTTGGGCACGCCGCTTCTTAATGTATCATAGGTATCTACAAGCAGCATGCAGCTATCCGGAAAGATGTCAGCATACGCCCTGAAAGCTTCTATCTCGCTGGGGAAGCTCATCACCCAGCTGTGCGCATGCGTTCCGGATACGGGAACACCGCACATCTGGCCGGTAAGCACATTGCTCGTGCCCGTGCAGCCGCCTATCATGGCAGCCCTTGCGCCGTATATGCCCGCGTCCGGCCCCTGCGCACGCCTCAGGCCGAACTCCATAACGCCGTCCCCCTGAGCGGCATACACAACGCGCGCCGCCTTTGTGGCAATAAGCGTCTGATGATTGACAAGGTTCAATATGGCCGTTTCAACAAGCTGAGCCTGCATTATAGGCGCCTTTACGCGTATAAGCGGCTCATACGGGAACACCACCGTGCCTTCCGTCATGGCGTATATCTCGCCCGTAAAGCGCATATCCGCAAGCAGCTTCAAAAAGCCTTCGTCAAACAGATTGAGCGAGCGAAGATAGTCTATATCCTCCTTGGCAAAATGCAGGCCGTTTATGTAGTCCACGACCGATTCTGTACCGGCCATTATGGCATAGGCGCTGTTGTCCCGCTGCCTAAAGAACATATCGAATACGGCCTCGTTTTTGTCCATGCCGCACCTGTAGTAGCCATACATCATGGTAAGCTGGTACAGATCCGTCATCATGGTCAGATTACGCTGGGAATTGATCTCGTTCATTTATTCGTTATCCTTGTCTTTTTCGTCCGCACTCCCTTTGTCTTCGCCATCGGCTTCGGCTTCATTTTCATTCTTCACCTCTGCCCCGGCCCCGCCTTCAGCTTCGTCCGCCTCCTTGTTATCATTATCTTCGTTATTCTCGCATTCGCTGCAACCACTCTCTTCGCAGCTTGAGCAGGCGTTTTCCGCTCCGCTTATGCCGGCTTCAACAGCCAGTTCGGGCGCCGGCCACATCAGCCTGCCCTCCTTTTTCTCCTTTACCGCGCGAATTATGAAAAACGCCATAACGGCTATAAACAGTATCCCGCTCAGCGCCTGCGATACCCTTACCCCGTCCGTAAGCCCGTCGGCCGAGGGCTTGATTATCCAAAGGCTGTCTCCCCTCAAGCCTTCAACGAACATTCTTTCAAACGAGTAAAGCACAGCATAAAGGAAGAACGTATCGCCATCATGCTTCATGCGTTTTCTTGTGAGCCAAAGCACTATGAATATGAGCAGGCACCATGCCGATTCGTAGAAAAACGTTGCAAGGTGCAGATGCGCGCCGTTAGCGGCCGTTGCGCAGGCTGTGCAAAGCACCTTATCAAAATAATGAGCGCCCTCTATCGGTACGCTTATCGGGAAATACCCAAGTATCGGATGCGCGGCGAGCATTTCCGGCGTTACAGGCAGGCCATACGCTTCCTGATTAAAGAAGTTTCCCCAGCGGCCTATCGACTGCGCCAGCACAAGCCCGGGGGCAACTATATCCGCCAGAGTAAGAAACCTTATCTTCCTTACCTTTGCAAAAATGAACGCCGCAATAAGCCCGGCTATCACCGCGCCGTATATCGCAAGCCCGCCTTGCCATATGTAAAGCACGGATATAGGATCGTCCTTATATGCATCAAGCGCGAACAAAACGTAATAGAGCCTTGCGCCAACAACTCCCGCAGGAATTACGGCAAGGCACATGTCTATCACCGTGTCCTTTTTAAGCTTTTTTCTTCTTTCCTCGCTGTATGCGAGAAATACGGCAATTATCATGGCGACAGCCATAAGTACGCCGTACCAGTATATGTCTTTACCGAAAAGGGTAAATGCCACCCTGCTTGGCATGGTCATGCTGCAAATCCTCCTGATCACATTTAGAATAATCAAATATGTTAATCCGGCCCCGCGTCTGCCATTATACACCAATATTACTTATGGGGCAATGCCGCCTATATCCACAAGCGTTTCAGGAGCCGCCGAATCCTGCTGGTTAAAGTAATATGTATATATCTCCTCCGCCGCGGAAACGCTCCATGCGCCCGCATAGCCTGAAGGTATGCATATTACTATAACAAGCTCAGCCTCGCCCTCTCGCGGGGTATAGGATACGAACCAGCTCGTGTTCTCTATATCTATTGAGTTTATACCTATCTGGGCCGAACCTGTTTTACCGGCTATCCTGTCAAGGTATTTTTCTCGAAATTCTTCCGAAAAACCTCCTGCGGCCGTACCGTGATCCTCCAACGACACAACGCCCTTCAATCCCTGCTTTACGGCGTCCCAAAGCGCATGCCATTCCGCGCTGCCGTCGCCTATCGTGGCATATACGTCCGCGTTTTTATCCTCAACAAGGTTGCCGTTCGTGTCAACTATTCTTTCTACTATGTTAGCATCATATACGGTGCCTTCGTTTGCAAGCGCGCACACATAGCGCGCAACGGCTATAGGCGTGACCAGCGTAACGCCCTGGCCAAAGCCCGCGCGTATGGTCTGCGTAGGCTTCCACTGTATCTCGTTGAGCAGGGTAACTATTTCGCTCGTCCAGTTCTGCGTTATGCTATAGCCTTCCGGTATACCAAGCTCGTCGCTTAGTATCTTTCGTATTTCAGGTCCCTTACCGTCAAGGCCCTTGCCGTCTTGCAGCATCATCAGCCTTAATGCGCATGCTCTAATCGCGGCATCGTCAATTTCCATGCTGCGCCTTGTAACGTATTCCTTTAGCCTTTCCCTGATGCTGTTATATATAAGCACGGGAAGGCTGGTCTTCTGGCGGCTTATGCTAAGTTCGCCGTTATCGTCAAGCAGCTCGTTATCAAAAAGCACCTTCTGGCCGCCGCCTATGCCGGTCATTTCGCCTGTAAGCTCAATGTTGGTCTTTTTGTCAAGCCCGAACTTGCCTATCCATTCGTTGAGCTTATCTATACCCATTCTGTTCGCTATCTCACAGAAATAATAGTTGCAGGAAAACGTTAACGCCTGAGTAAGATTTATGTTGGCATGGGCGCTGTGGTCACGGTAGCTCCAGCATCTTGGCGCGCCCTGCTTCTGCACTTTGATCTTACCGTCTTCATCTCTTGTATAGAAATAGTAGTAGCCGCCGTCATTATGGTCGTTTATCAGCTCTTCTATGCCTACTACGCCCTCGCTGACGCCGGCTATACCCGTAGCCGGCTTGAATATAGAGCCGGGCGCGTTGCGCTCTGATATGGCCTTGTTTCTAAGAGGCGTCGTCTTGTCAGCCCCGTCTCCAAACAGGTAGTCGGCCTGCTCCGTCGTCAAGCCCTTCATGAACCAGTTCGGGTCAAACGAAGGATAGCTTGCCATTGCAAGCACCTCGCCGCTTCTCGGATCCATAACGACTATTGCTCCCGTGGCAGCAAGGTCTATGTCTTTGCCCTTATATTTCTGTTCCTTTTCCGACTTTTCGGCGTCATCAGCTATAAGCTCCTCTTCCTGCCTCCTCATTTTTGCTATAAGGTTTGCAAGCGCAGACTCACACTTTGCCTGAAGGTTAATTTCCACCGTCAGCATAACGTTGTCCCCGTCCTTCGCCGGTGTGGAGGAAAGCTCCCTTGTTATGCTCAGGTTCTTGTTTATTTCAACCTCTCTTGAGCCCTGACGCTGCTTCGTGGCGCCGGTCAGATAGGCCTCCATTGTGTACTCTACTCCGGAAACGCCTATATAATCGTCATTTGAATAAGCGAGCCCGCTCTTATCGGTCATTTTGACCTGATAATCGCCGTCGTCGCCCAGTATGTAGCCGCCGTTGTCATCCTTGAGATAATACTGCTTAAGCTCATCGCGCTTATAGCCCATCGATACGAGCTTTGAGGCGCTCACCGTATCGGCGCTTTTTGACAGGTACCCCAATATATGCGCCGCCGTTTCGCCCCTCGGGTAAACGCGCGTTGTGCTTTGCGCTATCTGCACGCCCACAAGCTCGTCCGAGCGTTCAACTATCTCGCTCACTACTTCCTGGCTCACGTTGTAGGCTATAGTCACCGGCTCATACGCCCTGTAGTTATTCAGCGCGACCTCCTGCCTTATCGATATTATCTTATTGGCCTGCTCAAATGAGAACTCCTCCGGTATGTACCAGTTTTTTCTGAGATAGTTATATGAATATTCGGCAGTCGGCCACTTTTCCATATTCCATGTGGAAGGGTCCTTTGGCGTTTTGCCGTAGCCGTCCGGATCATTTATAGTGATGCCCATAGCCTCGCAGAAATTCTTGTAGCGTATACGCCTTACCCTTTCCTTGGCCTCGCTGCTTTCTACGCCGCTTATCCTCCAGTCAAAGGCTATACTGCCGTTTTCGTCAAGCACTATGTAGGAGGCGTCTATCGTGCTGCCTCCGCTTTTTTCTATTATGTCTATGGCCTTTATAAGCGATTCCGTATATATTGCGGAATCGTACTTTGTGCGGTTGTCGGCATTTCTTAAAAACTCAACATTGTAGCAGGTTTCGCTGTAAGCAAGCACAACGCCGTTCCTATCCATTATCTTGCCGCGCTCGCCCTTTATGGCTATGGTCTGGGTGGAACGGTTGTCCGCGCTTTTTGCCCAGGCCTCGCCCTCTTTTATGGTAAGCGTGCCAAGCCGGTATATGAGCGCGCCCATCATTATTATCATTAAGACGCATATGATTATTAAACGCGATACCGGTTTTTTCATTTAACGCCTCCCTGAGCATGGCTGTCATGCTCATATGTGCGTTCCACCTTAAGCTGGCTTGCAAGCGCCCGCCGCATTATGGCGTGAAACAGCATGCACACCGCCGCCGAAAGCAGTGCGCAGGGTATTATGTATGTTCCAAGCACGGCAAAAAAGCTGAACCTTGCGCCGGATAATGCCGAGACCACAGCCATAACACATTCCTTGAATATCGCCCCCGCCAAAGCCACGAGCGCAGGGATTATTATATTGTCAGCATAGTATTTTTGATAGAATATCCCGCCTATCCAGCCTGCGAACATGTAGCCCATTGCGCTAAGGCCTATGCGCGGCGAAAAGAGTATATCCGCAATAAGCCCTGTGCACAGGCCGATTATGGCTCCGCTCTTCATGCCGAGCAGCACCCCTAAAGAGGCCGCCATCGCCATAAGCACATCCGGCCTGATGCCGCTTATATTCACCTTTGCAAAAAACACCGAATCAAGATACAGCCCCACAGCCATTGCAACAACTATATACAACCTGCGCATAGGCTATTCCTCCGCCGCTTTAGGCACAAGCACAAGCACCTCTTCAAGATGCCCAAAGTCCACCGCAGGCTCTATTATAGCATTTGACTGCGAGCCTTCGGCCGACCTTCTTGTTACCTCGGAAACGGTGCCTACCGTTATGGTCTTGGGGAATATGCTGCTCATGCCGCTTGTAACTATCTTATCCCCCGGCACAAGGTCAAAGCCTGAGGGCAGGAAATAAAGCTCAAGCTGGTTATCGCTCGTCGCGCTGAAGGAGCCCCTTACAACGCCTATATCCCTTGTGCGCTCCACCATAACGCTGACCTCGCTTGAAGGGTCGATTATAGCCGTGGCCTTGCTCCAGTTCGCGCCTACCTCTATCACCCTTCCGATAAGCCCTTCCGCACAAACAACAGGCATGTCCTTTTCTATGCCCTTGTTGCGCCCCGCGTTTATGGTAAAGGTTTCAAACCAAACCCCCTGGCTGTTGCCTGTTACAACGGCTGTAACGTATTCATAGTTTTCAAGCGTTTCAACATAGTTCAAAAGCTTTTTGAGCCGTTCATTCTCAGCCTTTAGCTTGGCGTTTTCATCGGCAGCCTGCTCAAGCTGGGCCATGCGCACCTGAAGCTGCTCAAGCTCCTTGTCGGCGTCGCTCGTTTTGAACACCTTCTGCACGAAGCTGATTATGCCGTTTGACGCTTTTGCCGCAAAGCTCTGCACAGGCTGTATTACTGAGCCCAAGGTACTTTCTATCCAGGATACCGACCTGTCCGCGGAGGTTACAAAAGCCAATATGCCCAAAAGCAGTATAGCTATGAGCATAATGATAAGCG
Source organism: Clostridiales bacterium (assembly GCA_004558525.1). Classification (GTDB taxonomy): domain Bacteria; phylum Bacillota; class Clostridia; order Christensenellales; family CAG-138; genus Phil1. Next base: position 98,648 of record SFCQ01000014.1, read on the forward strand.
GCTTGTTTTTAAGTATTCCGCGCATGCCGGCGTCCTTTCTATAATAATATCCTTTAACGTGTTTATTATAATAGTTTGCAGCCGCACGCGCAAGGCATTAGCACAAAACGTCACACTAAGTTAAATTAAATAAACAGTATCAGGCGTATACAGGCGATTCAAAGCTATCTGCGTCTTCGCTCAGCTTAAGCGCGCCAAGCGCCACGCAGTACATGGGATCCTCGGCAACGGTTACCCTAAGCCCCGTTTCATGCGCTATAAGCTTGTCAAGCCCCCTCAGCATGCTTCCGCCGCCGGTAAGCACTATGCCTGATTCTATTAGGTCCGCAGAAAGCTCCGGCGGTGTCTCCGAAAGCGTTTTTATAACGGCCTCTGTTATTTTTCTTACAGTAGGCGCTATCGCGTGGCTTATCTCGCCCGAATTGAGCGTTACCGTTTCCGGAAGGCCGGTCTTTATGCTCCTGCCCCTGCACTGCATGCGCTCTGTTCCGCCTATGAGCGCCGCGCCGAGCTTGAGCTTAACGTTTTCGGCCGTCTTTTCGCCTATTCTTACAGAATACTGCGCCGCAACATACTCAACTATGGCTTCATCTATGTTTCTGCCGCCCGTGCGCACGCTCGTTTGCGCCGCAATGCCGCCAAAGCTTATCACAGCCGCGTCGGATGTGCCGCCGCCTATGTCCACTACCATGCTGCCTACAGGCGCAAACACGTCTATTCCGGCTCCGGCCGCCGCGGCTATAGGCTCCTCAAGCACAAGCGCTTCCCTTGCGCCGCATGCCCTTACGGCCTCGCTCAAAGCCCTTCTTTCAAGCATAGTGGCGCACATGGGCAGGCATATCGTCAGGCTCGCTCCGGCGGCGCCCCTCCTTCTGCCAAAGGCCTTTATAAAAAAGTCCGTCATCATATCGCTCACGGCGTTTATGTCGGCAATAACGCCCTCCTTCATCGGGTAAATTATGTTTACGCCGCCAGGAGTGCGCCCATGCAGCATTACCGCGTCCTCTCCGCTGGCTATTATTCCTTCGGCTTTTTCCTTTTCGCTGTATACGGCGGCAGCCGTTGGCTCATTAAGCGCTATCCCCTTGCCCTGTATTGCCACAACAGTGTTTACTGTGCCAAGATCCATGGCGGCTGCTCTTGAAAAAAGCCCGCTTTTTGCAAACAGCATATTATCCCCTCCTGTTTTCCCTTTTATGGATTTATGGGAAGGATTATTGCCTTAAGCGGACAGGTTTATACAATACTTATTTTGCGGTATTTATTTATTCATATCATCCGCAAAGGCTATGCTTTTTGCGCTAAGCTCCGCCCATGCCGGCCTGAAGCCCGCGCGTATGGCATTCCTTGCGCTTTTTATGTTAGACCACGCGCAGCAGTAGAAAGGCACCCTGCCCCTTTCTATTATCTCAAGCGCGAGCCTTGAGGTAAGCGCGCTGGCTATGCCCATTCTTCTATACTGCGGCAAAACGTCCACGCCTATCTGCCACATATCAAGGCAATCCGCGCTGCTTCCGGCAAGGCCCACAAGTTCCCCATTATCGTATGCGCCCACGCCAAGCACGTCAAGGTGCTTTCTCTTTTCGCACAGCGCGTTGCTCCATTGCGGAAGATAAAGCGCTTTGAAATCCTCCGGCCCAAGTATGCGCATCTCGTACGGACATTCTATACGCTCCGCTCTGTTTATATCAAAAAGCCAGTATTCCGCCATAAAGCATGCCGTCATGCCGCGCATGTTCAGCGCACGCTGGAGCACGAGCATATTCGGCGTCTCAAAGCAATGCTCCGGGGCGTACTTTGTAATATATGCCTCCACATCATGCTTTATCTCCTCATCAACGGAGGCTACAACGTTGCTGCCGTAGCTGACAAGCTGGCAGTAGAACGGCAGCTCAAGATACTTTCTGGCATTTTCGTTGGCTTTTGATATCACCGCCTTTGGCTTTGACGAGGTAAAATCGCCGGCGTCGCAGCCAAGGTCTATCGCGGATTGCCGCATGGCTGTTTCAAGCATATACTCGTTTGTCATATGCGCCTCCAAGCTCAATGTAAGGCTTATGATAGCACATATTTTCAGCTCTTAGCAACATCAGCCTATGTGCGAGCGCCACCTCACGAGCCGTTTTTCCGTATATGCCACAGCGTAATACATAAGCGCCGCAAGCACGCACAGCACAGCTATGCTGGCCATAACAAGGTCAAGCTTGAACACCTGGCCACCGTACACTATAAGATAGCCAAGTCCGGCCTTTGATACCAGGTATTCGCCAACTATCACGCCTACCCAGCTCATGCCTACGCTTATTTTGAGCGCATTCATAATAGTCGGTAAAGAGGCCGGAAACACCACGATGGTGAATATTTGCAGCTTGCTTGCGCCGAGCGTCTTCATCAAAAGCTGCTTTTCACCGGTTATTTCATTGAATCCGGCAAGCACGGTCATTATGGTGACAACAAGCGATATCAAAAGCGCCATGACCACTATGCTCGTTATGCCGGCGCCGAACCACACTATTAGTATTGGCCCAAGGGCTATCTTTGGCAGCGCGTTAAGCACAACAAGGTAAGGGTCAAGAATATCGCACAGCGTTGGGCTCCACCACAGCCCTATTGCTATCAGCGTTCCTGCGGCCGTGCCTAAAAAAAAGCCCAGTACGGTCTCATAAAGCGTTATGCCGATATGCGTAAACAGTTCTCCGCCGGAGTAAAGCCTGAACACGGTCTGTGCCACGCGCACAGGAGAACTGCCTATAAACGGGTCTATCATGCCGACCCTTGCAAATATCTCCCAAAGCGATATAAGCGCAACGAGCAGCGCCCAGCGCGACAGCGTCACGAGGCGCTTTTTGCGTATAAGGCGCGCAACATACGCCCTATGCTCCTGCGAAAAGCCGTATTGTGCGGCACTATGTTTCGTCATGGTCAAGCTCCCTCCATATAGCGTTGAAATAATACTTGAACGATTCCGCGTTGCGCCGCTGTATGGGCTTTTGCTCATCTATATCTATTATATGCTCCGCCTTTATGCGCGTTGGGCGCGAGGAAAACACAAGCACCCTGTCGCCCATGGATACGGCCTCAGATATATCGTGGGTAACGAGTATTACCGTTTTCCCCTCTTCCTTTAATATAGAATGGATCTCGTCTCCAAGCCTTAAGCGCGTTTGGAAATCAAGCGCGGAAAACGGCTCGTCTAAAAGCAGCAATTCGGGCTTTGTGGCAAGCGTCCTTATAAGCGCCACCTTTTGGCGCATGCCGCCGGAAAGCTGACCCGGATAGCGCGCGCTGAACTCCCCTAATCCATATCTTACAAGCAGGCCAAGCGCATATGCGCGCGTTTCGTTGTTAATGCTCCTCTGCACCTCCAGCCCGAGAAGCACGTTGCCTTCCACCGTGCGCCAATCCAGCAGATGATCCTGCTGCAGCATGTATCCCGGCCTGCCGCAGTTGAGGCTCAGCCTGCCTCCGCTCGGTTTGGTTATGCCCGCAACAAGGCTGAGCACGCTCGTCTTTCCGCAGCCGGACGGGCCGACTATGGATACGAACTCACCCTTTTTAACACTGAAGCTGAGGTTGGATATAGCTGCGGTTTCGCCCTGCGCATCGTGATAATTAAGGCTTACGCCGTCAAATTCAACTATAAGATCATTATTGCCGTTCATACTGGCCTCCATATCGTTATACCACACAATATTCTGTAACTTCATCTGTGGTGACGGCGGCAACAAAGGTATGCATGGCGCGTATTATGGTATATAAGAAGGGGGGATTTCCATGCTGCAAAGAAGGCCTGCCACGGTATTTGTGCGCAAGCGCTGCGTAAAGCGCAAGACCATACGCTCGGCATTATTATTTATAATAATACTGATAGTGCTTTTATGCTGCGAGGTAAGCTTTTTGCTTGCGCTGCTGCTCAGCGGCGCGGCGGTGATAACCATACGCATACTTGTGCTGCCATAGCTATTTAATTAGCTTTGACGTCCATTCTTTCGCTTATTTGGCACAGTACGTCCCCTCCGTCATTGCGTCGTATACAATGCTATCAAGCCGTCTCAGCTCTGCTCTGTACGCGCTTTTTCCCTTTTCGGTTATCCTGTATGTTCTTTTGCGGCCCTCTATATGTCAACTTGCAATAAAAAGCCGCATTAAGGTGCGGCACAGCCTGTCGATAAACCCTGGGGTTGTTAAGGGGCGGCTGCCCCTTAAGCTTTATTCCGGCTCTGACGGCATGCACGTCAGAACGGATAAAAACCTTCAGGTTTTCGTACCTTGCGGGTTTTGCCGCCCGGGAGCTAATGCGAGAGGCAAAACCCGTGAAAACTCGAAAAAGTGGCGTTCAGCCACTTATCGAGCCTTGCAAAGCTTTTTGCGCGGCCGTTCCTCGGCGCCGACGGGCTGCCCGGGCATATCAGCTGCACGCCGGCCATGTATTCTATTTCAGACACATGGGTATGCCCGTATAAAGCGGCGCAGCAGCCAAGCTCCTGAGCCCTCAGCGCGAGCCTGAGTCTATCATAGCTTACGGCAAACGTATGCCCGTGCGCGATAAGCAGCTTTGCTCCGGCCAGGTTAATCGCCATTTCCGCCGGTATGTCGCCCGCATCGCAATTTCCCTTCACTCTGTACGCCGGCTTGTTTGATTCCATTTCAAGCCAGTCCGCTTCCCTTTGCCCGTCGCCAAGGAAAATCCACGCTTCCGCTTCCTCAAGCTTCCTGTATGCCTGCTCAGCCGCGAACACATCGCCGTGGGTATCGCTCAATACTCCAACTATCATTGCTTCTTTTCAGCCTCAGCCTCAAGCTCGTTTCTCAGCGCCTCAAGCGCGCGCCTGCGGTGGCTTACCGCATTTTTGCTTTCCGCGCTCATCTGCGCGAAGGAAAGCCCTGCCGGCTCATAGAAGAACAGCGGGTCGTAGCCAAAGCCGTTTTCGCCGCGCTTTTCCCTCAAAAGCCTGCCCTCCACCGTGCCGCGGCAGATTAGAGGCGCCTTGTCCCTTCTTGCCAAGGCTACTGCGCTTACAAAGCGGCAGGTGCGCTCGCTGTCCGCAACGTTCTGCATCAGGGCGATGAGCTTTTTGTTATTCGCCTCATCGTCATGGCCCTCGGCAGCGAAGCGCGCGCTGTATACGCCCGGCGCACCGTTCAGCGCGTCAACCATAAGCCCGCTGTCGTCGCTCAGCGCGGCGTCGGCAGAGCATACCTTAAGCACCTCTTCGGCTTTTTTCAGCGCGTTTTCTTCAAATGTTTTTCCGTCCTCAACAACGTCGATAACTATTCCGGCTTCCTTGAGGGAGAGTATCTCCTCAAAACAGCCGGAAAGTATCTCCTTTATCTCGCGCACCTTATGGGCATTGTTAGAGGCTATTACAAGCTTCATTTCGCCTTTTCTCCTTTGTGTAAGTTGTTTTATATAAGCTGATAAGCTTTTATTTGCTATTACTGGAACGTGTTGGCATACATTGGCGCCATGCAGTTTACGGTAAGCGCGCACGGCTCGCCCTCTACGAACAGGTCCAGCTCGTATACGTCGTCAATAGCGCTTGCGGTAAGGAACAGCGTGTCAAATGCGGTCTCCGCCATGCCGTCAACATACTGGGCGGCCAAAAACTCGCCGCTCAGATCCACCCTGGCTACGCCGTCGTATAGCTCCGCGCTCAAAAGCTCTGTCCCCTCGGGGAAGCTGTTCATAAGCGCCGCGCTGTCCGGCCCCTTTATAAGCTCCTCAACAGCCGTTTTGAAGCCCGTTCCGCCTTCACAGTATCTTGTAACAGGCACGTTGAGGCTTCCGGATGAGTTTGCAAAATAGAGCGTAAGGGGCTTTGCGCCGTCAGCAGAGGCGCTTAAGTCGCCCTCTTCCGCGTTGAGCATAAACGGCTTCATCGCCTCCTTAAGCTCCGTACCGTTGGGAAGCTTTGTGACCTTTTCGCCGTTTAATGTGATGGTCACCGCGTCTATAGCCGGAAACTCGGCAAGGCTGTTCACTATGCTTGTTACCATAGCCTGCTCGCTGCTTTTATCCGGCAATGCCGTAAGCCCCTTAAGGTCTATCGTCGCCACGCCGTCATCGCGTATTCTCAGCGTATACTCCACACCCTCCGGTATAGTGGTTTTAAGCCCAAGGGCGGTAGCCGCGGCGCGGTTCTCCTTTGTGTCAACAAGGTTGCTCAACGCCGCCTTGCCTATCCCCTCCTCCCAGGGTATAAGCTTCATCACAGGCACTATAAAGCCATCATCGTCCTGATAATACAAAACGGTACGCCTTAATCCGGCTTCGCTGTTTTCGCCTTCCTCATATTGGCCGGCGGCGACCGGCGCCTCCTTCGCGCAGCCGCACACCGCCATGCATATGCACAGCGCAGCAGCTAAAGCGCAATATATGCGTTTATTCATATCCGCCCTCCGTTCGCGTTTTTACATAATATTATTCACGCATTTGGCGGACTATGCTTAAGCGCATATCGCTTACAGCTGCTTTATGGCTTTAATGCAGGCCTCGCTCGGGGTGACATAGGCTGTCTTGTTGGTTGTATATATAACCATTCCCGGCTTTGCTCCGTTTGGCTTTTTTACGTATTTTTTCATGGTGTAGTCAACAGGCACGTTTTCGCCTCCCCTTGCGCGGCTATAATATGCCGCAAGCTGGGCGGCCTGGTTGAGCGCAGCGTCGCTCGGCCCATTTTGGCACTTTATTATAACGTGTGAGCCGGGGATATTCTTTGTGTGCAGCCATATATCGTTGGCTGAGGCAAACCTCAGCGTAAGCTCGTCGTTCTGCTTATTGTTTTTGCCTACATATATATCTGCCCCGTCTGATGAAACAAAATGCATAGGCTTTGACGCGGCCCTTTTCATCCGCTTCCTGTCGTTTTTGTATTTTTTTATGTAGCCCTGCTCCCTAAGCTCGTCTATAAGCTCCATAAGCTCGTTTTCGGCCGTGCATTTGGTCAAGTTGTCAAGCTGACCTTCAAGGTAGCCAAGCTCCTCCATTGTCTGCTCGCGCTGCAGCTTTGCCATGTCGCGCGCAGATTTCAGCTTTTGATACTTTTTATAGTATCTTTGCGCATTATCGCCGGCGCTGAGCTGCTTATCAAGCGGTATCGCAATCTTTTCCGGAGGGTCGGCATAGTAGTTTTCAACAACAGCCTTATCGTCTCCGCTGCGTATAGAGTGAAGATTTGCCGTGAGCAGCTCGCCATAAAGCCTGCTTTTTTCAAGCTGATCCTCGCAATTCAGGGCATCGGCATACAGCGCAAGCTTTTTTTCGCAGCGCTCTATATTGTTTTGAAGTATCTTCCTTGCGCTTGCCCCGTGCCGCTTTGCCCATTCCCTTTTGTCGCTGTTAACATACAGGCTGTCCAATGCAGCGGAGATGCTTTGATACTGCTTTATGCCCTCGCCATTCAGTGTAAACGGGTATACGCTCACAGTCTCGCCAAGTTCATTCAATACGCAGCATGGCTTTATTTCGCCCTTGCCAAGCTTTTTATAGAAATCAAAAATGCTTCCGCCAAGCTCCATACGCGCTTGCGCATCAAGCTCGCTGCAATCCCGCTTATCCGTGTAAACAGAGGCGAGCTGCTCCGCCACCGCCGGAGAAAGCCCGAAAAAAGCGTTTGAGAGCGCCTTGCCTATGCTTATGCCAACAGCGCAAAGCGACCTTGCAAAATCCTCCCTTGATGCCGATGAAGGGTCAAGCTTGTCCTGAGCGGGTGGCGCGGCATATTCAAGCCCGGGCAGCACAAGCCTTACCGCGCTCATGCCAAGACCAACATGCTTTATCGCGTCAACTATGCCGCCTTCATCATTTACAAGTATTATGTTTGAGTGTTTGCCCATAAGCTCGCAATAAAGCGAAAGCTGAGCAAGGTCGCCAAGCTCGTTATACGCTTCTATCGTTATCTTCAACACCCTGTCCAGCCTGCTCTGCTCAAAGCCGAGTATCTTTCCGCCTGATATGCGCTTTCTTAAAAGCATGCAGAACATGGGCGCCTCCGCCGGAGCCTGCTTTTTCAGCTCAGTAAGCTGCACCCTGTTGTCCGCGGCAGATGCGTTTATGAGCAGCCTGTAATTAGCGTCAGCGCCGCGTACGGACAGGAGCAGCTCCTCCTTATCCGTCTGCTGTATCTTGTCTATCCTTCCGCCTGTAAGCGTTTTCCTAAGCTCCAGCATAGAAGCATACAGGCTCAGCCCGTCCATTGACATAGTATCTCTCCGTTTGTCATTTTATCTTTAGGGAAGCCATGATTCGTTTGGCATTTCCCTTGTGTATTAACGCTTTGGCTTCTGCCGCGCTACAATTGCACAAGATGCGTACAGGAAAGCTCATATGCCGTGCGCACCTCGCTCACGCCATTTTCCGTTTTTGTGTAGCTGCGGCTTTGCAGGCGGCCTTCTATCCTTATCCTTGCGCCCACGCTGAGGCCTGCCGCTATGTGCGCGGCGCTCCCCCAGGCTATGCAGGGTATGTAGTCAGCTTTTTTATAGTCGCGGTTAACGGCAAGCAGGATATCCGTTATCTCGCGGCAAAACGGCGTTACCCTGAACACCGTAGGCCTGCATATGCTGCCCGTCAGCAGCACGCTGTTGGCGCAGCATACAGGCTCCGTCTTTATCGCCATATCTCGGGCAAAGGCGCGTATCAAAAGCCTGCTGCCGTTTTCATAATGCCTGTTGTAGGAGCGCAGCTGGCCGCGAAGCTCAATGTAGTCTCCGGGGCTTACATCCTGCATTATCCTGCCAGGAACGGTTATAGGCAGAGTGTCTACAGTGCCGCTGAGCCTCATAACGTCCATAGCGCCAACGTAAAGCGTTTCGCCGTATGCCTCATGCTCGGCAACGAGCCCTTCGGCAAGCCTTCCGCACAGGAAAAGGCTGTTTTCATCACGCGTATACCCCATACCCACTCTCCATCAAAAACATGATGTTAAATGGATATGTACTTAAACCGTATATTATGAATCAAGCCTGTATGCGCCGGTCACAACATCGTCAAGCAACGCCATAACAAGTATGCTGCCCTTGCCCGCGCGCTGCTCTATGCGCACAAGCTCGGTCGTATCTATCCTTGTTTCAGTACCGTGGAACTGCTTTACCATAAACGCAAACGGCATGGTGACATGAAACGCCGCGGCTATTGCCGTGCCGTTGCTGCCGTTCTTCTTAAAGTCGAACGTCTTCAGCCCTTTGCCGTTGCGGCCCTGTATATCGTATTCAAACACAAAGCTCCTCTTGGCATAGCCCCTGTCCGTTATGGTCAGTATCTCGCCTTCGTCAGTTATCTGGCCAAAGTATACCACCTCGTCGCCGGCGTCGAGCTTTATACACTTTACGCCGGACGATACCCTGCCCATCGCCGGCACGGTATCGGTTTCAAAGCGTATGCTCATGCCAAGCTTTGTTATGAGCAGCGTCGTATAGCCGGCCCCCTTAACAGGCTCTATGCCGATTATCTCGTCGCCGGCTTTAAGCGCGGCTGCCTGTATCTTTTTCGTTCTTGTTATGTATTCGCTGGCCGCCGTGCGCTTTACGTTGCCCTGCCTGGTGAAGAACAAAAGCTCCCCTTCATCAAGCCTGTCAAAGCAGGCTGTCAGCCTTTCACCCTTTTCAAGCTGGGCTATCGTGTTAAGGTTCACGGCCTTGCCGCCCGTCTTGGTTTCCGCTATCTCGTCCGCACCGATGGTAATGAGGTTTCCAAGATTGGTGAACAGCTTAAGCTTTTTATCCGTTGACGTATCGAAGCGCCATGCGGGCCGTTCAGCCTCGTTTGCAAGCGAATCGCGCTGCCTCCTCGGCACCCTTCTAAGCTTGCCGTCAGGCGTTATGGATACGCTTACGTCCTCGGCGGCTATCTCAGCCTCGTTCACCTCTATCGTTGGCTCCGCCTCCAATATCTCGGTTGCCCTTGGGGCCGAGTACTTCTCCTTTATCTCCTTAAGCTCTCCCTTTATAACATCATGCAGCCTTTGAGGCGACGCCAAAATTGCCTTCAGCTCCTTTATTGTCCTAAGTATCTCCTTATGCTCTTTTTCTATTGCGATCAGCTCAAGGTTAGTCAGCCTTTGCAGCCTTAGGTCGAGTATCGCCTGAGCCTGTATCTCCGTAAGCTCAAAGCGCTTTATGAGCGCCTCCCTTGCGGCCTTGGGGTTCTTTGAGGCTCTGATTATCGCGATCACCTCGTCTATATTAAGCACGGCTATAGAAAGCCCGTTCAGAATATGCTCGCGCTTCTCGGCCGCGTCAAGGTCGAAACGGGTCCTTCTTGTAACAACGTCCTCCTGATGTGCGATGTAGTAGCGCAGCATGTCCTTCAAGCCAAGCTGCTGCGGCTTGCCGTCCGCAATGGCTACCATGTTCACGCCGAACGTCACCTGAAGGTCGGAATATTTATACAGATACTGAAGTATCTTCTCCGCGTCCGCATCCTTTTTTACCTCTATAACGGCGCGCATGCCCATTCTGTCGGACTCGTCGCGTATGTCGCTGACCCCGGCGAACATGGCCTTCTTTTCCTGCGTTATCCTGAGTATGCCCTCAAGAGCCCTCGCCTTGTTCACCTGATACGGCATCTCGGTAGCTACGATGAGCTTTTTGCCGTTCTTCTGCTCCTCTATATGGCATTTTGCCCTTACCGTGAGCTTGCCGCGGCCGGTCTCATACGCTGCGCGTATCTCATCGGAGGCGAGTATATAACCGCCTGTCGGGAAATCCGGACACGGTATTATCCTCATAAGCTCGTCAAGGCTTATTTCAGGGTTTTCCATCTGGGCTATAACAGCATCCACAGTCTCGCCGAAGTTATGCGGGGGTATGGCCGTTGCAAGGCCTACGGCTATTCCGCTGGCCCCGTTTACAAGAAGATTTGGAAATCTCCCGGGCAGAACGTCCGGCTCCTTTTCGGTATCGTCAAAGTTAAGGCTGAATTTTACCGTATCCTTGTCAATATCCCGCAAAAGCTCAAGCGCGAGCGGGGTCATGCGCGCCTCCGTATAGCGCATGGCCGCGGCGCTGTCTCCATCTATGCTGCCAAAGTTGCCGTGGCCGTCAACAAGCGGCGCACGCATATTGAAGCCCTGCGCCATGCGCACCATTGCATCGTACACGCTGGAGTCGCCATGCGGGTGATATTTACCCAGGCAATCGCCAACTATGCGCGCGCTTTTCCTGTGCGGCTTGTCCGGCGTGTTGCCAAGGCCGAGCATGGTGTAAAGTATCCTCCTTTGCACCGGCTTCAGCCCGTCCTCTACCCTTGGCAGGGCGCGTTCAAGTATAACATGCTCGGCATATGGCAGCATGGATTCGTGCATAACGTCGTCCATGCTTTTTATAAGTATGTTTTTATCGGCCGCAATGGGCGTCCTGTCGTCTTTTTTAGCCATTACTGCGCGCTCCCTTCATCCTTTTGGCGCCTTGCCTTTTCTTCAAACGAATCCACCTTGTTAAAGTTGGCGTATTCGCTTATGTATTCCTTCCTCGGGCCGACCTTATCGCCCATAAGCAGCGTAACAAGATGCTCAACATCGGCAGCGTCCTCTATGTTCACCCTTATAAGCGTCCTGTTTTCCGGATTCATCGTCGTTTCCCAAAGCTGCTCCGGATTCATCTCGCCAAGGCCCTTATATCTTTGCAGGCTGTAGCCCTTGCCGATGGTCTTGATGGCCTTGTTCAAAGCCGCGTCATCGTATAGATACTGCATCTTTTCCCCCTTTTGCAGCTTGTAGAGCGGAGGCTGGCCCATGTACACATGGCCCTCCGTTATAAGCTCCTTCATGTATCTATAAAAGAACGTCAAAAGTATGGCCCTTATGTGCGCGCCGTCCTGATCGGCATCGGAAAGAATTATTATCTTATCGTACTTAAGTCCGGATATGTCAAAATCCTCGCCAATGCCCGTGCCTATGGCAGTTATTATGGAGCGGAACTCCTCATTCTGCAAAACCTGATCTATGCGCTTCTTTTCAACGTTCAGCGGCTTGCCCCGCAACGGAAGTATGGCCTGGAAACGCCTGTCCCTGCCCTGTTTGGCGCTGCCGCCGGCGCTGTCGCCCTCAACTATAAACAGCTCGTTTATCTTGTAGTCCCTTCCCGTGCAGCTTGAAAGCTTGCCCACGAGCGGAGCATTGTCAAGCTTGTTCTTCTCCCTTGCCATGGTCTTTGCCTTGCGCGCGGACTCCCTTACCTTTGCCGCCTTAAGCGCCTTATCTGCCATAAGCGCAGCGGTTTCGGAGTTCTTAAGATCCTCAAGATAAGGCACGAGCTGCTCGTTCATAACATACTCGACGGCCGGCTTAGCCTCGGTATTGCCAAGCCTCGTCTTTGTCTGCCCCTCAAACTGTATGGAATGCATCTTAAGCGAAAGCACGGCGGTAAGCCCTTCCCTGAAGTCCTCGCCGCTAAGCGACGGGTCCTTATCCTTCAATGCGCCCGTTTTCCGGCAATAATCGTTCATTATTTTTGTAAGCGCGGATTTAAGGCCGGTCTCATGCGTGCCGCCCTCAGTGGTAGGTATGTTGTTGACATATGAGAATATGCTCTCTGAATAGCCATCGTTGTGCTGCATTGCAAGCTCAACAACTATGCCGTCCTTTTGGCCGCATATATGTATAGGCTCCGGATAAAGCGGGGTCTTGTCCGCGTTGAGGTATTTCACAAAATCTGAAATGCCGCCCTCGAAGCGGTACTCGCGCTCCTTCTTATCCCCCCTCGCCCTTTCATCGCAAAGCGTGAAGCGGACGCCCCTGTTAAGATAGGCAAGCTCCCGCAGTCTTTTCGATATTATCTCAAAATTCATCTCTATGGTTTCAAATACCGTTTTATCAGGAAGAAAGGTTACCCTTGTTCCCCTTCTTCTTGTGCGGCCGGTCTCCTTGAGCGGCGCTTCAGGCACGCCGGAATGGGTATTGCCCTCTGCGTCAGTATAGCTATGGAAGCGCTGCACATAGCTTTTGCCCTCTGTAGCAACCTCAACTATAACATATTCGCTAAGCGCGTTGACCACGCTTGCGCCAACGCCATGCAGTCCGCCGGAAAAGCCATATGCGTCGTTATCAAATTTTCCGCCGGCATGGAGCTGAGTATACACGACCTCGACCCCGCTCACGCCGAGCTTTTCATGTATGCCGACAGGTATGCCGCGGCCGTTATCTTCAACAGTAACCGAATTATCCTTGTTTAATGTAACGCTTACCGTGTCCGCATAGCCGTTTGCGGCCTCGTCAACTGCGTTATCCACTATTTCCCAAAGCATATGGTGAAGGCCTCTTGAGCCGGTGGAGCCTATATACATACCCGGCCTCATGCGCACGGCCTCAAGCCCTTCCATCACCTTTATATCGCTTACGGTATAGTCTTTAGACATATTCCCTCCAAACACACAATGCACTATATGCTGTACATAGCTTCATCAATATCCACATTAGATTATAATACAACGTTTAATTATGGACAAGTAAAAGACGAATATTCGAAAGCCATACTGCAAAAGCTAAATGCCGAGGTGAGTAAAATATGAATGATACGATAGAACTTTGCCGCGAGATAAGCGACAGCGCCGACATAGGCAAGCTTGTGCTTGCACGGCTCATAAGATCATCACGGGACGCTTCCTTCAGGAGCGTTATGGCGGACATGTTTGCCGGTTACCATGCCATACTTACGGAAGCAAAGCAGATAATATCCGCCTTTGACGCTGCCGACGGCGGCGCCAGCATGGCGCAGAAGCAGCCCATACTTTTAGGCTTAAGGCTGAACGCGGCAATAGACAGCAGCCCCTCGCACCTTGCGGACATGCTTATACAGGGCTGTACAATGAGCCTTATAAACGTTGCCCGCGCCCAGAACGAGTATACACGGGCCGACGAGCGGGCGGTATCGCTTGCAAAGCGCATAAGAAAAGCCGACGAAGAAAACATCCGCCAGCTTCTTAAGTTTGTATAGGCCTGTTACTCCCTTGTAAGCTCGTTATATACCGCGCTGAACACAGCCTCGCTTCGTTCCTCCCATACCGAACACGCATGGCGCGCCGAAGCTTCGTCCGGAAGCAGCAGCTCTATCCTGAGCAGCTCGCCATGCGGCTCCATAGCCCTTAATATGACCCTTCGCGCATGCTCGCCTGCCCTTTCCGTCCTGGCCGAAAACCTTGTTTGGCTTATAAGCTTTGGCGCATGCTCTTTTGCCCTTGCGGCTATCTTGTCCCTCAAGGAGCTGGGAAGCTCAACAGCAAACATATCAAGCGTTTGCTCGCCCTGCGGCGTTACGAAGTATGCCTGCCCATACGGCCTTGGGACCGCGCTTATAAGGCCCTCCTCCTCCAGCTCGTATGATGCGTTCTGCACCTCAAAATACCCAAGCAGATCATATATACAGAAAAAATCCGCCAGCTGCGCCTTTGTAGGCTGCATGCCGAGCGATTTAAGTCCGTATAGGACCATCAGTTTATCCCGCGTTACTCCGGTTGAAAAGTACCCCATATACAAGCTCCTTGTTTGACCTATATATGATTATAACACAAATCGGCGGGCTTTGCTGCGGCATAGTAAAACGCTGCCTTTCCCGCCAAACGGCTCAAATGCGCCGATAAGCATGGTTTTCATCTATATCCTGCGGTGCCTACTTGGCCTTTCTGTATGATTTGCCCATCGTAAGCTCTATCCCCTTGGCCTCGAACATCTCGCTTACGGTAACAAGCTTGTAGCCCTGTTCCAGCAGCTGAGGCACTATCTTTTCAACCGCTGCGGCAGTCTCATGCCTCAAGTCATGCATGAGCACTATGTCGCCATCGCCCGCGCCGAGCGCCGCGGCGACAGTGCTATCGGTATCCTTTGTTTTCCAATCGAGCGTATCTATGTTCCAAAGTATCAGCGGATACTTTACCGTTGCATAAACATCGTCGTTCTTCGCTCCGTATGGTGGCCTTACGAGCTTCGGCCTTTCGCCCGTTATCTGCTCGACAAGGTCTGCCGCGTCCTCAACCTGGCTTATCATTTCCTGCGTTGGAATTTTTGTAAGGTTCTTGTGGTCGTATGTATGGTTCGCTATCTCGCACCCAAGCTCCTTTGCGCGCAATACGGTCTTGGGAAACTTGTCCACCTGAGAGCCGAGCGCAAAAAACGTTACATGCACGTTTTGATCCCTGTATGCCTCAACAACATCAAGTATCCTGTTTGTGACCTCGCCATAAGGGCCGTCGTCAAACGTGAGCGCAATAAGCTTTTCGCCGCTGATATCAGGCGTGCCGGAAGGCTGTATGCCGGTAATAGGCTCTTCTGAAGGCACGGGGTTTTGCAATGGCAGCACGGCGTCGTTCCCCGTTTCCGCAGGCTCCGGCACGAATGTGGGCGTAGGCCCCGGGGTTAGCATGGGTATTTCGATAACAGGCTCGCTTTGTTCTTCCGCACAGGCTGCGAGGCAAAGTATGGCGGCAAATACCATGGCCGCAACGGCAAGCATTTTGGCATATATATAAACGACTTTTTTCATCAATATCTCCTTAATATAAGCCGCAAAGCGATATTCTTCGCAGCCCGTATGTATATGCTATCCTTTATCATTTAACAAGTCAAGCGGCAAAATAGATATTTAACATTCTGTTATTATATCTTTGCTATATCATTTAACCGCCTTGCAATAGACGGGAGTTTTCAATATAATAAAGCCACGCGCAAACGGAGGAAACTGATAGATTGAAAACAAGCGACTTTTACTATGACCTGCCGCACGAGCTTATAGCGCAGACCCCGATAAAGGATAGAAGCGCCGCAAGGATGCTCTGTTACAACATGCAGGAAAAGACGATGCATGACGAGGTGTTTACCGATATCCTCAAGCATCTTAAAAAGGGTGATGTGCTTGTAAGGAACACCACCCGCGTTATTCCCGCAAGGCTTTATGGCCACAGGGAGGATACAGGCGGGCTTATGGAGTTTCTGTTGCTCAAAAGGCTTGATGATCACCGCTACGAGGCGCTCGTGCGCCCTGGCAAAAGGGCAAAGCAGGGGCTTATATATAAAGTCAGCGACGAATTGAGCGTTGAGATAGAAACGCCTACGGACGCTGGAGGCAGGATAGTATATCTTCACTATGAGGGCATACTTGAAGAGGTGCTCGACCGCTGCGGAGAAGCGCCCCTTCCGCCATACATAACCGAAAAGCTTGACGATAAGGAGCGGTATCAGACGGTATATGCCCGCCAAAACGGCTCCGCTGCCGCGCCTACGGCCGGACTTCACTTTACCGAGGAGCTGCTTGCAAAGGTGCGCGATATGGGCGTTGACATAGCGGATGTGCTGCTGCATGTCGGTCTTGGCACGTTCAGGCCTGTCTCCGCTGAAAATGTTGAAGAGCATCACATGCACAGCGAATACTATGAGGTTACCGAAGAAGCAGCCGAAAAAATAAACAACGCCCGCAAAAGCGGCGGAAGGATAATAGCCGTCGGCACCACCTCCTGCCGCACGCTTGAAAGCGTTGCCGACAACGGGGGCATAGTCCACGCCAAAAGCGGCTGGACGGATATTTTCATAACCCCTGGCTACCGCTTTAAGGCTGTAGACGGCCTTATAACCAACTTCCATCTTCCGGAATCGACATTGCTCATGCTCGTAAGCGCGCTTTGTTCCCGCGAGGAGGTGTTGGCCATATACGCCCACGCCGTAAAGGAACGCTACAGATTCTTCAGCTTTGGCGATTGCTGCCTGTTTATTTAACTTGGGAGGGAACAATGAACGAACTATTCCGTTTTGAACTGATACACACCTGCGCACAGACCGGCGCACGCCTCGGCAGGCTGCATACGCCGCATGGCGTGATAAACACGCCCTGCTACATGCCCGTTGGCACCCAGGCCACGGTAAAGGCCATGACGCCCAGAGATCTTGCGGATACGGGCAGCGAGATATGCCTTGCAAACACATACCATCTTTTTGAGCGCCCGGGTCATGAGCTTGTTAAGGAGGCCGGCGGCCTGCATGCATTTATGCGCTGGGACAAGCCTATACTTACCGATTCGGGCGGTTTTCAGGTGTTCAGCCTTGCCGTTGCTAACAGGATAAAGGAGGACGGCGTCGAGTTCCGCTCGCTCATAGACGGAAGGAAGCACTTCTTTACTCCGGAAAAGGTGATGGAGATAGAGGAAGCCCTCGGCGCGGACATAGCTATGGTATTTGACGAATGTGCGCCCTGGCCAAGCGACGAGAGCTACACGAGGGCCGCCATGAACAGGACGCACAGATGGGCACAGCGCTGCAAAAAAGCGCATACAAGGGAGGATCAGGCCCTTTTCGGCATAGTTCAGGGCGGAACGTTCAGGCACCTTCGCATAGAAAGCGCAAAGACGCTTGCCGATATGGACTTCCCCGGGTACGGCATAGGCGGCCTTTCCGTGGGCGAGCCAAAGCCCATGATGTATGAGATGCTTGAGGAAATCGAGCCGTTTATGCCAAAGGACAAGCCGCGCTATCTTATGGGCGTTGGCAGCCCTGATTGCCTTGTTGAAGGCGCTATAAGGGGCGTTGATATGTTCGACTGCGTATTGCAGACGCGCATAGCAAGGAATGGGCTGGCGCTCACCTCTACAGGCAAAAAAATGCTGAGGAACGCCACGTTTGAGCATGATTTTTCCGTTATTGAAGAAGGTTGCGATTGCTATGCCTGTAAAAACGGCTTTACAAGGGCGTACATACGGCATCTTGTAAAGTGCAAGGAAATACTTGCCGCCCAGCTTATAACCATGCACAATATCCGCTTTTCGCAAAGGCTCATGGCGGGCGTGCGCAAGGCTATTGCGGAGGACAGGCTGATGGATTTCCGCAACGAATGTATAGCAAAAGGAATGTTTGATTGATATGATGGATACTGCCGCTAATAAGGAGCTTATCCTTTCGGATATGACCGAAAAAGGAACAGCCATGCTTGGCGAAAGGATAGGCAGCGCGCTTTTTAAGGGCGCGTTTATCGCGCTGTATGGCGGCCTTGGCGCGGGCAAGACCACGCTTACACGCTCAGTAGCCGCTGCGCTGGGCATAAGCGGCATAATAAGCCCAACCTTTACTATAGTGCGCGAATACCGCGGCAGGCTGCCGCTGTTTCACTTTGACGCATATAGGTTAGGTTCGGCCGATGGGCTTTACGATATAGGCTTTGACGATTATGTGGCGCAAAACGGAGTTATAATGATGGAGTGGTGCGAAAACGTCAAGGACGCGCTGCCCGATAAAAGGCTTGAGATACATATAAGCGGCAGCGGGGCGGAGCCAAGGAGGATAAGGATTGCCGCATACGGCGCGGAATACGAAAGGCTACTGG
Source organism: Clostridiales bacterium (assembly GCA_004558525.1). Taxonomy (GTDB): domain Bacteria; phylum Bacillota; class Clostridia; order Christensenellales; family CAG-138; genus Phil1. The sequence continues at coordinate 116,945 of SFCQ01000014.1, forward strand.
AGGCTATTGCATGAGCAGCATATTGCTGATATCTACATCCGGCAGGGCCGCAAGTGCTGCCATAGCTAAGGACGGCATAACAATAAAGCAGGCGCTCAGCGACAGCGGCCTTACCCATTCCGAGACCATAATGCCGCTTATCGATTCGCTCTTTTATGATGGCGATATCGCTTTAGCCGGTATTGACGCCGTGTGTGCAGACGTTGGTCCAGGCTCCTTTACAGGGGTAAGGATAGGCGTATGCATAGCTAACGCCATTGCCTACGCCCTTAATAAGCCTGTAATAGAAGTAAGCTCCCTTGAGGCGCTTGCACGGGCAATAGAGACGTCAAGGCCCGTATGCGCCCTTATAGACGCGCGAAACGGCAACGGTTATGCGGCGCTTTATCATAACGGCAATGAGCTTATCCCTCCCTCCCCCGTGATTGTAGACGAGCTTTTGGGCAAGCTTCCCGAAAACACCGTTTTTACAGGCGACGGGGCAAAAATACACAGGGAAAGCATACTCAGCCGCATGCCGGGCGCAGGCTTTGCGGACGAAGCCGTGTATATGCTTACGGCCGGTATGCTCGCCGCTCCTGCAAACGAAAAGCTCGATTCGAACCTTACCGTAAAAGAGGCGCGGCCGCTGTATCTAAGGCCCACGCAGGCGGAGCGCATGTACAAGGAGCATAAATAAATGGCTGACATCATAAGGCCTATGCAGGCAATGGATATAGACAGGGTGTACGAGCTGGAGCGCACATGCTTCCGCACGCCATGGTCAAGGCAGTCGCTTAAGGACGAGCTTACAAACAGCATAGCGCATTACCTTGTTTTTGAAAGGGACAAAAGGGTAATTGCATATGCCGGAATGTGGATAATATACGATGAGGCGCATATAACCAACGTAGCCGTCGATCCCGATTTCAGGCGGCAGGGCATAGCAAAAAGGGTCATGCTTTGCATGATGCGCACGGCGAGGCTTTTTGACGCGACGCAGATGACGCTTGAGGTCAGGGAAAACAATTTCGGCGCGCAGGCGCTTTACGCTCAGCTTGATTTTGAAAAGGCGGGCGTGCGCAAGGGGTATTATACGGACACAGGCGAAGCCGCATATATAATGTGGAACAGCGATATCGGCTTGACACTGAGCAAAAGCAATGTTAGCATAGGTTGAACACCGAAGGCAGATAAGATCAGGTGATGCACCGCCGGATCGATCAGCGCTTCCAAAAAAAATATATTCTAAGGAGACACCGCACAAATGAAGCAGATAATAAACGCATCAAACGCACCGGCAGCCATAGGCCCCTATAGCCACGCTATAGAGATAGAAGGATATATATTCACCTCCGGCCAGCTCGGCATAGACCCCGCGACAGGTAAGCTTTGCGATGGCGTTGAGGCCCAGGCAAGGCAGGCCTTTACAAACATAAAGAACGTGCTTGAAGCTGCCGGCGCTTCTATGGACGATGTGCTTAAGACCACGGTCTTTGTTACCGACCTTAAGGATTTTGTAAAGGTCAACGCCATATATGCCGAGTTCTTCGCCCCCAACTTCCCCGCGCGCAGCTGCGTGCAGGTGGCGGCCCTTCCTGCCGGAGGTCTTGTTGAAATAGAGGTCATAGCCAACAAGGCTGCCGACGAGATAGCATCGTTCTGATAAAGCTGTGGAAGGCGAGCTTATAAAAGGGTCTGCCTTCAATTATCGCCCGCTCGTGCCTTTAGCCATTGGGCTTGGCGGCGGCGTTATTATAGCCATGCACATTGAGGGAGCTGCCGCTGCTGTTGCGGCACTCCCTTTGCTTATGCTTGCATATGCAGCATATAAGCTGAACAAGCGCATGTTCGCGCTTTTTCTTTTTGGCGCGGCCTTGGGGTTCGTCCGCATGCTGCCGCTGACTCTCGGCTCAAAACAGGCGCTTGATATCCTGCTGCAAAATGCAAAATACTCAAATACCGGCAGGTCTGAGCTTGCAGGGCTGATAGTCGATAAGCTCGCTGCACGCTGCGACGAGCTTTTTATTGAAGCATCCCCCATCGCAAGGGCCATACTTTTTAACGACAGGAGCAAGCTTGAGTATTTTCAAGGGGAGCTTTTCAGAACGGTCGGCGTATCGCACACGCTCGCGCTTTCCGGCCTGCATGTTTCCGCGCTGTCCGCCGCGATAATGTACGTTATACCGGCTTCAAGGGCCAAGCTTAGAGCCGTATCGGTAAGCCTGTTTTTGTGCTTGTACTGCGCGTTGGCAGGCTTTCCGGCATCGCTTGTCCGCGCTGCTATAATGTTTGCCTGCATATTGTTTGCGCCGTTGTTTTTAAGGAAGGCGGACACGCTTTCCTCTTTGTCGCTCGCATTTTTGCTAATTGTGCTTATTGCCCCGTTGAGCGTATATTCTGCCGGCTTCTGCCTGTCATTCTCCGCCGTTTTGGGCATCGCCATGCTGTATGCGCCGATAATGAAAAGACTCCCTTCCGTTATGGCTCCGGCGGCGGTCACCGTTGCCGCAACGCTTGGCACGCTGCCGTTCACGCTGTCCTTTTTCGGTACGCTGCCGCTTTATTCCGTATTTGCGAACATATTCATAGTTCCGCTTATCACATTAGGACTCGTGCTCAGCTTTTGCTCAGTCGTGCTGTCATATATCGTATTCCCTCTTGGCAAGCTCATAGCCATACCTGCAAGGCTGCTTTTAGATGCAAGCGAGGCCGTGAGCGCACTTTTTGCCAAGCTTCCCTGCTCCCTTATCGAGCTTAACGGCTTTGGCGGCGCGGGCTGCGCGCTGTACTTTGCGTCTATTGTCTTTCTGTCGCGCTATTGCCTTATGCCAAGGCGTAAAAAGCTTATAATGGCTTCCGTATTCCTACTGCTCGCCGGCCTTACGCTTATTGTTCCGTGAAGTCTTGAAGGATGGCTGGATATTGGATATAATATTTTTATGGAACGCAATGAGTTTATTTTAGCGGCCAACAAGGGCGCCCTTTCGGGAGCATATCTTCTGCACGGCGAGGAGGACTTCATAAAGGAGAACACCCTCGCTTCCATTATTGCGCTTATAGATCCGGCGCTCAGGGACCTTAATATGGATGTTTTGGAGCAAGCCTCAGCAAACGATGTTATAGCCGCCTGCGAAACGCTGCCGTTTATGGCGGAAAGGCGCATAGTGCTGTGCCGCTCATTGCCAAAGGACGATGACGCCGCAAAAATAGCCGAATATGTTCAGCATATTCCCGATACAACGCTGCTCATATTCTTTATAAGGGGAAAGGCAGACGGAAGGGCGGCTTTTGTAAAGGCGATGGCAAAGCTGAACAGGGCTGTCGAGTTTTGCCCGCTTACCGAGCTTGAAGCAAAGCGCTATATACAAAAGCAGGCTAAAGCTATAGGCGCGCCCATTACGGACGACGCCGCAGGCTTTTTTGTGGCCCTTGCCGGAACCGGCAGCGCCGCGCTCTATAATGAGCTTAACAAAGCGAGCGATTATGCAGGAGCAGGCAACGAAATAACGAAAGAAGCAATAGCAAAAACCGTTACAAGGGAGATAGATTATGTTGTGTTTGAGGTGCTGGATCACTTTATAGCCGGACGGGTCGCGGACGGAATGAAAACGCTTAACGGGCTCATGGAAAACGGCGAAAAGGCAATAATGATAGCCGAACGCCTAAGGGACAAAGCCAAGCTTACAATACAGGCGCGCGAGCTTTTGGATAAGCGCACGGCTAAGGACGAGATAACCAGGCGGCTTGGCGTAAGCCCGGGCTATGCATGGAGGGTAAGCGACAGCGCCAAGCGCCTCACCAATGCGCAATTAAAGGGGCTTGCGGACGCGGCTTTGGCGTTGGCCGAGGTCACGACCATGCAGCTTACGGGAAAAGCCAGGGCCGAAGACGCGCTGATACATGCGCTTATGCTCGTTGTAGTATGATGTTATCAAAACTCAGTTTAACGCAAATAAGCCGACCTTATATGGATCGGCTTTTATTCGCATTTGAGCTGAGCTAAAGCTCAGTTCGCCTTTGCGGCCAGCTTAAGGGCAAGCTGAGCCTTTTTGCGGTTGGCATTATTTTTATGTATAACGCCCTTGGCGGCAGCCTTATCAACGATGCTGACAGCGTTGACATAAGCAGCGTCTACCGCAGCCTTGTCGCCGTTTTCAAGAGCCTTATCAAAGCCCTTTATAGCGGTCTTGACTCGGGACGTAATTACGCGATTGTTGAGGTTTTTCTTAGCGGTCACGCTGACGCGCTTCAAAGCGGACTTATGGTTTGCCAAAACGGTTTCCCCCTTGTTATTTTTACTCGAACATCGGACATTATATCACGCTCTTTTGCAGTTTGCAAGCATATTTCGTGCTTAGCGCACGATTTTTTCGCAAATATTGTGCGCCGCTTTCCCGCATACTACATAAAGAGTCTATTTTAACCCAATAAGGAGGAGCAAAATGTACGGCAATATACATACAGACCTTGCTATGGAGGCCCGCGAATCAAATTCCGCGCTCAACGGGGTCAGTGAAGAAAGGACGGACAACGAGCATTATTCCGTATCGCGCATAAAGATTGATACCGACGAAGCGGCAAGCGCGCTGCAAAAAAGCAAGGGCCTTTATATAACCATAGAGGCTCCCGACCTCGTGCTGAGGGAGTCTGAGCTTATCAAAGCGGTTACCGAGGCGCTTTCAGCGGAGCTTACAGGGCTTATAGATAAAGGCGGCACATCGGGCACAGTTCTTGTTGTCGGGCTTGGCAACAGGGCCGTGACTCCTGATGCGCTCGGCCCAAAGACGGCCGAAAAAATACTCGTTACCCGCCACATAAAGCAATACATGCCGGACGCCATACCAAACGGAGTAAGAAGCGTGTGCGCCATCTCCCCCGGGGTTCTTGGGGTAACGGGCATAGAGACTATGGAGGTAATACAGGGCATAGTGGAGCGTTCCAAGCCTTCGCTCATAATAGCCATAGATTCGCTTTCCTCAAGAAGGACAGAGCGCATAGCCTCCACAATACAGCTTTGCGACGCCGGAATACAGCCGGGTGCGGGCGTAGGCAACATAAGGAGCGGGCTTGACGAGGCGAGCCTTGGCATACCCGTTATAGCAGTAGGAGTGCCGCTTGTTGTGTACGCAAGCACGATATCACGGGATACGATAGGGCTTATAGCGTCCGAGCTTGGGCTTTTAGGCAACGAGGAGAAGATAAAAGAGCTTGCCGCAAAGGCTATATCAGAAAAAACAGGCGAGCTTATAGTTACGCCAAAGGAGATAGATTCGCTTATAGAATGTACAAGCACCATATTGGCGGACGGCATAAACATGTGCCTGTTCGGTAAGGATTACGCGGAGGTGCGTTCTCTTATCGCATAAGTGGGCATGCTCCCTCATACGATTAACGAGGGGAGGATAAGCCCATGAGAAAACGAAAGCGCGGCATACACGCCGCAGGAAAGCACAGCAGCGCAAAGCGCTTCGGCGTCATGCTTTTTGCCCTGGCGCTGATAGGCCTTGGCGCGGCTGCGCTGATACACGCAAGAAGCGCCTCAAAGCCGATAGAAACGCCTGAACCGAGCGATATGCCTCAGATTGAGATAGTGCTTGACAGGGTTGACGCAGATGAAGGCGTCAGCCATAAGGTGCTGCTTGAGCTTATGAAGATAGATTCAGGGAAAAAACCGGCTTCGCTTGGCTTATCCTCTGATAAGCCAACGGTACTGATATACCATACACACGCAACGGAAGCCTATTTCCCAACAAAGGAGCATACTTATACGCCATCTTCAAAGTGGCGCACGCACGACAACAGCATGAACGTTGTCGCCGTCGGCGAAAGGCTATGCGCACTGCTTAAAGAAGAATATGGCATAACGGCAATACACGATACCACCGACCATGAGCCGCCAAAGCTTTCCACGGCATATTCGCGCTCGCTCATCACCATGCAAAAATACAAAAAAGAGTATCCTTCATTGGAGCTGTTTATTGACCTGCACAGGGATTCATACGGGCGCGATCCCGAAAAAGCGGCGGATTATATCACTGTAAACGGTAAAGAAAGCGCAAGGATAATGTTTGTTGTAGGCACGGGAGAGGGCGCGACCGGCGCCGGCTTTGACGAGATGCCCGATTTCCAATCCAACTTTGCGCTTGCAAAGGCGATAAGCGAATACCTTTCCTCGATACATCCTGAGCTTGCACGCAACATACGCGTAAAGGTCGGCCGCTACAACCAGCATGTTTCAAGCCATTGCCTGCTTGCGGAAATAGGCCACAACGCAAACACGCTTGAACAGGCTATGAACGCGGCGGAGTTCCTTGCGGAAGCCATAGCAAACGTTGCGGACGTGTCCCCCGCCTCCGCAGCGCCTGTCCCCGCCGAGACGGAGCGGCCGCCGCTTCAGCTATCGCCATAGCATACTTGTTTTAATGCGCTCAACGCCTTTGCGAGGGCAATGCAACTATAAACAGCGCGCCCCTGTTTATTTCGCTTTCAACATTTATTTCGCCGCCGGCAAGCTCAACTATCCTTTTTGCAATAGTCAGCCCAAGGCCGTTGCCGGCGGTCGCGCGCGAGCCCGCGCCCTGATAGAACTGCTCAAATATATGCTTTTTTGTTTCTGCATCCATGCCCACGCCGTGATCCTCTATCTCAACGCGCACGTTCTTGCCCATCCTTCCGCAGTATACCCTTATATCCCCGCCCTCGCGGCTGAATTTTATAGCGTTTGAAAACAGATTCAGCCAAACCTGGGCCAGCATCTCTTCATTTGATGTGAACTGCACCTCTTCAAGCTCTATATCAAGGTTTATATTCTTTTTGTTCCATTCCTTTTCAAGCAGAAGTATGCATGCGCGTATCTGCTCGTCAAGCCTGAAGGTGCTTATGTCGGTTATTATCTGCTGATTCTCCAGCCTTGTCAGCGTAAGTATGTTGGAGGCCATGTTGGTAAGCCGGTCCGATTCGTTTATGATTATGTCCGTATATTCGCTTCTTTGTTCGTCCGTAAGGTCGCTTTTTTTAAGCTGCCTTGCAAAGCCTCTTATCGACACCATAGGCGTTCTGAACTCATGCGAAAATGAGTTTATAAAGTCCCTTCTGAAAAGCTCCGTGCTGCCAAGCTCTTCCGCCATAACGTTGAAGCTCTTCATAAGCTCGCCAAGCTCGTTGTTAACGCTCGATTCCTCTACCCTTACGGAAAAATCGCCCTTGGCTATGCTTCTTGTGGCGTTTATAAGCTGCTTCATCGGCTTGAAGTACCATCTTGTCAAAAGCGCGCTTATGCCCGTGCCGACAACAACGCACACGCCAAGCGCCACCATCGGCCATATTATAGCCGGATATTTCACCTCCGGCAGCGCGTCAAGGAACACAAGCAGCAGCAGCACTATTACCGTAAGCACCGCTGTTGCGAGCATCACGGTAAACGTTGCTATCATCATCTGCGCGCCAAGCTTCTTCATTGCCTTTTCACCGCCTTGTAGCCGAGTCCGCGCACGGTGACAAGCTCGATATCCTCATTCGCCTTAAGCTTTTCGCGCAGCCTGTTTATATGCACGTCAACCGTTCTTTCATCCGTGTTGCTTTCCATATCCCATATCTCATCCATAAGCTGGCGCCTTGTGAATATATGGTTGGGATATGACAAAAGCTTGTACAGCAGCATGAACTCCTTTGGCGGCAGCTCGCGCTCGCCACCGTTATCGCTTAATGTCTGCCCGTCATAATCAAGCGTAGTCGAGCCTATGGTGAGCTTTCTTTCGTTGACTATCCTGCTCCTTCTCAAAAGCGCGCTTATGCGCAGCATCATTTCTTCCTCGTCTACCGGCTTCACCATATAGTCGTCCGTACCCGAAAGGAAGCCCTCCCTTTTATCGTTAGCGCTCTGCCTTGCGGTCACCATAAGTATAGGCACGTTGTTTGCGGCGCTTCTAAGCTCCTTTGCAAGCGCATATCCGTCCATGCGCGGCATCATAACGTCAAGCACGATAAGATCGACGTGCTTTTTATCCATAAGCTCAAGCGCCTCCACCCCATCCGCCGCCGGAATAGCCTCGTAGCCATTTTGCTCTATAACGGCCTGCATCAGCCGTCTTGAGTTAACATCATCCTCTACCACCATTATCCGAAACATCTGCATACCTCCGATATGGTTATCATCACTTGACAAGGGGACACAGAAACGCCCCAAAGCAGACCTTCATGGCTTGTATGCCCTTGTCAAGTGATGGTATGCTTGGATTATAGCATACCGCGGCAAGCAAGACCAACACAAAAAGCGGGCGTCAGCCCGCTTTAGAGTGTCAAAAAAGTGGCTGAACGCCACTTTTTTGAGTTTTACGGGTTTTGCCTCTCGCATTCGCTCCCGGGCGGCAAAACCCGCAAAGTACGAAAACGGAATAAAGCTTAAGGGGCAGCCGCCCCTTAACAACCCCATGGTTTATCGACAAGCAAAAGCGGGCTAACGCCCGCTTTTGATGCTTTTGCTGTTATTTTATGCCGCTTACGCGATCATAGTATTTTTCTATCTTTACCTCGGTCTTCCACTGTTCAAGAGCGTCCTTGTATATCTGGCTCTTTTCATCCTCGGTAAGCTTGTTGATTATAGCCTCCTTCACATCCTCAAAGGGAGTATCCTTGACTTCAGCATCGGAGGTATACTGTATGAAGTGATAGCCGGCCTCGGTCTCGACAGGCTCGCTGACGTCGCCTATGCTCTCAAGCGCAAGGGCTGCTTCCGCAAAGCCTTCATAGTATTTATCCACAATAGCCTCTGATATAGGATATCCGGTGGACTTATAAGGATCGCTCTGCATGCCCGGGTCCTCGCCGTAGTCGGCGACAAGGGTGTCAAAATCAACGCCGTCCGCAAGCTTGGCCTTGATTTCTTCGATTATCTTGTTGACGTCCTTAGTCTCGCCTTCAGCAGGCTTCTTGATGAGGATGTGCTTATAGAAGTGATATCCTTCCGCCACGGTAAGGGGAGCCATCTCATCGCTGCCGCTGATATAGGCGGTATAGTCGTCATAGTACTTGGCAGGGTTCTCGGAATACTCTGCCTTCTTCAGTATAAGCTGCTCGTCATAGTATTCCTGAGCCTGGACCTCGGTTATGTTCACGTCCTTATAAAGGGTCTGCAAATACTTGTTGCCTATGGCGGTGTTGCGCACATCGTCCTCTATAAGCTGAAGATACTCGCTGTATATCCAACCGGCCTTCTTAAGGTCTGCCTTGAACAGCTTCTCCTCTTCCTTGCGCTTTTCAGCTTCGTCGGTTATAGAGGCATCCACCTTGTCGGCATAGCCCGCTATCATGCTTTCAAGCTGAGCCTTGTAGTCTTCCTGTACCTTGGCTTCCTCCTCCGCCGTAAGGGTCACGCCCTCTCTTTTAGCTATAACTACCGGCAGTGCGTTGTTGATAAGGTTATTGAACACCTGATCCTGCATGCTGCGGAAAGCCTCTTGGGTAGAAACGTTGTAAAGCCCATACATCTGATAAACATAGGCAAGATAGTTGTAATTATTATAGTAGGCGTTTACGCCTATGTCCATGTCGCCCACCTTCAGCACGGTATAGTTGGGATTGTTTACCGAGCAGGCGCAGAGCGCCGCCGCAACGGTCAGAGCCGCAAGGACAAGGGCAATGGTCTTAATGGTTCGCATTCTTCAAAAATCTCCTTTGTAATTCGCGCATTGGCCATAGCCACGCACGGATAAACTGTTTTTCTATTTTATCGCCCAAAGCCGCCTATGTCAACGCAAAAGCGGCCTTATGCTTACATTTGCCTTACAAATATATAAAAATGATGGAAAATCATTTTACTATAGGTTATAATAGCATCAATAGGAGAGTGCAAAATATGCGGTATATACCAAACATACTTTCAACCATAAGGCTGCTGCTCGTAGGCGTGTTCATATTGCTGTTCAGCAAGACAAAATACCTTGCCTGCCTTATAGTGTTCATAACGGCTTTTTTGACCGATCTGCTGGACGGTTATCTTGCGCGCAGGAACAACTGGATAAGCGACCTTGGCAAGGTGCTTGATCCGCTTGCCGATAAATTGATGGTCATAGCGGCGTTTTCGTGCTTTTATTCCGTAGGCTGGCTGCCGCTTTACATGCTGCTCGCCGTGCTTATAAAAGAAGGCATAATGATAATAGGCGGCCTGCTTTTGTTCAGAAAAGAAGTGGTAGTGTATGCCGATTGGTACGGTAAGTTCGCCGCAGGCTTCTTCAACGCCGGCGTTGCGCTTACTCTTGCTAAAAACTTCTGGCCTTGGATAGGCGCATTGAACCTTATAGTAATAGGCATAGCGATAGTGCTTGCCATTATAGCGCTTTTCCACTACGCAAAGGTGCAGGTGTTCAATAGAGATAAAAAGGAATCGTGATGCATCGCATATTTATCGGGCTGCCATACGCAGCCTGTTTGAGAGTGTCGAAAAAGTGGCTATTCGCCACTTTTTCGAGTTTTCACAGGTTTTGTCTCTCGCTCACGCTCCCGGGCGGCAAAAGTCGCAAGGTACAAAAACCTCTGGGTTTTCATCCGTTCTGACGTGCATGCCGTCAGAGCCGGAATCTGCTTAAGGGGCAGCCGTCCCTTAACAACCCCAGGGTTTTTCGACAGGCTGCTGTTTTTTATGTCTTTTCTGCCTTGTGCGCAGGAAGGAATGGGTTTATAATTAGCTTTGCTACCCCCATGCTGAACGGCATGAGGGCATAGTTGCGTACAAAGAGAATAGTGCGGAGGCTTCTTAATATGTATATAATAGTCGGTTTAGGTAATCCGGGGCGCGAATATGCCGAAACAAGGCATAACATGGGCTATATGGCGCTTGACATACTTGCCGATAGGCATGGCATAGACATAAAGCGTGAAAACTTCAGGTGCGTGTTTGGCGAGGGCCGCATAGCCGGAGAGCGCGTGGTGCTTGCAAAGCCTATAACTTATATGAACAACTCAGGCTGGGCCGTGCGCGACCTTGTAAACTGGTACAAGACGGAAAACGACCAGCTTATCGTGATATATGACGACATAGACCTTGCAGCCGGAGATATACGCATACGCGCCGCAGGCTCCTCCGGCTCTCACAACGGGATGAAGAGCGTTATATACCAGCTTGGCTTTGACGATTTTCCAAGAATACGCGTAGGCGTTGGCGCTCCGGAAGGCGGAATGGATCTTATAGCGCACGTTATGTCTATGCCTAAAGGCGATGATCTTGAAAAGATAAGAACCGCGCTGAATGAAGCTGCCAACGCTGCCGAGCTTATAGTTGCAGGCAGCATGGCCGAGGCGCAGATGCGCTTCAACAAAAAGCCCAGGCGCAAGAAGAAGGAAGAAGCCAAGGAGGCTGAGGAAGCAGCGCAGAGGAAGCCGCAGGAAAGCGAAGCCAAAGATGAGTGAACATCAGCTTATAAATATACTCAATAATCACCCCGAGTATTGCCGTCTCAGGGAGGCGCTTGCAAAAGGTGAAGGCAGCGCGGCTGTTTTCGGGCTTGGGGAGGTGCATAGGCCACACATAGCGGCGGGGCTTTTTTGCCATACCGGCAGGACAGTGCTTACAGTCACGGCAAACGAGGCCTCCGCAGCAAGGATGCAGCAGGATATGGCCGCGTTTACGGATAGAGCATACCACCTTCCGGCGCGGGAGATGCCGCTTGGCGGCAAGGGCATAGCCTCATCCGCCGGAATAACCGCAAGAAGGCTGGAGCCTATATGCGCGCTGCTAAACGGCGAAAGCATAGCAATAACCATATCCGCCGAGGCGCTTTTGCAGCGCATGACGCCGCCTGGCGCCATAAGCAAGGCAATGCGCACATTATGCGTTGGCGACAAAGCGGAGCCGAGGGCGCTAATATCCGCGCTTGTCAGCGCAGGGTACGAAAGGGTGGATATGTGCGAAGGCAAGGGGCAGGCATGCCTGCGCGGCGGCTACCTTGACGTGTTCCCGATAAGCATGGATAATCCTGTGCGCATAGAGTTTTTTGACGATGAGATCGACACCATGCGCACATACGACCCGATAACGCAAAGATCCATTGAAAACATAAGCCGCTGCGTTATACCCCCGGCGACCGAGATGCCGCTGAGCGACGAAGCAAGGCAGCGCGGCATGAAGGCCCTTAGGAAAAAGGAGGGCATGAAGGAGGAATACGATCTCCTTTCAGAGGGCTGTGTTCCGCCCGGCGCGCAGATGCTTATGCCGCTTTTTTATCCTGAGGCCTATATAACGGACTACCTTCCGGAAAACGCGATAATACTTATAGACGAGCCGCAAAGGGTCGAGGAAAGCGCAAAGATAGCCTTTACCAGCCACCTTGACAGGTTGGGCGCATACATACACGAGGGCACGGCGCTTGCCGAGCAGGCTGAGCTTATATGCCAGCCGTCGCACATGCTGCAAAGCCTGGATACGCCATACACAGCCATGCTTTTTGCATTGACAAGGACATACGGGCTTATCAAGCCAAAGTGCCTTTTCAGGTTTGAAACAAGGCCTATGGCAAAATACATAGGCAATACCCAGGCGCTCGCCACGGACCTTACGGCATGGCGAAAAGCAGGCACTACGGTGCTTATATACGCCGGCAGCCACGCAGCGCGGCTCGGCGACATGCTGAACGACGAAGGCGTTACCCTGGGCATAAGCAACTCTCTTGAAAGGGACATAGTTACAGGCGAGCAGCTCATATTGTCAGAAAGCATAACCCGCGGCTTTGAGTATCCGGAGCTTAGGCTAGCCGTTATAACGGAAAGCGAGCTTTACGGCTCGGAGGGCAGGAAGCAGCCCCCCTCCCACCGTAAAAAGCCCCAGCTTGTATTCAGCGAGCTTAGCGTGGGCGATCTTGTAGTGCATGAGCTGCACGGCATAGGCAGGTTCGTGGGCGTTGTAACGCTTAATGTCGCGGGGGTTTCAAGGGATTATCTGCACCTTGTCTACGCCGGCGGCGACAAGCTGTATATCCCGACGGATCAGCTTGACAGGGTGCAGAAATACATAGGCGGTGACGAGTCCGCCGCGCATCTATCGCACCTTGGCACGGGCGAATGGCAGCGCACGGTGAATAAAACGCGCGAAAGCGTAAAGAAGCTGGCATTCGACCTTGTAAGGCTATATGGCGACAGGCTGCACAGAAAGGGCCACAGGTTCCCGCCCGATACGCTGTGGCAGAAAAGGCTTGAGGAGAGCTTCCCTTATCAGGAGACAACGGATCAGCTTTCAAGCATTGCCGAAATAAAGAAGGATATGGAAAGCGACCGCGTCATGGACCGCCTACTTTGCGGGGACGTTGGCTACGGCAAAACCGAGGTCGCCCTTAGAGCCGCATTCAAGGCGGTTATGGACAGCAAGCAGGTGGCCTTTCTCGTGCCTACGACCATACTTGCGCAGCAGCATTATAATACGCTCGCCGCAAGATTTTCGGGCTTCCCGGTAAGCGTGGCGCTGCTTTCGCGCTTCAACACGCCGTCTGAAGAAGCAAGGGTTTTAGACGGGCTCCAAAAGGGAAGCATAGATGTTGTGGTCGGTACGCATAAGCTGCTTTCAAAATCCGTAAGATTCAAGGATCTCGGACTTTTGATAGTTGACGAGGAGCAGCGCTTTGGCGTGGGCCACAAGGAGCAGATAAAGGAGATGCGCAAGGATGTTGACGCGCTTACCCTTTCCGCTACGCCCATACCGAGGACGCTGCATATGTCCATGACCGGCATAAGGGATATGTCCGTTATAGAAACGCCGCCGGAGCAGCGCTATCCCGTGCAGACATATGTTATGGAGTACAGCGAGGCCGTGGCGCGAGAAGCCATTATGAAGGAGCTTGGCAGGGGCGGGCAGGTATTCTTTGTATACAACAACGTAAGGGGTATGGAAAGATTCTGCGAAGGCCTGCGCCAGCTCGTGCCTGAGGCGCGCATAGCCTATGCGCACGGCCAGATGAGCGAGCGCCAGCTTGAGCGCACCATGCTTGATTTTATGGAGCAGCAGTACGACGTGCTTTTATGCTCCACAATAATTGAAAGCGGCCTGGATATACCAAACGTAAACACGATAATAATATACGATGCCGACAAGATGGGCCTTGCCCAGCTATATCAGCTCAGAGGCCGCGTAGGCAGGGGTTCCCGCCTCGGCTACGCTTATCTAACATTTATGCGCGACAAGGTGCTTACGGAGATAGCGGAAAAGCGTCTTAGCGCGATAAGGGAATTCACTCAGTTTGGCGCAGGCTTCAAAATAGCCATGCGCGACCTTGAGATAAGGGGCGCAGGAAACCTTTTGGGTCCCGAGCAGCACGGTCACATGGCTGCCGTTGGCTACGACCTGTACTGCAAGATAGTTGAAGGCGCAGTTAAGGAGGCAAAGGGCGAAAAGGAGCCGGTAAGGATAGACACGGTCGTCGATATACCAATACCTGCAAGCATACCGGCAAGCTATATACCAAGGGAGTCGGAAAGGCTTTCCATGTACAAGCGCATAGCGCTTATAGAAACAAGGGACGATCTCTACGACGTGCAGGATGAGCTTATAGACCGCTACGGCGATATCCCCGAGGAAACAGGAAACCTTCTTAGCATAGCCCTTATAAAGGCGGAGGCTTCAAGGATAGGCATAACGCAGCTTAGGATACGCGATAGGGAGATACGCTTTGTGTTCGATAAATCCGCGCCTATAGACGGCGCAAAGCTCATCGAAGCCGCAAGCAGCATATTAGGGGCGCAGATGAGCTTCGGCGACATGCCGGCCATGCTCGTACGCAGGCCGAAAAGCGACGCCGCGGCGCTTTATAGCATACTGCCACAGATTGTTTACACCCTTGCCGGTTGCGTGACCGAGAATTGATGTTATAATACTTTATAAACGATCTGCGCCTATATGTGCGCATAAGTGAAGGAGATATGGTTTTGAAAATGAAAAAGATTTTAGCTCTGTTCCTTTCCGCAGTCATGGCCGTTGCGCTTTTTAGCGCGTGCCAGCTTTCGGATAACGATACCAGCGCGCCGGAAACCACGGCCGCTCCGGACGGCGCCGCCGCGCCTGACGCTACAGACGGTCAGGGCAGCAGCTATCTTGACCTTACCGCTGCCGTTGCCAAGATAAACGGCGAGACCGTGCTTACCCTTGGCGATGTTAAGACGCTTTTTGACATGTACGTTGAGTATTTTCAGGCCTACGGCTACGACGTTACCGGCGACACGGCAACGCTTGAAGGCTTTCAGGACGACCTTGTAGACATGCTTGTCAGGGATAAGCTTGTTGAAGTAAAGGCGCGCGAGCTTGGCTACAGCAACTATACCGACGAGCAGAAGGCGGAGCTTGACGCCCGCATAAACGATAAGCTAACGGAGCTTGACAGCTATTATCGCGAACAGGCAGAAAGTGAAGCCGCCTCGGATCCTTCGATAAACGTAGATGAACGGGTCATGGAGCTTATACTTGAGGAGGCCATAGCCAATCTTGGCGACGACAACGCAACATATGAGGATTACTGCAAAGCCCTTAGCGAGGATATCGAGACGCAGTATCTAAGCGAGCTTATGAAGGATGACCTGACCAAGGACGTCAAGGCTACCGATGACGAGATAGAGGAAGCCTACAACACCTCCTCCGCCGCCGATATGGAAACCTACAACGCCAATCCCGAATACTATAAGGACGATGAGGAAGGCTATGAGCTTTCGTCCGAGGGCGTGCCTCCTCTGTTCGTTCCGCAGGATTATCACAGGGTGCTCGATATATACGTCAGCTTCGGCACCGACATTCCCACAGAATGTACAGAGGCCAAGACTAAGATGAACAACCTTAAGACCGAGTACTGCACGCTGGCTTTTGAGGACGCCATAAACGGCACCAGCACCAACGCTGCGCGCATTGCCGAGATACTTGATGAATACAAAAAGCAGCAGGCAGAATACGACAAGTATTACGGCGATTACACCAAGGCCGCTTACGAAAAGATAAACGCCGCCTATGCAAGGCTTGAAGCCGGCGAGGACTTTGCCAAGGTAATGGCGGATACCACTGAGAATACCGACTTTACCGAGGTGGACGCATTTGTTGGAAAGGGTATGCTGATATCCAATTCCTATTCTTCCTCAAGCGACTGGTCAAGCGCGGCAAAGGAGCAGTTCGCCAAGCTTTCAATAGGCAAATACAGCCCCGTATTTGAGGACGCGAACGGCCTGCGCATAATATACTATCTTGGAGATGAAAAGGCCGGTTCAAAGGACCTTGGCGAGGTGCGCGACGCTATAGCCGCAAGCATAGCTGAAGAAGCTAAGGATACCACATGGAATACCACGATAGAGGAATGGCTCAATGAGGGCAGTGTTGAGCTGTTCACCGATGTGTACAGGCCGCTCGGCAAATAAGTTATGCATATATAAGCGGTTCGCCATTGCGCGGGCCGCTTATTTTGTCTATAATAATATGGATAATGTTAAGGAGATAAAGTTACAATGAGGCTTGATAAATACCTTAAGGTTTCAAGGATAATTAAGCGGCGCACTGTCGCAAACCAGGCTGCCGACCTTGGCAGGATACAGATAAACGGCAAGGTGGCGAAGCCTTCCTCAGAAGTTAAAGAAGGCGACGAGCTTGATATACTTATGGGCGGCAAGCATATGCGCGTAAAGGTGCTGAGCGTGCGCGAATTTGCGCCAAAGGGCGAAGCTTCCGAAATGTATCAGGTAATAGCGCAGGAGTAATAAGGTGGATACGGCTGTTTATGCGGCCATATTGGCTGCCGGTAGCTCATCAAGAATGGGCCGTGATAAGCTTAGTGTACGCTTCGGCTCAAGGAACCCCATAGAGCTTTCCATACGCGCCTTTTGCGCATGCTCATACAGCATAGACGCCTTTATAATAGCAGCCTCACAAAGCAGCTTTGAAGCCGTCCGCGCTATGGTAAGCGAGCTGCCGTCATCGTTAAACGTATCCGTCATCACCGGCGGAGGTTCACGGGGCGAAAGCGCGCATAAGGCAGTAAAGGAGGCAAAAAGGCTTGCTGCATCAAGCGGCCAAGCCAAAGCGGTTATAGCTATTCACGATGCCGCAAGGTGTCTTGTCGATGCGGCTACGATAGACGCCGCAATACAAAGCGCAATATATCAGGGCAGCGGCATAGCGTCTATTCCTGTAAGGGACACATTGCGGCGCGAAAACGGCGATACTGTTCCGCGGGAAGGTCTTTTTGCCATGCAGACGCCGCAATGCTTTGAGCTTAACAGAATACTTTCGGCATACGAAAAAAGCGCGCTTACAGGCTATGGCGAGACGGACGATTGCGCAGTGTACGCCCGGGCGGGCTTTGTCCCGCATTTTACCGACGGCTGCATAACCAATCAAAAGCTGACGTATGAAAGCGATATTCCGCTTTTTGCCGCAATGGAGGGGCGCGATATGCATATAGGCTTTGGCGAGGATACGCACAGGCTGGTTGAAGGCAGGCCGCTTATAATAGGCGGCGTAGCCGTTGCGTTTGAGAAGGGCCTTGATGGGCACAGCGATGCGGACGTTTTAACGCACGCCGTAATGGACGCGCTGTTGGGCGCGGCCGCGCTTGGCGACATAGGCAGGCATTTTCCGGATACGGATGCGCGCTATAAGGGCATATGCTCGATAGAGCTTTTAAGGGCTGTACACAGCTTGATAGAGGACGCCGGATTTACGCCCAACAATATAGACGCCACCATAATCGCACAAAGGCCAAAGCTTATGCCCTATATAGATGCTATGCGCGCCGTAATAGCAAAAGCTTTGGATATGCCCCTTGAGAGCGTTAGCATAAAGGCTACAACGACGGAGGGCATGAACGCGGAAGGCCGCGGCGAATGTATAAGCGCAAGGGCCGTTTGCACGCTTAAGCTTATTTGAGGCGGCGGGCGTTTAACCACCGTGATATAGTTTTTATTCAATAAACCATCAGCTCAGGAAGGAATGAAAGCACATGGAGTTTAACGGAAAGATATGGCTTGCAAAGGCTGACGAGCCTGTGTATCTTGAACCAAATATGGCCAACAGGCACGGCTTTATCGCCGGAGCCAGCGGAACAGGAAAGACAATTACGCTTAAGGTGATGGCCGAATCCTTCGCTCAGCTTGGCGTGCCGGTATTCCTGGCGGATATAAAGGGCGACCTTGCCGGCATGTGTAAGGCGGGCCTGCATAGCGAAAGCATGCAAAAGCGCATAACTAAGCTCAATATAGAGCCATGGCGCTACCGCGTGTTCCCTACCGAGTTTTGGGATGTATACGGCGAATACGGCCTGCAGGTAAGGACAAGCGTAAGCGAGATGGGGCCTATGCTTTTAAGCAGGCTTATGGGCCTTAGCGACGTGCAGAGCGACGTGCTTAACCTTGTATTCAGAATTGCCGACGATCACGAGCTGCTGCTTATCGATATAAAGGATCTTAAGGCCATGATCCGCTATATAAGCGAAAACAGGGCCGAGTTTTCTTCAGAATACGGCAACATGTCCGCCCAAAGCCTCGGCGCCATACAGAGGAGCCTCATAAGCCTTGAAGACGAAGGCGGGGATGTTTTCTTTGGCGAGCCATCAATAGACATAAACGATTGGATACGCCACGACGGTCAGGGCAGGGGCTATATAAACATATTGCATTGCGTAAAGCTTGCACAGAATCCCACGCTTTATGCCACGTTTATGCTGTTTTTGATGAGCGAGCTTTATGAAAAGCTGCCCGAGCGCGGCGATCTTGATAAGCCGGAGATAGTTTTCTTCTTTGACGAAGCGCATATGCTTTTCAGCGACGCGCCAAAGGTGCTTGTGCAGAAGATAGAGCAGGTTGTCAAGCTTATCCGCTCCAAGGGCGTAGGCATATACTTTATATCGCAAAGCCCCTCCGATATTCCGGACAGTGTTTTGGCCCAGCTTTCAAACAGGGTGCAGCACGCGCTGCGCGCCTACACCCCTTCTGAGCAGAAGGCCGTGAAGGTAGCCGCGCAGACATTCCGCACAAATCCGGATTTCGATACGCAGACCGCCATAACCGAGCTTGGCGTAGGCGAGGCGCTAATATCCTGCCTTGATGAAGCGGGTGTGCCGCAGGTGGTGCAGCGCGCATTTATACTGCCCCCGCAGAGCCGCATGGGTACCATAACGGACGAAGAACGCGCTAACGTTATACAGAACAGCGGCCTCAAACCAAAATACGGCGAAGCTGTGGACAGTTTTTCGGCTTACGAGTATTTTCAGGAACAGGCCGCGCAGGCGGAGAAGGAGGAGCTTGAGGAGCAGCAGAAGCAAGCCAGGCTTGAAAAGCGCGCAAACGGCGCAGCAAAGGCTTCAACGGCTAAAAAGACCTCTGCGGCAAAGAAAAAGACCTCTGCGGCAGGAAAAGCAGCCGGAAAGGCCGTAACAAGGGTAACAAACAGCGCCATGAACACCATAGGCCGCGAGATAGGCAAATCCATAGTACGCGGTATATTCGGCTCAAGGCGGTAGGAACGCACATTGTTTCAGGAGTTCAGATGAAGTCCAAAAAATACATTCTTCCGCTTGTCATGCTGGTTATATTCGAAGCTGTTGCCGTTACTCTTTGGCTCACAAAGAGCAATGCATTCTATTTTTTCAACTTCAGCTATATAGGTATATCGTTATCGCTGAGCATATTTTTGTTCCTTAATGGCTACAGGTATGCCAGGCGCGTGGCTCAGCTGCTTATAGGAGCATATATGCTGATATACCTCGGGCTGATAGATAAGGAGAACATGCAGATAGAGGGCTTTTGGTATTATCTGTTCACAGGCGTTTTTCAGGCGGCAACCATACATTACGCCGTGGCCAAGATTTTCGGGCCTTTGATATTTGGCCGCGGCTGGTGCGGCTATGCTTGCTGGACGGCTGCCGTGCTTGACTTTTTGCCCTACAAAACGCCTCGGCAGCCAAGGAAGAGCATAGGCTGGATAAGGTACATAACGTTCGCAGCCTCGCTTATATTCGTTGCGGCGCTGTTCCTTGCAAAAGCAGGGAACATGGAAAGAATAATGTTCTGGTCGTTTATAATAGGCAACGCGCTGTACTATTCAGCAGGCATAATACTTGCATATAAATTCAAGGATAACCGCGCCTTCTGTAAGTATATCTGCCCCATAACCGTGTTTTTGAAGCCAATGAGCTACTTTTCGCTTTTCCGCATAAAGTGCGACAAAGCAAGGTGCGTCTCCTGCGGAAAATGCAAGAAGGCCTGCCCTATGGACGTTGATATTACGGATAATTCAAGGAAGCGCAAAAACGGCACGGAATGCATACTGTGCCTTGAGTGTGTAAAGAGCTGCCCCAGGAGCGCTTTGTGAGCTTTTATCAGTATTAAAAGTGCTAAAGCCACTAAATCCGTTTATCTATCTTAAGCATATGGGAAGGGAAGGTTCAGCTTATGCCGCTTGGTATAGTAAGAAACGACATAACCAAAATGAAGGTTGACGCCATAGTCAACGCGGCTAACACCACGCTTATGGGCGGCGGCGGTGTGGACGGCTGCATACACCGCGCAGCAGGGCCTAAGCTGCTTATAGAATGTGCCAAGCTCCGCGGCTGTCCTACAGGCAGCGCAAAGCTGACAGGCGCATATAGACTGCCATGCAAATATATAATACATGCCGTAGGCCCGCGCTGGCACGGCGGCAACTGCAATGAAGAGGCTTTGCTCACATCGTGTTACAAGGCGGCGCTGCAGCTTGCCAAGGAGCATAATTGCAGCTCCGTTGCGTTTCCGCTCATATCCTCCGGCGCATACGGTTATCCAAAGGATCGGGCGCTTAAGGTAGCAATAGATACCATAGGCGAATTTCTGCTTGAAAACGATATGGACGTTTATATAGTCATATTCGATAAAAACGCCTATAGGATAAGTGAAAAGCTGTTTGCGGACATAAAAGAATACATAGATGATAACTATGTTGACAAGCATACGGACGTCCGCATCGACGCCATGCGCGCTCGATCCATGCCCCGCTATTCATGCAATATGCCTTCAAGCGATAAAGCCTCATATACTGAATGTGCGGAATGTACTGTGGGGCCTGATATGCCTTTTGAGGCAATGACTGCACGGCAAAGTGCAAAGCCAATGGTCAAAGCCTTCAGTATGCCGAATATAACCGCTTTATCATTGGATGACAAGCTGAACCAGCTTGATGAAAGCTTTTCAGAGATGCTGCTGAGAAAAATAGATGAATCCGGCATGACGGACGCAGAATGCTACAAAAAAGCAAATATAGACCGCAAGCTGTTTTCCAAAATACGCTCAGATAAGCTATACAAGCCGTCTAAGCCTACGGTTATAGCCTTTGCCATCGCGTTGGAGCTGCCGATAGAAGAAGTCAATGATATGCTGATGAAGGCCGGGTTCGCGCTGTCGCACTCAAACAAGTCCGATATAATAATCGAATATTTTATAGAGCATGGCAACTACAACATTTTTGAAATAAACGAAGCTTTGTTTGCGTTCGATCAAAGCCTTATAGGGGCATAGTGTCGCCTGCCAGGCGACCATGAGCATCTTATAGTTTTATATAATATGGCTGCAAGGTTGAAAACCAAGCAGCCATATTTATTTTAGGGAGGACACGATTATGAAAAAGAACAATATTACCGAGCTTGTATTTATACTTGACCGTAGCGGCTCCATGTCCGGCCTTGAGGGCGACACCATAGGCGGCTTCAATTCCATGATAATCAGGCAGAAGCAGGAAAAGGGCGAAGCTTATGTATCGACCGTGCTTTTTTCCAACAGAAGCGAAGTTATACACGACAGGGTAAGCATCAAAAACGTGCGCCCTATGACGGACAGGGATTATACCGTTGGCGGCTGCACGGCGCTTATAGACGCGATTGGCGCTGCCATACACCACATAAGCAACATACACAAATACTTAAGGCCTGACGATGTACCAGCGCATACGCTGTTCGTGATAATGACGGACGGACTTGAAAACGCAAGCTGCCGCTACTCAAGCGATGAAGTAAAGCAGATGGTTGAAACGAAAAAGTCAAAGCACGGCTGGGAGTTCCTGTTCCTCGGCGCAAATATAGATGCGGTTGAAACGGCAAAGCATTTCGGCATAAGCGCTGACCGCTCCGTAAACTTTAATTGCGACAGCAAGGGTACCGCGCTCAACTATTCCGTATTGAATAAAACCATATCCGACGTAAGGTGCGAATGCAGCATCCGCCCAGACTGGAAAGCGCGTATAGATGAAGACTACTCGAGCCGCAAGCAGGAAAGATAAGCTCCCTATATTTGGAGTCACACATACGCTCCGCTTTCACAATGCTGCCGGAAGCGGGCCGGGATTGTCAGGAGGCCGCCCCTCGCCGGTACAGATACGAGGGGCGGTTGGCTAAAAATGCGGCTATCAGCTAAGGAGAATTGCTGATACTATCAACAGCCGCACGGTATGCTTAAGCTCCGGCTTTGTTGCCCGAACCGGTAGGCTTAAGCTTCTTGCATGTTTATATCCTGCCATATGCGCATATAAAAAGCGTCTGTACGCACCAGGCTGCACAGACGCAAAACGCCATTAAAAAAGCAGCTTCCCGGTGACGGCAGGAACCCTTGATCCATAGCGTATCTGACTTAGCTCAAGCCTTAAGCATCACAGTGACCGACTCGCAGGGCTTCGCACCCTATTCCGCCGCCGGAGCTGCTCCGGCAGGATCAAATCATTATCAATTATTCTCTTGTCTGCTTTGCCAAGCTTATTCCATATCGTTTTTCCCGGCAAGCTCGGAAAGCTCCGAAAACCGGCCTATTATGTAGGAATAGCTCCCGCGCCCGTGCGGTACAAGGCAGCGGCTGCAATCCTTTATGCCGTTTTCTGTATAGCTATAGTTGCCTTTGCACTTTTTACCGAGTGTGTACAGCGGGCAATAGCAGAACAGGCAGTTGAAATCCTCCGGCTTATCAGTTTTGTGGCATGGGAAGAATTCGCACTCCTTATGCTGAAAAAACGAGTATTTGCACTCCTCCGGCTTCTTATAAAACGCTTCTTTATTCTCGCTCATTTTATTCCTCCGTACATACTGGCTGCTGCGGATAGTATATCACATAACACTCGCTCATTTCCCCAAGGTAAAGAAACAGGTTCTCCCCCATCTCTATATGCTGCTTAAACACAAGATCCGGTATAAACAGCTTGCCGCTGGAGCGCTTTGAGCCTTTTATGGTTATACCCTCCGCGTTTGGGGCTGCCCTGAGCATATCCGCCGCCTGCACAAGTCCGGGCAGCTTGAGCCTTTTTTCAAGCTCTGCCAAGCTCTTTTCGGCATTGATGTAGACCAGATGGTCAGGGTCCTTGAACCAGTTTATGTTCATGCTCGTTCCTTTCCCAATATAAACCATGATATAGCGACAAAAATAATAAGCCGCCGGATACACTCCCCAGCAGCTAAAACACAAACACATGCCAAATAAGCACATCTGCTCCGATTTCCAAGTCCGCGTGGAGAAGCATGCTCTATGCAGGTATTCTGACTCACGCGTTGCCGCTCTGCTCCGCCTTCCCAATAAAACATCAGTGGCCCGGCTGATAGCCTGTGGAGCATCGCTCGCGTTTACAGCGGCGCGACCGTGCGGGCTTTTCACCCGCTTCCCTCTTAGCCGCTTCTATAGTATCAATTAAGCTAAGAAGCGGAACATAGAACCCTATTATTCATTCTATTTATTAAAGTATATCACCGCGCGCATATATTGTCAAACGCTAAAACACGTTTCCGGGAAATAGAGGCTGCTTAACGACCTCCACCCTCTCTATTCCGTGCAGCTTAAACAGCGCTATCGCGGCTTCATCTATCACTTCCCCGCTCACCACCACGGGAACGGCCGGTGGGCATGACACCGTTGGCGATGCAAGCACGCGCCCAAGCGAATCGCAGGCGGCAACGGTCTCCTTATCCGCCAGCACGGCCCTTCGCAGCGAGCATGCGACCTTTGGAGGGGCAAACGACATGCGGGGCTTTTGGTCGGCTTTACGCACGGTCATTTCGGAAAACGCCGCTTCTATCCTTAAAAAGTCCGTCTCTTTATTATAGGGCGAAAGCATGAGCACGGCATAATCCGGATCGGCATATTCGCACTCTATATTATGCTTTCTCAGCTCCTCCGCAAGCTCGGGCCCATCCCAGCCACACATTGAAGCCGCTACCGTGAGCTTCAGCGGATCCGTTTCTTCTACTATCCAGCCGTTATCCCTCAGCTTTTTTCTTAAGGCATCTATCCTTAGCGCGCAAAGCCTGAGCTTTTCCATCAAACCTTCGGATAGCTCCCTGTTACAGATATCAAGCGATTCGAGTATTATGTACGATGGGCTTGTCGAGCCAAAAAGCGCCATTGCCGAAGCTGCGTTTTCTGTAAAACTCTTTGGCGCACAGGCGGATAAGTGAAGATATGCTCCGCCGGTCAAAACAGGCAGCGTTTTATGAGCGGAATCGCAGCAGGCGTCCGCGCCGTTATCCATAGGATGCAGGCTTTTTGGCATGAAGCGAAGATACGCGCCATGCGCATTGTCAACAAGCAGGGGCACTCCAAAGCTATGCGCCGCATCGGCTATCGAGGCTATGTCCAGCATCCCGCCGAGATAATCAGGGGAAGTTATGTATATGGCCAGCGGCTTTTCAGGCATGGCCGCAAGCGCCTTTGCCACATTGCAGGCGCTTATGCTGCACCTGCAAAGCGAAAAGCTCTCATCCTCCGGCCAAAGCCAGCGTATGTCTATATCAAGCATTGCGGCAGCAAGTATAAAGGTCTTGTGGGCGTTCCTTGCGGCGAGTATCACGGGCCTATCATTGTTTTTTTTGTTATACAGGGCAAGCGTGAGCATGGCGCGTATGCATTGGCTTGAGCCTTCGGTTGAATAAAACGTAGCCTGAGAGCCGAAAAGCCTGCTTGCGTTCCTCTCGCTTTGGGCAATTATACCCTCCGCGCCGTAAAGCTCGTCCGCACCCATTATCTCCGTTATATCCAAAGCCTCGCACCCAAGCAGAGCAAAGCCCTTATGCCCGGGCATATGTGCGCGCACTGTTCCGCTCCTTGAATATTTTTCAGCGAAATCGTATATCGGGGTATCCATTACGCTTCAAGCTCCTCAGCCACTTTTACCATTATAGCGCACTCTATGCGCTTGCGGAACAGCTCGCAGCCGGGCTCATATATCCCGCTTATGCTGCCGGAAGCATGGTATGCGTTGGCCGCGCAGCCGCCGGAGCAATAAAGCTTCGCCCAGCAATCGGCGCATTCAGGCCTTGTATAGGCGTTGCAGGCGCGAAACTCGGACTGCGTTTCCCTGTTCGTTACGCCGTTCCATATGTCGCCAAGCTTGAATTTCTCCTCGCCTACGAACTGGTGGCAGGGATAAAGATCTCCCCACGGTGTAACGGCCATGTACTCCGTGCCTGAGCCGC
Organism: Clostridiales bacterium; assembly: GCA_004558525.1. GTDB lineage: Bacteria > Bacillota > Clostridia > Christensenellales > CAG-138 > Phil1. The sequence goes on from SFCQ01000014.1 coordinate 142,348, forward strand.
AGCCGGATATGCGCTTATACACGCACGGCCCTTCAGTTAGGTCTATCATATAATGATAGAAGGTGAAAGGCCTTCCCTCTTTCCTTCTTTTGAGCATAAGCTCTGCAAGCTGCTCGTATTGCCGCATCACCACCTGCCTGTCTTTATCGGTAAGCGCGGCCGGATCGTCCTCTGCGCAGACCACCGGTTCCATGCTCAGCTCGTCAAAGCCAAACTTAAGCATGCACTCTATATCCTTCAAAAAATCCGGATTTGCGTGCGTAAACGTGCCGCGCATATAGTAGCTTTTGCCGCCGCGCGCCTTGACGAGCTTTTGGAACTTTGGCACTATCCTGTCCCAGCTGCCGTTACCGGCATAGTCAACGCGAAGCCTGTCATGTATCTCCCTGCGCCCATCGAGCGAGAGCACCACGTTGCTCATCTCTTTATTGGCAAAGTCGATAACCTCATCGTCTATAAGCATGCCGTTTGTTGTAAGGGTGAAGCGGAAATTCTTATTATGCTGCTTTTCTATGCTCCTTGCATATTCTACAAGCGCCTTCACTACCTGCCAGTTCATGAGCGGCTCCCCGCCGAAAAAGTCCACCTCAAGATTATGCCTGCTGCCCGAATTTTCTATAAGGAAATCGAGCGCCCTCCTGCCTACTTCAAACGGCATTATCGCCCTGTCGCCATGATACTTGCCCTGGCTTGCGAAGCAATAGGAGCAGTTCAGGTTACATGTATGCGCCACATGGAGGCAAAGCGCCTTTATTACCGAGCCGGATCTTTCCTTAAACGTTTCCGCTAAGGGTGCAAAGGTATCCTCCGTGAACAGCTTGCCCGCGTCCCTAAGGCTTTTTATATCGTGTATGCATTGGCGGATATCGCTTTCCGTAACGTCTTCCCTTCCAGCATATTTTTTAAGCATCAGCGCGGTTATATCATCCTCTGTATTATTCTGAAAAAGGGATATTATATCATACGCCACCTCGTCCACCGCATGTACGGAGCCGGAGCAGGTATCAAGCACTATATTGTATCCGCCAAGTTTGTATTGATGCAGCATAAACCCTCCACGCGCATATTGCAGAAAAAAGTGCCGCCCGCCGGCGGCACCTTTTAGGCAAACTCTAAGGAAGCGCTGATTAAATGAGGTATGGCGGCATGGCGAGATGATTTTTTGTCAGAGCCAAGCAAAAAACGCAGGCATAGTGGAGCTATGTCGGGGCTTTTTGCATGAGCTATGACGGAATAATCAGCCGCCATGAAGCCGTGCCGGATAAATCAGGGCTTTCCTAAATCACTTGTCCTCGTTTTCGCACTTCTGATTCGCGATGCCGCAGCTTGTCTTGCAGGCCGACTGGCAAGAAGTCTGGCACTCGCCGCAGCCGCCGTTCCTGGCGCTCTTGCAAAGATCGCGGGTCTTCAGAGTAACTATCCTCTTCATATTATAATCTCCTATCTTGACTGTTCACGGTTTAACCCATGATAAGTTAATATAAGAAATATAGCATGCAACCGCAGGAATGTCAATACACCCAAAGGTCTACAGCATATGCTGTCATCAGCTTCATCTGCCCTCTTCCCCTTGGGCCGGATGCTCCGCCACGCTATGCAAAAGACCCCTGTTGCAGAAGAACAGCGATATGGCGGTGGATACACACCAGCCTATAGGCCATGCCAGCCATATGCCGGTTGCGCCTAGAGCTGTTTTTGAAAGCAGTATCGCCAGCACCGCGCGCAGCATAAGATCAGTAAACGTACCGAGCATGAACTGCTTCATCCTGCCGGCTCCGCGCAGCACGCCGTCCGCCACCAGCTTGGCAGAGACCACTATATAGAAAGGCGAAAGTATGCGAAGATATTCAATAGATGTTTGCAGCGCAAGCTCCGTCGGGTTCTCAAGGAACAACAGCGTAAGATATTTGCCCGCAAAAAAATATAGCAGGAAGAGCGGTACTGAAAGCGCGAGCACCATTTTCGTGCCTGCGATATAGCCGCTTTTCACCCTGTCCAGCTTTTGGGCGCCTATGTTTTGCGCGGTATAGTTGGATACTCCGTTGCCAAGCGTTGAAAACGAGGTGACAACAAGATTATTCAGCTTTACGCCTGCCGAATAGCCGGCCATAACCGCTGTGCCAAACGAGTTTATAACACTTTGCACGAGTATGTTGCCAACGGATATAAAGCTTTGCTGCAAAACGCTTGGTATTGCTATTTTTGCTATGCTCTTAAGCAAAGTAAGCGAGAACGCCGGCGCTTTTTCCTCACTTTCCATTGCCCTTAGCCTTTTGAACACAAATATAAGCGCCAGCACGCAGCTCGCACCCTGACATATAAACGTTGCCCAGGCTACGCCCGCAACGCCCATATCAAATGCGGTAACAAACAGTATATCTGCGCCTATATTGCTCAACGATGACGCAGCAAGGAACCAAAACGGCGTTTTTGAATCACCCAAGGCCGAGAAGATGCCGGTAGCTACATTATAATAGAATACAAACGGCAGCCCCCAAACGTATATTCTAAGATAAAGCGAGGAATCCTCCATTATCTCTTGCGGAGTGTTTATAAGCCCCAGCATTGTGCGGCAGAATACTATGCCGGCAGCCATAAGTATCATGCACAGCGCGCCGCTTGCAATAAACGTTGTAGACACGGCTGTTTTCATGTCCCTATAGCGTTTTGCGCCGAACAGCTGGGCTATTATAACGGAGCTGCCTATGTTGCAGCCAAATGCAAAGGCAAGGAATACAAGCGTTATCTCATAGCTGTTGCCAACCGCGGCAAGCGCATTTTCGCCAACAAATTTGCCGGCGACAAGGCTGTCCGCTATGTTATAGAGCTGCTGAAATACTATGCTGCCGAACAGCGGCAGGCAAAAGCGCCACAGCACCTTGGCCGGTTTTCCTATGGTAAGGTCGTTGTTCATAGTAAAATGCCCCTTATAGCCTACGCCCTTGTCGTCATATGCCGGCACAGCCAGCCTGCATATTATACACCTTACGCGCTATAATATCAAAGCATAAAAACACCCCCGCAGGATACGGGAGCGCCTATGCATTTAGAATATCCTATTCAGTTTATCAGCAGGCCGCCGAGCAATATAAAATGCGCCGGCAGGCGCCCCTGCTGCGCCCAAAGCAGCTTTTCGCCGAGGTAGCTTTCAAGCGTTTTTCCAACGTCCCCGCCAAGCGCCTCGATAGAATAGCGCATAAGCTCCGGCTTTTCGCAAGGAAGGCCGCGTTTTCTTGCACATATGGCACATTCGCTGCACGATCCTGCCGAAAGCGCCCTGCTGCCGCTATGCCGCTTCTCCATTTCAAGCAGTTCCCTTAGCATGCTCCGCTTTATGTTGCTCAGCCTTATGTTATACCATTCGTCAAGCTCCGCCTGTGTGCGCGGCTTTTCGCAGGCTTCTTTGGTAAAAGCTATCTTCTTTCCGTATAGCAAAAGCCTGGTGTAGCTTTTCCATATATCGTTCGGGTCAAAACCGAATTCAGGGCACGACCATATCCCGCCATAGTTACGGCATTTTTTGCAGCAGCTGAGGAACTTTTCAACATCAACGCAATTGTTGAGGTATTCTCCTATCGCAGCTTCGGCTTTCAGGGTGATAAGCTCATATTCGTTTGACATAAGCTGCTCCTTTACTGCTTATCCCACAATACTATGCCGCCGTTTGCCCTTGTTTTGTTCATGTCTATTATCCTTTGGTTGGCGGAGCCTCTGAAAACAAGATTAAGGTCCTTAAGCTCCTCTATAAATTCGCCGTCCACCAAAATATCGATAAGGCTCAAAAGCTCATCCGTAGCTTCGCACCTGTACGCACCCTCCTTCAAGAGGTCGCGTTCCAGCGTGCAGCCTGTGTAGCACCATATGTCCTTATTCGGGTAAAGCTCCCTCACGCGGCGGACGAACGGCAAAAGCGCTCTTTGATTCTCTTTTTCCATAGGCTCGCCGCCAAGCAGCGTCAACCCGTTTATAAACCCGGGCGCAAGCGCGCTGATAATCTCCCGCTGTGCTTCGTCAGTAAAAGGCTTGCCGTGGGTAAAGCTCCATGTTTCTTTGTTGAAGCAGTTTTTGCAATGCCTGTTGCAGCCGGAAACGAACAGCGTAACCCTTACGCCTATACCGTCGGCTATGTCGGTCTTCTTTATCTCGCTATAATACATGGCTCGCTTTTACAGGTGCAGCACCCTGTCCTTTATCTCCTGCGTGCGCCCCTGGTTCCAATACTGCGTGCCTATATAGCCGCAGGTGCGCCTTGCAACGTTCATCGTATCCTGATCCTGGTTTCCGCACTGCGGGCAGGTCCACACGAGCTTACCGTCCTGCTCGCGTATCTCTATCTCCCCATCCCAGCCGCACTTTTGGCAATAGTCGCTTTTTGTGTTAAGCTCGGCATATATTATGTTGTCATATATGAAGCGCATCACCTGCAAAACGGCTTCTATATTGTTCTGCATGTTCGGCACCTCAACATAGCTTATTGCGCCGCCCGGAGAAAGGTGCTGGAACTGCGCCTCAAACCCAAGCTTTGTAAACGCATCTATCTTCTCCGTCACATGCACATGGTAGGAGTTTGTAACATAGCCCTTATCGGTTACCCCCGGTATTATGCCGAAGCGCTTCTGCAGGCACTTTGCAAACTTATATGTTGTAGACTCAAGCGGGGTGCCATATAGGGAATAATCTATGTTCTCCGCAAGCTTCCATTCCTTGCACTTATCATTCATCTTCTGCATTATCTGCAGCGCAAACGGCGTGGCCGCGGGATCGGTATGGCTCCTGCCGGTCATATACTTTACGCACTCATAAAGCCCCGCATAACCAAGCGATATGGTGGAATAGCCGTCATAAAGCAGCCTGTCTATAGGCTCGCCCTTTTCAAGCCTTGCGCATGCGCCATACTGCCAAAGTATTGGCGCCGCGTCCGAAAGTGTACCTTTGAGCCTATTATGCCTATACTGCAAGGCCCTGTGACAAAGCTCAAGCCTTTCTTCAAATATCTGCCAGAACTTGTCTATGTTTCCGCCCGACGACAACGCAACGTCAGGAAGGTTTATCGTTACAACGCCCTGATTGAACCTGCCGTAATACTTATGCTTGCCGGGCTCGTAATTGCCGGCATTCGCTATGTTGCCCACTCCGGCGTCTGTAAACCTGTCCGGCGTTAAGAAGGAGCGGCAACCCATGCAGGTATAAACATCGCCCTTAAGCTCGCGCATTTTTTTGGCGGATATATAGTCCGGCACCATGCGCCGTGCTGTGCATTTTGCCGCAAGCACGGTAAGATAGTAATATGGAGATTCTGGCTCTATATTATCCTCATCAAGCGTATATATAAGCTTGGGGAATGCGGGCGTTACCCAAACGCCCTTTTCGTTTTTAACGCCCTGATACCGCTGCAAAAGCGTTTCCTCAATAACAAGGGCAAGGTCCTTCTTCTCCTGCTCGTTCTTAGCTTCGCCAAGGTACATGGATACCGTTACAAACGGCGCCTGACCGTTTGTAGTGAGCAGCGTGACCACCTGATACTGTATGGTCTGCACGCCACGCCTTATCTCTTCCCTAAGCCTTTTTTCAACTATTTCGCTTATCTTCTTCTCGTCCGGCTCTATGCCAAGATCCTCTATCTCCGCCTCCACCTGCTTGCGTATCTTTTTCCTTGATACGTCAACAAAAGGCGCAAGATGCGCAAGCGATATCGACTGCCCGCCATACTGGTTCGAGGCCACCTGCGCTATTATCTGAGTAGCTATGTTGCATGCCGTTGAAAAGCTGTGCGGCCTTTCTATAAGCGTGCCGGTAATAACCGTGCCGTTTTGCAGCATATCCTCAAGGTTAACAAGGTCGCAATTATGCATATGCTGCGCAAAATAATCCGTGTCATGAAAATGTATTATACCTTCGTTATGCGCTTCCACTATTTCCTTGGGAAGCAATATCCTGTTGGTTATATCGCGCGACACCTCGCCTGCCATATAGTCGCGCTGCGTCGAGTTGACGACCGGATTCTTGTTTGAGTTTTCCTGCTTAGCTTCTTCGTTGTTACATTCTATAAGGCTAAGTATCTTATCGTCCGTTGTGTTGGATTGCCTTACCAATGTGCGGGTATAGCGATAGGTTATGTAGTTTTTTGCCACCTCGAACGCCCCATGCGCCATTATCTGCTTTTCCACCATATCCTGCACTTCTTCAACGCTTGGCGAACGCCCGAGCTGCTCGCAGTTCAACACAACGCTTTCCGCTATGCGCTGTATCTGCATAGGGGTCATGCGTATGCCTTCATCTACAGTTTCGTTTGCCTTACCTATAGCCACTATGATCTTTGTTATATCGAACGCGGCCTCAGAACCATTCCTCTTGATGATCTTCATATGGTTTCCCCCTTGCTAATATGCGGTATATGCGATACGCCCTGCGACGCATTATTATTATACCTTCATATGCCATATTTGTCTATATATTGTTATAATAAAAATTATTTGATACAAGATATCGTGGGCGTTTTATCCGGATGCATATATGCTGTGTCAAAGCATACAGAAAGCCCGAAGTATATCGGGCCTTTCTGCTGCTGATTCGGAATCGCCGTGCCGTTTAGAAAAGGCCGCTTATCCTGCCGTTTTCGTCAACGTCTATCCTCTCTGCCGACGGCGCCTTGGGAAGCCCGGGCATCGTCATTATGTCGCCCGTCAGCGCCACAAGGAAGCCCGCGCCCGCAGATACCTTTATGTTGCGCACGGTTATACTAAAGCCCCTCGGCGCGCCGAGCAGGGTTTGATCGTCAGAGAAGGAATACTGGGTTTTAGCCATGCATATAGGCAGCCTGCCAAAGCCCATAGCCTCAAGCTCCGCCATCTGCTTGCGCGCGTTTGGCGTGAGTATCGCGGCATCGGCACGGTATATCCTACGGGCGATGTCGTTGAGCTTAGTCTCTATCGGGTCCTCGGTATCATAGGCAAAGGTAAAGCCGTTCTCCTTTTCGCAAAGCCGCACGACCTCTTTTGCAAGCTCAATGCCGCCGCTGCCGCCCTTTGCCCAAACTTCTGAAAGGGCAACGTTTACGTTAAGCTCCCTGCACTTTTTCTCTATCAGCTCAAGCTCGGCCTTTGTATCGGTCGGGAAGGCGTTTATTGCGACCACGCAGGGCAGCCTGTAGACGTTTGTTATGTTCTCAACATGCTGTATAAGGTTAGGAAGTCCTTTTTCAAGCGCTTCAAGGTTTTCGCTGTTCAGCTCCGCCTTCGGCACGCCGCCATGATTCTTGAGCGCGCGCACGGTGGCTACCACCACTACGGCGCTCGGCCTTAGCCCGGCAAGGCGGCACTTTATATCAAAGAACTTCTCCGCGCCGAGATCTGCGCCGAAGCCCGCCTCGGTCACCGTATAATCGCTTATGCGCATGGCCATCTTTGTGGCCATGACGCTGTTGCAGCCGTGAGCTATGTTTGCAAACGGGCCGCCATGTATAAATGCGGGAGTGCCTTCAAGCGTCTGCACAAGGTTTGGCTTCAGGGCGTCCTTGAGCAGCGCCGCCATTGCGCCGGCCGCCTTAAGGTCGCTGGCCGTAACGGGCTTGCCCTCAAACGTATATGCTACCACCATACGCCCGAGCCTTTCCTTGAGGTCGGGTATATCCGCCGCAAGGCACAGCACCGCCATGACCTCGCTGGCAACGGTTATATCAAAGCCGTCTTCACGCGGCACACCCTGCATTCTTCCGCCAAGGCCGTCCACTATGTTCCTCAGCTGCCTGTCGTTCATATCCACACAGCGGCGCCATACTATCCTTTTAACATCTATGCCCAGAGCATTGCCCTGCTGTATATGATTATCGAGCATGGCGGCAAGCAGATTGTTTGCCGCGCCTATGGCATGAAAATCGCCCGTAAAGTGAAGGTTTATATCCTCCATAGGCACTACCTGGGCATAGCCGCCGCCCGCAGCGCCTCCCTTTATGCCGAATACCGGACCCAATGAGGGTTCACGAAGCGCAATGGCCACGTTTTTGCCTATTCTCTTCATCGCGTCGGCAAGTCCTACGGTGGTGGTGGTCTTGCCTTCTCCGGCCGGAGTAGGGTTGATGGCCGTTACAAGTATCAGCTTGCCGTCGCCGCGCTTGCTTTCCTTAAGCAGGCTGTAGTTGACCTTTGCCTTGTAGTTGCCGTAAAGCTCAAGATACTTTTCGTCTACGCCCGCAGCCCTAGCTATGTCAACTATAGGCTGCATTTTGCACTGCTGGGCGATCTCGATATCGGATAAATGCTCCATTGCTCTTCTCCTTTTGCTTAAGTGGTATGTCCGCCGCAATGCCTTAGGGCATAATGCGCCGTTCAATCCGGTCAGCTTGTATTATACGTTAAAGCATGGCATATTTCATCATCTAAAATTATTTTGTACCAATCGGTGCATTCTGCGGCGCACAGCGGCCGTTGGTGCGGTGGTCCAGCGGCCGCTGTGCGGTTTAAGCAGCGGCCGAAATTAGTCAGTTATATTAGGTTTAA
>SFCQ01000015.1 GCA_004558525.1 Clostridiales bacterium
CTTCCGTCCTTGTAGTTATATGTCAGCACTATTCTATCATCATAAAGGTATATTGCGTTTACAAACGTGTCTATGAGCCGTTGCCGGAACGCCATATCGTTGACGTTGCCGTTCTTGAACCTGCTAATCCAGAATATTACCTGTTCCTTCGTCAGCATGGGCTTTTGCATTTCTTCCTGCGCAATGGAGATTTCAAGCTGCTCCCGTGCCGCTTCCAACTCGTCCATTCGCTGCTTCATGGAGGGATGGAACATGCCGTTTTGAATAGCGTCTACAATGTTCTCTATGCTTTTCCGCGTGTCCTTCAACTGGTTTTTGAGCGCAGGCAATACCGTGTTCTCGCCCTGCTGCAATTCCATCACCGCATCCGCCATGCGCTCGATCACATTATCGGCAAGAGTGGTTTTCATGGTATAATCCACCACAAAGCTCTCAATCCAACCCTTCTGTACGGTTTTCTTGTCACAGGTTTTGCCGCGCTTGGCGTTTACACATTTGTAGTAATAGTGGACTACGCCCGTTCTGCTCGTTCCGCTTTCACCCACCATGAACGCGCCGCATTTGCCGCAATAGAGTTTGGTTGTCAGCAGATAATTGACCTCGGCTTTCTCCCGCGCGGGCGCTTTCTTATTCTTTTCAAGCCGTTCCTGCACCCGATCGAAAAGCTCCACGGGAATGATAGCGGGAATGCCGCCGGGGATAACCGTATCCCGATAGATGTATTCCCCGATGTAGCGGCGGTTTTTCAACATGCGGTGGAGGCTGTTTTTGTTGAAAGGATTATTATACTGCGTCCGTATGCCACGCTCATTCATCATATCGCAGATTTCTTTCACTGTTACGCCATCGGCATACAGGGCGAATATCTCCTGCACCACGGGTGCGGTAGTAGCATTAATGGTGTAATGCTGTTCCTTGTCTGTGGTGTACCCAAGAGGCAACGCACCGCCATTGTACTTGCATTTGAGCGCATTTTCTTTTAATCCGCGCAATATCTTTTCGGACAGTTCCGCAGAATAAAACTCGGCATAACCTTCCAGCATGGATTCGAGCAGAATACCCTCCGGCCTGTCGGAGATGTTCTCCTTTGCCGATATCACTTTGACACCGCTCTTTTTGAGAAGCATCTTGTAGTAGGCGGAATCGTAGCGGTTGCGTGAAAAGCGGTCAAGCTTCCACACAATCACAACGTCAAACAGCTGCTTTGTGCTGTCCTTTATCATGCGCTGAAAGTCGGGCCTGTCGTCCGTCTTTGCAGATAAGGCGCGATCAATGTAGTTACCGATAACGGTAACACCCTGCCGCTCGGCAAACTCCATGCACTCGCGTATCTGTCCTTCTATGGATTCCTCGCGCTGATTGTCGGAGGAATAGCGGGCGTAGATCACTCCGTTCATTTCGTTTCCTCCGCTGCCATGCTCAACAGCATTTCCTTAAAGCGTTTGTTCATGGGTGAACCCTCGGTGAAGCAGGATTCCACAAACTCGTTCCAATCGGTCTTGTTCTTGAAGTGCTCCTGCACCCGTTCCGGCTGGAAAGAATAATACTTGCCGTGCGGGTCGGTGGTGCGCCCGTAGATATAATCAAGAGAAACGTCAAAGTAATCCGCATACCAAATCAATATCCGATATGGCACGATGGAGCGATCGTGCTCGTAACGGTCAATACTGGATTGATTCGTTCCCGCAAGCTCTCCAATCGCCTTTTGCGTAAGCGTCGTTGCGGCGCGTAATGCTTTGAGTCGTTTGCCGATTTGGATATGGCTATCAAGATGTATCATGCGTGTCGCTCCTAACCCGTTTTCTATATAATACCCCAACTATGCGTTAAACACAACATCAAATATTGATATTTCCCCGCGCTTCTTTGGTAGTGGGCAAAGCGATCTCGCGGTCAAACTCCTCCAAACTCATGCGCCCATCCCGCACGTCCTTTAGCAGCGCCTTTGATTTATCCATCCATGCAACGTAATCGGAATATGAAAAATCCTCCGGATTGCGCCTTACCCGCATCTGATAGTTGTTCCGATACTTGCCATAGAGTACCTTTGCTTCGTTGGCGCTGACCCCTCGAAGATACTTGTCGGTGGAGGCAAACTCCTTGCAAGCCTTGCCGCTTGTCTCATCCGCCAACCTGTCGCAGTAGATGGAGGCTTTGGAATGAGGGCAGAAATATCGTTTGCAATACTGGCACTTGCTTATCACATGATTGTTGGCGCTCATATACTGGAACTCGGCAAAGATAAGAGTGCGAATGTCGTTTGCCGTATAGAAGCCATGAGCGATCAGTCCGCCATCTTCTTTTTCCGTTTCTAAATCGTCCTCCCATATAATGCGCTGCTCCATGAACGGCAGGCCAGCCGCTTTTTGAACGCGCAATAAGGGTTCGTATTCTTCGGTTTGCATGTCATAGTACCGCTCTATGGGTTTACAGGAGGCATTTTCTGCTTCCCTGTCCAACGCATATCCGCATATCAAAAGCAAGTTCTCTTTGAATGCCGCCATTTGTTCCGTAAGGGTACAGAGCCGCGTGAAAAGCTCGTTTGTGGCTTCCACAAGGGAGTAATCCCTTGTCTGTTCCTCTTGGAATATTGCCAGTCTATCCGTAGTACGCTTGTTTTCTAAGTAGTTACGGAACAGGTCGAGCATAATGTCCACCGCCATCTGACGCGCATATTTCGCATTCATGGCCTCGTCTACGGCTGCTTCCAGCATCTCGTCAACTGTCTGTCCAAGGAATGGATGGAGCGTGTTCAACTCGTCATATAAAGCCTTGTAGTATGCCCCTAACACAATATAATTCTTGCTGTCGTCCTGCATATTGAGCAGGGCTTCTTGATCTATATTTTCCACATAGCACCGTTCTTTCAAATCTGCAAGCTCGTCGCGGCGTTTCTGCCACTCCACATCCATAAACGCAAACATCAGCTTCCCAAGGCCGTACTTTTCCGTCCGCTCCCGAATCAAAGTGTATTCGTTCTTTCCGCGGAAGCTGAGATACTTTTTGTGTTCCATTTCTTTCCCCTCGCGTGTTCCGTTTTGTGTCCAAAAATGTGTATTACGATACTTTGTATGCATTATTCTAACACATATTGTGCAATGCGTCAATCTGCAATATGATATGCGTGTTCCAATTATTTAGAAATAAATACTTAGAACACGCATCTTGACAACTGAATAGCATTTTACCGCACGAGATACCATGTGAAGCCTTATGTGCTTAAAGCACATAAGGCGGCGGGCATAGCCCGACAGGACAACGCGCACAGGGAACCCTCCATAGGCGAGGGCGGCGCAGGAACCGGGGCGGTTATGAAAATGCGAAGAATCCAAGGACACAAAGGAGGTCTATATGCAAATCAAACTGGGCATTGACAACGGCAACTACAACACCAAATCCTCGGAGCATTTGCTCCACGCTTCGGGGTTTACCATGAGTGACAGGGAGTTTATCACCAGCGACATGCAGCTTTTCTATGATGGAGCATATTATGCCGTTGGTGGCAAGCGGATGAGCTTTCAGCAGGACAAGACGAAGGAGCCAGACAGTTTCATCCTGTCGCTGCCATCCATCGCACACGCTATGAAGCAGGCGGGCGTGAATGAGGCGGAGATCGTGCTCGGTGTGGGATTGCCCATCGACATTTACGGGACGCAGAAACAGGCTTTTCGGGATTACTTCCTACGTGGCGATGTGGCTTTTGATTTTGAGGAAACGTCCTACCGCTGCCATATCGCGGATTGTAAGGTGTTCGCACAAGGGCACGCGGCGCTGTGCCGCCACTACAACGCCCTCAAGCAGTACACGACCATCACCCTTGTAGACATCGGTGGGTACACGGTAGATGTGCTTACCCTGCGGGAGTTCAAGGTAGACCGGGGAAGCTGCGGCAGTTTGCGCATGGGTACGATCACCTTGTTCAATGCCATACGGGGCGAATTGCAGCGGGAGAACATTATTCTCTCGGATGCTTTGATCGGAGATGCCATTACGGGGCGCATCCAGCACGCGGACAGTGCGAAAATCGCTGCCATTGCGGAACGGCATGTGCAGCATTATCACCGTGAACTGCTCAACGCCTTACGGGAGCGCGGCATAGACCTGAAGCTCCCCACGGTGTTTGCAGGCGGCGGTGCTGAATTATTAGGTGGCAGCCTCATTTCGCCGGAAGTGGCAACGGTGGACATTCTTGACCGCTTCGCCAACGCCGAGGGGTACAAGCTGCTTCTCGGTCAGTAACCATGCGTGAACGCAGGAATTTGACGTTCGACATGGACAACCCGCGACACCGTGAAGCGCTTATCCTTTTCGATGCCCAACCTGGCAAGCTCAAAAGCGAGTATGTGATCGGCTGCATTTTGCAGACAGAGCAGGAGAACCGCCTTGAAGCGGTGATACGGAAAACGGTTTCCGAGGCGCTTGTGGGCGTGTCCTATATTCCGGCTGGTAACGCTTCGCCGAAAAAGGAGACAAAGCCCACGGAGGACATTGCGGATTTGCCGGAAGATTTGCGCTTTGCCATGGACGATGGTATTTGAACCACGATGGTGCAAATACCGAATATGAGAAACGCACTTGCACCATGACGGTGCATTATTTGTTTGCGGCGGTTCATACGGCGTAAACACCGATATGCGGGCGGGAGCAATCCCGTCCGCATGTTCGTCTGGCAGAGGTTTCCGGACGATGGTGCGCGTGGCAAGGCAAAAGCCACGCGCGCCCAACCCCGCCGCAGCGGGCGTTCTACCTTGGAGGCCTTCGGCCCCACAGTTCGCAATCGTCGCAATGCCGCGCTATCGCTTGCATTGCTCGTTGCTCACTGGGCTGACGCCTCGCTTATTCTGCCACTGGCAGAGCTCGGCTCTGCCCCCACGCTACTTTGCAGCCGTAAGGCTGAAAGTAGCATAGTGGGTAATACACTTTCCGCGGAAAGTGACGCCCGCCCGCAGGCGAAAGGAAGGAAAGGAGGCGAACGGTATCGCAAGAAAGGATTGCACGGTTGTACGAAACAGCAGCTACAAGAAAACCAATTTTGCATTAAGGGAGCGGCACAACGAGCGAAAGAACGAGGAATACGCCAATCCCGACATCATACCGGAGCGCAGCAAGCTCAACGTCCATTTCAAACGCTGCGAGGGGACTTATGCGCAGGCCTTCGACAAGCTCCTTGAAGATGGCATAATCAGCACCCGAGGGCTAAAGCCCGATGCAGACGTGTTCTGCGAATTTGTGTTTGATGTGAATACCGCATACTTTGAGGAAAACGGCGGATATGACTTTGCACGGGACTTCTTTGAGGAAGCCTACCGTATGGCGGTGAAGGAGGCGGGCGACGAACGCTACGTCCTTTCCGCTGTCCTCCACGCCGACGAACGCAACAGGGGGCTCTCCGAGGCACTGGGATACGATGTATTTCATTATCATCTGCACGTTGTCTATATTCCCGTGATAGAAAAGGAAATTCTGTGGTCAAAACGCTGTAAGGATGAAGCCCTGCGCGGCACGGTAAGAGAGATAATCCATCAGGTGAGCCGCTCCAAGAAATGGGCATATCCCGAAGCGGTTGATGAGCAGGGCAAGCCCATCCTCGGAAAGAACGGAAAACCGATACGGATTCCGTCCTACTCGCTTTTGCAAGACCGCTTCTATGAACACATGCGGCTAGCGGGATTTGATGGCTTTGAACGCGGGGAGCTCGGCAGTACACGGGTCAATCTAAACAGTCTTGATTTCAAGATTCAAGAGGATAAAAAACGGCTTATGCAGCTTGAAAAACTGGTCGCTGCAAAGGAAATGAAACTGGAGCAGGTTTCCGAAAAGCTCGTTGCCCAGAAGCAGGTCAACAAACAATACCACGATTTGGACGGCATAGGTAAAACGACGGTGTTTGGAAAGATAGAGCTCACTGAGAAAGACTATACGGATGTTATTTCCCTCGCAAGAGAGGGCATATTGTCCCGCGTCAAAATATCCGAGTTAACACAGAAGCTGCAAGATGCAGGCGCACGTATACTCGATTTGCAGAGCAGCTGGGAAAGGCTATATGAACAGACAAAAGATTTCCGTCAAGCGGTCAAGCTCGCGCCGCAGCGCGTCAAGGAGGTATTCGCAGAGATCTTTGCGAAAGACCGTGAAACGCGGGAATTGCAGCGCACATTACGCCGTAGCGTGAAAAAGCGCGACGAGCGCGAACGCTGATATGCACCTTGAAAACTGAATACGGAGGCAAAATGAACAAGCAAAAAACCTACAGGAGCACCCATCCGCCGGATAAGGCGAAACAAGATATCCCCGATCATGTGATCGAATCCCTTGCCCGCTGCGCCCTGCCGCTGATTCGGGCATATTTTGAGAGCGAGGAGGGGCGAAGGGAATTTGAAGAGTGGAAGAATAAGGGAAAGCTGAAATAGAGTATCAGAGATATCTATGTAGATAATTGGCTCCAGCAGTATTGCTGGAGCCGGCTGGAGCGGTCCAAATAATTCTGACACAGAATTCAGATTAATTCGTACATTGGTCTATATGAACGACTTCATTATAGTATTGCTCTATCATTATAGTTTATTGTTCTATTCGGGGAACAACTGAGAAACGATATCCATTATTTTTGATCAATTTCGTTATCTGATGACATATTGGTTTGATTAGCAAAGGAAAAATATTGCTCATCAATAGCATATGTGACTGCAATAAATTCTCCTCTTCCGCTATACCCTTCAAAAACATAAACCGGGATTAAATACGGTGATGCATCCATTACCTCCATGTTATAGTAGACAAGCCTTGCCGTTTTGACAGTTCCTCTGTTATCCACATCTCCACTCGTATATATGGTTCCAATTCCATTGACAAGGTTTTCAACTGCTTTGTCAAGTTTTAGCGAAGGAAATGCGCGAAATGTTTGATACTGACGTTGAATTTTAGTCACTGAAACGATATCCCCGTCAAGAGAAACATCTACAACAATGCGCGGTGCAACGCCGTTTACTTCAATGCCATTTAGGTCTTTATACATAAACTCTACCGTCTTTACCGTTGGATATGCATATTCCTGTCCGTTATCCAGCGTCTTGGTTATGAACCCATTGTCCTTAATTATAGGCTTTTTTGTTTGATAGTCCTCGCTTAACAAACCTGTGCTGCTGAGCCATCGCTCAGCCATTTCTATGTAGGCATCATCAGAATATTTGGCAGTCTGCCCAATCTCTCCTATTTCTTTCTCTTTTGAGAAGTTGCATTGGATAGAGCCCGATGCCTTAAAAACGATTATGGCATTGCCTGACATATCTTTCAGCGATAGTGTCTGTTTGTTGTCGATAAGGTCATATTCGTTGATCCCCGCATACTCGGCGATTGCAGTCATTTCGTCCTTTGTAACATTGACAGGCATTGCGGAATAAACCATAATCGAATCTTCGTCCATGGCCGTTATCTTGTCTATCTCTAAATTAATCTCTTCAAAAAAAATACGGGAACCTGACGATGGAAGTCTAGATACATTAAATAGAACATTATGTACTTCAGTGTGCTGTATACAGCCTGATAGCATCACGAGGCATAGTATAACATATATCAAGAATCGTTTTTTCATTTTTGGGCTCCTTTTCTACTTACGATAATTGGTAATCATAGTATACATAATCATTAGCTGTTGTCGCGCTATATGGAGAAGGATCATCAGCTACGACCCCAAAACCCCATAAATGATCGTTGCCGCATGAGTTATGGTAAAAAGATGAAATCTTATTGAATGTTAAAATCGGTTGCGTTGCAACCCCATAGTTTTTCCAAGCTATTCGTATTGGCTGTGCACTATCAGTTGCATATGAAGCAAACGTGCTTCCTCCATTAGCGGTTACTGTCATATTAGTCTTGTATCCGCATAACATATGTAATCCATTCATTGCAATGCCGATATCGTCTTTCTCGGATTTCAAAAAGTTACAGGTAAAGGTCAGAAACCAGTTTAGGTTGACGTCACCAAGTCTTAAGTCGCTTCGGGAAACAAAACCATCGTCGTGGGATTGGTTAGCCAATACAAATCCCTGAACTTCATATCCATGTCCGCAATATGCAGCAAGATCTACACTGTCCGTTATATTGCTGTCATTTCCTCCTAAAGTGGTTGACTTAAAATCATTTTCCCACACTGAATCGTTGGTATAGAAATACTTCCTAGTCCAAGAACTAGAAGCATCGAGAATTTTATCAGACAATCCTCTAACGCAATCTATTGACGTATTAAGCGAACCTAGGCCACTAATATTACTATAATCTGATACCGCTTCGATTCCAATTTTATAATTAAAAGGAACCCATTTTGCATATAGCGTGAGATTATTATTTGGCATTGTTATTGTTTGTCCAGGAGAATATGTAACCCCTGTTCCAGATGAATTGGTATTCCACCCGGAAAACTCATAATTTTGCTTTGTCAGAAGTCCTGTGTTTGTCCTTAAAGCTACGTTTGTCCCGCCAATCACCGTTTGACTTGACGGCGGCATTCCACCGGTATTCCCATTTCCATTATACGTGATTGTATATGAACTCGAGGGATTGTTATACTCAATAATGAGCTCCGGCTTATTCGGCGAAGGGGCATCCGAAGAGTAGAACTTGGTTTTTTGAGAAGAATTAGTTTCAGATGGCTCTTTTAGCAGGAACCCGTAGTTGCTATATGTTCCTGCGAGCCAGTATTTCACAAGAGTTGTAGTATCAAGCTTGTACCAAGAACCTGTATCAAGAGTTATGGTGCCGGTACCGTTTGTTGTGGTATAACTCGGTTTATTGTTCCACGTAACAGAACTTGACGACCAGTTACTCGTGACACGATAAGCTTTTATTGTGGGAGTTTGATGCTCCCTCTTTTTAATCCTCAGTGTCGCACTCGTTACTTGCGACGCAGTAATATTCGATGGCATAGTGAACTTGATATATGTACGCATGGTATTTGTCCCCGTTGCCCCGCCTGTCCACAGATTCTCGCTTGAGTAATAGTTGGACGAGGGATATTGCTCATCCACGCAAGTATCAAAGGTGTCAGATGAACCTGTTACCATGATAGAAGGATCAATGATTACTGGGTAAACCGTGTCTTCTGCATTAAGAAATTCCTCAGAAGCGGATATAACAAATGAATAGCCGTTCTTGACTTGGTGTATGGAGCAGGTTACTGATTCGGAGTATTTCCCATTGGCATCTATCATATAGAGTGATCCTATATGGAAAATATCGTTTCCCGCTCTGTCCTGAAAATAGATCGTATCATCTCTCTCGACTGCCATCAGTTCGTCCGCGGTTAATGCAAACTCAAAAGAATGAGGAGCTGCTGAATTTTTTAAAACTATATCCTCCTTAATCCCCGAAGTCTTGACTGTATAAACAACATCGACGCCAGTAAGAACTTCTTGATAGACGACCGCGCGATTATCCGATTTTTTGTCTCCATAATATGAATCCGCTGGATCAGCCATATCAACAGATTTTTTCGCAGTACCCTGTTGACTGGCGGAAGGCATACTAAAAGATAGACTGTAATCGCCCATTTCTAACAATACGGCTTTTGAGGTACTTAATTGGTTGGAAAAGTAGGCTCTCCAACTATTAGCTGTGTTTGTGTATGCGTACCCATCTTTTTCCGCAGAATTGGTTATTGAATTGTCTATCTCAGCGAACTTCCCGTTAGAATCCTTATAATGCACATCATCAGCGTATCCTACATATTGGAACGAACCGTCTGATAACTGGTACGTCTTGCTGTCAGTCGTTCTCAACTCTTCAAGTTCAATTTCTTTCCCGTAGGCAGTTGTTGAAGTATGGTCAGCCAGATTTGCAAGTGCAGTCGATTGCATACCTAATACACAAACCAACAGGAGAGCAAATAACTTTAATAACAATGTTTTCCTCATATTTTTCTCCTTTGCAAAACTCTCAGATTTGAACCCAATGAAGGAATTACTACGATTTACGAAGAAAACGTAGTCGAAGAAGGACGCATCAAACGCATTTTTCCACTGCTGATTCCGCCATTATTCTCAAGTGTTTCTCTCAGAGGTCTATTTACATAATCGTCAGAGTGCTGGCAAACCCATATCCGGTCAAGCATATTCGACAGTGAGGGGCTGCTTGTAGTCGAAACGATTACGGAATGGTTATATCTGCCTGCAGAACTGCTATAGAATTGCAATACATCCCCGGTCCTCGGAACAACGCTTAGAGATGTCCATACATTATTGTTGTTATATCCAGTAGCACGCGGACCGTCTCCAGTATTTCCTGTGGCATGACTCCAAAGTTCCACAACTCTCATGAAGGGACCGGTGGCATATTGACTTGACGAGTCATAATTTCTTCCATACCAATCGGATGTCTGCCTGTAATTTGCGGCAACACGAGCTTTCAGGGCCTCCGTGTTTGACAGAGAATACCCGCTAGTGCCACCATATCCTGCCCAAAGGCATTGCGAAACAAAGTTAGTACAGTCAGCATCCATTCTCTTAAAAATATAGTTTTGATATGCGTCTCCAAAGGTAGTGGCATAATCAACAGCAGAATTTCTGGAAAAAGATACACTTACACTGCGCAATGCTCCAGCGGTATCCTCTGAAGGCTCTGATTTCCAATCGTTTTGAACATATTTACTGTCAAAAAGTGCGGTCTGTTCATTCCATTTCTTTAACGTTTCAGGTAATTCCTTAATTTTCTGATCGGCAACA
Source organism: Clostridiales bacterium (assembly GCA_004558525.1). GTDB lineage: Bacteria > Bacillota > Clostridia > Christensenellales > CAG-138 > Phil1. Next base: position 10,716 of record SFCQ01000015.1, read on the forward strand.
TGTTTTGCTGCATCTGCATAAGAGAGCTTTTTTGTGCCTGCAGTTTGGCTTACCTGCTCATTAAAGTATTCGAAGTCGCTGGATTGCGTACTGAGATTCACAATGGTCAGAGATCCCCCGGTGAGATTAAACAGCATCTCATAATCCGCACCATGTTTACTTAGCATGTCAGCCGGAGCGTCTGTATAGTGATATTGGAAAGATGCATAGACTTTAAGAAAGAGGCCTCCTCTCCTTGCTTCTATTTCAAGAACATTAAACGAGAGTTGCTGCAGGTTTTCGATGCGTGTGTTGAATGACCGGGCGAATTCAATACTGTATCTCAGTTTTTCCAATAGAAGCGCTGTATCGTCCGTTCGCTGGATATAGCTGAACTCCGGCATTGACAAAGTCAGCTTGGCGGTTTCATATTCCAGAGCAAACTGTTCAGCCAGTGCGATAGCCTTCTGCTTATCGCTTTCAGAGAAATCGTCAACGACATCATTTTGCGTGGCAGAAGCATACCCCGGCAGACACAATACTGTTGCAAGTATGACAGCAAGTAAAAGTGATATCTTGTGCTTCATATGGCTTCTCCTTTGTTTTTATAGTTTTGGCATGTGTTTCTACATCCCTATAAAATAGATTATTGAGTAACCTGATTGGTTCCCCAAAAGACAAAACAGATGGAAGAATTTGTAAGTACATAATGTGGTTAACAGATTCTCTAAGCATTCATTGCAGTTATGTTCTAAAGCAGGCTCACAAGGGATGTTATGTTATAATGAAATAACGCTTCAAGACAAAAATCTTACGTCATCATAAAGAATGTGGGAACCGTTCTGCTCTCCAGGCAATCTAATATGCGAGAGATGATCATCCGACAAATGCGGGAGGTAGCAACCAGTTTTGAACAGAGACAAAAAACTTCAATGGTTTTACAACCAGATAATAGAGCTGAGGAACGAGCTGTTCTACTTTGCATACAGCATACTGCGATCTGTTCCGGAAAGCGAGGACGCCGTAAGCAGTGCCATTATCAAGGCGCATACGCATATAGACAGCCTGCGGAACAGAAGCGCATTGAAACCGTGGCTGTTCCGCATAGTGAGAAACGAGTGTTACAGTATGGCAAAGCTGCGGCAGCGGACAGTCCCGATCGATGAGGAAATGTCCTATCCGCATGAGGCGGGAACAGAGTACCGCGTTGACGTGGAAAACGCCCTTGCGCGGTTGCCGCAGGAGCAGCGCGAGGCCATTACGCTGTACTATATCTGCGATCACTCCGTAAACGATATAGCCGAGATACTGGAGGTGCCTTCCGGCACCGTAAAAAGCCGTCTGTCCAGGGCACGGGCAGAACTGAAAAGATTATTGGGAGATGAATATTATGAAATATAATCTGCAATTTGCACAGGCGCTCAGGGCGGGTTTTCCTGCTCCTCCTCAAAGCTACTATCAGCGAATCGATGATACCATCGCCCTTTTGCAAAATCGGGACGAAGCGCAGGCCAGGATAAAAGCTAAAGCGGGAATGCCTTTTCTGAAAGCTGCTCGCATTGCGGCGGCTGCCTGCGCCGCTGCGGTATTGTTATCCGCCTGCACTTTTGCCGTAAAACCCGCCCTTGCCGCAGAGCTGCCGCTCATCGGCGATGCGGTATATGCGCTGTCCCCAACTGTATCCGTCAATGCGGAAAAGCTGAACAAGGCTGCCGAGATGGTCAAATCTGCTGCCGCCGCATTTGCCACGGGGGATTACTCCACAGCTGCCGCGCTGTTTTATCAGGGCGACGGCTGGGCGGAAGATAAGGATACATACCTGACGGCAAAGTATCTGCACTATATTCTCTGCAGTGCAGAGGCTTTCGCAGGAGACGGAGCAGCAACCGAAGCGGTATCCTTCGCCGTTATGGGCGCAAACGCCCATCAAAAAGCATTTTGTTTTGAGACGGTGATTACTCTTGAGCTGAAAGGGAAAGACGGCTTTACGCGCAATGAGCGGATATGCGCCGAGCTGATCGAGACAGTTCACGGGCTTTACATCACCTCCGTTCGCACAGAGTCCGACAGCTATGCCGAATATGCCGCAATGCGCGATTCCTACGGCTTGGAAAGCTTGCAGTATGGGAATCCCGCTGCCGGCATCGCCTTTGAAACGGAATACCTGAGCTATATGACCATACACAAAAACGCCGCAATCGGCACAGAGGAAAAGAGCCGCCTGCTGGAGCGTTTGCGGGAAACGTTTGCTGCGGCAGGAATTAGCGGGCAAGCGCGGCAAACCGTTATACAAGCTTTGGAAACCGAAAGCGCAGCCTTAGAGGAGCAGCAGACTCCTGCCGTAATGAGTGCACAGGAGCTGGCGGCAGAGGTCATGTACCGCTACTACCTTGGACGAAAGTTGAAAGAGGTGCAAGATTTTTCCGACATAATAGAGCGCAATGAAGCCACAGACCTGTTCTTCTATGACGCGCAGCTTGCCGTGGACAAAGTTCTTGCCGGCAGCTTAACCGCGCTTGATACGGTAGAAAAAGGGACGGCCGACATATTAGAGACGATGCAAAGCGATGAAAAGGGCATGACGGCCCGTTTCTATGTAAACACCGAAATCACATCGGGACCAATGCGGGGTGTGGGTGAGGAGATCGTCCTTACCCTTGAGAAGCGCGGTGCTTATTGGATTGTCATGGGTTATGACCGCACGACCGGAGACGGCGTTTATGCGAATCGACTTAAGCCGCTTTCCCAACAGTATAGAGAAACAGGCTTATCATGGCAGGAAGCTGACGAAAAGGCGTATAAAGAGCTGCTCATGGAAAATTAAACCGTAAAAACATTTTAAGGCCGCCCAAAACAACCCAAGAGGGTCATAGAAGGGCGGCCTCATTTCTTGCCATTCGTATTATCAATCAATTTTTAACGGTTATCAACATTGCCTTTATGAGAGTATTTGTTCAATAACAATTTCTTCTGCCTGCGCCCGAATTGTGTTCATCGCGCCGACCCAAGCCATTTGGTCGCGGGCTTTGAGTTCCTCCGTGATGCCTCGCGCGTTGGCGATCCGTTGAGCATACTCGCAAATCTTCTCTTTACATATCTCGTTCTGTTCTGCGAGCCAATCCTCCAAACAGCCAGAAAAGAGCAATTCCATATACAGATTTTGATTGTGCTCCTTCATGTACGAAAGCAGCTTGCTCCCATACCGTCCGATTCGCGCCTTGTTAATTTTCGTCCTGTTCATCTTATCACTCTCCAAATCATTTTATTTATAGAGAGTGCTGAAATAAACAACAAATCCGAACCCCTCACCGATTGGCGTTGGGTTCGGATTTGATTGCTGTGGTGGAGCCGAGGAGAGTCGAACTCCTGTCCGAAAACCCATCAGCAAGACTTTCTACGAGCGTAGCCGTTGTTTTAGAGTTCCCTCGGCGAGGCCCCCAGCGGCAGGGTCGGCGCTTCGGTAGCTTCATAAATCCCGCCTGCGGCAAAGCTTACGCAGGTTGGTTCCCCACATTGATGACGCCCGTGTCCTCAGGCGTGGGAACCTGAGGGCGGACGGTCACTGCTTAAGCAGCGACGGGTACAAAATTAGCTTCGTCAGTTAATTTTTAATTTCCCGCTTTTTACGAAGCGCGGGGCTTCGGCTCGCTTATCCGGCCCCCGTGATCCCCGTCGAAACCATGTACGGCCCCATGATAAGTCCCCTTTATCGGGGAATCCATTATACTATATTCTTTGAGTTAAAGCAACTCAATCGGCGCTTTTCATCCGGCGCTCCATATCGCGCTTGGCGTCACGCTCGGCCATTGTGTGCCGCTTGTCATAAAGCTTTTTGCCCTTTGCCACGGCAAGCTCAAGCTTCACAAGCCCGTCCTTTAGGTAAAGCCTTGTCGGTATCAGGCTGTAACCATCGGTCTGGGATAGCGAATGCAGCTTCTTTATCTCATGCTTGTGCAGCAGCAGCTTCCTCGTCCTAAACGGGTCCTTGTTGAATATATTGCCCTGCTCATATGGGCTTATATGCATGCCGACAAGCAGCATCTCGCCATTTTTTACCTGGGCATAGCTATCCTTAAGGCTCACCTTGCCGGCGCGCACGCTCTTTACCTCCGTACCTACAAGGGCTATGCCACATTCATAGGTATCCTCGATAAAATAATCGTGCCTGGCGCGCCTGTTTTCGGCTATCTGCCTAACTCCCTTTTTAATGGGCATATCGTTTCGCCCCCTTTTCCTGTTTCAGTAAAAAGGGAACGCGCAAACACGGCGCGTCCCCATAAAAATCATACGATCTTTCCCTTAGCCAACAAACATCATCGCGATTGTAAGCACCGCTATCACTATGGCAAGGATTATGGTGATCCTCTGGAGCTTGGCTTCCTTGCTTGCAGCCCTGCCGCGGGCATTGTTCAAGGAGGCGGTATCTCCGCCGAACGCGCTGCCGAGACCCGCGCTCTTGGATTGCTGCATCAGCACCACGGTAACAAGCACCGCGGAGGCAAGTATCAGCACTATGCTGAGTATCATCTGTATAGTACCCATCTAAAAACCTCCCAAAAGTCCTTTGTGCGTTACTTTCTCAGGTTCAGCTCGTTAAGAATGTTACGATAACGCTCTATATCGGTTTCCTTAAGATAATTGAGAAGGCCGCGACGCTGACCAACCATCTTCAAAAGGCCGCGACGGGAATGATGATCATTCTTATGCTCCTTAAGATGCTCGTTGAGGTGGTTGATACGCTCGGTAAGCAGAGCTATCTGAACCTCGGGTGAACCGGTGTCGCCCTCATGAAGTTGGAACTTCTCAATAATTTCCTGTTTGGTTGCCATTTTAATTTCCTCCTAAATAATTATATCGCCCAGCGCCGAGTAATGCGTCGGAGTCGTCGCAAAACACAGCCGCCGGTTCTGACTAATGAAGTATAACACAAATTCTTTCGCCTGTAAACGGCAGATTCAGGCTTTTTTTAATATACTAAGGGCTTTTTCGCCGTCCAGCTTCATCTGTATGGAAAGCGCATGCACGTTTGGAAAGCGTATCTCGCCCCTTAGCCTTTCTATGAACTCGACCTTCAGCTTTTTGCCGTATATATCGGCGTCAAAATCCATTATATGCGTTTCTATGCTCGTCTCAGTGCCGCGCACAGTCGGGTTGCAGCCTATGTTCGTCACGGCAAAAAGCGGCCTTCCTTCAAGTACAGCCCTTGTGGCGTACACTCCGGCGGCCGGTATGGCCCTTCCCGCCCAGCCGGATATATTTGCCGTGGGATAGCTTAGCTTATGCCCTATGCCCCTGTTGCGCACCACATCGCCTTCTATGCTGTATGGCTCGCCAAGCATCGCCCCTGCGGAGCTTACATCGCCATTTTCAAGGCAGGTCCTTATTCTTGTGGAGGATACCGGCTCGTTTTTATACATCACAGGCGGCACTATAACGACATCAAACCCAAGCCTCGCGCCAAGCTTATTAAGCAAATCAACGTCGCCGCGGCCGAACCTGCCGAAGGAATAATTAAAGCCCGCAACGGCGCACGCCATATCGAATCTTTCCATAAGCATGGCTATAAATGCCTCAGGCTCCGTTGCGGCAAGCTCATTTGTAAAATCGTCCGCATAAAGCTCGCAGCCAAGCGAGGCAAGCTTGTCCATGCGCCCCTGCTCGCTCATCAAAAGGGGCGGCTGCTTTGTAAACAGCTTCATCGGGTGCCCCGTAAAGGTATATATCGCAGGCTTTAACGCAAGGCTTTCCGCCCGCTTTTTTGCCGCGTCTATTATCGCCCTGTGCGCCGTATGCACCCCGTCAAACGTGCCGAGGGCTATTGCCGTTTTCATGCGTTGCCCTCCGTAAGGTTCAGTTTTATATGCAGCGAGCCGTCATTGCCCGTTTGGCCGACGCCAAGGAACTCATCTTCATCATATACCATGACGAGCTTTCCCGCTTGCGCGTTTTTTAGCGCAGCTACGAATATATCCGCTCCGTTGCGTATTAGCTTTGCCTGCTTTTCGCTGAGGTTTTCGAGCCTTATCTTTTCCATTATAGGGTTTAGCGCCTGCTCCATGCTGATTACGCTCTCCTCAAGCCTGCCTTCCTCCTTAAGCTTTTTAAGCTCGGCAATAGAATATGCGTTTTCTATTGTAAATTCGCCGCTCCTTGTGCGCAGAAGAAAGCTCATATACGCCGGCACGCCCATCGCCTTGCCAATATCGCTGCATATGGTCCTTACATATGTGCCCCTTGAACATACCATGCGCAAAAGAAAGCTGTTCGGCTTTGTTTTGTGCAGAAGCTCAAGCTCCGCCACATATGCCTTCCTTTTTATCTCCACAAGCTGCGCGCCTTCCCTTGCAAGCTGATACAGCCTTTTGCCGTCTATGCTCACGGCGCTGTACATGGGCGCGGTCTGCTCTATTTCGCCCCTGAAGCCTTCAAGCGCGCTTACAAGCCTCTCCTCAGGTACGGATGTAGCTTCAGCTTTTTCAATTATCCTGCCGTAAGCGTCCTGTGTATCGGTTGCAATGCCGAATGTTATCTCCGCAATATATTCCTTCTGCTTATCGACAAGTACGTCAAATAGCCTCGTGGCCCTGCCAATGCATATTGGCAGCACGCCCGCGGCTCCCGGGTCGAGCGTGCCGGTATGGCCCACGCGCTTTATTCTAAATATATGCCTTACATCCGCTACGGCGTCGCTGGACGTCATTCCGGGCGGCTTCAATATGTTTATAATTCCTTCCGTCATACCGGCTTATATCGCTTTCTTGGCAAGCTCAATCAGTTCGCCTGATATAGTGCTTATTTCTCCCCTTACCGTGCAGCCTGCGGCCTGTTTATGGCCTCCTCCGCCGTAAAGCATGGCTATGGCGCAAACGTCCGCATATTCCTTGGACCTCATGCTGACCTTGTATGCGCCGTCCTCCGTTTCCCTTATCAGTATGGCTATCTCAACGCTTTCAACGTCCCTAAGGTTGTCTATTATGCCCTCCGTATCCTCGTCCCGGGCGTTGAATTTGGCATAATCCGCCCTTGTCAGCAGGCAGTAAGCTATTTTGCCGCCGAATACATATTCGGCCTTCACCAGGCCAACGCCCAGCATTCTTCTTTTTGATATGGGTGCGGACCTGTACACGGCCCTGTTTATAAGCGCATTGTCCGCGCCCAGGCTCATAAGCTTGCCCGCGGCATAATGCGTATGCTCTGTCGTATTTGAATAAGCAAAATTGCCGGTATCCGTAACAAGGCCACAGTACAGGCAGGTGGCTATATCCTTGTCTATATCCACCTGAAGCAAGGTTATAAGCTTAAATATCACCTCTGCCGCCGCAGCAGCGGAGGTAGCTACGCAGTTGAGCTGAGCATACATGGTGTTAGTGCCATGATGGTCTATATTAGCCGTATGCCCGGCATTATCCCATATGGCCTTCGCCGCGCCCATTCTGCCTTCGTCAGCGCAGTCTATGGCTATTGCCGCGCTTGTAGCAATTGCGTTTTCGGGCACGATAAGGCCGTCTATCCCTGGCAAAAACCTGTATATCTTAGGCGCCGCGTTTTCGCACACGGCCTGCACCTTTTTATTCAGCTTTATCAGGGCAAGCCTAAGCGCGCATGTGCAGCCGAGCGTATCCCCGTCCGGCGAAACATGCGCTATAAGCGTAAAATCATCGTTTGCAAGTATAAAAGCGGCTGTTTTTTCAAGCGCGCTGTCCCCCATCGCAGCAAGCATGCCTGTTAATCCTCTGTTTTGCCGCCGTGCAGGCTTTCTATTATCTTGGCTATGTGCGCGCTGTATTCGATAGACGTATCGAGCGTGAACTTGAGCTGCGGCAGCGCCCTGAGCTCCATCCTCTGCCCAAGCTCATGCCTTATAAAGCCCGAAGCCCTGTTGAGCGCGTCAACGGTGCCCGTGCGCACGGAATCGTCCTCATCGTATACGCTTACCTTAACCTTGGCGAGCTTCTGGTCGTTCGTCACCTCTGCTGAGGATATGGTCGTCATTGGGGATATCCTTGGGTCCTTCATCTCCCTGACTATCTCGCTTATGGTCTTTTTGACCTCTTCGTTTATCCTGTCGTATCTTATGTTTGGCATTTCGGTTTTAAGAGGCGGCCTTTGACATTCGGGCAATCTGTCGCCCGTTTTAAGGCCGCCTTCCTTTCGTTTGTTTTGTTTTAGCGCTTGACCTCTTCCATAACGAAGGCCTCTATCGTGTCGCCCTCATGGATATCGTTGAAGTTCTCTATGCCTATGCCGCACTCATAACCCGCGGCGACTTCCTTAACGTCATCCTTAAAGCGTTTGAGCGAGGATATCCTGCCTTCGTGTACCACTATACCGTCGCGTACTACGCGCACCTGCGCATTGCGGCTGACCTTGCCGTCCTGCACATAGGCGCCGGCAATAGTGCCTACTCCGCTTACCTTGAAGGTGTTCCTTACGCTTATGCGCCCAAGCTCCACTTCCTTGTATACAGGCTTGAACAGGCCCTTCATGGCGTTTTGTATATCCTCTATGGCGTTGTATATTATGCGGTAAAGCCTGATATCAACGTTCTCCTTTTCGGCAAGCGCCCTTGCGCTGGCGTTAGGCCTTACGTTAAAGCCTATCACAATGGCGTTGGAGGCCGATGCGAATATAACGTCTGAATCCGTTATAGCGCCTACCGCGCCGTGTATGCACTTGACCCGCACTTCATCGTTTGAAAGCTTTTCAAGCGCCTGACGCACGGCCTCAACGCTGCCCTGAACGTCCGCCTTTATTATTATGTTAAGGTCCTTCATCTGGCCCTCGGCTATCTGGTTAAACAGATCGTCCAATGATACCTTCTGCGTATTCTTAAGCTGCTCCGCCTTAAGCTTATCGCGTCTTTCCTCGGCCACCTGGCGCGAAAGCTTATCTATTTCAGCCGCGTTGAGCATATCGCCTGCGGACGGCACCTCGTTGAAGCCAAGCACCTCAACAGGCGTGCTGGGGCCGGCCTTGGTGACCCTTCTTCCCTTATCGTCCATCATGGCGCGCACGCGGCCGTAAGCCATGCCGGCAACTATGGGATCGCCCACCTTCAGCGTACCGTTCTGCACAAGCACCGTGGCAATCGGACCTCTGCCCTTGTCAAGCTCAGCCTCTATTATTATGCCCTTAGCCATGCGGTTTGGATTCGCCTTAAGTTCAAGCACGTCCGCCTGCAGCAGCACCATCTCAAGAAGATTGTCAAGTCCCTGCTTTGTTTTGGCGGATACAGGCACGCATATCGTATCGCCGCCCCATTCCTCGCTTACGAGGCCGTATTCAGTAAGCTGCTGCTTTACCCTGTCCGGATTGGCGGTGGGCTTATCCATCTTGTTTATGGCAACGATTATGGGCACGCCCGCGGCCTTGGAGTGGTTTATAGCCTCAACGGTCTGCGGCATTATGCCATCGTCGGCGGCAACGACAAGTATTACTATATCCGTTACCTGCGCGCCCCTTGCGCGCATCGCGGTGAACGCCTCATGGCCAGGGGTATCTATAAAGGTTATCTGCCTGCCGTTGCAGGTCACGGTATACGCGCCTATGTGCTGCGTAATGCCGCCGGCTTCGCCCTCCGTTATGCTGCTATGGCGTATAGCGTCAAGCAGGCTGGTCTTGCCGTGGTCAACATGGCCCATTATAGTCACCACGGGAGGACGCTCCACAAGGTCCTTGCTCTCATCCTCGTCCACGCCTTCAAGCAGCACATCCTCATAGCTCTTGGCTATGTTCTGCTCAAGCTCTATATCGTAGTCTGAGGCTATAAGCGAGCATGTATCAAAGTCTATTTCCTGGTTTATGGTAGCCATTATGCCCAGTATGAACAGCTTCTTTATTATCTCGGCAACGGGCTTGCCTATCTTTTCGCTAAGCTCCTTTACCGTTATGGTCTCGCTGGTGATAACGGCCTTTTCTATTTTTACCGGCTCCGGCTTTGGCGCCGGCGCCTGCTGCCGCTTCTTCTTCCTGCCGCCGAAGTTGCCATCTTCGTCCCATGCATTCATTGAAGGTGCCGCCTCCTTAAGCAATGTCTTTTTGTTCTTTCTGCGCTCATCGTCTCTGTTCCCTTTAACGGGCGCTTTTTTGTTGGCGTCGTATGTGCGCTCCGGCCTGCCCTGCGCCGGCAGCATATCGCTATCCGCAATGCGCTCCCTGCGCTGCTGGAAGCCGCCGCTCCTCGCGCCGCCGCTCCTCATTTCCTGCTGCCTTGGCTGCTGGAACCTATCATTTCTCGGCTGCTGCGGCCTTGTGTCGCCGCTGCGCATATCGATCCTTGGCTGCTGAGCCCTGTCATTTCTCAGCTGCTGCGGCCTGTCCTGGCGCGGCTGCTGGAATCTGTCATTCCTCGGCTGCTGCGGCCTGTCTTGACGCGGCTGCTGGGCTTGCGCCGTGCGCGGCTTATCCTGAACGGGCTGCGGCTTGGCTTCGCCTGCCTTTGCCTCAGGCGCTGGCGCTTTCTTTACCTCAGGCTCCTTTTCTATCTCAGGCTCGGCCTTTACAGGCTCGGCTATCTTGATTTCTTCCTTAGCCTGCTCTATCTTGGCTTCATCCGGCTCGGTCTCGGCCTTTATCCCGGGTTCAGGCTCTGTTTCAGGCTTAGCCTGAGGCTTTTCCTCAATCATCTCCTCCGGCTCGCCGCTATGATAGGCTGCCGTGTCTGTGCTGTTGGCAAGCTCCTTAAGCCTTTCTATGCGCAGCGCTTCAAGCCTTTCTTTTTCTTCTATTCTTTCTTTTTCTATAAGCTTGCCTTCCATGTGACGCATATCCTCGAGCGTTGCGCCCATATGAGCGTTGGTATCCTTTATGCGCTCAAAAAGCTGCTTCGCCTGAGCCTCAAGCTCCTTGGCAGAATCCATAAGTTTTGCTTTTGCCATCATGCCACCCCTTTTAGTTATGCTTGCTCCGGCGCCTCATAGGCCTGCCGGATTATTTCGGCAAAATGCCGGTCGGTCACGGCGGCTATCTTGTGGCTTGGTTTGCCTATCTGCCGCCCAAGTTCGTCTATACAGATACACTCTATGCCTGCGTTTTCACACATGGCCTTGTATTTTTCCCTTGTGTTCCCGCTTGCCCCGGCATCAAGTATTATAAGCTTCGCCTTTTTGGTTTTAACAAGCTTTTCACAGGTAAAGTCACCGCTTTGGCATTTGCGCGCCCTCGCCGCAAAGCCTATGTACGCCATAAGTTTAGCCCGGTTCACTCGCCGCATATCTCCTTTTGCAGCCGTAAGAACACCTCTTCATCTATCTTTTTATCAAGAGCCCGTTCAAGCGCGCGTATCTTTTTCGCCTTTTCAAGGCACTGGACGCTTCTGCATATATATGCCCCGCGTCCGGAGGCTTTTCCCGTAAGGTCGGCCTTTATCTCGTTTTCGGGCGTGCGCACTATGCGTATAAGCTCCTTTTTGGATTTCATTTCCCTGCAAGCTACGCACATGCGCATAGGCGTCTTTTTCTCGGCCATTATTCCTCCGTAGTCTCCTGCATATCCTGCTCGGGTACATCGTCCGCATCGTAGCTTTGCAGCTCTTCTTCAGCCTGGGACTGGCTCTTTATATCTATCTTCCAGCCCGTGAGCTTGGCCGCCAGCCTTGCGTTCTGGCCTTCCTTGCCTATGGCGAGCGAAAGCTGCTGGTCCGGCACTACCACCTTGGCCGCCTTTTCGGCATCGTTGATATAGACCATTATCACCTTGGCCGGACTTAGCGCCTTGGCTATATACACAGCAGGGTCGCTATCCCACTCTATGATATCTATCTTTTCATTGTGAAGCTCGTTCACCATGCGCTCCACCCTTATTCCCTTCTGGCCCACGCAGGCGCCAACAGCGTCCACCTGAGGGTCGGTAGAGTGTACGGCCACCTTGGTGCGGAAGCCGGCTTCCCTTGCTATCGACTTTATCTGCACCACGCCGCTCATTATCTCCGGCACCTCAAGCTCGAACAGCCTCTTGACGAGGCCGGGGTGCGTGCGCGATACGAGCACCTGCGGCCCCTTGCTGGTCTTTTTGACCTCAAGCACATACACCTTTATCCTGTCGTTATTGTTATACTCTTCGCCTGGTATGGTCTCGTTAAAGGCGAGCAGACCGTCCGTCTTGCCAAGCTCTACATATACGCCGTTCTTTTCAACACGCTGAACGATGGCCGTAAGTATCTCGTTTTCCTTTTCGGCATACTCATCGTATATAACGCCGCGCTCAGCCTCCCTTATGCGCTGAACAACGACCTGCTTAGCCGTCTGCGCGGCTATGCGGCCGAATTTGCTCGGGTCAGCCTCCTCCTCAAGCACGTCGCCTATGTCGAAAAGAGGGTTTATCTTCCTCGCTTCGGCAAGCGATATCTCGCTATGCTCGTTTTCAACATTTTCAACAACGGTCTTTGATGCAAATATCTGCACCTCGCCGTTATCCCTGTCCACCACAGCGCGCACGTTGCCGGCGGTGTTGTAGTTGCGCTTATATGCAGCCACAAGCGCTGATTCAAACGCGTCTATCAAAACTTCCTTGCTTATGCCGCGCTCCTTTTCGATGGCGTCCAAAGCCTCGATAAAATCGGCCTTCATTTTTCGTCCTCCCCTGAAATCCTTGTATTATTCAAAATCTATCCACAGCTTTATAAGCGCCGCGTCTTTTCGTTTTATGGTAACATCGCCAAGCTTATCCACGGCTATGGTAAAGCTTTCATCATCAAAGCCCTTAAGCGTGCCTGTAAGCTCCTTCTTTTTATTTACCGGCGCATACAGCTTGACCTGAAGCTTGTTGCCTATATTCCTTTGGAAATCCTTGTCCTTTTTAATAGGCCTGTCTAGCCCTATGCTCGATACGCTCAAATAATAAGCTTCTTCAATAGGATCGTTTTCATCAAGCACAGGCTCCACAGCCCTGCTCACGCGCTCGCAATCGTCAAGCGTTACGCCGTTTGGCGAATCTATATAAAGCGTAAGCACCATGCTGCCGTATTCCTTAATATACTCGACCTCGTCAAGCTCAAAGCCAAGCTCCTTTATTCTTTCCCTTACAAGGGAATCAACAACATCGGTAGTTTTCAACCCTGCCTCCCTATCAAAACAAAAGAGCGGGAACACAACCCACTCTTAAATACCCACAAATACGGCATTTTGCCGCCCAACAAGGGCATTATACCACAGCATATGCCCATAAGCAAGACCTTGCTTAGAAAAAGCTGACCTGGTTGCTTTCCGCCATGCCGTCAAAGCAGCCAAGCTCCTTAAGCTTATCCACCACGCCGCTGTTCGCCTTGGTACGCAGGCGGAAGTCCTCTATCGAGTTGAACGGTACGCTCCTGTCGGCGGAGCCTATGCTTTCCGCAGCGGCGGTGCCTACCCCCGCCACGGCCGAAAACGGCGGCCTCAGCGCGCCGTCCTCAATAAGGAACCTTGTTGCGTCTGACTTATATATGTCCACATTCATCAGCTTTATGCCCCTTCTGTTCATCTCATACACAACTTCAAGTATTACCAGCAGGTCCTGCTCCTTCTTTTCGGCCTTGTTGCCCTTATCCTTTATGGCTTTTATGTTTCTTAATACCTTATCCTCCCCGCCAAGCGCCATGGATACGTCAAATGCGTCCGCACGCACGGTAAAGTATACGGCATAGAACGCCTCTGGCCTATGCACCTTGTACCATGCTATCCTGAATGCCATCATAACGTATGCCGCGGCATGCGCCCTCGGGAACATATAGCCTATCTTTTTGCACGATGAAAAGAACCATTCCGGCGTGTTGACCGCCCGCATGTCCTCCTCCATCTCCTCTGTAAGCCCGTATCCCTTTCTTACGCTTTCCATTATTTTGAACGCCTTTGAAGGCTCCATATTTATGCTTATAAGGTAGTTCATAATGTCGTCTCGCGTGCATACCACCTGCGAAAGCGTAGCCACCCCGCCAAGCACAAGATCCTGCGCGTTGCCCAGCCACACCCCCGTTCCGTGCGAGAGGCCGGCTATCCTTACAAGCTCCTCCATAGTGGTCGGCCTCGTATCCATAAGCATCTGCCTTACAAAGCTGGTGCCAAATTCGGGTATCGCTATGCTGCCCACGTCGCAGCCAAGCTCCTCAAGCGTTACCCCAAGCGGCTCGATAGATGAAAATATTTTCATGGTATCCGGATCGTCAAGCGGAAGCTTTTTCGGGTCTATGCCCGTTATGTCCTGCAGCATCCTCAATGCCGTAGGATCATCGTGGCCGAGTATATCAAGCTTGACGAGCCTGTCGTCCATGGCATGGAAGTCAAAATGCGTAGTAACGGTGTTCTTCTCGCTTTTGTCGGCAGGATACTGTATCGGCGTAAAGTCGAATATCTCATATCCCTCCGGCACTATAACTATGCCGCCCGGGTGCTGGCCGGTGGTGCGCTTGACCCCGGCGCAGCCGGCAACGAGCCTTTCCGTTTCCGCCCTTGTAAAAAATGCGTCGTGCTGCTCGCAATATCCCTTTACATAGCCATATACCGTTTTATCCTGAAGGCCGGATATCGTGCCTGCGCGGAAGGCGTGGCCCTTGCCGTACATGACCTCCGTATAGGCATGCGCCTGCGGCTGATAGTCGCCGGAAAAGTTTAGGTCTATATCGGGCGTCTTATCGCCCTTAAAGCCAAGGAACACCTCAAAGGGAATGGTATAGCCGAGCTTATTATATTTTGTGCCGCATACGGGGCAGTTCTTGTCCGGCATATCGACGCCGCAGGCATATTTGTCAAGGTCAACGTCAAATTCGCTGTGTTTGCAGTTTGGGCAAACGTAGTGCGGCTGAAGCGGATTAACCTCGGTTATCCCCGCCATCGTCGCAACAAAGGACGAGCCTACGCTGCCGCGGCTGCCTACAAGATAACCGTCCGCAAGGGACTTTGACACCAGCCTTTGCGCGCTAAGGTAAAGCGAGGCATAGTCGTTGCCTATTATCGATTTAAGCTCCTTATCGAGCCTTGCCTGCACAACAGGGGGCAAAACCTCGCCGTATATCTCCTTCGCCCTTTTTTCGCACATGCCCTTAAGCTCCTCGTTCGCCCCGGGGAATTTCGGCGCGTAGGTGCTTTTTTCGCTTAAAAACGGCTTCATGCTTTCGCAGATGCCGGCAATCGAGTTCGGCACGTCTATTACTACTTCCCTGGCCTTTTCCTCGCCGAGGTAGCTGAATTCCCGCAGCATATCGTCAGTCGTCCTGAAATACAGCGGTGCCTGCTGCTCCGCGTCCTTAAACTCCCTCGCGCTCATGACTATGGCCCTGAACACGGCGTCCTCCGGCTCCATAAAGTGCGCGTCACCCGTAGCCGCCACGGGTATGCCAAGCTCGGCGCCAAGCTCAACTATCCTTTTATTAAGTCCCCTTAAAGCGTTATCATCCTTGACAATGCCCTCCCTTACAAGGAAGGCGTTGTTGCCTATGGGCTGTATTTCAAGATAGTCGTATTCCCGCGCTATATCGCATATCTCCTCGTGCGGCCTGTTTTCAAGCACCGCCCTGAACAGCTCCCCCGCCTCGCATGCGGAGCCTATTATCAGGCCCTCCCTGTAAAAATCCAGCAGGCTCCTCGGTATCCTCGGCACGCCTTTAAGATGATCCATATGCGCATAGGATACAAGCTTATACAGGTTCTTAAGCCCTGTAAGGTTTTTGGCTATTATTATTATGTGATATGTGCTGCGCTGGCCCTTTATCCTCTCCCTGGGCACGCAGTCGAATAATGGTATCCTGCTTTTGCCTATAGCTTCATACCTTTCAAGTATGCTTATGAACTGGGCGCATATCGCCCTTGCGCCGTCGATAGGCCTTGAGGACGCCCTTTCATTGCCCATAGCGGCCATGCAGCCTTCTACCGTGCTGGTGTCGTCAAGCGGCGCCCTGCAATGATAGCGGCTTAGTATCATGGCGTCCGCAATATGCTCGGGTATCGCAACGCCCCTCTGCTTGGCCTCTTTGTAAAGCTCGTAGTATTCTTCGCCCCTCCAAACTACCGGCTTGGCTTCGCCTATAAAGCCTGCAAGGCGGATAAGCGCGTCCTTAAGCGAGGGCGCGTTCTCGCTGTCGCTTTCGCTTATGCCCGTTTCTTCCCTGAATCCGGCGCTCATAGGCACGCCCACGCTCAGCGGTGTATAGAAGCTGCCCTTCTCTCCGTTTTTATCGAATTTAACCGCGCTTATCGCGCAAAGCGCGCCGTTGCATCGGGTAAGCTCTATTGCCGCATATTCGCCGCTTGGGTCGGCCCATACGCAGTCAGGCAAAAGATAGCCCTCAACGCCCATTATTACCTTTATGTCAATGCCCTTTTTCTTAAGCTTGTCCGCCGCGCTCACCGCCGCGGGGAACGCCTGCACAACGCCATGATCCGTTATGGCTACCGCCTTATGTCCCCACTTTGCGGCCGTTTTTACCGCCTCCGCCGCGTCGATAAAGCCATCCATAGCGCTCATCTTTGTATGCAGATGCAGCTCCACCCGCTTTTCCTCTGCCTTATCCTTTCTCAGCACGGGTTCGGTTTTGTATATGGAATCCGGAAACAGGCAGTATGTGCCGCTGAACTCGTCTCTTTGATAGCGGCCATGCACAACTATCCAGCCGCCCGCGGTCTTAACCTCGTTGAGCCGGTCAATTATCTCCTTTTTGTCTGCGCTTGGGAACAGCTTTACGGGCAATGTGTTGCTTTTATCAGTAACGTAGCACTGCACTATAAACCCGCCGTTCTTCCTTTCGCGCACATCTATTGATATTATGCCGCCCTGAACGGTTATCGTCTCACATTCCTCATTAACGTCCGCCATCTTCATTATCGTAGATGCGAACACCCTGCCCATTATTATGCTTTCCTGCGGAACAATGGGCTTTGCCTGCTTCGCAGCGGCGGCAGCTTTTTTAGGCTTGCGCTCTGCTTTTGTATTTGAAGGCGCATCCTCCCACGGCGGGGTATCGGCATAACGGCTCTGCTTATTTATAATTACCGGCTCCTCGCGCCTTTCCGGTATGGCAAGCTCTATTCTTTCGTCGCCTACAAGCATAACGTCTATGCTTTTATCATAAAGCCGGTATACAAACTCCTCCAGCCTGTTTGCGCCGTTGTAGCTTTTTGCGGCAAGATACAGCCTTTTGGGTATCCTTACGGCTATCACGCCATCTTCGCGGCGTTCCCATTTTGCAAACCTCAGCACGGGCCGCATGAGCGGGGAATAGTATTCCCAGCTTTGCCTCAGCATGTCAAAAAAGCCGGCGTTATCCGTTGGATCCTCGCCGGATCTAAGCCTTGCACAAAGCGATACCTTGCAGCCAGGCGCATTTTTGCCTAAGGCCAAGGCTATCTGCTCCGCTTCTTGGGAATCAATAAGGCGCTCAAGGCTTATTTCAGC
The DNA here is from genome assembly GCA_004558525.1 of Clostridiales bacterium. Taxonomy (GTDB): domain Bacteria; phylum Bacillota; class Clostridia; order Christensenellales; family CAG-138; genus Phil1. Next base: position 28,056 of record SFCQ01000015.1, read on the forward strand.
CTCAAGCTCAAGCTTTTTTATATGCAGCCTTGCTTTTTCAAGCTCAACCCCGAATTTTTTCAGCCCGTAATCGTCCCTGCCGGCTTCCATTGCGCTTCATCTCTCCTCAAGCATTTGCTTTGCCTGCTCAACAAGCTGCTTTTCAGCCTCGTCTATTCCGTACGCCGCTATCTGCCTTCCTTTTTTGAAAAGCACTGCGTTGTTCCTGCCCAGCGCAAGGCCTATATCGGCCTCCTTCGCCTCGCCCGGGCCGTTTACCGCGCAGCCCATAACGGCTATTTTAATAGGCCTTTTTTCCCTTTTGAACTCGGTTTTCACATGCTCGTATATCTCGCCATGCTTTTCAACGTTGCCGCATCTTCCGCATGTAGGGCAGCATACGATGTGCAGCCCGTCCGCCCTAAGCTCAACAGCCCTTAGCAGTTCAATTCCGGTTTCGGCCTCTTTCACAGGGTCGCCCGTCAGCGATACCCTTATCGTGTCGCCTATGCCCTCCATAAGCAGCGCGCCTATCCCCGCGGCGGAGCGCACTATCCCCTCCATGCCGCCGCCAACCTCCGTCACGCCAACGTGCAGCGGATAGCTGCAGCTTTCGCTCAGCAGTCTGTACGCCTTAACGGTTTCCGTCACGGACGATGATTTTACCGATATAACTATATCATAAAACCCGAATTTTTCTAACATTGCGGCGTTGTTCAGCGCGCTTTCCACCATAGCCTTGGCGCAGGGACCTGAGTGCTTTATCAAAAGCTCCTTTTCCATGCAGCCCGAGTTTATGCCTATGCGTATAGGCACGCGCCTTTCCTTAGCCCTTTGGCAAAGCTCCTTTACCTTATGCTCGGCGCCTATGTTGGCGGGATTTATCCTTAGCTTATCAACGCCGGCCTCAAGCGCAGCTATTGCCAGCCTGTAATCGAAGTGTATATCCGCCACTATGGGAAGCTCGGTGCGTTTCTTAAGCTCCGCTATAGCCATAGCGTCGTCAATATCCTTAACGGCAACGCGCACTATCTCGCAGCCGGCGTCGCAAAGGCTTGCTATCTGCTTGGACGTAGCCTGTATGTCAGCCGTTCTTGTGTTGGTCATGGACTGCACGGTGACCCTTGCACCGCCGCCTATTTTTGTATTGCCCACGCATACCTGATGCGTGTTTTGCCTTTGCGTCATGCATTTATCCCCCGATCAATCTCCTTACGTCAGATATGGTAAGCAGCAGGACCAGTATTATAAGCAGCGCAAAGCCCACAAGGTGTATAATGCCCTCTTTTTCCGGAGGAACAGGCTTGCCCCTGACAGCCTCTATTATCAGGAAGATAAACCTTCCGCCGTCAAGCGCGGGAAGCGGCAAAAGGTTCATAAGGCCAAGGTTGGCGCTTATAAGCACGCCAAGCCTAAGCACGGTTTCAAAGCCGGTCCTTACAGCCTGGCCTATTATGCTGACTATGCCCACCGGACCCGCTACGTCGCCGCTTTGCACCTGCCCCTTAAACAGCATGCCGAAGAAGGATATAAGGTCCTTTATCATCTGCCAAATGTAGTTGAAGCTTCCTGCAACGGCGCCGAAAAAGCCGTACTTCAGCCGCGCAGGCTCCATTATTATGCCTATAAGGTTCCTGCCCTCGTCTTGGTTATAGAAATCCTTTACCGTAAAGCTCAGCTCTTCACCGCCGCGCAGCACCTCCACCTGCATGCTTTCGCTGTCCGCATTCATTATAAGCTCGCTTATCTCGTTGTAATAGCTAAGCTTATGCCCGTTTATGCCTACGATCATGTCCCCAGGCTCAAGTCCGGCCGCCTGAGCGGGCGAGTTTTCAAACGAAAAGCTGTTTATGCTCGGCATGTACTCGCCATAGGTCATAAGCATTATGGTTGCCAGTATTATTGCCGTAAGTATGTTCATCACGGGGCCGGCGGCAATGACTATCATTCTTTGCCAAAGCTTATGCGAGCTGAAGGCCTTGCCGTCGCCGGTGTCCTCATCTTCGCCGTAAAAGCGGCACATGCCGCCTAAAGGGAAAGCCCTGAGCGCATACAATATGCCGTTTTTCTCTTTTTTGATTATTGCCGGGCCCATGCCCACGCTGAATTCTACTATGCCGAAGCCGAAAAGGCGGCCTGCGCAGTAATGTCCAAGCTCGTGCAGCACGACAAATATGCCAAGCACTATAAGCGCTATTATTATCGATATCCATGTACTCATATGCTTTATCCTTTCAAGGCTGCTTCCCGCGCCATCCTGTCCGCCTCAAGCAGCTCCTCAAACGATGTTATGGCGTGATTCTCGGCCTTTTCAAGCGCACGCTCCACCCTTTGCGCTATGCAGTCAAAGCTTATCTCCTTTTTTAGAAAAAGCCCGACTGCGGCTTCATTTGCGCCGTTATACACGGCGGGCATTATCCCGCCCGCTTTAAGCGCATGGTACGCAAGGGGTATCGCCCTGAAGCGCTCCGTATCCGGCTCTTCAAAGCTCAGCGCCGCTATCTTGGCAAGGTCTATGCTGCCAAACCGGCTTTGGCATCTATCCGGATAGGTAAGCGCATAATGTATCGCCAGCCGCATATCCGGCGCGCTGAGCTGAGCTATTATGGAGCTATCGCAAAACTCCACCATGGAATGGACCACGGATTGCCTATGGATAAGCACGCTTATACTCTCGCCATCTACGCCGAAGAGATACGCGGCCTCCATTATCTCAAGCCCCTTATTGAAGAGCGAGGCCGAATCCACCGTTATTTTACGGCCCATCTTCCACGTTGGGTGGTGCGATGCCATCTCCGGCGTTACTCTTTTTAGCTGCTCCCTTGTAAAATCGACGAACGGCCCGCCTGACGCCGTTAGTATTATGCGCCTAAGCTCGCTTTTTCTTCCGGCCGGCAGGCATTGGAATATGGCGCTTTGCTCGCTGTCAACAGGCACTATCTCGCCGTTGCCTTTAGCTTTTGCTTTTTCAACCAGCTCATGCGCGCACACTATGCTTTCCTTGTTTGCAAGCGCCACCCTTTTGCCGCTTTCAAGCGCCGCGATAAGCGGAAGCGTGCCGGAAAAGCCGCTTACCGCGTTAACAACGATATCTGCCATGTCAAACGCGGCCGCCTTAACAGCCGCGTCCTTGCCGCATATAAGCTCTACTCCCTTAGGCAGCCTTGAGCTTATGCTGCGCGCCGCAGCTTCGTCCTCAACGGCCACGAGCGCAGGCTTGAACTCTATCGCCTGCTTAAGCACAAGCTCAGCATTGCTTTTTGCGCTCAGCGCGCATATCCTGCCCGTTTCGGGCTGCTGCCGCACAACGTCAAGAGCCTGCGTGCCTATTGAACCTGTGCAGCCAAGAATCGCTATGTTTTTCATGCCAATATTATACTCCGGCAATAGTGAACACAGCGTAAATTATAGGGGCGCAAAATAAAACGCTGTCCAGCCTATCCAGCACCCCGCCGTGTTCTGAAAATACCCTGCTGTAATCCTTTATGCCGGCATAGCGCTTTATGCTGGAGGCAAAAAGGTCGCCTATCTGCCCTGCGCCGCCAAGCGCCACCCCCAGCAGCACAAGCAGCGTTATGCCCGCGCCTGCATCCCATATATTCTGCAAATTATACACCAGCACGCCGCCCGCGCCGCCGCCAACAAAGCCGAATATGCTGCCCGCAACGGTCTTATTGGGGCTGAGCCTTGGGCAAAGCTTCTTTTTGCCCAAAAGCCTGCCGCCAAAGTATGCGAACGTGTCGCCCATAAGCGGCATTGCGAACGCGCACAGCAGCGCTATCCTGCCCTTGTCACCTTCTGCGGAGTATTCGCACAGCATGGCTATCGCGGCAAAAAGGCTGAGCGGATACACGAGCATGAAAAGCGACGCCATAGTATCCTCCGTTTTTCTTATATCCGTAAATATCCTGTCGGCAAGCGCCGCCAAGACCGCCGCCATCCATATGATCCAAAGCGCAAACGCGCCAAACAGCTTATATGCCGCAAAATAGAAAAGCGCAAACATATATGCCGGCAGCATAAACGGCCTGAGCCCCTTTTGCATAAAGGCGTTGCCCATTTCGTGCACTGCCATTATGGCGCCGAGCGTAAAAACAGCACACAGCGCCCAGCCGCCAAAATGCAGCCCAAGTATAAGTATAGCTATAAGTAAAGCCGCAACGGCTATGCGTTTAATAAGCTTCATTTTCCTTCCAATCCGCCGTATCGCCTGTTCCTGTGTGCAAATTCCTCAAGCGCGGCAATATAGCATTCGTCGCTGAAATCCGGCCAAAGCGTATCCGTAAATATAAGCTCCGCATAGGCGCTTTGCAGCAGCATAAAGTTGGAAAGCCGCTTCTCCCCGCCCGTGCGTATAACAAGGTCAACATCCGGCAGGCCTGAAGTATAGAGCCTTTGCATCATGCTGCCCTCGTCTATATCTTCTATATTCAGCTTGCCGCTTATAATATCACCTGCTATGCTTTTTACGGCATGCAGCGTTTCCGCCCTGCCGCCATAGTTAAGGCCTATATTGAGCTTTAAGCCCGTGTTTGAGCCTGTTTTCTCCATAGCTGCCAAGCATTCGCGGCACACCTTTTCAGGCAGCGCCTCTATGTCGCCCATAGCGCGTATCGCAACGTTGTTTTTATGAAGAGCGTCTACCTCTTTTATAAAATATTCCATAAAAATCGAAAACAGCGTATCCACCTCAGGCTTTGGCCTTTTCCAATTCTCGGTAGAAAAGGCATAGAGGGAAAGCGCCTCTATGCCCAAGTCGCTGCTAAGCCTTATTATGCCCCTCAACCGCTCTGTTCCGGCCCTGTGGCCCATAGACCTTGGCAGGCCGCGCCTTGTGGCGTAACGGCCGTTACCGTCCATTATTATGCCAACATGCCTCGGCAGCGGCTTCAGCCTGCCGCTGAGGGCTTGCAATTCAGCCTCTGTCAATGCTTATTCCTCCGGCGCGTCAACACGCGTCTTAAACACAGCCCATGTAAGCTGCGCCTTGTTTTTTTCTGTTTGGATAGCGCGCACAACGCGCCTCTCGCCGCCGTCAACGCCCTTCCGGCTGGATACCTCTATGGTCTCAGCCTCTATGCCGTCATTTTTAAGCGCGGCGATAGCCATCTCGAGTTCAAGGCCCTCTACGTTCCTCAAACCTCCATTATCTCCTTCTGCTTGTCGCTTACTATCTTATCGATATCCTTTATATGCGAATCGGTAAGCTTCTGCGCCTGGTCTTCAAGCTTCTTACGGTCGTCCTCGGTGATCTCGCTGTCCTTCTGCGCCTTTTTTATCTGCTCTATGGCGTCCCTGCGGATAGAACGGATAGCCACCTTGGATTCTTCGCCCTTCTTCTGTATGGTCTTTGCAAGCTCCTTGCGCCTTTCCTCGGTAAGCTCGGGGAATATGAGGCGTATGCACTTGCCGTCGTTTGACGGGTTGATGCCAAGATCGGACTTCTGTATCGCCTTTTCAAGCGGGTTGAGTACAGAAGGATCGTATGGGGTTATCACCAGCATTCTTGCCTCCGGCGAAGATATGTTGCCTACCTGATTAACGGGGGTAGGCGTGCCGTAATAATCCACCATTATACGGTCAAGCACCTGCGCATTCGCCCTGCCTGCCCTCAGGGAGCTTAGATCCCTATGCAGCACGGCTATGGTTTTGGCCATTTTTTCTTTTGCGGTTTCTATTGCGTCCATATTTATACCTCCGTATCTAATTATTGCTAAGGAAGTGCTGATTAAATGAGGGATGGCAGCAGGGCGAGAGGTTTTTTCGTCAGAGCCATGTAAAAAACGCAGGTATAGCGGAGCTATGCCGGGGCTTTTTGCATGAGCTATGACGGAACGATCAGCCGCCATGACGCCGCGCCGAATTAATCGAGCTTCCCAGATCCTGTATTTATATTGTAGGCTAAATCAGCCGCTTAGTCAATCACGGTACCAACATCGTCGCCCTTTATGGCGCGAAGTATGGCCCCTTCTTCCTTAAGGGCGCACACGATCACGGGTATCTTCTGCTCCTTGCAAAGGGTTATGGCCGTAAGATCGGTAGCCTGCAAGTTCCTCTCTATCACTTCCTGATAGCTAAGGCGGCTGTATCTTACCGCGTTCTTATCCTTGTTAGGATCGGCCGAGTACACGCCGTCAACATTTTTTGCAAGCACCAAAGCATCGGCATATATCTCGGCGGCCTTAAGCGCGGCTGCCGTATCGGTAGAGAAGAACGGCCTCCCCGTGCCGCAGGCGAAAAGGCATACCTTGCCTTCCTTCATGGCGCGCCTTGCTTTTTCCGCCGTAAAGTCATCGCATATTGAGGGCATATGCAGCGTAGAAAGCACTATCGACTCAACTCCAGCTTCCTTGAGGGCAGCCTCCATAGCAAGGCAGTTTATGGCGGTAGCGAGCATTCCCATTTCATCAGCGCGGTTCCTGTCCATGCCGCCGCTGCTCCTTCCCCTCCACACATTGCCGGCGCCTATGGTAACGCCTACCTCAACGCCCGCCTCGACAAGAGTCTTTATTTCCCGCGCAATACGCGCAGAAGCTGCAAAGTCTATGGTTTCGCTGCCGCCCATAGCCTCGCCCGAAAGCTTTAATGATACGCGATTATATTTGAGCATAGTCCTCTCCTTTATACAAAAAAGGGAACGTTAATAACGTCCCCTTTTGTAAGCTCTATTATTTCTTCATCTGGCCCATGACTTCTTCTGCGAAGTTATCCTGCCTCTTGGCCAGACCCTCGCCCATCTCATAACGGACAAAGCGGCGGACGCTGATCTTCTCGCCTATCTTGGCGATGGCTGCGCTTACCATCTCGCCCACCGTCTTATCGGGATCCTTTACGAAGGGCTGCTCAAGCAGGCAGACCTCCTTGTAATACTTCTCGATACGGCCCTCAACCATCTTCTCTATGATGGCTGCCGGCTTGGGCTTAGGCTCGTTCATGGCCTGCTCGCGCAGTATCTTCTTCTCATGCTCTATCTCGGCCTGGTCAACCTCTTCCTTGGTAACATAGGTCGGGTTGGAGGCGGCGATGTGCATGGCTATATCATGTACAAGCTGCTTGAAATCATCGGTCTTGGCAACGAAGTCAGTCTCGCAGTTGACCTCTACCAGCACGCCGATCCTGCCGCCCATATGGATGTAGGAATCAACGATGCCTTCGGCAGCTATGCGGGAAGCCTTCTTGGCGGTGGCGGCAAGGCTCTTCTCGCGAAGATACTCCATAGCCTTATCCATGTCGCCGTCGGTCTCAACAAGCGCGCGCTTGCAGTCCATCATGCCGGCGCCGCTCATCTCACGCAGGGCCATTACGTCTTTGGCAGTAAACATAATTTATAATCCTCCTAATTTTGCGCTCGGCTTATAGATTAAAACTCGTCTTCTTCGGAAGCTGCTTCCTCTTCGGCAGCCTCATCGCTCATCTGCTCGCCCTGCCTGCCCTCAAGCACTGCATCGGCTATCTTGGAAGCGATAAGCTTGACAGCGCGGATAGCGTCGTCATTGCCGGGGATGGGATAATCGGCCTCGTCAGGATCGCAGTTGGTATCGACTATGGCCACAACGGGAATGCCAAGAGCCTTGGCTTCAAGAATGGCTATATGCTCCTTCCTGGGGTCTACTACGAACATGGCGGAGGGCAGCTTGCGCATTTCCTTGATGCCGCCAAGGTTCTTCTCAAGCTTTTCCTGCTCGGCCTTGAGCTTGATAACTTCCTTCTTGGGGAGCAGCTCGAAATCGCCGTCGGCTTCCATCTTCTCGATCTTGCGCAGCTTGTTGATACGGCTCTGTATGGTCTTGAAGTTGGTAAGCATGCCGCCCAGCCAGCGCTGGTTAACATAGTACATTTCGCAGCGCTTGGCTTCCTGCTCTATGGATTCCTGAGCCTGCTTCTTGGTGCCTACGAACAGCACGGTGCCGCCGTCCATAGCCAGATCGCGGATGAAGTAATAAGCCTCGTCGATCTTCTTAACGGTCTTCTGCAGGTCGATGATGTAGATACCGTTGCGCTCGGTGAAGATGTATTCCTTCATCTTCGGGTTCCAACGGCGGGTCTGGTGACCGAAATGGACACCGGCTTCAAGCAGCTGCTTCATGGAAATAACTGACATAAAAAAACCTCCTCGTTTTTTATCCTCCCCGCGCATCACTCCCTGAAGGAGCCGGAGCATATCCGGCACGAGCCCCAAAGTCCGCACGGGTGCGTAATCATTCACTTTTACGCGGGCGCGTCATTCCACAAAACGCGCCATGCTGGATTATAACACACGGCCGCTTTATTGGCAAGAAAAAAGCGGCCGCAGATATAAGTTTTTTATTCAAAACTGTTTACGAACGTAGTCGTTATACTTCTTTACGTTCATACAGTCCTTATATGTGTTTTTGAAGCGCTGCACTGTAAGGTTGTTCTTTTCAAGTATGTGCCTGTACTTCCAAATGCCCGCAAGCAGCGGAACGCCGCCGCAGATATAGCCCATGGGCGCGGTCCTGTAGCAGGAATAGCATAAAGCGCCTATCACAATAAGCGATATCACAACGCCTATCACCTGTTTTTTCGGCTGCATATTCCTGACGTCCTTTTCCTTTACTACGCCAAGCTTTATCATTTCCTCGGCAAATTCCTTCTGTACCCCGAAAAGGCTTATGGCGTTAAGCGTCATGGGCGCCGTTACAAAAAATGCAAACAACGCAAGCAGCGCTTGGAATATGAACACCAATATGCCAGTACCGTTACCGTTCATTATTTTTCTCCTTAGCTGATAACCTGATATATAAATTATAGCACGTCATATCAATATTGTCACCAGTTTTGGCAAATGCGCCCGCTTTGCCGTGCGGCGCAGGAAAAAGGCGCGCCATATGGCGCGCCCCAGTCTGTCAAAAAAGTGGCGTTCAGCCACTTTTTTGACACTCTCAAGCCCTGCTCAATGTTATTGAGCCTGGGTCAGATTTTTGTTAGCCTCGTCTATTTCAGCAAACATGCCGGCATGCTTCTTGGATACGATAACCTTGATAATGAGTAGGGTGCCGACCATAAGCACTATGGCTATTGCAAGGTTCAGCCATACCTGCTGGATAAGGCCGGCAAGTATGAAGCTTACAAACGCTACAGCGGCAACC
>SFCQ01000026.1 GCA_004558525.1 Clostridiales bacterium
CGGCAAAACCTGCAAAGTACGAAAACCTCTGGGTTTTCATCCGTTCTGACGCACATGTCGTCAGAGCCGGATTGAACATAAGGGGCTGCGGCCCCTTAATAACCCCAGGGTTTTTGACAGGCTGAGAAGCATAAATGCGCTATTCTCAATTATTTCCCTTTATTCGTGGCCGTGTTTATAAAGCTGCCTGTTGTCCAGCGCCCACTGTCTTTCGGAAAATCCGCCGGTGACAACGCCCGAAAGCGCATCGTACATTTCAAACAGCCTTGCGTCAAGAAGGTCAACGGTGCTTACTATCTCAGCCTCAGGAAACATGGGCGGCCTTGTGGAGCCGAACTCCGGCACGCCGTGATGCGCAAGCACAATATGCTGCAAAAGCATTTTCGTCTCCTCGTTTATCATAAGCTCCGCCGCTGCGCGCTCTATCATTGCCATGCCCAGGTTTATATGCCCAAGCAGCTGGCCCGGCGTGCTGTATGCGCTGGCCAAGCCAAGCTCGCCCACAACAAGCTCCTTTGTTTTGGCCATATCGTGCAGTATTATGCCGGAGTACACAAGCTCGCTGCTCAACGCCGGATAAAGCTTTTTGTATACCTCTATAATGGCCCTTGCGCTTTCTATCATCGTTAGCGTATGGAAAAGCAGGCCGCCGCGCATGGCGTGATGCAGCTTCAGCGCCGCAGGATAGCGCAAAAGGTCCTCTTTATTCTCTTTTAGAAGATATTGGGTTATAAGCTTAAGGTCGCTGTCCTTAAAGCCTTCCGCAATGGAATAGAGCTTGGCGTACATTTCCTCGGGGCTTTCAGGCGCGCAGGGGACAAGATCCCTCATATCCACATCTTCATTGGGTTTAAGGTTCCTTATCCTGTCTATCTTAAGCTGCTCCTCGTCCTTCCATATGTTTATGCTGGCGCGCACCTTTATTACGGTGCCTGCGTCAAACGTGCCATGCACCTCCGGCGCGTAATCCCAAAGCTTGGCGTTACATTCGCCGCCGGCGTCCGCCAGTATCATGTCAAGATACGCGGCGCCCTTTATGTTGCTTTTTATGGCAACGCTTTTTACTATGCAAAAGCCCTCCACCTGGTTGGCTGTGGCGTTGTATACTTTGTCCAGCAGATTCATGCGGCCCATGAGCTTACCCCCTTATATGTTAATCGGTTATTAATTATACCAGAAAATCATTTTATATCAAAGCCGGATGTATAAAGCAGCGTCCCATCCTTGTTGACCCAAAGCGCCTCCGCCCCGTCAATGGCTGCTATAAGCTTGCTGCCCTCTTCATAGTCCATTATAAAAAGCGCCGTGGACAGCGCATCCGCCATTGTCCCGTCGTCGCACATTACGGTGACAGACAAAAACCTGTCTGCGCTCATGAGCGTTTGTGGGTCTATTATATGGTTATAGCGTACGCCGTCTACAGTATAGAACCTTTGATAATCGCCGCTTGTAACGAGCGACTGCGAGCCTATCGCCACCCTGCCTATGCTGCCGTCCGACCTTGGGTCCTGTACGGCTATGTTCCACATGCTCCCGTCCGGCTTTGTGCCGAGCGCGCATACGTTGCCGCCAAGGCTCAACAGGGCGCTGCCTACGCCCCTTTCGCTAAGCTCCTCCGCAACAAGCTGCGCCGCAAAGCCCTTCGCCGTTGCGCCAACGTCAAGCTTAAGCTCAGGGTCTGTGAAGTAAATGGTGCTTTCAGCCTCGTCGATAATAACGGCCGCCATATCCGTATGCTCATATGCGCTTTTAAGCTCATTTATATCGGGCAGGCAGGCGGTTTCCGGATGCTCCAGCCCATTTTCGCGGTATTCATGCCATATGCTGAGCACGCTGCCCATAGCCGCATTTACCGTGCCGCCGGTGAGATCATAAGCCTTTTTTGCAAACAGCATGAGCCGCACGGTCTCCTCCGCTACGGCTACAGGGGCCGCGGCCGCGTTGTCGTTCACGGTTTTCAGGCTCGTCACGCCCTCATATTCATGGTATATGTCAAAGAGCTTATTCAGATAGATGAGCCGCCGGTGTACATAGTCGGCAGCTTCGTTGGCCTCAGACTGCGTATTTGCGTACAGCGTAAGCTCCGTAACCGTATCAAAGCAGTCAAAATATGCGTAAACGAATTGCTTTGGCCCCGCGTCAGCGCAGCCAAGGAGCAGAGTCAATGCCATAACGGCTATAAGCGGAACGGTAATAAGCCTTTTCATCGCCTATCCTCCGCACCCTGCGGCGGCTGTATGTGCGCTTCAAACCAATCGGTAAGGTCCCTTCCGGCAGCCTCGCTAAATGCGGCTATAAGCCTTTCCTTTGTGCCCACACCCATATAGTTTGCGTAATAGTATGTTTTTAAGCCTTCGTAAAAAGCGCCGCTGCCTATCTCCTTAACAAGCTGATAGTAAAACTCATATCCATAGGCATACACGACATAGAAGTAGTCCGCGCCCGCAAATTCGCTCAGGGCGCTGTCAAGCCGCAGCTTGCGCTCGTACGTCGTTCTAAACTGCCCATACCTTTCATCATCTATCTTGTTGGCGGCGTCATCGCCCATATAGCTTCTTAAAAAGTCAAAGCCAAGATATTCTACCAGCGCCTCATCGAGCCAGGGCGCGTTCACCTGATCGCTGCCCACGAGATTGTAGAACCACTGATGCGCCGTTTCATGCCCGATAACAAGCGCGCCTTCGGCCCCCCTTGACTCCTTTATGTCGCCCCTGTATATCATGATAAGCCCGGGATACTCCATGCCGCCGGAAAGATCGAACGGCGCCACATAAAGATCGCTGTACGGATAATCGCCTATTTTTTCGCTGAAAAACTCAAGCGCGCTCACGGCGCACCCGGCCGCGAATTTTGCATGGTTCCTGCTGTCCGCCAGGGCATGCACCGTCACCCTGCCGCCAAGGCACTTAGTTTCTTCCACATAAGCCTTTTCTATCAGGGCAAACGCGAACTCCCTCACCTTTGGCGCGGCTATATAGTATACGTCGTATGCGCCGTTCGCGCTCCTGCTTACCCTGCTGCCGGTATGCGCAAGCGAATAGCCCGCAGGCACGCTCAGCGCCACCTTATAGTCGGATATAAGGCTATAAAAGCTGTCGCCGTTTTCATAGTATGGCTCATCGCGCCACGCCCCGTTTTCATACACGGCAGCTATGGGCAATGCGTTGCCGAACATAATGCCGGTGCTGTTTATGCCGAACCTGCCGCCGGTCTGAGGCACCGTCATGTCCATGCGCAGGAATACGCTTGCGCTCTCCCCAGCCTTAAGCTCCATAGGCAGCGATATGTTAAGTATCGACCCGTCTTGAGAAAGCGTATGCAGCGCGCTTTGCCCGTTTACCGCAACGCTTGCTATCGCCATGCAGTTTGGCTCAACGTCGTTTGCATGCAGCCTTAGCACTATGTTATACAAAGTGGCGTCGGTCCTGTTAACATAGCTTAGCCGCATCAAGCCCCACATGCGCACGGATCTGCCCATGGGTATGACTTTGATGGAAAACTCATACAGGTCCCTTTCAAGCGGCTCCTTTTCCGAAAAAGCCTTTTCGGCAAGCGTTTCTGCCCTGACCGGCGACTCCTGCCAAAGAATGGCGACAGCCGCCGCGCATAATAGCGCCGCGGCCAGCCTTAATATGAACGCTTTTGTTTTATAGCTCAGTTTCACCTATATGCCCCCGCCAAGGGCGCGTATGCACCCATTGTGTCAATACATGCTCAGGCAGCCTGAATATATATATCCATACTGGCCGCCGGCCTGGCAATAATACCATGTGCCGGCCTGGTTTATTATGCTCACCTCAGTGCCGGCAGGGAAGCTGCCTGTAACAGGGAACTCTTTGCCGGCGCCGCTCCTCATATTGGCCATTATGCCCTGCGCTATCCTCGCACTGGAGGCCGATGCCGTTCCTCCCGCAGCCGGCGTTGGCGTCTGCACGGGCGCTATGCCCTGTTCCTGACCCAAGACGTTATTCTGCATAAGCCCAAAACCGTTATTCTGGGGCTGAAGCGCCGTTTCTTCCGCTAATGAAGGATATTCCGCAGCCTCCTGCTTTATAACGTACTTGGTGCGCATGTAGCCCTCTACACCGTTGAAGGAACCGTACCACCAGCCCTTTTTGGGGTTGGATACTACATTAGCCTCCGCTCCGCCAGGTATGCTCACAAGCTTTTCGGAGCCTGTATCCATAGATTTATACAGATATGTTTTTGATTTTGCTATATATGCCGTCCTCATAGCGGCAGGCGAATCAGGATACGCAAGTATATACGGCGTTTTGACATAGCCAAGCTTTCCGTTTGAGGTCCTGACCTTACACCAGTCCTTTGCAAGCTGCAAAAGCATCACCTTGTCCCCGCGCATAAGCGTTGCAACGGTGGTATCGTTCGTCTTTGAAAAGCCTGTTCTCAAGGGGGTGCCGTCATACCTTATAACGGCAGGTATTTCCTTTGGATAGGGCATATCGTCCTTGGGCTGCTGATAGTTGGCATATGCAGGTATCTCCGCTTTAAGTCTTTTAACAAGCTCGGGGTCGGGCGCTTTTTTGCGGTTCACCACGCAAAGCGTTCCCGGAGGGCAGTTATAAAATATGAACTTTGCCACATGCGGCAGCACCCTTACGCAGCCGTGGGACACGTTTTTGCCAAGCTTTCTGTACGCCCCGCTTGACATCGACGTAAGCTTTTTTGAATTATACATTACGGAGTGTATGTATATTCCCCTTACCACCTGCGTCCAATACTGCGCGTACTGGCCAAACGCCACAAAGTAGCCGAAGCGCTCCTTCATGTCTCCAAGCTTATATGTGCCGGCGTTGGTGGCATGCTCTGCGTCGCCCGTGGTACAAAGGCTTTGCAGCACTATAGGGCCTCCTATCGGGCCTTCATAAACGGTGATTATCTGGTTCTTCAGATCTATCTCGATAGAATACCTGTTTGGATCGGTGTTTTCATAGTCCACCTTGCTGGTCCAGCCGGAAAGCACCTCGGCATTGGCGGCAAGCGGAAACAGCGCAAGCACCGTTATCATGCAAAGCAGCGTCGCAAGTGTTCTTTTAAGCATCTTTACCTCCCATTTATCGCACGCCTGATTGATTCTAACGTAATATATATTTCAATTTATCTAAACCTATTATAGCACATAACGCGCTTCTATTCCGCAGGCTGTTTACTTTCCCCGCTTGGCAGCCCGCACAAAAAATACGTTACCACAAAGCATGCTATAAACAGCGCCGCGTCTATCGCCAAGCCCCAGCCCGACCTGAAGCCCGGGAATATCAGCGCTACGCTTGCGAGCAATAGCCCCATCGCGCCATAATAGGCGTAGCCATAATGCCTGTCAAAAAGCCTTTTTGCAGCAGCTATAAGCAAAACTATCACGGCAAACGCCCCCGCTCCGGCGCAGAACAGCTTAGGAATATTGAACGTGTTTAAGGCGTTCAAAAACGGCTCGTATATGCCAAGATACATCATTATAAAAGATGTGCTTATCCCCGGTATCACCGTGCCAAGCCCTATCAGCGCGCCGCCGAGGACTGCCGTATACCATTTGAATGGCAGCGGTTCCCCTCCGGTAAGCTTGAGCTGCAAAAGAGCCGTTCCGCCTATTATGGCAATGCCTAAGAGCGAACCAAGCAGATACCTTGCCTTAAAGCCCCTCTGGTTAGCTTCTTTTATAAGCGATGGCAGCCCGCCAAGCACCATGCCAATAAGAGCCCACATTACGCTTATCTTAAAGCTTGCAAGCAGCGCTTCAACGGCCCTGCCGGTGCCAAACAGGCCCATAAGGCCGCCTATGCCCAGCGGCAGCAGATATTTTACGCTTTTGATAAAGCTTTTGAATAAAGATGTTACCGCATCTATCACCGGCTTATATACGCCCATAGATACCGCAAGCACACCCCCGCTTGCACCGGGCAGCATGGCGGCCACGCCTATAACCATGCCTTTTATCATACGGACCCAAAATGATCCACCGTTCTTTTGCATAATTCCCCCTGCGGACCTGCCGCGCTTTCTTATAAGCTTATTTTACCAAAACAAACTGCTTATTGCATCATGCAGGCGAAATTTAACAAATGATTCATTTATTCGCACAAAAAAAGAATAATTTCAGAGTGTCAAAAAAACCCGGGTTGATAAGGGGCCGCAGCCCCTTATGTTCAATCCGGCTCTGACGACATGTGCGTCAGAACGGATGAAAACCCAAAGGTTTTCGTACTTTGCAGGTTTTGCCGCCCGGGAGCTAATGCGAGAGGCAAAACCTGTGAAAACTCGAAAAAGTGGCGAATAGCCACTTTTTTGACACTCTGTAGCGCATTTATGCGCTGTTCTTTCGCAAAAAGGGCATAAAAGCATGAGAAACAGGATGATGAAAAGAAGCAGAGCCAATAAAAAGCGGC
>SFCQ01000016.1 GCA_004558525.1 Clostridiales bacterium
ATTAAACCTAATATAACTGACTAATTTCGGCCGCTGCTTAAACCGCACAGCGGCCGCTGGACCACCGCACCAACGGCCGCTGTGCGCCGCAGAATGCAATAAATAGCTAAGCATAATACGTTATTGCACTAAAACGTAGAATTATCATTCCGTAATACGCCAAAATGCGCTATAATAATAAAGCATGTAATTTTGACAGAGGAGATATCAATGAAAGAAAAGAAGCCGCGCAAGGCCGGAATAATGGATATACTCAGGAGCCGATACGCACAGCAGTTCATCAAAAAATACAAATGGAGCTATTTAGCTGGCATAGCGATGCTTATTGTTATAGACCTTGCGCAGACAGAGGTGCCTAAAATAGTAGGCAATGTTATTGACGGCATAGGCAACGGTACTATTTTTGAAAGCGACTTTGCTTCGGCTATAATAAAGATGGCCGTAATAGCTGTAATAGTGCTTGCGGGCAGGATCGCATGGAGATACTGCATATTCGGTGCATCGAGAAAAATAGAGCGCGATATGCGCAACGACCTGTTCACCCATCTGAATTCGCTGCCCATATCGTATTTTCATGAGCATAATGCGGGCGAGATAATGGCTTACATGACAAACGATATAGAAGCTGTCCGCATGACGTTCGCAGTCACCATAATGATGGGGCTTGACATGATAACAATAGGCGTAACTACATTGCTTAAGATGATATTACAGATAGATCTCAGGCTCAGCATAGTTGCCGTTATACCAATGAGCATGGTGGCGCTGGTAAGCACATTTGTCGGCAGGGAGATGCACAAGCGCTTCACCAAAAGGCAGGAGGCATTTGCTAAGATTTCCGACTTCGTTCAGGAAAAGCTTAGCGGCATGAAGGTCATAAAAGCCTTTGTTCAGGAAGAGAAGGAGATAGCGGCGTTTGAGGCCGTGA
The DNA here is from genome assembly GCA_004558525.1 of Clostridiales bacterium. Taxonomy (GTDB): domain Bacteria; phylum Bacillota; class Clostridia; order Christensenellales; family CAG-138; genus Phil1. The sequence continues at coordinate 929 of SFCQ01000016.1, forward strand.
ACACAGAGTCAAAAACCGCAAATATAAGGGACGCCAAGATGCAGGCGTTCATGTTCCCGTTCATGCATATGATAGCCGGCTGCTCTATGGCGATAGCGATAGCTTACGGCGGCTATATAACAATACTTGGCAGGATATCCGTAGGCAGCTTTTCTGCCTTCGTGCAGTACCTTAATATGCTGGTCTGGCCTATAGCATCAATAGGCAGGATAATCAATGTGGTGACCAGAGGCTCCGCATCGCTTAAAAGGGTAGAGAACGTGCTGCATACGCAATCCGATATAAAGGACGTATTGCCGGCTGAAAGCGATGAGCCTGTCACTGGTGAGATCGAAGCAAGAAACCTTACATTCAGATATCCCGGCACCAATAAGGATGTACTCAAGGATATATCATTTCACCTTAACGAGGGCGAGACGCTCGGCATAGTCGGCCGCACAGGAGCGGGCAAGACAACGCTTGTAAACCTCCTTTTAAGGATCTACGATCCTGACGAGGACATGCTTTATGTGGGCGGCAGGGAGATACACACTATACCCCTAAGCGTGCTAAGATCCTCGATAGGCTATGTTATGCAGGATAACTTTTTGTTTTCTGATACGATACGCAACAACATAGCGTTCGGTGACCGCACAAAATCGTTTGAAGAGATCGAGCATGCCGCAAAAATGGCCTGCGTACATGATAACGTTATGGATTTCCCCGATGGCTACGATACGATGGTAGGCGAGCGCGGAGTTTCACTCTCCGGCGGGCAGAAGCAAAGGATATCCATAGCCCGCGCGCTTATACTTGACCCTAAGGTGCTTATACTTGATGATGCGCTCTCCGCCGTTGATACGGATACGGAGGAGCAGATACTTGAAAACCTTAAGCGGGAAAGAAGGAATAAAACCAACATAATAATCGCGCATAGGATATCAACGCTGCAAAATGCCGACAAGATAATAGTTATAGACGGCGCAAGGATAGTAGAGGAGGGCAAGCATGAAGAACTTGTCGCTAAGGGCGGAATATACGCCGATCTATATCACAGGCAGCTTCTTGAAAAGATGAAGAAGGAGGAATATAAGCTGTGAGCAAGAAGGTTAAGAATATAAAGAAGCTTTCTCCAAACAGGCGCCTCCTAAGATATGCCAGGCCCTATGTAGGCTATTTTGCGCTTGCGCTTGTTATTATATTGAGCCTTGTTTGGCTTGAGCTGTATCAGCCGCAGATACTTGGCCAGGCTGTTGACGAGTGCGTTGCCAAATATGAGCAGATAAGTACGGACGGTTTCAGCCTTGAACAGCTTAAACAGCTCAGGGCGGAGGACCTTTCAAAGGTAATCAAGCTCGGATTGCTGTATCTTGTTACGGTGCTGACCGTAATGGCGCTTACATACGCGCAGGCGAGCATACTGGCTACCGTTGGGCAAAAGATAATATACAACATAAGGAACGACATATTCTCGCATATGATGACGCTTGATATAAGCTTTTATAACAATAATCCTATAGGAAGGCTTGTAACAAGGGTCACAAACGATTGTGAGACCGTGAACGAGATGTTCACAAGCGTTATAGTGAACATATTGAAAAGCCTGTTCGTGCTTGCCGGCGTTATCGTGATGATGCTCAGCTACAACGTTAAGCTGTCGCTTTATATATTTACAGTGATACCGTTCGTTACCGTGGCAACGTTTATATTCAGAGCTGTTACAAGAAAGATATACAGGGCAATAAGGGCCAGGATATCAGAGCTTAACGGCTTTGTTGCGGAGCATGTTTCAGGCATGAAGGTCGTGCAGGCGTTTACGGCTGAAAACGATGTTAAGAGCGATTTTGAGAGCAGGACGGAGGATCTGCGCAAAATAAACATGAAGCAGCTCCTGACCCATGCGCTGTATAGTCCGGTTTCATATGTGATGAACATAACTGCGCTTGCTATACTTATATTTGTTGGCGGGCATATGGCTGTAGAACATATTATAACCATAGGCACGCTTGTTGTGTTCCAAAGATATATAAACAACTTTTTCCAGCCCATTCAGGAGCTTGCGGAGCAGTTCAACACCATACAGTCTGCCAATGCATGCGCGGAACGAATATTCTGGCTCCTTGATACAGAGCCAAAGATAGTTAACGACAAGGACGCCGTGAGCCTTGATACGCTAAAGGGCAGGATAGAGTTCAAAAACGTATGGTTCGCATATAAAGACGAGGACTGGGTGCTCAAGGACGTATCATTTACCGTTGAGCCTGGCCAAAGGGTAGCGTTTGTCGGCGCGACAGGGGCAGGCAAGACCACGATACAAAACCTTATCTGCCGCTATTATGATATACAAAAGGGCAGCATACTTATAGACGGCATCGACGTTAAAAAGATAAATCTTAACGATCTAAGGCGCAACATAGGCCAGATGCTTCAAGACGTATTCCTTTTTGCCGGAGACGTTAAGGACAACATACGTCTTAATGAAAAGGGCGTAACCGATGAACAGGTGATAGAGGCCGCCAGGACCGTGAACGCCGCCACGTTTATTGAAAAGCTGGACGGCGGATATTCGCATCACGTCATAGAAGGTGGGGCTGCGTTTTCAGCAGGGCAAAGGCAGCTTATATCTTTCGCAAGGGCGCTTGCCTTCAAGCCGTCCGTGCTTATATTGGATGAAGCTACGGCAAACATAGACACGGAGACAGAGGCGCTTATACAGGACGCATTATCAAAGCTTATGCAGGGCCGCACAACGCTTATGGTGGCCCATAGGCTTTCAACCATTCAAAATGCGGATAACATAATAGTAATGCATAAGGGAAGGATAGTTGAGGAAGGCACGCATCAGGAGCTGCTCAAGCAGGGTGGAGTCTATTATAAGCTTTATAAGCTTCAATATGAGCATGACGCCGCATAGATAGACTCAGTATGAACAAGCCTTATGCTTTTGCTCACGAAAGGCCCGAATCGCTCGGACCTTCAGACTGTCGATAAACCATGGGGTTGTTAAGGGGCGGCTGCCCCTTAAGCTAATTTCGGCTTTGACGGCATGCACGTCAAAACGGATGAAAACCCAGAGGTTTTCGTACTTTGCGGGTTTTGCCGCCCGGGAGCGAATGCGAGAGGCAAAACCCGAGAAACTCGAAAAAGTGGCGAATAGCCACTTTTTCGGCACTCTCAAGGCCCGAATCGCTCGGACCTTAGCATTATGCGCATCATCGGCTGCCGTCAAGTCCGCTTATCCTTGCTTCTGCAAGCTTTGAGGACGGCTTGTCCCTCAAAGCATACTCTTCAATAAGCTTGCGCATCGCGCCGACCGCTGCATCTACCTGTTTCCTGAATTCACTGGCCGAAAGCCTTGCCGCGCCGTTTCCGGCTATGATAAGCTGCTCCATTCTGTCTGAGGTTGCAACTTCGACCCTATAGTCCCGGCCAAGCTCATGCGTAGCTTTTTCTATATATGTGTCTGCGGTTTCTGCCTCTTTTGTGTATACGACGGTTATGTTGTTCACCTTTTCTATGCTGCCTATGCCGCCCTTGACCCTGTATGCGTCAAACACAACTATGACCTCGCATTGGCGCACGCCCTTATAGTTGCAAAGCAGGTTTATAAGCTTGCTCCTTGCAAGATCCATGTTTTCCTTTGCGATCTCAGCAAGGTCATCCCACGCGAATATTATGTTGTAACCGTCAACAAGCAGATAATCGGGTCCGGTAGGGAATGGAGCTATGCCGGCCGTGGACTGGGTTGCTTTGGGCGCGCTCCTTCTGAAAGCTGCTAACGGATCACTCTTTATCGGCCCGTAGGTACGTTCGTATATGCGTATAAGCTCGGCCTCATCCGCCCTGGAAAGCGGCCTGTACAAAGGGGCCTCGCTTATATTATCAAGCTTTTTTGTTTCCCTGAGCGCGCGCTCAATATGCATAAAGTCAAATACCTTATCCCATTTTACAACATGGCCGGCGCCTTTTTGACAGAATATGGAATCAGCCGGCTCCTCAACATCGTTCTCGGCATCATAACCGATGTTTGCTATCGCCTCATCGCTGTTATGACATGGCATATATCGCGCGGCGAACAGGCTCAGCCTGCCCCTGCCGCGGCTGTAGCCTGCAAGCGCGGCGGAATACCCATGTATGCTCGAAACAGGCGCCAGCCCGCGTATGCATGCCATATCGCCATCCTGCACCGGAGGTTCAAACTGGGCGTACATGTTCTGCATATCGTTCAATGCACGGCCTATGCAGTCTGTTGGTACAGTAAGGCTGAATTGATAAAACGGCTCAAGCAGCGTACTTTTTGCCTGCATCAGCCCCTGGCGCACGGCCCTGTATGTCGCTTGGCGAAAATCGCCGCCTTCTGTATGCTTAATATGCGCCTTGCCTGAAACGAGCGTTATTTTGATATCAGTTATTGGCGAGTTGGTAAGCACGCCTGTATGCACTTTTTCCGCAAGATGCGTCAGTATCAGCCTTTGCCAGCTGCGCTCAAGCTTATCCTCGGGACATTTTGCGGCAAAAACAAGTCCGCTGCCGCGCTGTAGCGGCTCAAGTATAAGATGCACCTCCGCATAATGCCTAAGCGGCTCGTAATGACCAACGCCTTCGACCTTGTTTTCTATAGTCTCTTTATAGATTATGCCGCCCTGTCCAAACGATATATCCATATTGAAGCGGCTTTTCATCAGGCTTTGCAGCACCTCGAGCTGTATTTCGCCCATAAGACTTACATGAATTTCCTTTAACCTTTCGTGCCATGTTACGTTAAGCTCAGGATCCTCTTCTTCAAGCTTTCTTAGTGCAGCAAGCGCCTTAACTGCGTCAACGCCCTGCGGCAGCTCTACCCTGTATTGCAATACCGGCTCAAGCACAGGCTTTGAGTCTGCTTTTTCTATCCCGAGCCCGTCGCCGGGCCTGGCGCGTGTAAGGCCGCATACGGCACATATGGAACCTGCGTACGCTTCGTCGACGTTTCTGAATCTGCTGCCGGAGTATATCCGCAGCTGGTCGGCTTTTTCGCTCCATTCTCCGTTTGCATCGCTGCCGCTTAAAACGGATTTCACCTTTAAGCTGCCGGAGGTTATCTTAATAAATGTCAGCCTTGCGCCCGAATCGTCAGCGGCTATCTTAAATACGCGTGCGCCGAATCTATCAGAAGGCTTTATCTCTAAAGTATAGCCTCTGATGCCGTTAAGCAGGCCCTCTATGCCATCTATTCTAAGCGCCGAGCCGAAGTAGCAGGGGAAGAGCTGCCTATGCTTTATTGCGGAGCTTATCGCATCGCCGGACACCGTACCTGAGGACAGATATTCATCAAGCATGACTTCACTGCAAACAGCCAATTCTTCGTAAAACGAGTTTATCGGCCTGTCGGCTGAAAAATCAACAAAGCCTGCGTCAAGCTTCGTAAGCTCATCGATAAGCTCTGCTTTAGACTTTGAGGTTATATCCATTTTGTTTATGAATACGAATGTAGGTACACGACGCTTTTTAAGCAGCTTAAAAAGCGTTTCCGTATGGCTCTGCACTCCGTCGGGCGCGCTTATGAGCAATATGGCATAATCCATTGCGCTTAGTGCGCGCTCGGTCTCAGATGAAAAGTCAACGTGGCCGGGCGTATCAAGAAGGGTAAAGGAACAATCGTCATAGTTGAGTTCTGCCTGCTTTGAGAATATGGTTATGCCGCGCTTTTTTTCAATCGCGTGCGTGTCCAAAAAAGCATCGCCATGATCCACCCTGCCTATTTTTCTAAGCATACCGGAGGTATACAGCATTGCTTCCGTAAGCGTAGTCTTGCCCGAATCGACATGGGCCAAAATTCCGAGGGTAAGTCTTTTCATATATCGTCCAATCAATGCGCAGCTTTAGGTTCGATATGTGTATTATACATATCAAACAGGTTTTATTTCAAGAACAAGCTATAAATCGTAGTTAACATGGCAAACTTTAGCTGATGATAGCATAAACTTAGGCATTAAGGATTTTCAGGGGGTTGTTTATGCGGATATTTGTTATTACAAAACGCACGCTGATAATCGCCGCCGCCATAATAGCGGCCATAGCCGCCGCGGTGATACTTGCGCTTTCTTTTTCTGACGGTCCGGTATCGCCAACCGCAGCGATGGCAGAGGTGGAGGAATATGAGATGGAAGTGCTTGCCGGCAAGAAAAAGGAGCTTCCGGTATACAGCGTGGAACGCGAGGACAAAAAGATTGCTATAACAATTGATGCAGCGTGGGAAGATGATAAGACGCAGTTTATACTGGACACGTTTAAGGATTATGATGTGAAGGCAACGTTTTTCCTGTGCGGCTTCTGGACTGATAAATACAGCGACGAGGTAAAGCAGATAGCCGAAATGGGGCATGAGATCGGCAACCATACTGCTACGCATCCTCATATGAACAGCATATCTGTAGAGCAGATGCGCAAGGAGACGGTTGAATATGACGACAAAATAGAGGAGCTGACCGGAAAGCGCTGCAAGGTGTTCAGGGCGCCTTTTGGCGAATACAACGACAAGGTGATTACGACAATGCGCTCCTTTGGTTATGAGGTGATACAGTGGGACATAGATACCATTGACTGGAAGCAGGAAAGAAGCGCGCAGACAATACTCGATACTGTGCTGCCAAAGCTTCATCCGGGCTGCATCATACTTTGCCACAACAATGGCTATAAGATAAAAGAGTATCTGCCCACTCTCATCAAAACGGCGCAGGAGCAGGGATATGAGTTTGTTACCGTAAGCGAATTGCTGCTTGAAGGCGATACTATAATCGATGTAAATGGTGTCCAGAAGAAAAAATGAGAGGTGATTGACAAATAACAAAGTCTTCCTTAGTGTGCTTTGATATGTTAGAATTACCTTGGCACACAAGGGAGGCTTTGTATTTTGGAATCCATACAAGGTACAGTAAAAAGCATAATATACAGAAATTCAGAAAACGGCTATACCGTGCTTGAGCTTACGGACGAAAGCGGGGATGAAATAACCGCCGTAGGCCCGCTGGCGCTATCTAGCGTTGGAGAAAGGGTAGAGATAACCGGCGAATGGACTGAGCATAAGGCATATGGCAGGCAATTCAAGGCAAGGGAAATTAAAACCCTTTCTCCGGCCAATTTGGGCGCGCTTATCAACTATCTTGGCAGCGGGCTTATCCGCGGCGTGGGCGAGGCTACGGCGCGGGATATAGTCGGCATGTTCGGCATGGATACGCTCAACGTGCTTGAAAACGAGCCGGAACGGCTGCGCAGCGTGCCGGGGATAGGCAAGCTGAGGGCTGAAAAGATAGCGGCCTCTTTCGCCATGCAGAAGGGCATGCGCGATATAATGCTCTCCCTTCAGGAATTCGGCATAACCGTGGCCCAGGCTATGAAGCTATACAATACCTATGGGGCCCTGTGCCTTGCAAAGCTTAAGGAAAACCCATATAGGCTTATAGACGATATAGAAGGCATAGGTTTTATAACGGCGGATAAGCTCGCGATAAAGGCGGGCTTTGAGGCCGATTCCCCATTTAGAATAAAGGCCGGTTTGAAATATACATTGCAGTGGGCAAGGCAGGAAGGGCATACTTTTCTTCCGCGTGAAAAGCTTTTGAGCGTTGCAGAGCAGCTTTTAAGGGTGGATGCTCTTCCGGCGGAGGATATGCTTGACGAGCTGATAATGTCGGGAGAGGTGCTGTATAAGCTCATAGATAATACGGACGCCGTGTTTTTGCCCGGCATGTATTCTGCCGAAAGCGAATGTGCAAGAAGGCTCATGTCCATTGCAAAGCGCGAGGGGTTGCAGCTTATGCTCGGCGTCAACGCGCAGATAAACGCGCTTGAAAAGGAATTCAAAATACCTCTTGCGCCGCAGCAAAGAAAAGCTGTTGAGACCGCGCTGAAAAGCGGCGCGATGGTCATAACCGGCGGGCCTGGCACAGGTAAAACTACGATACTTCGTTTTATAATCAGGCTTATTGAACGCATGGGGCTCGACTATCAGCTTTGCGCGCCAACAGGCAGGGCTGCAAAGAGAATGAGCGAGGCGACGGGGGCGGAAGCGCGCACCATTCACAGGATGCTGGGCTACGGCTCCGCGGGCGACAGGTTCTTTTATGATGAGGACAATCCGCTTTTGACAGACGTTATAATAGTTGACGAAATGTCAATGGTGGACGTTATGCTGATGCGCGCTCTCTTAAGGGCCACCCCATCGGGAACGCACCTTATCATGGTCGGCGATGCCGATCAGCTGCCGCCGGTAGGGCCTGGCAACGTACTTAGGGACGTTATCGCAAGCGGTATATTGCCGGTAATAAGGCTTACCGACATATTCAGGCAGGCTGAAAGGGGCATGATAGTTGAAAACGCGCACCGCATAAACAACGGTAAACCGCCGGAGCTTTTTTCAAGCGCGGAGGATTTTGTATTTGAAGAGACGGAAGGCGCGGAAACCATCATACGGCGCGTCATTGCGCTGTGTTCCGGCAAGACGAACCGGCTTTTGACCAATGAGCCTATAAAGGACGCTCAGGTATTGGTACCTATGAAAAAAGGCGCGCTTGGCGCTGTCAACCTTAATATGCGGCTTCAGGCGGCGCTTAATCCGCCTTCTCCATACAAGAAAGAACGTAAGCAGGGCGAGCTTTTGCTGAGGGAAGGCGACAAGGTGATGCAGATAAAGAACGACTATAAGATACCCTGGAAGCGTGCTAAAACAGGTGAAGAGGGTACGGGTATATTTAATGGCGATCTTGGCACGGTGGAGAGAATAGACCTTGCAGAGCAGGAGGTCATCGTACTTTTTGACGATGAGCGCGCGGCCGCATACGATTATTCAATGCTTGAGGAATTGAACCTTGCATACGCTTCGACCGTGCATAAGAGCCAGGGCAGCGAGTATCCGGTAGTAATAATGCCGATAGCAGGCGGCGCGCCGCAGCTTATGACAAGGAACCTTTTGTATACCGCCGTAACAAGGGCCAGAGAACAGGTGTATATGCTCGGCAGCAGCAGATGCATATACGATATGGCTAACAATAACCAGATCCGCAAAAGATACAGCGCGCTGAAATGCCTGCTTATCGAGCTTGACTGCGTTGTAATAGGTAAAAACGGCTATGAGCAAAGTGATAGACGCGATACTTGATGCGGTATATCCTAAAAACGTCGTCTGCGCCATATGCGCGGAGGAAGCGCATACGGATAAGCATGGGCTCTGCGCCGAATGTGCGGCGCTTTTGGTTCCGGCAGGCATAATTGAGCCGTTGGGATTTGTTGATGAAGCATATTGCGCCGTGAAATATGATGAACATATCGCAAGGGCCGTACACAACTACAAGTATAACGATGCAAGGTATCTATGCTCGTTTTTTGCTTCGCTTATCGATATCCAAAAGCCATGGGTGATAGATGCTGTCGTACCTGTGCCGTTGCATAGAGCAAAGCAGAATAAAAGAGGATATAATCAAAGCGCACTTATCGCATATAAGATTAGCGAAAGATACGGTCTGCCCGTTCGAGAGGACCTGCTTGAAAGGATAAGGAACACATCAAGCCAAAGATTGCTCAATGCGGAGGAAAGGGCAAAAAACACTTTAGACGCCTTTAGGGCATCTGATAGGGCGAAGGATAAGCGCATATTGCTTATTGACGACGTTTTTACCACAGGGGCCACGATGAACGAATGTGCAAAGGCGCTTAAGCTTGCCGGCGCTGCTTATGTATATGCCGCCGCGCCATGCATAGCCGGAAAAGAGCATTTCAATAAAGTCTAATACTAAAAAGCGATTTGTCAAGAGGGCTTTCTATATTTTGTTGCAGCTCTGAAAAAGCCAAGGGGTGCTACTCCCCGACAAAGGCGGCCCGCCATTTATGACATCGGAGAGCGCACGCTGGCCGCAGGCCATATCACTACCCTCAGGGTGCTGAGTAAGTACGCCCATGGAATCATTACATTATCGGATCTTGATACAGCTCCTATCAAATGATATAATATATAAAAATGAGTTGCCCTTTTAGGAGGTATAACCGAGAGAAAAATGATTGCATACTGTGGATTGGACTGCGACAAATGTGACGCATATATTGCAACAATCAATAACGATCAAGAACTGCGTGTAAAAACTGCAAAATTATGGACCGAGCTGAATAATACATCCATTCTTCCTGAACATATCAACTGTCAGGGCTGTCGTGCTGATGGGATTAAAACTGTATACTGCGATAGCCTTTGCAGTATTCGCCAGTGTGCGATGAAAAAAGGTGTATCGACATGTGGCGACTGCCCGGACATGGAAAAATGCCAGACTGTTGGAATGATTCTCTCAAATAATCCCGCAGCCCTGAAAAATTTGAGGGGATAGACTGCACAACTTGATAAAACACAGTTTGTTTGGTAAATAAATAAGGGGACATGAGACGCTTAAAGGCTACCATGTCCCCTTATATGCACCGTGATTTCATCCCCTCTACTGCTTTATCACTTTACCATAAATGGCCGCCAACCTTTGTATAGCAGGTAGGTGAAGCTGCCCTCGGCACAATACCTCCCATCGGTTGACACTTAGATATTTATGCTTATAGCGGATATGCCGCTCTTTTTTATGTATTATATCGCTTGTACCTTCATAAGCATTAAACAAAGCTTTTGTGGGGGTATTGTATGTACGCATATATAGAAGAACGCGTGTTGAGTGTTGCCGAATACATTGTTGAGCATGAAGCAACCGTCCGCTCCGCGGCGAGCAAATTCGGCATAAGCAAGTCCACCGTGCATCACGATATGCAGGTGAGGCTAAAGAGCATAGACGCCGACCTTGCCGACAAGGTAAGGGCTATATTGGATAAAAACAAGAGCGAAAGACATATACGCGGCGGTATGGCGACATATATTAAATATAAGGGTAAAAAGAGCCCGAGCGCATCCACGGGCAACGCCGCTATAGCAAAAAAGAGGGGGCCTATAATACTTTGAGCTATTGCTAAAGCGCGGTAAAAAAAGTATACTATCGCACATGGAAGATAGATTTGTAAGAACACAAGCACTTATTGGCGAAGATGGACTGAACAGGCTAAAAAATGCCAAAGCAGTCCTTTTCGGCGTCGGCGGGGTCGGCTCCTATGCGGCCGAGGCTCTTATTAGGGGCGGCATAGGCTCATTGACGCTGGTAGATGGCGACAGGGTGGCAAAGAGCAACATTAACCGCCAACTTGTGGCGCTTGATTCAACAGTCGGCCTGCCCAAGGCGGAAGTGATGGCCAAAAGAGCCAAGGACATAAATCCGTATTGCGACGTTAAAGTGTTCAACTGCTTTTATGATGAAAGCAACAAGGATATGATCGACTATTCGCAATATGATTATGTTATAGACGCCATAGACACTATATCGTCAAAGCTTATGATAATAGAGCTTGCTTACAAGGCAAACACTCCGGTAATAAGCTGCATGGGCGCAGGCAACAAGTTAAATGCCGAAGGCTTTGCGGTGGAGGATATTTTTAAGACCTCTGTTTGCCCGCTTGCACGCGTAATGCGCAGGGAGCTGAAAAAAAGAGGCGTAACAAAGCTAAAAGTAGTCTATTCAAAAGAAGAGCCTCTTGCGCCGGTTTTCAAAAATGAAGAGGCTATAGATAAGCGCAGGCGTTCAACTCCCGGCAGCATCTCGTATGTTCCCGGGGCGGCAGGTCTTATACTTGCAGGAGAGGTAATAAAAGACATCGCCTTCAATAGTCATTAACAGCATTTTATCGCGGAATAACATCAACTTCGTCAGGCAACCATAGAAGCATCAAATGTTTCTCAAGGGGGTGCTGATATGGCGCTGAACAAAGTTGAGATTTGCGGACTGGATACATCAAAATTGCCCAAGATCACACAAAACGAAAGCAGGGCGCTTCTTAAAAGAATAAAAGACGGCGATGATGAAGCAAGAGAAGAATTTATAAGCGCGAACCTGAGGCTCGTATTAAGCGTTATACAGCGTTTTACGGGCAGGGGGGAGCAGATGGACGACCTGTTTCAGGTAGGCTGCATAGGACTTATAAAAGCAATAGAGAATTTCAATATGGATCTTGACGTAAGGTTTTCAACATATGCTGTGCCTATGATAGTGGGTGAGCTTAGAAGATATCTTAGGGATAATACTGCGCTTCGTGTGAGCCGCTCTATAAGGGATACTGCGTATAAAGCCTTGAAAAAGCGCACCGAGCTTATGGACGAGCTTTCACGCGAGCCTAAAATAGGCGAGATAGCTAAGGCGCTCGATATGAAGGAAGAGGATATTGCGTTTGCTTTGGAGGCAATACAGGATCCGGTGTCGCTATACGAGCCTGTTTACCATGATGACGGCGACGCGATATACGTTATGGATCAGGTAAGGGACGACAAGGACTGCGATGATAAATGGCTCGACTCCATAGCAATTAGCAAAGGCCTCGATAGCCTTGCAGAAAGGGAAAGAAGAATAATAGAGCTTAGGTTTTTTCATGGCAGGACGCAGATGGAGGTTGCCGACGAGATCGGCATAAGCCAGGCGCAGGTATCAAGGCTTGAAAAAAGCGCGCTTAAGAGCATGCGCAAATATGTTTGACAGCATAACAGAATAACCTAAGCGCCCCCGCATACAATTTTGTATGGGGGCGTTTTTATGAAGAAGGGAAAACGAAGAATAAAGCTTGGTATGCGCGTTGGGGAGCTGATAGACATACCGCTTGAAAGCTTTGGCGACACGCTAAAGGTATGCGTAATAGCGGATAGTCTTGCATGGATTGAAAACTACGACGGCGTTTTTGAGTGCGCAGAGAATGTTATAAGACTAAGAACGGGCAGCGGAATACTCAGGGTGGACGGTGAAGAGCTTGTGCTTAGCGAGCTTAGATGCGAGCGCGCGGTGATAAAGGGGAGCATAAAAGCGGTTCAATTTGAAAACTAACCGTTAAAATTTTGTGTTTGTGCTGCATGAAAGGCGGGCTATGGGGTTTGGCATATGGCATTATCTTTCGGGATATGTTATTATTGATATCAAAGGAAGGGGCCTTGAAAGATTTGTAAACCGTGTCGTGCAAAGCGGCGGCGATATATGGTCAGTTAAGCGTACTGGAACCAACAGCCTAAGGGCGTCCGTTTCCGTAGGCACGTTCTATTCGTTAAGGCCTATAGTGCGCCAGTGCGGCGTGAGCATAAGCATAGCCGAAAAACGCGGGCTTATAATCTCGCTTTCGAATATGCGCGGGCGCAAGGTGCTGCTGTATGGCTGGCTTGCGGTGGTTGCGCTGGTGCTTTCGGCATCGCGCTACATATGGTTTGTTGATGTTGAAGGCTGCGATATGGTGGATCCTCAGGCTGTTATCGCATCGCTTGGCGATATGGGCGTTATGGTAGGATCCAACAAAAGGGCCGTTTCAACATACAAGCTCGGCTCGGCGCTTATGGCAACGGATGCACGCATTGCCTGGGCGGGGGTAAAAATAAGCGGCGTTGTGCTTAAGGTGGAAATAGTTGAGGCAAACAAGGCGCAGGCTCAGAGCAACGCCGATAAGCCGCAAAGCCTTTTCGCCGCCAAAGACGGAATAGTCTTGAGCGTAACCACCATAGACGGCAAGGCGAGAGTTAAAGCCGGTGACGCCGTCGTTAAGGATCAGGAACTTATAACAGGCGTGATCAGGAACGATGAGCTTGGCCTTATCACGACCGCTGCAAAAGGAACGGTAATGGCCGAGGTGCTCTATACCTATACGGCAACGGCAGGGCCTATGATACAAGCCAAGGGCTATACCGGAAATGAAGTGTGCTATAATCAGCTTGAGCTTTTAGGCTTTATACTTGAGCGGGAGGCTGATTATGAAACATATGACGAAGATGAAGTATGCGAGTATGTGCTGCAAGGCTGCTTTTTGCCGCTTAGCATAAAGCGCGTTATAAGGAAAGAAACTGATGATGTAAGAATAAGGGGCAGCGCAGAAGCCCTTAAAAAAGAGGCTCTGGCGAAGGCGGAAGCAAAGCTGCTTAGCCTTATACCGGAAGGGGCCAGGATAACGTCCAAGCTTAGCGAGACCAGGCTGGACGAAAACGGCGCCGTAAGCGCCACAATAAGGATTACCACAGAGGAAAACATTGCTGAAGCAAGAGGTATATATGGAAACGACTAATGACAACATCAACATCAACTGTGCGGAATGGGAGCTTTATACGGCGGAAATAGCTGTAGAGTCTATGGACGAGATGATAAAGCTGTTTGGCGTGTTTGATGAGAATCTTAAGGTAATAAGCTCGGAAACGGGAGCGCGCATAATAGCCGCGGGCGACTGTATACGCATAGAAGGCTCAAACAAAACCGTGGAGCTTGCGGCTACTGTTGTGGACAAGCTGCTCATAACTATAAGAAGGGGAGATAACATAGACCGGAGCCGTATCCGCTACGCTGTTGACCTTGCAAAGGAAGGCAATGCGGAGCTTATTACGGAGCTTGAAAGCGATGTTGTCGCATTTACCGCAAAGGGCAGAAGGATAAAGTGCAAGACGCTTGGCCAAAAGAAATACGTCAACGCGCTAAAAAGAAACACGGTAGTGTTCGGAGTAGGCCCTGCCGGTACGGGCAAGACATATCTTGCGGTGGCCATGGCTGTGCTTGCGTACAAAAACAAAGAGGTTGAAAAGATAATCCTCACCCGCCCTGCGGTAGAAGCCGGTGAAAAGCTCGGTTTCCTTCCTGGCGATCTTCAGAACAAGGTCGATCCTTACCTGAGACCGTTGTATGATGCGCTTTACGATTTTCTTGGCGCGGAGACTTTTAAGAACCTTTCCGAGCGCGGAGTTATCGAGGTGGCCCCGCTTGCGTATATGCGCGGGCGCACGCTTAACGATGCATTTATAATATTGGACGAGGCGCAGAACTGCACAATAGAGCAGATGAAAATGTTCCTTACGCGGTTTGGGGAAGGTTCAAGGGTAGTCGTTACCGGCGACATAACGCAGATAGACCTTCCGCCGGAGCGCAAGAGCGGGCTTGTACATGCATTGGGCGTGCTTAAGGATGTTGAAGGTATTTCCCAGATATACCTGACATATAAGGACGTGGTTCGTCATGAAATGGTGCAGCGTATAATAAGCGCTTACGATAGGGCATATAAAAAAGACTGATCGGTTTTTGGGGAGGTGTAGACGGAATTGGCAAAGCGTGAAGCGCCAAAACAGATAAACAGAAAAAACGCAAGGCTGATTTCCATTGGCATGCTTGCGCTTGCGCTTATCGTTGCGTTTGTGTGTGCAAAGGGAATGATCACCCCTGTTCGCTATGATATTAAGGTGGGGGAGGCGGCGCCAGCTACTATACTTGCCACATGCGAAGCGGTTGACGAGGTGAATACCGAGATCATGCGCGAAAGGGCAAGAAAGGAAGCCGGCAGCGTTTATTCAATAGACTCAGCCAGGGTAGAAGAATACACAAAAGCGGCCGAAAGCTTCTTTTCGGCCTTGAATAAGCTTCCCGAAAAGGCGCAGGCAATGCTTAAGGAGGACGCAGCTGCGCCAACGGCCGCAGATGAATGGGCAGATGCGCTTGATGCCAATGCCAAGGCTTCTCTTTGCAGCAATACGGTTCCCATAATAGATGAAGCAAGCCTGCTTGCCGTGCTTTCAGCATCGAAGGAACAGCTTCAAACGCTTAAGGACGTTACGCTTTCAAAGCTTGCCACGGCGCTTGAAGCCGGCGTTTCGCAGGACGGTGTAAGCGGCCTTGTTTCAAGCTGTACGCGCGAGATAAACGCCATGAGCGCAATACCTGCCGGATTAAAAAGGATAGCCGTGCAGGTGTTTGACGCCTACCTTAAGCCTACGCTCAGCATAGATGAAGCGGCCACGGAATCAGCCCATGCATCAGCTATCGCAAGCATAGACCCGATAGTCGTTAAAAAAGGCAGCGTAATAGTTGAAAAAGGGAATCCGGTAACACAATCCCAGTTTGCCTTGCTTGAAGCGATGGGTCTTGTTAAGGGGGAAGAGAGCAACGCAAGGCTCACTATAGGCTCTTTGCTCACGCTGGCTCTATTGTTTGCACTGTATGCTGTTTATATGCGCTTCTATCAGCGCGAGCTGCTTTCAAACTTAAAGCGCATGGCTATATTGGCTGTGCTTATCATGCTTTCTTCGGCGCTTGCCTATCTTACGAACAAGGTGGATTATCGCTTTACGCCGATATTGATCCCCGTCATGCTTTCGGCACTCCTCGTGGGTGAAAGCGCGGCTTTTACGCTGACCCTTCTGCTCGGTACGGTGTTTGGCATAATGGCCGGAGGCTCCGGCAGCGGCATATTGAGCGCGCATTGCTCAACGATGATAATATGCAATATAGTTGCAGGCTTTGGCGCAGTGCTCGCAATAAAGCAGGCGCAGAGCCGCGCCTCCATAATAGCGGCAGGCGCTGTTGGCGGCGGATATGCCGCGCTCGTCATGATAGCCATGCAGCTTATGCTCAAAGCAGGCTTCCTTGAAATACTTGAGTCATTGGCCTGGATATTAGGCAGCGCAATACTGTGCGCGCTGCTTGTAACAGGTTCGCTTTCCATTTGGGAAACCATGTTCGACGTTGCTACAGCGGCACGATTGAACGAGCTTAGCAATACTAATCACCCGCTTTTGCGGCAGCTTATGACAGAGGCGCCCGGTACATATCAGCACAGCATAATGGTCGCGGCCCTTGCCGAGGGAGCGGCCGAAAGGATAGGCGCCGATCCTCTGCTTGCGCGCGTTGGCGCGTATTATCACGATGTCGGCAAGCTGAGAAGGCCGCTGTACTTTAAGGAGAACCAGAAGAACGGCGAAAACATACACGATACGCTGCCTCCGCTTGAAAGCGCGCAATCAATAATCGCTCATCAGCGGGACGGCGTAACCCTGCTGACAAAATATAAGCTGCCTTCCGCCGTGATAAGGATATGCGGCGAGCATCACGGCAATTCGCTTATGACCTACTTTTTCTATAAAGCTAAGCAGGCGGACGAGAATGTGGGCCAGAAGGGTTTCCGCTATCCCGGCAACAGGCCGAGCACAAAGGAAAGCGCAATAGTTATGATGGCCGATGGGTGCGAGGCTGCTGTACGCTCGCTTGGCGATACCAGCAGCGAGGCTGTGGAGCAGATGGTACACAAGATAATTTGGGGCAAGCTGAATGAAAACGAGAACATGATGTCAAACGCTCCTTTGACAATAGCTGAGATATCGGAAATAGAAAAGAGCTTCCTCAAAACCTTCGCCGGTCTTATGCATGACCGTATAGAGTATCCTAATATGGAGGATTTGAAGTTATGATAGAGGTTATGCTTCAAACCGAGTGTCCTAACGGTACTGAGCGCATCATAAAGCGCGCCGCAGAAGGCGCGCTGAAACAGCAAAAAGCCGGCGGCGATATAAGCGTGCTTGTTACAGATGATGACACGATATGGAAAATGAACCGCGAATACAGGAATGTTGACAGGGCTACTGATGTATTGAGCTTCCCAAGCTGCGATGGCGACGCTATAGCGGCCGCGCCGGACGGATTCCTTGGGGACATAGCTATATCCATTCACAAAGCCAAAGCTCAGGCCGAAGAATACGGCCATTCGTTTGAAAGGGAGCTTTCCTTCCTTACGGTACACGGCTGCCTGCACCTTTTGGGCTATGACCATATAGAAGATGGAGAGAGGCAAGAGATGTTTGCCCTTCAGGATAAAATATTAAACGATATGGGGATAAAGAGATGAGAAGCATACATGAATTTGAAGTAAAGAACCTGCTTAGAATGGCCAACGATGCGCGTGAAAGGGCGTATGTGCCTTATTCCGGCTTCCGCGTGGGCGCATGCCTTAAAGGGGCGTCGGGAGCATATTACTATGGCTGTAATATAGAAAACGCCGCTTATTCGCCAACGGTATGCGCTGAAAGGGTAGCTATGTTCAGGGCTATATATGAAGGGGAAAGGACCTTTGACGCGCTTGCCATAGTTTGGGATGGCGATACGCCGGCCGTTCCCTGCGGGGTTTGCCGCCAGGTACTTAGTGAGTTTTGCGATGACGAAATGCCCATAATCTGCGCCAACAGGAAGGGCGAATACAAGATAATATCGCTGGGCGAGCTGCTGCCATACGCGTTTTCCAAAAAGGATATGAATCTATGATGGATACAGGCTTCTATTCGGGCTTTGTTTCAATAATCGGTTCGCCAAACGCAGGCAAAAGCACACTTATGAACCGAATAGTGGGGCAGAAGGTATCAATAGTCTCGCCCAAAGCGCAAACAACGAGGAACCGCATAATGGGCGTTGCTACAAGGAAGGATTATCAGATAGTTTTTCTTGATACCCCGGGTGTGGCTATGCCAAAGAACAAGCTTGGCGAATATATGCTTAAAGTTGCTTACGAATCGCTTAACGAAGTCGAGTGCGCGCTGTTCATTACGGACGCTGCAAACGGCATACGCGAACGTGACGAGGCGATAATAGCAAAGCTCAGGGAGGCTAAGTCGCCGGTGATAGCAGCCATAAATAAGTGCGACATAGCCGACAAGGAGGCTATTGCCAGGGCCAGGGCCAGGCTTGAAAAGGAGAGCTTTTTTAGGAGCATAATCGAAATATCCGCAGAAAGCGGGCAGGGCGTAAACGAACTTGAAAAAGCAATAGCAGCATATCTTGTCCCCGGGCCTATGTATTTTCCCGAGGATATGGTGACCGATATGCCGGAGCGCATAGTGTGTGCGGAGATAATAAGGGAAAAGGCGCTTAATCTGTTGAAAGAAGAGGTGCCGCACGGCATAGGCGTCGGAATAGATAAGATGACGCTTAGGCCTGACGGCGGCCTATACGATATGTGGGCCACGATATATTGTGAGCGTGAAGGACATAAGGGCATAATAATAGGCAAAAAAGGCTCTATGCTCAAGCAGATAGGCAGCGAGGCGCGCAAGGATATGGAGTGGCTGCTCGGCACAAGGGTAAATTTGCAGCTTTGGGTCAAGGTGCGCGATGATTGGCGCAACAGTCCAAGTGCACTTAAGGAACTTGGATACGAATAAAGGGGTGATAACCATGAGAATGGTTGACTTGATAGTAAAAACAAGGCGTAAGGAAGCGCTAAGCGATGATGAGATACACGCGATAGTTTCCGGCTTTACAAAGGGAGAGATACCGGACTATCAGATGTCCGCATGGATGATGGCAGTATGCCTCGAGGGCATGACTAAGCGGGAGATAAGCGAGCTTACCTTAGCCATGATGAATTCCGGTGAAATAGTCAAGCTTGACGATCTTGCTGGGGTAAAGGTTGACAAACACTCTACCGGAGGCGTAGGCGATTCCACAACGCTTATAGCGGCCCCTCTTGTTGCCGCATGCGGCGGCACGGTTGCGAAGATGAGCGGTCGCGGGCTTGGCCACACGGGCGGCACGCTTGATAAGCTTGAATCCGTTCCGGGAGTGAGCGTTGAGCTTACAATGGAAAGGTTCAAGCAGATAGTAGCTGATATAGGCCTTTGCGTAATGGGGCAAACGAAAAACCTTGTCCCTGCGGATAAACTGATGTATGCACTGAGGGATGTTACCGGCACGGTTGAAGGCATTCCGCTCATAGCCTCAAGCATAATGAGCAAGAAGCTCGCTTCCGGCGCAGAAGCCATAGTGCTTGACGTGAAGGCTGGAAGCGGAGCGTTTATGCATAACGCTGAGGACGCCGAAAGGCTTGCGCGCACCATGGTGGATATAGGCAACCATATGGGCAGGCGTACAATGGCGCTTATAACCGACATGAATCAGCCTTTAGGCCTTGCGGTTGGAAACGGGCTTGAAATAATAGAGGCTATGGAGGCGCTTTCCGGCAAGCTTGATGAAAACGACCATCTTCTTAACGTGAGCCTTATGCTTGCAGCAAAAATGCTTATAGCATCAGGCCTTGCAAAAACCGCAGAGGAAGCGAGAAAAATGCTTATGGAAAAGCTTGCTTCCGGCGAGGGACTGAACAGGCTTAAAAAGATGCTTTATGCCATGGGCGGCAAGGAAGAGTACATAGAAAACCCCGATAAGCTTGCAGCGGTTAAAAGACTTGTGGACGTATATCCGGATGATTCAGGCTATATCGGCGATATGCGGGCGGAAAGCATAGGCGTTGCGGCACAGCTCCTCGGCGCAGGAAGGGCTAAAAAAGGCGATATCATCGATCCTGCGACCGGCCTTGTAATGCATGTGCGCAGGGGAGACAGGGTCACAAAGCATGACCCGATAGCAACAATGTATGTAAATGACGACAGCCATCTTGAAGATGCTGTTGCAATGCTAAAAAGCGCAGTTGCTATAACTGCACAAAAGCCAAACGATATACCGATGGTTTATAAAGAGGTAGACTAACAATGGCAAAGCTTATCGCCATAGACGGAAACAGCCTTATGCACAGGGCATTTTACGCCCTGCCGGCAATGACTAACCGTGAAGGCGCCCCAACGGGCGCTATATACGGCTTTCTTGGCATGCTGCTTAAGCTGATACAGCAGAAGCCTGAATACCTTGTGGTAGCATTCGACATGCACGGCCCGACATTTAGGCATGAAGCATTTGCCGAATACAAAGCCGGCAGAAGGGCAACGCCTGACGAGCTTAGGACGCAGTTTTCGCTTATACGCGAGCTTTTGCCAAAGATGGGCATAACCATTTGCCAGTGTGAGCGATACGAGGCGGACGATATACTGGGCACATTTGCGCGCATGGCAAATGAAAAGGGCGTTGATGCGCTGCTCGTTACTGGCGATAGGGACGCGCTGCAGCTAATATCGCCCAATACCCATGTTTTGATGACCAAAAAAGGAATAAGCGACACTATAGAATACGACGAGGCCGTTTTGATGGAGCAATACGGGCTTGAACCCAGGCGCATGATAGACCTTAAATCCCTTATGGGTGACGGCTCGGACAACATACCGGGCATACCTGGCATAGGAGAAAAGACCGCGCTTAAGCTGCTTGCGAAATACGGCACTATGGAAAACACGCTTGCCCATGCTGAAGATGAAAAGGGGGCGCTTGCTCAAAAGCTTAAAAACGGGGCTGACAGCGCGCGCATGAGCTATTCCGTAGGAACTATAGACGTAAATGCGCCGATAGGCATATCGCTTGAAGATACGCGTTTCAGCGAAAACACTCTTTCAGGCGGAATAGATATGATGCGTAAGCTTGAGCTTAGGAGTCTTATCGAACGGATACCAAAGGGTGATATCGAAAGCGCCGCAGGGGATGCCGGGGAAGCTGAGAATAAAGTAGAGCATATAAGGATAGCCGATTCTGCCGCGCTGAATAAGCTTGTTGATGAGCTTAGCGGAGCCGAAGCGTTCGCCTGCCATGTGGACGGCGCCTTTACCGTGAGCATGGATAAAACAAAACAATACGATATTGTGCTTGGCGAGACGCTGCTTGACGTTGGACTCGATGAAGATGGAATATATACCGCGCTGAAAGCTGTGCTTGAAGATGACAGCATCAAAAAAGCTTTTTTTGACAGCAAGGCAATGATGCATGCGGCTAAAAACCATGGCGTGAGCATAACCAATGTTTCGTTTGACGCTATGATAGCCGACTATCTTCTTCATGCCATACACCCTTCCAACAGCTTAAAGACGCTTTCGGCCGAAAGGCTGAACGACGAAAACGAGTCCGGAGCGGCGGCTCTTATGAGGCTTTGGCCCGTGCTTATAAACGAGCTTGAAGCTCAGGGCCTAAAAAAGCTTTATGACGAGATCGAGCTTCCGCTCATAAGCGTGCTGTTCGATATGGAAACGACAGGCTTTTCTATTGACAAAGAAGCGCTCGGCAATATGGGCGCCGAGCTTAACGCGCGGATCAAGTCGCTTGAAGCCTCTATCTATGAAGCTGCCGGAGAAAGCTTTAACATTCTTTCAACAAAGCAGCTTGGTACGGTCTTGTTTGACAAGCTGAAGTTGCCCGTCGTCAAAAAGACAAAAACCGGCTATTCCACCGATTCTGAGGTACTTGAGAGCCTTTATGATATGCACCCGATAGTGCCGATGGTGCTTGAGTATAGGACGCTCACAAAGCTTTGTTCAACCTTTATAGATGGGCTTTTGCCCTTGCTTGATAAGTCCGGGCGCGTACATTCACGCTTTAACCAAAACGTTACCGCAACAGGGCGCATATCAAGCACAGAACCGAATCTTCAGAATATTCCCGTGCGCACAGAGCTTGGCAGGGAGATAAGAAAGGCCTTTATTGCAAGCGAAGGCCGTGTGCTTATCGATGCCGACTATTCGCAGATAGAGCTTAGGCTGCTCGCCGCTATGAGCGGCGATGCGAGCATGTGTAAGGCGTTTTTAGACGGGGCGGATATACACAGGCGTACCGCGAGTGAGGTTTTCGGCGTGCCGTTTGAAGAGGTAACGGGGGAGCAAAGAAGCGCAGCCAAGGCCGTCAACTTTGGCATAGTATATGGGATAAGCGACTATGGGCTTGCGCGGCAGCTTGGCATAACAAGAAAGCAGGCTGCAAGATATATAGAGCTGTATTTTGATCGCTATCCGGACGTGCAGGCGTTCTTAAAGCAATGCGTAGCCAAGGCAAAAGAAGAAGGGGCAGCAAAGACTTTGTTCGGCAGAAGAAGGGAAATGCCGGAGCTTTCATCGTCCAACTATAACACAAGATCCTTTGGCGAAAGGGTAGCCATGAACATGCCCATACAGGGCACAGCGGCAGACATAATCAAGCTTGCTATGGTAAGGGTGCATAACGGGCTTAAGGAGCGCGGATACAAAGCAAAGCTGATATTGCAGATTCACGACGAGCTTATAATAGACGCACCCAGGGAGGAAGCGGAAAGCGTCGCCGTTCTTTTGAAGGAATGTATGGAAAGCGTAGTCGCTCTTAAGGTCCCGCTTATTGCTGAGGTGCATATGGGGCATAGCTGGTATGACACAAAGTGAGGCTAAAGCATGATAATAGGACTTACTGGCACCATAGGCTCAGGCAAATCAACAGTTTCTGCAAGGCTCGCCAAGCTTGGCGCGCTTGTGCTTGATGCTGATACAATATCGCGTGAGGCGGTTAAAAAGGGCGCTGACGGGCTTAATAAAATAGCAGAGGTATTCGGTAAAGAGGTTATTGACGCAAACGGCGAGCTTGACAGAAAAGCGCTTGCCGGAATAGTCTTTTCTGATGAAAGCAAGCGGCTTATCCTGAACGGAATAATACATCCGCAGGTGCTTAAGGCGCTTAAGGAAAGGACGCACGGCGAAAAAGCCTTAAACCCCGATAGGATGATAGTATGGGATGTTCCGCTTTTGATAGAGGTCGGCTGGGTAGAATACGTCGATTCTGTATGGCTTGTTACGGCGCCCGAGCAAACGCGTATAAACCGGATTATGGCGCGTGACGGATGCACGATTAAGCAGGCGCAAAGCAGGATATGCGCACAGATGAGCGAAGAAGAAAAAGCGCGTTTCAGCAATGAAATAATAGATAATGGCGGCAGCCTGGAGCAGCTGTACCAAAGAGTTGACGCTTTGTACAGTGAGTATTCCAATATGCAGTCATTATGAGTACGACGGGCGCGCCGGCTATGGCAAAGCCGGCAAAAAAGAAAGGCGGCGGAAAAGCCAAGGCGAAAAAGCAGGTTTCACCCGCAGGTAAAAAGCTAAAACGCAGCGCAAAGAGCAAAAGCAGTATTAAAGACGCTAAGCTTAAAAAACTTACGCTGATTCTTTGCATATTTGCATCCGCAGCCATGCTCGTTATAGCTGGGCTTTATGCCAACAGAATGTTGGAGAAGCGTACCTATAAGCTGCTTTATCCAGAAGAGATACTATCCGGCGCAAAAGAATACTCGCTTGATCCATACCTTGTTGCGGCGGTGATACAGACGGAAAGCTCAAACAGGGCAAATGTGGTATCCAACAAGGGCGCGGTAGGGCTTATGCAGATAATGCCCAAAACAGGCGAATGGATATCAGAAAAGATAGGCATGAGCGATTATTCAGAAGATATGCTTAGGGAGCCTTATGTAAATATTCGCTTCGGCTGCTGGTATTTAAGGTATTTGAGCGACAAATACGGCGGGATAGAGCGCAGTATACTATCAGCCTACAATGCTGGCCCCGGCAATGTTGACAAGTGGCTCAGCGACCCGCGCTATGGCGACGGAAAGAGGCTTTTGGACATACCGTATAAAGAAACGCGAGAATATGTTGAAAAGGTCTCGTCCGCAAAGGAGAAATATAGGGAATTATATGAAAAAGAGCTTGGTAAATAGAATAATTGCCGCTTTGCTGGCTGCCGCAATGCTGCTGTTATTCGGCTGCGGCAAAAAGCAAAAAACAAACGTTCCTGATGTGACGCCTTCGCCATCGGCCACGCCGGCTTTGCTTGCGCCAACACCCGAGCCTTCTCCGGTATATGGCGGAACGCTAAGGCTTGCCATGCCCGAAAACGCAGAAATCTCTGATCCGCTTTCAGTAAGCTCAAAGGAGATGCTGTGCTTCTTTTCATTGATATATGAAAGCCTGATATCGATTGACGCTGCGGGCGTAGCGAAGCCATGTCTCGCTGAAAACTGGAGCGTTGATGAAACGGGCAAGGTGTGGACGATGAAGCTGCGCAGTTCCGCCCGCTGGCAGGATACCGGCGCAAGTGTTACGGCGGCTGATGTTGAGTATACTTTTTCGCGCATAAAGCAGCTTGGTAAAAACGGCTATTACTCATACGTTGCGGATAAGGTTGAAGCCATACGCGCCACCGAGGACGGCAGCGTTGAAGTAACCATGAAGGAAGCCGGCATTTTGTCGCTTTGCGCACTGGACTTTCCAATACTGGAAGAACCGGCGGCGGCATTGTCACAATATGGTGCGGGGACAGGCCAATATAAGATAACCTTTGCCAATGACGAAAAAGCCGTGCTTGAGATAAACCCAAATTGGTGGAAAGAAGAGCCTTATATTGAAAGGGTAGAGTTTTATCAAAGGAGCAGCAATGATGTTTCAATAGCGTCATATGTTGCGGGCCAGCTCGATATGGTGTTCACGTCCTCGCTTTCCGTTGGAAGGCATAGGGAAGAAGGCGTGACGAACGTATTGGATATAATGACGCAAACGGCAGAGGTGATGCTGTTTAATTACGGCAATACGGAATTATCAAACGTGCTTGTGCGCCAGGCGATAGCTTATGCAATAAACAGGGGCAGCATAATAACGAACGTGTATATGAACAGGGCAAGGGCGTGCGATGTTCCCATAGCGCCTGACAGCTGGCTTTATAACAACCGCTCAAAGGTGTATGACTATAATAAGGAGCTTGCGCTTTCCCTGTTTGAACAGGCAGGCTGGAAGGATACCGATGGCGACGGTTATCTTGAAAAAAACGGCAGAAGGTATAATGAGCTTACGTTAAAGCTGCTTGTGAACAAATCCAACGATTCAACAAGGGAAACTGCTGCAAACGCTATTGCCGGTCAGCTTGAAGCCGTCGGCATACATGCTGAGGTCGTAACGGCAGGCTATACGCTTGGCGACAGCAGCAGCGAGTATATGCAAAAACTTGAAAACAAGGAATTTGATATAGCGCTTGTGGGCTTCAATCTTTCAAGAGACTGCGATATACTGCCATACATAGCTAACAATGGCGCGCGCAATTATGGCGGCTACAGAAACGATTTTTTGGCCGAGCTTGCCAAAAAGATGCTTACTGCAAGAGACGAGGCCGCATGCAGGGAGGCTGCGGAGCAGCTCCAGCTCAGCTTTGTTGAGCAGCTTCCGTTTATAACGCTGTATTTCAGGCTCAGCAGCATAATGTACCATGCTTCAATAAAGGGCGTAGCCGAAGAAAGGGAGCCTGATATTATGGCTAACATTGCTTCCTGGTATATAGAAAGTTGAATGGAGCCATGATGCGTGTTACAATATCTAAAAAATCACCTGTTGGGGGAAATTGATGCTTAGCGTAATAATAGTAATAATCGTTTTGATAATAGATCAGTGGTCTAAAATAAGCTGCGCAAGCGCGCTTGACCTTGGCGAAAAAATAGATGTGATAAAAGGCGTGTTTTCCATAAGCTATGTTGAAAACAGGGGAGCGGCGTTCGGCATGCTGCAAAACGCAAGGGTGTTCTTTTTGATAGCTACCATTATCACATGCTCCGCGCTTATATATTTTATGATAAAGGAGTATAAGCGTATGCCTGCCGCCATGCACATCTCTCTTGCGCTTATACTTGCAGGAGCCTTGGGCAACTTTATAGACAGGGCGATACTTGGCTATGTAAGGGACATGCTTTATTTTGAGCTTATAGATTTTCCTGTATTTAATGTGGCGGATAGCGCAATATGCATAGGCGCGGCATTGCTCGTTATAGACGTGTTATTCTTTAAAGGGAAAGCATATATCGATTCGCTTAACAAAAAGCACGAATCTCGTAACGACGATGGAAACGATAAAAAAGAGGGGAATTGAGCTTAAGTGGAGCAAGCGCCGGCAGTTACAATAGAATACAATGAATACGGCCGCACGCTGAAAGCCAGTGCCGAGGGCGGGGAACGGCTCGATGTTTTCCTTGCAGCTATAAGCGGGGAAACGCGCTCCTTTATCCGCAGGATGATCGATGACGGCGATGCAAGCGTAAATGGGCGTGAGGAAACAAAAGCCGGAGCTAAGCTCAAAAAAGGGGACGAGGTGGAGCTTTTTATATCCCTTCCCGAAAGTACGGAGCTTAAGGCAGAAAACATACCGATATCCATAGTATACGAGGATAAGGATATTGCCGTAATAGACAAGCCAAAGGGAATGGTGGTACACCCGGCGCCAGGGAACGAGACAGGCACACTCGTAAACGCTATAATGTATGCCATAAAGGACCTTTCCGGCATAGGCGGTGAGATGCGCCCGGGCATTGTGCATAGGATAGACAAGCTGACATCCGGACTTATAGTTATAGCAAAAAATGACGCTGCACACAGGAGCCTTGCCGCGCAGATGAAAACGCATGAAGCCGGCAGGCTGTACCTTGCGCTTGTTAACGGTAATATAAAGGAGGATTGCGGCACCGTCGATGCGCCTATAGGCCGCCACAAAACGGATAGAAAACGTATGGCTGTTCGGCCGGACGGACGAAACGCCGTCACCCACTACTATGTGCTTGAAAGATTGGGCAATCATACTCTTATAGCTGCAAAGCTTGAAACCGGCCGCACGCACCAGATAAGAGTGCATATGGCGCATATCAAGCACCCTGTCGCGGGGGACAGCGTTTATGGCCCTGAAAGGAATCAGCTTGGTTTAGACGGTCAGGCTCTGCATGCGGCAAGGCTTACGCTAAAGCACCCCTCAACACAGGAAGCTATGACTTTTTGCGCCCCTATCCCGGATTGGTTCATTGCGGCGCTAAAAAAAGCCGGTCACGATCCAGCGCTTGATATAGATAAGCTTATAGATGGGATATGCTTGAATGGATAGCGGTAAAAACACAAAAAGCAAGGAAAAGAGCGCCTCCGCATTGTTTATGGCGGTGGTAGTGCTTGTTGGCGCGGTGCTGTTTTTGATATCCGATAAGGGCAAATCATTCTTGGCTTCGATAGGCGTTGAAGCCGCTGAAACGCAAGTATCCTTAAACGGAGATAATGATTGCGATGAAGAATGCAACGGCTCTGTACCCTGCGCTCCAGAGGATATCATTGCTGCGATGCTTGAAAACTGGTCAGGAGCGAGCGCTGTAAACACATATGCCGATATTGGAAAGTCAGAGTATAGAGTAACAGGCAAAGCTATTGAAGCCGAAACAACGTTCAAAATCGAAGACGGCATCGTAAGCTCGCTCACAATAGAGTATATGCCGCCTGCCGTTCCAGAAGTCTCAAAAGGAGAGCTCAGCCCGATAGAAGAGTATATTCAAAAGAAAAACAACGAAGAATATCAGCAGCAAAACGAAGACGTCCGGCAGATGCTCCAGGCGCTGCTGATAGCCGTAAACGGCGGCAGCACATATCAGCTTGACAGCACACTGAACCTTCTTGAAAGTGCAGCCGTATCGGCCGCAGAAAGCGCAAAGGTGAATTCATTTGAAGCTATGGATACCAAATTCAAGGTATACACAGTCGGCTCCAAAGCCGAAAGAATGGTAGCAATAAGCATAGAGCTTTATAATGAATGAGCTTTTCAGCCTTTTGCTACAATATATGGTTGAAAAAGGTTGAAAGTTGATACAATACATAGTATAATCTACACGAGGTGTTGTATATGGATAACAATCGCACTATCGTGCGCATAGCCGGTCAGGAATTCAAACTCACCGGCGACGAAAGCCAGCAGTATATGGATTCTTTGGCCGATATGGTAAATGCAAGGGTGGACGCTGTAAAGCGCACTTATCCTATGCTCAGCACGGGCAACTGTGTGCTGCTCGCGGCTCTTAATATGGCGGACGAGCTTACCAAGCTCCGCAGCGATTATGAGGCGCTTGACCAGCGCATCTCGGATCTTAGGGAAATGCCAAGGCGCAGCAGCGCTTCAGCGCCGGTTAAGCGTCCCTTTGCGGCAAAGCAGGAAACGCCTACCCACTAAAACATCTATCTATACTATGCTATATCGTGTATAAGTCATTGCGCGGCCGGAGCGTTCTGTTTCCGTCCGTTTTTTATTCAAATGACAAAGTGCAGTTTGTTATGTTATAATCTATTTCAAACATACGGAGAATGATAATATGGAAAAACGTGTTTTGAAAACGCTTGAATACGATAAAATACTTTCAATGCTCAAGGATCGATCTTCCTGCTGCGTGTCGAGAGAGCTTGTTGAAAGCATGGAGCCTTCAGGCGACTTTGACGAGGTGGAGCGCGAGCTTAAGCTGACCGCCGAGGCTGAGACGCTGTTTTACAGGACCGGCCGCTCACCTGTAGATGATTTTCCGGATATGCGGCATTGCCTTGAAAGAATGCATGCGGCGCTGTTCCTTTCAACCGGCGAGCTTTTGGGTATAGCAAGCTGCCTGAAGGCGGCGCGTATAGCAAAGGAAACGCTTACAAAGGAAAATGAAGGCAGCTATCTATATAATATGGCAAGCTGCCTCACAACGCACAGGAGCGCGGAAGAGGAGATAAACCGCTGCATAATAAGCGAGGACGAGATTTTTGACGGCGCTTCTCCTGCTCTTTCGCGCATACGCAGGAGCATGCGGATTGCCAATGAAAAGGTACGCGAAAAGCTGAACAGCATGATACGTTCAAGCTCATATCAAAAGTATTTGCAGGAGCCGCTTGTAACTATAAGGAACGGAAGGTTTGTCATACCGGTGAAGCAGGAATACAGGCAGCAGGTGCCGGGACTTATCCATGACCAAAGCGGCAGCGGAGCCACGCTGTTTATTGAGCCTGCAGCCGTTGTTGAGCTTGGCAACGAATACAAGAAGCTGCTTGCGGAGGAGGCTGAGGAGATAGAGCGTATTTTGATCGAGCTTACGGCAATGCTTGCTCCCTATGCCGGCGAGATACGCGAGGATCTTAACATACTTGGCAGTATAGACCTTGTTTTTGCCAAGGCAAGGCTTTCGCGTGAGCTTAACGCAACAATGCCCAAGCTTAACCGCGAAAACTACATAAGGATAGTGCGCGCAAGGCATCCGCTCATTCCCTCTGACAGGGTCGTGCCTATAGACATATGGATAGGGCGCGATTATCGCTCGCTCATAATTACCGGGCCGAATACCGGTGGCAAAACGGTAACGCTTAAAATAGTCGGCCTGTTTTCGCTTATGGTGCAAAGCGGAATATTCGTGCCTGCCAACGAAGGCAGCGAATTTCCGGTGTTTCAAAGCATATACGCCGATATCGGCGACGAACAGTCAATAGAGCAGTCGCTTTCAACGTTTTCTTCGCATATGAAGAACATTGTGGGAATACTTGATAAGGCGGACGAAAACTCGCTTGTGCTGCTTGACGAGCTTGGCGCCGGCACGGATCCTATAGAAGGCGCTGCGCTTGCCATGAGCATACTTGAGGACTTGAACGACAGGCACTGCATCTGCGTATCCACAACGCATTACAGCGAGATAAAGGCCTTTGCCATGACGCACGAAGGCATGGAGAATGCGAGCATGGAGTTCGATGTGGATAAGCTTTGTCCTACGTATAAGCTCTATATCGGTATCCCAGGCAAATCGAATGCATTTGAGATATCATCGCGCCTTGGGCTGCCGGATAGGATAATAAGCAACGCCAAAAGCCTGCTTAAGGGCGAGGACGTCCGGTTTGAGGATATAATATCCAGCGCTCAGTCTCAGCACAGGATCGCGGAGGAAGAGCGCAAGCTGGCCGAGGAAGCGCGTGCTGAGCTTGAAAAGCTGCGTGCCGATGCCGAACGTGAAAGGCGCAAGCTTAATGACGACAGGAGCCGTCTGCAAGCCAAAGCCAAGGAGGAAGCAAAGCGCATAGTTGCCGAGACGAAGCGTGAAATGGAGAAGCTTATAGTTGAGATACGCTCCATAAAGGATATAGACAGGAGCGCTGCCGACAGGGCTATACAAAACGCAAGGGATACCTTAAGGGCGAAAGAAAACGCTGTTAATGAAAAAGAGGCTATAGCCAAGGAGGATAACTCCAATCCCCCTAAAACCGTGCGCAGCGGAGACACGGTCAACATAGTCACACTCGACCAGAAGGCAACCGTATTGAGCGCGCCGGACGCTAAAGGGGACGTTGTTGTGCAGGCCGGAGTTATGAAGCTTACGGTAAAGCTTAACGACCTTAGGCTTATAGAAGAAAAGAAGCCTCTTGCGGCCTCAGGCGGCAAGGTCGGGCTTGGTGCGGGCAAGCAGGTTGGGCTTGAGCTTGATGTGCGCGGCATGCTTGTTGACGAGGCCAATATTGTAGTGGACAGATATCTTGACGATGCTTACAACGCCGGCCTTACTGAAGTTAACATAATACACGGCAAGGGTACCGGCGCATTGAGGAGCGGAATACAGGCGTTTTTGAAGCGTCACCCGCTGGTAAAGGGGTACCGCATGGGCAGCTACGGCGAGGGCGATGCCGGCGTTACGGTAGTAACGCTTAAAAAGTAAGCCAAAAGTAAACTAAATAGGGCATTTTGCCTGTATTCATACCGTGTTCATAAATGAGTGTTATTATAACATAAGAGATTTGGCGCAATTTGGCGCCGAATACCGATGAGGGAGGTATACATGGAGAACAACGTGATATTGGTAGTCGATGACGATACTAACATACTGGCAATAATTGAGATGTATCTGAAAAAGGAAGGCTACACGGTGGCGACCTGCACAAGGGGAGATGCGGCGATAGAATCATTCCATGATGTAAAGCCTACGCTTGTGCTGCTTGACGTTATGCTTCCTGGCATGGACGGGTGGACCGTGCTTGAAAAGCTAAGAGCCGAAAGCACTGTTCCGGTAATAATGCTCACTGCAAAGGGCGACACGCTCGACAGGATACAAGGGCTTGAGCTTGGCGCGGACGATTATATTCCCAAGCCCTTTGAAGCTAAGGAGCTGCTCGCGCGAATAAAGGCCGTGCTTAGAAGAAGCTCCGCACCAGAAAACGAAAAGGAGATTCGCTTTCCCGGCCTTACCGTATCGCTTGATAATTATTCGGTAACTCTTGACGGCAGGCCGCTCGACATGCCGCCCAAGGAGATAGAGCTTCTTTTCTTCTTAGCGTCAAGGGAAGGCAAGGTGTTTACAAGGGAGCAGCTGCTTGAGCAGGTATGGGGCTTTGACTTTTTTGGCGATTCGCGCACGGTAGACGTGCATGTTAAGCGCATACGCGAAAAGATAGGTGAAAGACCTGAATGGGAGCTTAAAACGGTGTGGGGAGTTGGCTATAAGTTTGAAGCTTCAAAATAAACGGTTTTAAGCTTGGAGGCTGAATGAGCAAGGGTATATTCAATACTTTGTTCACACGAATGTTAAGCACATATCTGGCTATCGTGCTGCTTGTTGTGGTGCTTCTTGGCATAACCATAGGCGCAATGTTCAAGAACCAGTATATAGGCGAAACAGAGAATGAGCTCAGGCGCGAAGCTGAGGAGATAAACCGTGTAATAGTTACTCAGTACATAGACGGCGAAAAGCGCTCCGTTGCAAAGGACAGCCTGCTTACCACCATGCGTAAATACGATGCCATGCTACAGCTTTATTTTAAGGATTCTGCATACGGAAAGGTGATATTCCGCGATGAGCAAAGCTCAAACAAGTGGGAAACGTTAAGCGATGCCGACCTGAGTGAAGAAGCAAAAAGGGTGATGGAGCAGGGTACGGATATTGAAATAAGCTCTGATAGATTCACCGTTGGCAATATATCTATAATGACACTTAGCCGCGCAATAGTTGATGAAGCCGGCAAGACTATAGGCGCCATGTTCTTTCACACAGACATGAGCCGTACTAACGATTCCATAAAACAGGTGTCGCTCGATGTTCTGCTTTCGGCATGCGTAGCCGTCATTTTGGCGTTTCTTGCGGTAACATACATTACTGGACGCATGACAAAGCCTATAGTTGATATGAACAACGCCATAAACCGCTTCTCACGCGGAGATTATGAAGCAAGGGTCAGCATAACCAGCAGGGATGAAGTTGGCCAGCTCGGCCAAAGCTTCAACGATATGGCGAACGAGATAAACGCGCTTGAGCAATCAAGAAGAAGCTTTGTAGCAAACGTTTCTCATGAGCTGCGCTCCCCGCTAACAAGCATGCGCGGCTTCCTTGAGGCTATGCAGGATGGTACCATCGCCCCAGAGGATCAGCCAAAGTATCTTGACATAGTTATAGGCGAATGTAAGCGCATGACCGGAATGGTAAACGACCTTCTTGACCTTGCAAGGATAGAATCCGGCCAATACGAGCTTAAGCTTGAGCCATTTGATCTTAACGAGCTTGTTATAAGGACCCTGCTTACATTTGAAGCCAGGATAAACGCAAAGCACATTGATGTAGCTATGGACTTTGCGGCGGAGCACACGATAGTGGAGGCCGATCAATCCCAAATCGCGCAGGTCATACGCAATCTTGTTGATAACGCGATCAAGTTTTCGCCTGATGGCGGCAAGCTCACGGTAAAGATAGCAACGGATAAAAAGCTTGCTGTGATAAGCGTTATCGACGAAGGGGATGGTATATCTCCGGAAGATCTGCCATATGTGTTCGATCGCTTTTATAAGGCTGAAAAAGCGCATACGCCTTCAGGCTCATCGTCAGGGCTTGGCCTTAGCATAGTAAAGAGAATAATTGAGCAGCACGGACAGACCATCACAGCATCTTCTCTGCCCGGCGAAGGAGCTACGTTCACGCTGACGCTTAAACTATATGAACAGCAGGGGAAGCCAAAAGCAAGTCCCTCGCAACGGAGGTAAACACTTATGGAGTATCCAAACTACTATTACGATGGCTATAACAGCAACCCTCAGCAGAACCCGAAACCGCCAAAGCGCGGCATAGGCGGCTATGTCGTAACGGCGATCGTATTCACCCTTGTCGGCGCGCTGTTAAGCGCTATCCTGCTGCCAAAGCTTAATATAGTATATACCGACACTAATCTAAAACCGCATGATACGCCTTATTTTCAAGAATTTCTGCCTACGCCTGAAGCTACTCCGGCTCCTGAACAGAGCACCAGGCCGGATACCGGCATAGCTTCAGATCCGAGCGTAACCCCTATACCTCCTGCCGGCAAGCTTCCCGTTTTTGACGGTGTTGCTCCTCAAATAACGAATAACGCAAATCCCATACTCGACATAGTTGACCAGATAAGCGAAAGCGTTGTTGGCATAATCAACTATGGCTACAGCGAAGAATACTCGCGCGATCTTGAGTTTGGCTCCGGCTCAGGCTTTGTGATATCATCTGAGGGTTATATCCTGACAAATGCGCATGTTGTTGACGGGGCAACAAAGCTTGGCGTGATGTTTGTTGACGGAGAGGAGTGCGAGGCTCAGCTTGTCGGCTTTGACAACAGCAGCGATGTTGCCGTGATCAAAGTGGACAAGAAGGGGCTTAAGGCAGTTAAGCTTGGCGATTCCGATTCCGCAAGAGTGGGCGAATTCGTTATAGCCATAGGCGACCCGACAGGGCGCGAGCTTGCCGGGACCACAACATTCGGCATAATCAGCGCCACAGCAAGAAGCGTTAACATAGACGGCGTGACAAACGATTATATCCAAACCGATGCGGCGGTAAACCCGGGCAACAGCGGCGGTCCGCTGATAAATATGAATGGCGAAGTAATAGGTATGGTCTCCGCAAAAACCGTAACCGCAAGCTATGATGAATACGGCAACGCTATAGGAGCTGAGGGCATAGGCTTTGCGCTGCCTATAGAGCAGGCGATGAGGGTCGCATCCACGCTGATACTCGAAGGCAGGGTACTTAGGCCTGGCATAGGCATAAGCGTGCTTACTTGGTCCGAGATGTATGCAGAGAAATATGATACCCCCGTGGGGATACTTATATCGACAGTGACAAAGGCCGGTCCTGGCCATAAAGCCGGATTAAAACCGAATGATATAATTGTTGAGGTTAACGGTACGGCCGGCCTTTCGCAGGAGGAGTTCGTTGCATTGATAAAGGGTATGCTCGTTGGCGACAAGTTGACGCTTAAGTATTGGCGTGCAGGGGAATACTACGAGACCGAGCTTGTGCTTGCCGACCTTAACAGCCTTGGTTCACAAACCGTTGGCGGCGAAGCGGACTATAATTTCTATGGCGATTAAATAAAAACTAAATCAGAGTGTCAAAAAAGTGGCTGAACGCCACTTTTTTGAGTTTTACGGGTTTTGCCTCTCGCTCACGCTCCCGGGCGGCAAAACCCGCAAAGTACGAAAAGGGTTTTTTGACAGACTGAAATACCGATGATACCGAAGCGGCCTTTGCACCGCTTTTTTTAGCTTATAAGCTTATTATCATTTCATATAAACCAGTATAAAACCGAGCCGTTTGGGGAAAACTTAGCCCAAATAAGGAGGCTTAAACCATGTTTTTTAAGAATATCGTTGTGCACGGCATATTCAAAAGGGGCTTGTATGGCGTTGTGCTTATAGCCATAGGAGCATGTCTCGGTTTGCTTGCCGCGCAGATGAGAAATATTGACGAGCCTGAGGATAAAAACATAATAGTACCTGCCGAAGAAACACAAGCGCCCAGCTTTCAGGTAAGCACTCAGCGCGAGATGACCGCGCTAAAAAGCACTAACGTTGAATGGAAGGTACGCTTCCTGGGCTGCGGACACGAGCTTAATGAAAAGCCGGCATTCGATATAACCGGCATGACCGAGGATCAGGTAAAAGAAGCGTACAGCGACTATTCCGCAAAGCTGTTCACATCTGCTAACATATGCCTTGTTAAGGAGGATAAAGGCTGCTGCCCCGAGCATTACGTGCTTTATACCGCTAAAGACGCAAATAAGCTTGAGCTGCATAAAAGGGACGAAAACACGTTTGAAGATAGCGTAGTGCTTGAATTGGATATGGACATATCCAAATTGGACGATGAAACGAAAGCGCTTATGCATGACGGCATGATGTTTTCATCTTTGAGAGAAATAAACAAGTTTATGGAAAGCATAGAAGAATAATTTATAGCATAATACGGTGACGTCACATCGCCAAATATCGTCTTGTGCGCCGGCTCATGCCATGTTACAATATAATAACATAAGTATATGGGGGCGCAGATTTGATCATTTTAGGCATCGACCCGGGCTATGCCATACTTGGCTATGGCGTTATATCTACGCAGGGCGTCAGGTCAAAAGCCATAGACTATGGAGTGATAGAGACTGTGGCGCACACTCCTTTTCCGGAAAGGCTTGAGCGGTTATATATTGGCACAAACGAGCTTATAAAGCTTTATAAGCCCGACCATGTTGCTTTTGAGGAGCTGTTTTTTGCAAGGAATACGACGACGGCGCTGCAAGTTGCCGCTGCCAGAGGCATAGCGCTGCTTGCGGCACAGCAGGCGGGCCTGCCGCTTTATGAATACACGCCCATGCAGATAAAATCCGCCGTTTCGGGCAATGGGCATGCGGATAAAAAGCAGGTACAGCAGATGATAAAGCTGCTGCTTTCGCTCAGCTCCGTGCCCAAGCCGGACGATGCGGCGGATGCTTTGGCTGCGGCGCTGTGCCACGCCAACACTGCCGGCCCCGCTGCGGAAACATTCCGCATAAAATAGCAAACGGAGAGTGTTATGATATGTATGCGCATATAAACGGCATTGTTGATGAGGTGCTGCCGGACAGGACGATAATAGAAGCAAACGGCGTGGGATATGAGCTTTTATGCTCCTCTCAGACGCTTAAACAGCTAAGGGCTGGCGATCGCCACAAGCTGTATACGCATTTCCATATTGCCGCTTCGCAGGACGTTATGGCGCTTTACGGCTTTGAGACTAAGGAAGAGCGGGCTATGTTCAGGAGGCTTATTGGCGTTACAAGGGTAGGGCCAAAGCTTGCGCTGAGCGTATTGAGCGTATTGAGCGTACAGGATATAACGCTTGCAATACTCACTGAAAATGCAGCCGCGTTTGATAAGGTATCCGGCATGGGCAGAAAAACAGCCGCACGGGTGCTGCTGGAGCTTAAGGAAAAAGTAACGGCTGATGACGCCGCAGCAGGCGCCACAACAGGCAGCGCTAATGGCAGCGGCTCTATGGACATAAGGAGCGAAGCCGTTGCGGCGCTGGTATCGCTTGGCTATGATGGCGTAAGCGCAGGAAGGGCCGTTGCTGCCGTTGAGGATTGCGACAGGGTAGAGGATATGATTACGGGCGCCCTCAGGGAGATTGCCAGAAAGAATAAAAGGTGAGCAAGATGCCGGCAGAAGACAGGCTTATTTCATCATCAATGCTTGCGGAGGACGAAGCGAGTGAATTCAGCTTAAGGCCAAAATATCTTAAAGAGTATATAGGCCAAAGCGAAGTGAAGGAGCATGTGCAGATATATATTGAAGCTGCAAAAAGGCGAGGTGAGCCGCTTGATCATGCCCTGTTCTACGGGCCTCCCGGCTTAGGCAAAACTACGCTTGCTTCAATAATCGCAAACGAGATGGGCGGAACGCTGCATATAACGAGCGGGCCTGCAATATCGCATAAGGGCGAGCTTGCGGCAATACTAACGAACATCGCTCCGGGCGATGTGCTGTTTATTGATGAGATACACAGGCTAAACGCTACCGTTGAGGAAGTGCTCTATCCTGCAATGGAGGATTACGCGCTTGATATAATAATCGGCAAGGGTCCGAGCGCGCATTCAATAAGGCTTGATCTTCCGCATTTTACGCTTATTGGCGCAACCACGCGTATGGGACTTTTGACCTCCCCTTTAAGGGACAGGTTTGGCATAAAGGAGCAGCTTCAGCCATATGCTCCCGAGGATCTGCTTGAAATAATTGTGAGGAGCGCAGGCATACTCGATATACCAATAGACAGGGAGGGAGCTATAGAGATAGCCTCACGCTCACGCGGAACGCCGCGAATAGTAAACCGGCTGCTCAAGCGCGTAAGAGACTATGCCGAGGTACGTGGAGAAGGCAGGATAGATCTTAAGACCGCAAGAGCCGGACTTGACATGCTTTCAATAGATGAGCTTGGCCTCGACTCTGTTGACAGAAGGATATTGACTACCATGATAGTCAAATTCGGCGGCAGGCCCGTGGGGCTTGAAACTATAGCCGCTGCAACCGGCGATGACGCCGCTACGATAGAGGATGTGTATGAGCCGTATCTGTTGCAGCTTGGCTTCATAGCGCGCACGCCAAGGGGAAGGATAGCCATGCCCGCCGCATACGAGCATATGGGGTTTGATCTGCCGGAAAGCGCAAAGCAGCCCAAGCAGGAACGCATGATTTTTTGAGTATAGACTAATAATAAAAGGGAGGATTCGGCCATGTTGGGAAAGAAAAAGGAACTTTTGGCATCTATTGAGGAGCTTAAAGCAAAGCTTGACGAGCAGGAGAGCCTAATCAATGAGCTTAAGGCGACGGTTGAAGCATATAAGCAAAAAGAAAGCGCAATAGCCGGCGCACTTACACGCGCGCAGGCAGACGCCGCCTTGGTTATTGAAGAAGCAAATGCAGAAAAGGCGCGCATAATAGCCAAGGCTAACGAGGATAAAGCCGCCGCTAAGCTTGAGGCTGACAAAATGATCGAGCAGGCCAAGCAGCAGGCTGACACTATACGCAATGAGGCCGACGAGTATTCCCGCCAAAGCGCGCTGAAAACAGAAGCCTATATGGAAAACTACCGTGAAAGCGCAAGGCAGTTGAACAGCGCGTTAAAAAGGGCTGCCGAGGCTGCCGCAATGCAGGCCGAACATTTCCGCTCCTATGTAAGCAATGCCAATTTGGATAACGAAATAGAGATGGCTGGCGAATATGCAGCTTCAGCAGGCGTTGCAGCCGGCGATATGCCGGAATCCTACAACAACCCTGCCGAGCTTATGCAGAGCATATACCGGATAGAAAGGCGCCCTTTAGCCGCTAATGAAGATAATAGCAGCATAACAGCAGACACTTCTCACCCAGAGGATGGGGAGCATGTTGGCCCTGCCTTCCACCACTGGAGAGAGGATACCATGGACATAAGATGCGGCGAATATCATGCAGAATTGGAACATCATGACCACCCGCATGATGATGAAAACCATATCGAAACGCATTACTGTGGGCCGACTGCAATGCTTAGAGGCGATGCCGAAGCAAGCTCCATAGAGGCTAATGAAGCGCCCATGATGACAGTGAATGAGATAATCAATCAGGCGGGCGATGAACCTGAAGCTGAAAAGCTAAAAGATTCTATAGAAGACGAGCTTAACGCTATAATAGATGATGTCCTTAAGGATTCCTGAACAAATTGAATTGATATGGCGGGCTTTTGCCCGCCTTTGATATTTTGTTTTTGCGGAGCATTACAAATGAAAGAAACTGTTTGGATAAAAGAAATACTCAAGCGCGGAACAGGCAACATGCTTTATAGAAGCGAAAGCACATGCATAGTTTATGATACTGTGAGCCGTGTACATATGGCCAGCAGCAGTGATGCAGACGAAGCGTATGACAAGCTTAATGGCATTGAGCTAATATCGCTGTGTACTGACAATATGGTGCTGCGCAACAGGATAGCGGCTAAGCTTGGCTTAAGGCGCATAATGGACTGCTATGATATGTTATACATAGGAGATACGCCCATTGCATCAGGCAATAAGTTAAGCATCAGAAATGCCGATGAGCTTGGGCTAAATCTTGTTAAAGCAAACTATCATGATATTGATGAAGCCGAGCTTGAC
This sequence comes from Clostridiales bacterium, assembly GCA_004558525.1. GTDB lineage: Bacteria > Bacillota > Clostridia > Christensenellales > CAG-138 > Phil1. The sequence goes on from SFCQ01000016.1 coordinate 40,188, forward strand.
ATGGTAAACGCAAGAAAAGAGCTTTATATTGGCTACGATGCCGCAAACAACGCCGTAGGCTTTATCGGCAAGCAGCTTGAAGGCAGCATAGGCATGCTTAAGGTGCTTGATGAATACAGGGGCAACGGTTATGGAAGCGTGCTTGAAGCGTTTATGATAAACAGGGCGCTCTCTTTGGGAGAGACAGCGTACGGCCAGGTGATATGCACAAACGGCGTATCATTATCCTTGCAGCAAAAGCTTGGCTTAAAGCAACTTGAAGGCAAGGCTTAATAGTGATAAGGTACTATTTAGCTTTGCGAGGGGCAGAGAACGGTGTGACCGTAATGGTCACGCCGTTTTTCTGCGTCCAAGGGTAGATTTACGTCATCCACGAAGTTGAAGTAGATTTTTACCTTCTGTACCCGCTTGCCACTGGATTTGTCTGGCGCAAACACCTCAATCTTCTTGATATACTCATTGACTATCGTAGGTGTCAATTCCGGTACATCCACATACTTCTGAGTCAGGGCGACAAAGGCATCCACATCCGCACTCATGGTTTCCTGCGTTTCCAGCCATTCTTCCGTCACTTCGATTTCGAGCTTTAACCGTTCCTGTTCTGCCTCGTAATCGGCGGTCATTTTCTTGTACCGCTCCTTG
>SFCQ01000002.1 GCA_004558525.1 Clostridiales bacterium
TCAAAGCGGATGTCGTAGCGGTCAGCGGTTTCGTCAAAAAACAATGCGCCCTGCTTCATAGTCTTGTCCTCCTTTGGTTTTACAGGCTTTCGCCCTCGTTGCAGGTGTAATCGGGTATGCCGCCTTTCGGCTTTTCCCATGCGCCGCTTGCCATGTCGTGGGCGACAAGGGCGGTATAGTAGCTGTCGATGGTAGACGGGGCGTTGAACAGCACCGCCCGTAGATACTGCTTGATATTGCGGATCTTCGTGGTGTTCTCCCGCATACAGTCAAGGACAAATTCAATATGGCTGCTCGTCAGCTTCAAAAACTTGCTTTTGACAAGCTCTGTCGGATAGTCGTCCCCGGCGATGCGGAGCGTCTTTCTCGCTGTGCATACCGTTTCCAGTATGAGGTCAACGATTTCGTCCAGTCGGTCTTTATCCATGTGCGGGTCCTGTATGAGAATGTCATACTCGATATTGTCCTTGATGATGTCCCTGTAAATCTCTATTGCGCTCTGCGTTTTCGCTTCCATTCCTTTCCGTTCCGGCTCTGCCGCGTCCTCTGTGAAAGGTGAGGGGTAAGGGGAAAGGATAGGAATGGAATGGGTATTTGATTTCTCTTTTTTTGATAAATCAGTTCTTGATATATCTTTATTTAATTGCGTTGGATTTTCCAACGTAGGATTTTCCAACATAGGGTTTTCCAACGTTGGATTATCCAATGTTGGATTTTCCAATGTAGGTAAATCCGATACAGGTGGCTGCGGCTGCTCGTAAATGATATAGTCTGCGCCCCGCAAGCGCCCTTTCTCGTCGCGTTCGCGGCTGCGGACGATATACCCGGCTTTTTCAAGCTCTCGTACCGCTTCGCGTATTGCGTCGATTTTTTCCCGGTTGATGTGGGATAGTCCCGCAAGGGTGTAATCCCACGTTTCCGGCAAGGACAGCATTTGCGAAAGCAGCCCCTTTGCTTTCAAGGTCAAGCCCCTGTTGCGTAGATGGTGGTTGCTCATTACGGTATAGCCGCGGTTTCGTTCCACACGGAAAACTGCCATTGTTCATCACTCCTTTGCTGTGGTTTTGTCAAAACCGCGCCCCAAAAGCCGCTTGCTGCAAGGCTTTTTCCTGCTCTACTGCGTAACATGAGGGCATGAAAAAAGCGGCGTTTCTGTTCTCCCTGTGTGGGATTGAGAAACGCCGCCTGTGCGGTACGCTTATGTTTTGGAAATAGCTTGTCCTATCGTTTTTTGATGATATGTTGTTCTTACGCAGTCGTACCATCTGCTGCCAGATCTTCGACAAGGTCGGCTATGGGGTCGCCGGTGCAGGCGATGTAAGCCGTAGTAAACGGTACGCCGTTTGGGTCGGCGGGGAACACGCCGTGATCGTGCATAGTGTAGTAGCCAGCCATGCCGGCTTCGTCAAGCTCTGCATAGCTTGCGCCCCGCAGGCACTGGTATATCATGGTGCCGAGCATCTCCCAATGTGCAAGCTCCTCGGTACCTATATCGTTAAGCGTGGCGCGGCAGCGATCGTCAGGCATGGTGAAACGCTGGGTAAGATAGCGCAGGCCTGCGGCAAGCTCGCTGTCGGGTCCGCCGTACTGCGCAAGCAGCATCTTTGCCATGCGCGGGTTGGGGTTAACTATGTTTACGGGGTATTCAAGCTGTTTGGTGTATATCCACATATTGCGTCCTCCTTATTCCCAAGGCCACTGAGACATAACATAGCAGCCTGTTTCCGTGGGGGATTGGCCGAAGTTGAGCAGCGGGCCATATTCGGCTTCATATTGGTCTATAAGCTGGTTGAGCCTTCTTGCGTAGCACAGGTAATCCGCGCGCGCGTTGGCATCGTCTGGGTGAGTGTCAAGGTAAATGTTCAGCTCAACGCACATGAAGCGGTATTGGCTGATACGGTAAAAAAGGGCGGTTTGGGCGGTATCCATGTCCTCTCCTCCTTTCACAGCACAAGCTCGGGGAACATGGTTCCCTGCTCAAAGGCCTCGCACGGGCAAAAACCCTCCGTATACTCCTGTATAGGGAAGCTGATGCGTGCCAGGTTGGATTCGCCGGGCGTTTCAAAAACGCCGCAAATCTCGCTTGTGCAAACCATTCCGGCGGCGATAACTCCGCCGGCACATTCAGCCGCATCTGATGCGGCAGTGCTTATGCTTGCTGAGGCGCAGCCGGCGCATTGGTTACATAACACTGTTGTTTCCTCCTTAATGGGTTTTAGGGGCGCGGCGCGCCCTTTTGTTATAGAATATGCGTATTTATAACGATGCGTGATAACAAACAGCCGCCGAGCATTACGGCGGCTGCGAGAGTATCGAAAAAGTGGCTATTCGCCACTTTTTCGAGTTTTCACAGGTTTTGCCTCTCGCTCACGCTCCCGGGCGGCAAAACCCGCAAAGGCGGATAAGCTTTATTCTTGTTCGGCTATGGCAAGCTGCTGCGCTTTAGCCTTCTTTTCTATGTATATAAAGTATATAAGGCAAAGCATTATCTGCACAACGGTGGAAGCGGGTGTTGCGAGGCCAATGTAGAAAAGCGATATCCCAGGTATCCTGCTCATGAAATAGGAAAACGGTATGCGCACGCAAAAAGCGCCTATGATACCCTGCAGCATTGTAAAAGTTGTCCTGCCGCAGCCGCTGTAATAGCCGCAGAAGCAGAAGAGGAAGGCCGTGAGTATGCAATCTATGCTGTACGCCTTAAGGTATTCAGAGGCCATGTATATTACCTGTGGATCGTTTGAGAATATGCTGGAGAGGAGATCGCCGTGAAAAAAGGAGAGATAGCCCATAATGATTCCGGCGGCAAGGGAGGTAAGTATGCCGTATTTAAGCGCAAGCTTAGCCCTGTCGCGCCGCCTTGCGCCAATATTCTGGGCGACAAATGCCGAAAGGGATTGCATATAGGTCGAGCCGACAAGCATCAGAAAGCCGCATATCTTTTCGGCAACGCCAATGCCTGCGCTTTGCGTAAGGCCAAGCGAGTTTACTATCGCGAATATGACGAGGAAGGACAGGCTGACAAGCAGCTCCTGCAGCGCGACCGGCGCGCCGAACTTGAAAATGCTTAACGCTATATCCTTATCTATGCGTATATCGTTAATGGTAAAGCTGAAGGGAAGCGAGCGGCGCATAATTATCAGCACGGAAAGAATAACGCTTACCGCCTGGGCGAACACCGTTGCGTAAGCTGCGCCGTCAGCGCCCATATTGAACACCGCAACCAGTAGCAGATCGCCGAATATGTTGACGGCGCATGCTATTGCAACGGTTATAAGAGGCATCTTGGAATCGCCCATGCCCCTGAATATGCTGCCGAGCAGATTAAAGGCGATTATAAAGGCCGTTCCTGATGAGCATATGCGCACATATGATACGGTCTGGCCGAAAGCTTCCTCAGGAGCCTGCATTATGCGGGATATCTGGGCTGAAAAGGTTACGAACACGGCTGTGCAAACAACGGCAATTATGGCAAAAAGCGCAATGCCGGTGCCTATTACCTTGCCGCCCACATCGCTTTTGCCTTCGCCTATTTTTTGCCCGAGCAATATGGTTATGCCTATTGAAAAGCTTGTAAGCACAAACGTCAGGCTCTGCATTATCTGGTTGCCTGTAGCCACGCCTGAAACATCCGCAGTTGAAGCGAACTTGCCTACGATAAGCAGGTCGATCGCGCCGTACATAGCCTGCAAAAACAGCGCCAGAAAAACGGGATATGCAAACTTGAGCAGCGGCCCAAGTATTTTTCCTTTGGTAAAGTTATTTATGGATTCCATTATTGCCTCCGTAAAAAGCCGAACAAGAAACAGGGCGCACCCGACATCTTATCCGGCCTTATGATTGCTGTCGCATTAAGCATGGCGGATTCGAATCACTCTGCTATGCTTAAGCAAACAAGGATTATTTGTTTAACAGCCTTGCTATCCATGTGCGCTTTACCTTCATTGCTCCCTTTGGGCAGAATTCCTGGCAGCAGAAGCAGCGTATGCACTTCTTGCGGTCAATTTCAGGCAGCTTGTTTTTCATGGTTATAGCCTTTGCAGGGCAAAGCTTTGCGCACATTCCGCAGCCTATACATTCGCTTTTTACAGCGTCCGGCTTTGAAGCCATTACCATTTTCATAAAAGCCCTTGTGACCCCGTGCGTGTTCCTGACGGAGGTTATATCATGCCTCGGTATAAGCTGGCAATCGGGGATTATATACCCTTCAGGCTCGCCGTATATGCTGAGCTTTTCTATTGAGTCAACGCAAAGCCCCCTGCTGTGCGCCGCGGCAAGCGTAGGCACGTCCATAGGCTCAACGCCAAGCAGCTTGGCGCCCACTATATCCGCATCATATGCCGACTTAGCGGCTATAAGCGCGCCGCAGTGCCTCGGCCTTCCTGCCGTGGGGCCGTTGCCGTCCATTGCGGTAACGGCGTCTATAAGCGCAAGGCATGGATGATTGAACTCATACACGTCCACAAGCATGTCGGAAAAATCCTGATGGTTTGGGAAGCGGTAATGATATTCAAGCTTTACCGTGCCGGGTATTGTGCCATAAAGGTTCTTTACGGCGCCTGTCATGCCCATCATGCCGTGCGTTTTAAGCTTTGCAAACGTTATAAGCGCGTCCACACCGTCAAGCCAGGAGGTATAATGCAGCGACTTGAGCACCTTACCTTCGGGGAAGCTGCCTTCTGAGGAGGCGAAATTCTCATTTAGCGTTGCTCCGGCCTGCTCGGCTAATGTCATGCCCGTTGCCGAGTAGGAGTGATGCATAACGGAGGCATTGTACAGCCCGCCGGGGCTTTCGCCTATTATGACCTTAGCGCCTTTTTCAATAAGCAGCCTTGCAAGCTCGGCAACCATAACGGGGTGTGTGCATACGGCGTACTCAGGCGCCTTGGCGGAGGCGAGGTTTGGCTTTATGCCGACCGTCATTCCGCTTTTTACCCAATCGAGCCCGCCTATGGCTTCAAGCGCCTCAACAAGCGCCGCGTGAACGTTTGCCGCGTCGTAATCCTGGCATGATACTATGGCTGCGTTATAGCGTGGCTTTTCCATATCAGTTATTCTTTGCGGCGAGCTTGAGCCGCTGCTCCTTTGAAAGTATGCGCTTGCGCATGCGTATGCTCTTTGGCGTCACCTCGACAAGCTCGTCGTCGGCTATGAACTCAAGGCATTGCTCAAGCGAAAGAACGGTGGGCGTTGTAAGGCGAAGCGCCTCGTCGCTGCCGGCGGCGCGCATGTTGGTAACATGCTTCTTCTTGCATACGTTAACGACAATATCGTCGCCCCTTGAACATTCGCCTATCACCTGGCCTTCATATACGGGTACGCCGGGACCGACGAACAGTCTGCCGCGCTCCTGCGTGTTGAAAAGGCCGTAGCTGTTTGTCTCACCGGTCTCGCTGCATACAAGGCTGCCGCGCTCGCGTTCATCTATGTCTCCTTTATATGGCTCATAACCATGGAAAATGTGGCTCATCACGCCGTTTCCTCTTGTGTCGGTCAAAAGCTCGCTTCGATATCCCATAAGGCTCCTTGCTGGAATGTTGAAAAGGAGCCTTGTGCTGCCCTCGTTTTCGGTATGCATATCAACAAGCTCGGCCTTTCTTGCCCCCAGCTTTTCCATAACGCTGCCAACGTATTCCGAAGGAACGTCAATGGTAAGCTCTTCTATAGGCTCGAGCGTATGGCCCTGCTCGTCCTGCTTAAGTATCACCTTGGGCCTTGATACGGCAAACTCAAAATCCTGCCTGCGCATCTGCTCAATAAGTATGGAAAGGTGCAGTTCGCCTCTTCCCGATACCTTGAAGGTATCTGTTGTGCCGGTTTCTTCAACCCGCATTGAAACGTTTGTCTCAACTTCCTTCATCAGCCTGTCGCGCAGGTTGCGGCTGGTCACATACTTGCCCTCCTTGCCTGCGAAGGGGCTGTCGTTTACCATGAACATCATTGATACGGTGGGCTCGTCTATATGCACAAACGGCATCGGCTCAACGCATTCAGGCGCGCATGCGGTCTCGCCGATTGAAAGATCGGTTATTCCTGCAACGGCGACTATATCGCCCGCATACGCCTCCTCAACTTCTACCCTTTTCAGCCCTTCGAACCGGTAAAGCCTTGAAAGCTTTACCGTGCGCAATGCGTTTGCCGTGCCGCCGCACATCGTAACCATCTGGTTGCGCTTTGCTATGCCGCGCTCCATTCTGCCTATGCCTATGCGGCCAACGTAGTCGTCATAATCTATGGTGGAGAAGAGTATCTGCAAGGGCGCTTCGGTATCGCACTCCGGCGCGGGAATGGCGCTGATTATCGTATCAAAAACGGCCTGCATGTCCGAACCCATCTGGTCAGGCTCCATGCCGGCAATGCCTTCCTTCGCGCTTGCATAAACAACGGGGAAGTCAAGCTGATCCGCCGTGGCGCCAAGCTCCATAAAAAGCTCAAGCGTTTCGTCAACAACTTCGTAAGGCCTTGCGCCGGGACGGTCCACCTTGTTCACAACAACAACAGGCACCTTGTTCAATTCAAGCGCTTTCCTGAGCACGAAGCGGGTCTGCGGCATACAGCCTTCAAATGCATCGACCAGCAGCAGCACGCCGTCCACCATCTGAAGTATGCGCTCCACCTCTCCGCCAAAGTCGGCATGGCCCGGAGTGTCGATTATATTTATCCTGTAATCCTTGTATTTGATAGCCGTGTTCTTTGAAAGTATGGTTATTCCGCGCTCGCGCTCAAGGTCGCCGGAGTCCATAACCCTTTCCTGCACCTGCTCATTGGCCCTGAATACGCCGCTTTGCCTCAAAAGGCAATCCACCAATGTTGTTTTGCCGTGGTCAACGTGGGCGATTATTGCAACGTTGCGAATCTTTTCTTTTTGCATATATTAAAAACTCCCTTCCATTTCAAAAACCGTTATATTATACACCATTCGGGCTTGTACGGCAAGGCTTTGGAAGGGATACTGAGCCAATTATAAAGCTTTATTGCCTGTTATGGCCTGATTGCGGCTTATTTGGCCTTATCGCCCTTTATTATGCGCAAACTGTAACGCCAGCATGGTATCAAAAGCAGTATCGCGGCAACAAAAACATACATAGCCGCTTCGTCATTCAGCATGCCGAGAATATATCCGCCCATCAGGTTAAAGCTTATATGCATAACCATGTTGGCGAATATCGAACCCGTGCTTTCAAATACTATGCACAGCAGCATGCCTATAACAAATGCATAGGCTGCCCAAAGCTTTTGCCCATGCAGAAGCCCGAACACGGCAGCCTGCAATACCATCGCTATCCACTTTGGCATGGCCCTTTTAAGCCTTGTATATACAAGGCCCCTGAATACGGCTTCTTCAACTATCGGGGCTATGACAACTGTGCTTAGTATGGCTAAAGCTCCGGTGGCTTCAAGCAACGATGAAGATTCCGCATATTCCTGCCATACCGATTCCGGTATAGGCAAAAGCGAAAGCACTATGGTGACTATAACGGCGAGGCACATGCCGCATATGCTCAACGGCATGTATGCCATCGCAGGGAGGGGCTTTGCCGATATCTCTGTGAGCATATCCTTTTTGCGGACAGCAAAAAACACTATCAGCACAACAAGCGTAAGCACGTTTGCCGCAAGCGCGATCACTGTTGCGTTACCCATAACTGAGTTATAGACTTCTTCGGCAAAACCATTAGGGTCTGCAAGCATGGAGTCAGCATTGCTCAACACTGCAGATATGGATACGACTATGCTTACGGCAAACTGGCTAAGCACGAACAAAAGCACATAGCATGCCGCCTTGCCGATAGATTTAAGTATGTTTTTCATCTATATTTTCCCCCTAAAGGATAGCATCCAGATTATTATAGCATATCTATACGAAATATCCAAAAATATAGTATACTTTTAACCGCATATAATGTATTATATATAAAGAAGATGTTAAGAAAGTTCCTCCTGAGCATCTTCGAATAAATGACAGGAGCTTATGATGGAGAATAAAACTCCCGCCGTAACCGAACATAAAGACAGCATCATCTGCCCAAACTGCGGCACAGGCCTGCAGTATGAAGCGCATAAGAGTGAGCATCACGTGCGTATGCTCGATTTAAGAAACATAATGGCGATACTTGCGGCGGTGTTTTTCGGCGTATCGCTTTTGATAGACGAAAAGGAGTTTTTGATAAAGGCAATAGCATACGGCATAGGCGCGCTTGCATATCTTGGCGAGCTTATGGCCGTTACGCATGTTTTCAAAAAGCGCTGTAACATGCGCGAGCTGCTCATGCCGCTGCTTTTCGGCCTGATGTATATAATGCTCGGCTTAAGCTATGCAATAGAGCATTTTCATATTTGATATGGGCAATTTTCAAACCGCATAAAACCCCGCTATGGATATAAGCTGCGATAGGCTATGGAAAAGCTTGTCGTTTTCTGGTATATTATTAGAGAATAGGGCGCATGGCATTGCGCCTGCCCACGGAAGGGGGAAAGATAAGTGGCAAACAATATCACGCCTGAAATGGTCGCGCTTTTGAACAGCGGCAACAAAGCTGAGCTTCGCGCTTTTTTGAAGCTGTATACGCGCCCTGTCTACGAAAGGGCTTTGGCTATAACCAAAAACGAGGCTGACGCCATAAGGGTAACAAGAAGGGTAACGAGCGAAATATCAGTGCTTGCTTTAAGGGGAAAGCTCGAAGAGGATATAGACGCGCAGCTTATGGCGCTTACCGATTCCTGCTGCAGCGAGGATATATTCTTTGCAAGGCTTGTTGAAGATACGCTAAGGGACTTTCCTGATGATGCAAACGAAACGCCTACGCTTTTTGGCAAAGCCGGCAAGCCAAAGTGGCCTGCAAAGGAGCAGAAGGAGCTGAACACGGCGCCTAAAGCAGAAAGAAGCGAAGGCTTGGCCGAGCCAAAGCAAAAACGGGAAGCTGCTGCCGATGCGCGCATCGATGCCGATGACAAAGCTTATAATAAGCAAAGCTTTGTGTATGACGGCAAGCAAGACGGCGCTTCAATAAAAAGCACGCCAAGGCTTTTTGAGGAGGATCTCTCAGAAAACTGGGAGTACGAAGACGGTTACGATATGGACCCTGAAGACGAGGCTGACAGAAAGCCGAGCGTGTTTATAGTGCTTTTGATATTCATAATGGCGCTTATAACGCTTGCGCTGGTTTGGGTGCTTGTAGTAAAGCTTATGTATATGGGCATAATTCCCAAGGCGGATTTCGGCTTTGCGGAATGGTTCAATGCGAATTTGTTTAGATTATACTAAAAGACATATTAGCTATATTGGGCTAAAGCGAAAAATCTTGGAACGGAGGTATGAATGTGGACGCGGTACTTGCATACATAGGCGGCTGGAGCGTGGCGGGCATAATATGCCTTGTCGTCGGGCTTGCGCTGATGATAGCGGAAATGTTTACCCCTGGAATGGGGCTTATGGGCGCGCTTGGCATATGCTCAATTATAGCCGCGATAATCCTTAGGGCAGATACGCTGGAAAACGGGCTGATAACGCTTGCGATAATACTCGTTTTGCTGTTTGCGGCGGGAATTATAGTGTATCGCTCCTTCCAGAAGGGGCGCATAGCCAATTCCGCAATAATACTTAAGGAAAGCATCGATTCCGGCTCAACATCGCTGAGCAATAGCGATATGCAGGCTATGATTGGCCGCATAGGCATTGCGACTACGGCGCTAAGGCCAAGCGGCATTGCCGATTTCGATGGCATAAGGCTTGATGTTTTAAGCGATGGCGAGTTCATTAAAAAGGGAGACAGGGTCAAGGTGCAAAGGGTGGAAGGACTTAAGATATTAGTCAAGCCCTATACGGAGGAAAACTGATGAAGGTATGCAAAGCATGCGGCACGCTGTATAACGAAAAAGAGGGGCCGTGCCCAAAGTGCTATTCTGACGACCTTATGAGGAGCGGTGAAGCCGCCCAAAATGAGATACGCACGGATATGAGCGCCGAGGAAGCTGAAAAAGCAAAAAAGAAGGCGTGGATAGAGATACTTATTGGCGTTCCCGCGCTTATAGGGTTGATATATCTTATGTTCTACATACTTCAGCTCATAGGCCGGTAATTGCAATAAAACATATAAACGAGGGCAGAATAGAACAAGACTTAAAATAAAAAATAGGAGGGCTTTAGAATGCCGGAATATGTTATTACAATAATTATCATTATAGCGGCGATAATATTTTTTGCCGTTTTCTTCAGCTTTGTGCCGATCGGGCTTTTGATAAGCGCAAGGGCAAGCGGAGTAAAAGTGGGCGCGGGCCAGCTTGCGGCCATGCGCATAAGGAAGGTAGCGCCAAACCGCATAATCAACCCTATGATAAAGGCCACAAAAGCGGGAATGACCATATCGCTCAACAAGCTTGAGGCGCATTTTCTTGCGGGCGGCAATGTGGATAGAGTGGTCAATGCGCTGATAGCGGCGCAAAGGGCCGGAATACCGCTCGATTTTGAGCGCGCATGCGCAATAGACCTTGCCGGCAGGGACGTGCTTAACGCGGTGCAGATGAGCGTTAACCCAAAGGTGATAGAGACGCCTGTTATCGCCGCGATAGCTAAGGACGGCATAGAGCTTCGCGCAAAGGCGAGGGTCACGGTCAGGGCCAACATAGACCGCCTTGTAGGCGGCGCGGGAGAGGAGACCATAATCGCCCGTATAGGCGAAGGCATAGTTACCACCGTAGGCTCCTCGGGAAGCCATAAGGACGTGCTTGAAAACCCGGACCTTATATCGCAGACCGTTTTGAACAAGGGCCTCGACGCAGGCACAGCGTTTGAGATACTTTCAATAGACATAGCTGACGTTGACGTTGGCCGCAACGTGGGCGCGCAGCTTCAGATAGACCAGGCGGAGGCCGATAAGCGCATAGCCCAGGCAAAGGCTGAGGAGCGCCGTGCAATGGCCGTTGCCCAGGAGCAGGAGAACAAGGCCGAGGTACAGGGCATGAGGGCCAAGGTGATAGAGGCGGAAGCCGAGGTGCCGCGCGCAATAGCCAGCGCCTTCCGCGAGGGCAAGCTTGGCGTTATGGATTACTATAACATGCAGAACATTATAAGCGACACCAAGATGCGTGAATCCATAGCCGGCGGCGCGGCAACGCCAGCCAAGCGTGAATAAGCCTATAGTCTATAAATATAGGCAAAAAATGCAGATGAAAGGAGGCGATGACATATGCCACTATTGTTTTTAGCTATTGTATTCTGGATAGTGTTTGCCGTATATAATGGCAAAAAGAAGCAGGAAGATGCGGCGGAACGCGAAAAAAAGCAGCGCGAGACCGCGATGCACTCAGACGAGCGAGCAGAAAAAGAACACTCGGGTCAATTTAGGCGGCCATACACGAATATCGGGCCTGCCGTTGCGCCAAGCGTCAAACAGGCAAGCGCTCAGAATCAGGATATGCCGGGCCCGTGGGCCTGCACATGCGGCTTCTATAATACGCAGGGCAACTTTTGCCGCCAATGCGGCAGATCAAGAGCGGCAGGCATGTCCGGAAGCCTTGAGTATATATCCACGGAGGGTATGAGCCTTGATAAATCGCCGCGCAAAAGGGGAGGGGCAGTCAGGCCTTCTTTGAAGCATGTTGTGGAGCCTGTTACCGAATCGCGTCACAGCCATACTGAATCGAGCATGTACGGCTCGGCTATGGACTGCGAGGAGGAATACAACGAGCAGAAGGATGCATACGGCGATACCGCCAACAATACCGCGTACAGCGTAGATATGTCTGACAGGGACGCCGTGATACAGGGTGTGCTGTACAGCGAGATATTGGGCAAGCCAAAAGCGCTTAGAAGCGCGAGATAGAAAGGATAAAAGCAAAACGAAAAGCGCCGTCTTTATAATTAAAGATGGCGCTCCACCAATCGGCAAACGACAATGCTGATGGGCTGAATAAACGGGGAGGACACCGCTTACAGCCTGTCGATAAACCCCGGGGTTGTTAAGGGGCGGCTACCCCTTAAGCTTTATTCCGGCTCTGACGGCATACACGTCAGAACGGATGAAAACCTTTAGGTTTTCATACCTTGCGGGTTTTGCTGCCCGGGAGCTAATGCGAGAGGCAAAACCCGTGAAAACTTGAAAAAGCGGCGTTCAGCCGCTTTTTCAACACTCTCTAAACGGGGGAGGCCCCGCTTATTCTGTCAGCTAATCTATATCTATAAGTCCGGCCCTTTCAACGCCCTCTATCTGACCCAATGCAGAAAGCAGATCATCTACCCCGTTCGTTATCCCCGTTATATCAAGGCTCATAACAACGCTTGCCCTTTCGGCTATGGGCGGGTTCTGCATTATGGTAAGCACGCTTGCCCCGCAGTCGCTAAGGCAGTTAAGCACCCTGCTGAGTACGCCCCTTTCGTGGCTGAGTATCATGCTCATAACGGCTTTCTTACATGCGGTGTTTTCGTTTGGGGTGAATATATAGTCCTTATACTTATAAAATGTGCTTCGCGATATTCCGGCAAGCCTTGCCGCCTCGCTTACCTCCTTTACGGCTCCCGTGCGCAGCAGCTCCTGCGCCGCAAGCACACGCGTAAAACATTCCGGCAATACCGACCTGTGTACTATAAGGTATTCGTTATTCAAGCCGCAGCCCCCTTTTGTTTTCTTCTATGCCCTTGCGCGTCAGCGGCAGCACTCATCGTCCATGTCCACACCGCCAATGTACTCGCGCGTCCCTATGCGCCTTTCCTCCCTTTCATGCTCCACCATATCTGAAAGCATCTCCTTGAACTCCCTTGGCTTTTTTATGCGCCGTATGTCTATTTCCGGCGTGGAATGATCCGCCGTGCAAAGATGCACCGTGCCAAGGCCAAACAACCTCTGAGCGAACGGGCGCTGCAGCGTTATATCAAGTATCCTGTAAAGCCTTATCTCCTCCTCCCTGCGGCTGAGAAAGCCTGTTTCTATAATAAGCTTGTCCTCTGTAAGATAATACCTTGTAAAGCTCCATGGAAGCCCAAACAGCGTGCGCTTCCTATCCTTCCAAACGGTCTTTGCCATGTTTTTGCCTCCTAACAGATCAAACATATGAATATATAAAGTATACCACATGTTTTTAATATGAAACAACAAAAACAAAGGGGATTGTCAATGCGGCCGCCAAACTGTACAATAGCATTGAGCAAAGCTTGAATAAAGCAGATACAGCGTTATATAGGAGGAAAAATATGAGCGTAACCACCGACAAATGGATAGACAGCCATTCTGACCAGCTTATTGAGGCCTTGAGGGAATGTGTGATGATAAAGTCCGTGCGTGACGACAGCACCGCCAAAGCCGGAGCGCCGTTTGGCGAGGGCGCGGCAAAATGCCTTGAAAGCACGCTGAGCCATGCCAGGAGCCTCGGCTTTGATGTAAAGAATCTTGACGGCTACTGCGGCTGCATTGACTTTGGCGAAGGAGAGGAGCAGCTCGGCATACTTGCGCATCTTGACGTCGTGCCGGAGGGGGAGGGCTGGCAGTATCCCCCGTATGCGGGCGAGATACATTTCGGCAAGCTTTACGGCCGCGGAACTATGGACGATAAGGGTCCCGCTTTTGCCGCGCTGTACGGCCTTGCTGCGGTAAAGGCGAGCGGGCTTAAGACCAGGCGCCGCGTGCGCATAATACTCGGCTGCGATGAGGAGTGCGGCATGGAGTGCCTGAATCATTATGCCAAGGTTGAAAAACAGCCCGACCTCAGCTTTTCACCGGACGCGGAGTATCCTTTGGTAAATTCCGAAAAGCTTATTTACAACAGCAGCTATAAAAGGGAATATGCTTCCGCTGTTAAGGTGAAAGCCGGCACCGTGTCAAACGCCGTACCGGGCAGCGCGTATGTGTTCGTGCCCGTAAGCAGGGACGATGTTGAAAAGGCTATAAGCAGCATTGGCGATTCACCCTTTAAGTATGAGGTGAGCGAGGAAACCGGCGGCTGCTCAATAAAGGTGACGGGCGTTGCGGCGCATGCATCTACCCCCGAATATGGCAAGAACGCATTTCTTGCGGCCGTTGAGCTTATGGATAAGCTGCCGCTCGCGGCTGAGGATAAGCTGAGCGTACATGGGCTGAGCGAGATACTCAGCTTCGATTGCCACGGCGAAAGCTTCGGCATAGATTCAAGGGACGAGTCCGGAAGGCTCACCACTAACGTTGGCGTTGTTGAATGGGACGAGACCGGTATAAAAAGGCTTACTATGGACATCCGCGCTCCGATCTCGGCCGATGGCGAGCTTATAACCGCAAAGCTTGCCGAAGGTTTTAAGAAGGCCGGACTTGAAGAGATAGAGCATGGCTGGAGCGAGGGCTACTACGTTTCCCCTGAAAGCGAGCTTGTAAGCAAGCTGATAGGCGTATATAACAAGCGCTTTAACAAAGACGCAAAGCCTATGGCGATAGGCGGCGGCACATACGCAAGGCACTTGAAAAATGCCGTTGCGTTTGGCATGGAGCGCCCGGGCGAGCCTGTAAGCATACATATGGCAAACGAGTGCATACGGCTTGACCACCTTATAGAAGATGCAAAGGTGATGGCGGATGCTATAATCGCGCTTGCGTGCGAGGAATAAGCTGTGAAATTATAAAAAGCGGCCGCCGGCCGCTTTTTGTATTAGCTCCTGAAGAATATCAATATCCCATGTCTGCAAGCACCATGTCTGCAACGGTGGCTATTGCGCTGTTTGAGGATAAAGTTGCTACGGCATATTCAAGGCTCCCTATTTCGGCCTTATGCTTTGCATATGTAAGGCCGTTGGCGTATTTGTTGAGCATAAGCTCGTTTATGGCAACGGCGTCAATACGGCCCGCGTCAAACGCGTCAAAAAGCTCGGTATATGCCGCATAGCCGGTTACATTCTTTGTGTCATAGCCATTATCCTTGTTTTCCTTATAATAGCTGAAAAGCTTGTCCCTTACAGCTCCGGATGGCACATAAAGGCTCGATGTGCTTGCGGATTGTATGCAGCCCACCTTCAGCTTAGAAAGATCGTCGCCCTCATGCCCGGGCTTTACAAGTATAAAGCACGGGTCGGTGTAATACGCCCTTGAGTACGCATAGCTTGAGTTTGCTCCCTTTGGCATAAGGCATATCGCAGCATCTATGCTGCCGTCGCTCAGCTTTGCGCCCACGGTCATGCTCGTTACCTCCACAACCTCAAGCGGGAGGGTATCGCCAGTATAGTCGGAAGAGTGCGAAAGTATGCGCTCCGCAAGCGCTTCGGCAATATCCCACTCAAGACCGTGAGAGCTTTCGGCAAGGCCGGGGACATCGTTGCGAAGGCCTACTCTTAGCACGCCGTGATCCCATACCGTGGCGATCTCCGCGCTGTTCATAAGCACAGGCTCAGGCCTCAAAAGAAGCGCAATTATTATGATCGCCGCTATAACGCCAGCTATTGTAAGCGCGCGCCTTAGCGTTTTGCCCTTTTCTCCCCTGAATCCCTTGAATACGATCAGCGGGCGGGTATGCTTTTTCCTTGTAAAGCGGTTTTTGCCGCCGAAAAACGAAAACATCCTCATACATCAAATTATACAGCCCATCGTGCGCGTTGACAAGGCGGCTTAATGTGGGATATAATTCATTATTGATGCAAAATTGTAAACATTTAAGGAGAATAGATATGAAGAAGCTTACTTCCGACCAGCTGCGTACGCTGTTCCTTAAGTTTTTTGAGCAGAAAGGGCATAAGGTGATACCGTCCGCTTCGCTTATACCGGAAAACGATCCCTCCGTATTGTTCACCACTGCGGGCATGCACCCGCTGGTGCCTTACCTTATGGGGCAGGCTCATCCGGCGGGCAAAAGGCTTACGGACGTGCAGAAGTGCCTGCGCACAGGCGATATAGACGATGTTGGCGATTCAAGCCACTGCACGTTTTTTGAGATGCTTGGCAACTGGAGCCTTGGCGACTATTTCAAGGAGGAATCCATTGCCTGGAGCTATGAGCTTTTGACGGGCGAGGAATGGCTCGGCATAGATAAGGACAGGCTCTATTTCACTTGCTTTGCCGGCGACGATAACGCGCCCAGGGACACGGAATCCCACGACCTGTGGGTGAAGATGGGCGTGGACCCGAGCCATATATTCTATCTTGATGCAAAGCACAACTGGTGGATACCTGGCACCACAGGACCCTGCGGGCCGGATACCGAGATATTCTTCGATACCGGCAAGCCTAAGTGTTCGCCGGATTGCAGTCCGGCGTGTGACTGCGGAAAGTATCTTGAAATATGGAACAACGTGTTTATGCAGTATTATAAAGATGCCGAGGGCCACGTTACGCCGCTTGCAAAGAAGAATGTTGATACCGGCATGGGCCTTGACAGGACCATAGCCACACTGCAGGGCGCCGAAAGCGTGTACGATACGGACGGTTTTGCCCCGATAATAGCAAGAATAGCCGAGCTTAGCGGCAAGGATTATAAGGACAGCGCTGAAACCGTAAAGGCCTTCAGGATAATTGCGGACCATATAAGGAGCGCAACGTTCATACTTGGCGACCCGCGGGGCGTAACTCCTTCAAACGTCGATCAGGGCTATATACTCAGAAGGCTTATAAGAAGGGCTATCCGCTACGCCATGCAGATAGGTATTCCGGAAAACAGCCTGTGCAAGGTGGCGGACGCCGTTATAGAGCGCTATGGCGAGGTTTATCCCGAACTTAAGGAAAACAGAGAGAAGATAATGGGCGAGCTTGCTCAGGAGGAGATACGCTTCCAGAGGACGCTCAAAAAGGGCATGAAGGAATTTGAACGCATGAAGTCTGGCTTTACCGATGGCAAGATAGACGGCGTTACAGCGTTCCACCTTTATGATACCTATGGCTTCCCGATAGAGTTCACGGAAGAGATGGCGCGTGACAACGGGCTGAGCGTTGACAGGGCCGGCTTTGAGGCCGCGTTTGCTGAGCATCAGAACAAATCAAAGCAGGGAGCCGAGCAGCGCTTTAAGGGCGGACTTGTTGACGCTAACGAGACCACCGCAAAGCTGCACACGGCAACGCATCTGCTGCAGGCTGCGCTGAGGAAGGTGCTTGGCGACGGCGTTGCCCAAAAGGGCAGCAATATAACCACGGAAAGGCTGAGGTTCGATTTCAGCTTTGAGCGCAAGATGACCCCCGAAGAGATAAAGAGGGTTGAGGAGCTTGTCAACGAAGCCATAAAGGCGGACGTTCCCGTGACCTGCGAGGAGATGAGCGTTGACGAAGCCCGCGCGCAGGGCGCCATAGGCCTGTTTGGCGACCGTTACGGCGAAAAGGTAAAGGTATACACCATGGGCGGCTTCTCAAAGGAGATATGCGGCGGCCCGCACGCTTCCCATACCGGCGAGCTTGGAACATTCAAGATAAAGAAGGAGGAGGCCTCAAGCGCAGGCGTTCGCAGGATAAAGGCCGTTTTACTCTAAGCTATGGCGGGGCGCCACGGGCAATGGTTTGAATACGATTGGCCTCTTGAGGGGGCATTGGCGCGCTTTGGCGTAGACATGGCGCTTATAGATGCCGATAGGGACCTGCGCCCGCTGCTGCTTTATGTGAACTGCACGAGCCGCAGCGAAAGGCGGCAGCAGCTTTCATCCGTGGAAAGAGCCGTTGCAAATGTGCTTAAGGATAAGGTTATTAAAAAGCTTTCCGCACTGTATGTGGGTTATATTGAGGTAGACGCGCAGATACAGTATTATTTCTATATCCACGATGATGCGGAGCTTGACGGGGCCGAGAAAATGGCGGACAGGACGCCGCTTTTGGATTGTACGGCCGGCGCAGCGGATGAGCCTGACTGGCTGACATACAGAACGCTTCTTTATCCTGATGCGGCAAAGCTGCAGACCGAGCAGAACGGGGAGCATATCGCCCTGATGGAAAAGCATGGCGATTGCCTTACGGCTGTAAGAAGGGTAACGTTTACGCTGTATTTCCCGACGGAGCATATAATGCTTGAATTTGCACAGGCCGCAAGGATGGCGGGATTCGCATATTCCGGCCCTGTGTATTCGCCGGAAAGGGAGCTTGCCTATGGCGCCGATATAGTAAGGCTTTCCTCGCTTGATAAGCGGGCCATAGACAAGCTTACAACAAAAGCCATTGACATTGCGTCAAGGTATTCAGGCGAATTTGGGGAGTGGAGCTCTCAGATAATCAGAAGGAGAGGGCCGCTTGAGCAGTAGCCGAACGGCTACAGGCACTCCATAGCCTTGAATTTGCGCTCAAGAGAGTATTCGGCAAAGCCGTTCACGGCTTCCTTAAGCTCAGCCTGAACGCTCTTTGGCAGCGCGACACGGCTTATATCCTCATCTTTCAATAAAAGCATGCGCCTTATAGCCTCAAGGCTCAGGGCGCTTATTTCTTTTGCGCCCACTGCCCTTGCGCAGCCCGGGCAAAGCGCGCCGCCGTGATCCGCGCTGAAAAAGGCTGATTTTCTGCTGCGTATGTCCATGCCGCATATGGCGCACTCGGTTACGGACGGCCTGTAGCCAAGCGCGTTAAGACACCTAAGCGCAAAGCATATAGCCATATCAGCCGCATCAACCTGTGAATACGCGGTGTATGCAAGCGAGTAGCGCAGCAGCGAATACAGCTTGATATTGGCGGTTTCCTCGGCGCCTGCGTTTATAAGCGAAAGCATGTAGCTTGCCGCTGCAAATTTAGCTATATCCTCCCTCAATGGATAAAAACGCTCGCTAATCTCCGCGCTGTCGAGCGTATGCTTATCGCCGGCTTTGAACAACACGAACTCGCCGCATACAAAAAGCTCGCTTGCGCCTATAAGCGGGCTCTTTGCCCTGCGGCATCCCCTTGAGGCGCATGAAACAAGACCCTGCTCCCTCGTAAACAGGGTAAGTATCCTGTCATTCTCCTTATAGTCTGCATAGCGGGTAACTATGCCGTTTAGCTTAATACTCGGCATGGCGTGCTCCTTTATACAAAGTATAGCATATAAAGGCGCTTTTTTGTGGCAAACAACGCTATTTAAGCAAAAAACAGGGATTGTTTTCTGTTTCGGCTTGACTCGGGGCAAAGCCTGCTGTATGCTGTATCAGCTAAAATATAAGGAGGAGCATCGTATGGAAAACATGTATAACAGCAACGGCATGCAGCCGCAGCAGCCTGAGAAGAAATCGAACGGCGGCAAAATAGCCTTAATAATCATCGCTTCCGTATTGGGTACGCTGCTGCTTATAGGCGTTATAATATACGCATTAAGAGTAAGCGCATTAAAGCGTATAGACAAGGCAAAGGAATTCATTTCAGAAAACGCCGGGTCTGTTATTGACAATGACAGTCTTAATGCGCTTAAAAAAACGGACGCCGGCTTCAACATGACCCCAAGCAGCGACAACAGCTATTCTGTAGCTGCGGACAGGATAAAGAAGATAGAGATTCTGTGGATCAGCGGTTCGGTGAGTATACAGCCTTATGACGGCGATGCGATAACCTTCAGCGAAAGCTCTGCTCGTTCCATAGATGACAATAACTGCCTTATCTACAAAGCAGAGGGCGATAAGCTTGAGATACGCTTCTGCCACAGCCGCAGGTTTGCCGAGATTGATTTCAAAAGCTTTGACATAAACGACCTCACTGCCGGCTTACCTTCAAAGGAGCTTATAATCAACGTGCCTGAGGCGCTTTGCCAAAGCGGGGAGCTGGAGCTTTTTGCGGCATCGGTGTCAAGCGCCGCCAGCATAACGGGCGTGACGGCCGATGAAGTGAAGCTGGACAGCGTATCCGGCGATATAGTGCTCGAGAACGTAACCGCCAGAGACGAAATACAGGCTGTAAGCGTTTCGGCAGACATAAGCGTCGTCTCCTGCTCTGCGGATGAGCTTAAGGCGGACAGCGTATCCGGCAGCATCAGCGCAGCAGGCTGCTTTAATGAAGTAGATGCGGATTCTACATCCGGCGAAGTGAGCATATCCACAGAAAACGAGCCAAAGAGCATAGACATAGATTCGGTGTCGGGCGACGTAAAGCTGAGTGTTACAAAAGAAGCTGGCTTCAAGGTTGATGTAGATACCGTGTCCGGACAGGTGATAACAAGCCCGGGCATGGCGCAGCAAGGCTCGGTGTACACCTGTGGCGACGGCCCGGCCGAATACGAAGTGCAGACCGTTTCCGGCAGCATAAGCATAGAGATAAAATAAGATTTTTACAAAAAGCGTAAGCGCTTTTAGCCGGCATGACCAGTATCGCCCATGCCGGCCCTTTTTATAGCAAGCTCCGGAGTTTTATGGACAGCCGCCTGCAAACGGTATAGAACAGCGGTGTGAGCGTTGCGGCGCAAAACAAAACGGCATACGGTTGCTGCTTGCGCATAAACAAAGCAAATGCGGTATAAATGTGAGACGGCGGCACTGTGGCGTTAGCTTAAAAAGGCCCATAACCACTTGTAACACATTGACCTGAACGGAGACTAATAGATAAAGGACGGAGGTGAGGCGATGAGCGCGCTTGAGCAGATATATAAAAAATACAGGCTTGATGTTTACCGCTATCTACTCAGTCTTACTCACGATGAGGATACAGCGGAGGATCTGCTTTCGGATTGCTTTATCATAGCGCTGTGCAAACTGCCGTTTTTCAGGGGGGATTCAAGCATAAAAACATGGCTTTTTGGCATAGCGAGGAACTGCTATCTAAGATATATAAAAAAACTGCGCAAAACAGCTGCCTTGCAGGATTTGGTAGAAGTATACATTGAAGAGGATATTACCAGCCATCTTCTGTCAAAGCAGGCCGCCGAGAGGGCAAGGGAGCTTATTATGCAGAAGGACGAAAGAACGCAGGCTATAATGAATATGCGCATAGAGGGCTACGCGTATAAAGAGATCGCCGCAAGGCTCGGGATGTCCGAAGGGGCGGCGCGTGTAATAGAACACAGGGCAAAGAATCAGCTTAGAGCGCAGCTAAAAAAGGAGGGATATGAAATTGAATGAACATAAATCAAAATGCGGGATATGCAGGGATCTTATACCCCTTGTTAAGGACGATGTAGCAAGCGAAGGCAGCCGCGAATATGTGCATGAGCATATTAAGGAGTGCAGGGAATGTTTTGATGAATACGAAAGCTATTCGGCTTTGAGCGCGGATAGTGAAGGCGAAGCAAAGTATAATAAGCTTGCCGAAAGGATAAAGACAATGATATGGAGCGGTGCGTTGATAATGCTTATAGTCGGGCTTGCGCTTGGCATAGGCATAAGCCCCGTCAGCTCCAAGCTCATATTCATAATACCTGTCGCAGCGTGCGTTATTGTGGCGGCATTTAACTATAAAACCGATAAGACGCGCATGCTTTGGGTACTGGGCACGCTTGCGGCGTTTGTTGCAGCGTATCTTTTGATGAGGTGCATCAGGCCGTTTGAATACAACGTAAGCTATTGGGTAGCGTCTCATCTTACGTTTGCGGTCGTGTTCATTGCCGTAGTGTCCGCGTTCTTTATGAAGCGATACATGGCGGCAGCAGTGTTTGCTGGCTACTGCATATGCGGCATTGCGGGCGAAGTGTTTGGCACCGTATCTTACGATCCCGGCGGCGGCAGGCTGCACAACGGCTGGATAATAGCTGTTCTTGTGCTTGCTGCGTTTACAATAGCCGGCGTTATGGCGGAGCTGATATGCTCCCGCAAAAAGAAGCAATAGTATGCCTGGTGAATAACTAAAACCATGATAAAATGGGGCCGCGGGGGTAAACACGCCTATGTGCGGCCCTGATAATGTGTTGCTTTAATTACAGGCCCTTCCTCCAATCCGGCAAAGGCAGGGGCCTGCTGTTAAGTATGGCGCTATCCAGCCTGTCGCCGTTATAGTGAAGCTCAAGCTTAAAATACGGGGCGCGCCGCTCCATAAGCTCAAGGAATATAAAGTCGCCCTCCCATGCCGGCAGAGCACGCAGCCTTTCTTTGTCGAGCCAGACAAGCTCACCCTCGTCGCAGCTTATAAGCTCGCCGGTAAAGCTGTCCGCATGGTAAAGGTACATTGTCTCCTCGGGCCAGGGAAGGGCGCTGAAAAGTATCTCGCCGCACGCCCTGTATCCGGTCAGGCTAAGGCCTGTCTCCTCCTTAACCTCGCGCAGTACGCACTGCTCCGGCGTTTCGCCGTTTTCGATATGCCCACCGACGCCTATCCACTTATCGCGGTTCACGTCATGCGCCTTCTTTACGCGATGCAGCATAAGGTATTTATTATCTTTTTCTATATAGCATAGGGTCGTACGTTCCATAATAGCTCACGTCCTTATAAAGATTATATCGTATATCGCATCATAACATAATATCATAGAGTACCGGAGGATCAGATGGGTAAACATCAGTATCAGACAAAAAACAAGCACGGTGGCGTCATATCAATGCCACCGTGCATACCTGGTGGGGATGGAGGGGCTCGAACCCCCGACCTCTTCGATGTGAGCGAAGCGCTCTAACCAGCTGGGCTACATCCCCGACGCGAATTATATTCTACATCAAACTCGGCATTATTGCAACATAAAAATTAGTTAAACCTCGTTTTAGCCGGCCTTATGCGGCAAAAGGCTTAAAATGCTTGTATACAATTTGATTTTTGTTGCCTGGAAGCGTGAATAATAGTATAATGTTTGATAAGTGCGGAAGGGGGTAAGCCTGTCCGCCGCTTTGTGACAAGGTTTTGATTAAAAATCAGATATTGGAGGAAAGAAATCAATGTCAAAAAAGTACGTCTACCAGTTCAGCGAAGGTAACGCCTCAATGCGCAACCTGCTGGGCGGCAAGGGCGCCAATCTGGCCGAAATGACCAAGATAGGCCTGCCTGTTCCTCAGGGATTCACCATCTCTACAGAGGCTTGCACTCAGTATTATGAGGACGGCCGCAGGATCAACGACGAGATCCAGAAGGAGATAATGGAAAACATCGCCAAGATGGAGGAGATCACCGGCAAAAAGTTCGGCGATAAGGAAAACCCGCTGCTGGTTTCGGTCCGCTCGGGCGCGCGCGCTTCCATGCCGGGCATGATGGATACCATACTGAACCTTGGCCTTAATGAAGAGGTCGTAGATGTAATAGCCAAGAAGAGCGGCAATGCCCGCTGGGCCTGGGACTGCTACAGAAGGTTCATTCAGATGTTCTCCGACGTGGTTATGGAGGTTGGCAAGAAGTACTTTGAAAAGCTGATCGATGCCATGAAGGAGCGCAAGGGCGTATCCAGCGACCTTGACTTGGATGCGGACGACCTGCATGAGCTCGCCGACCAGTTTAAGGCCGAGTATAAGCAGCAGATCGGCAGCGATTTCCCCACCGACCCCAAGGTACAGCTTTTTGAGGCTATCAAGGCTGTTTTCCGTTCATGGGACAATCCACGTGCCAATATATACCGCATGGACCACGACATTCCCTATTCCTGGGGTACTGCGGTCAACGTGCAGATGATGGCGTTTGGCAACATGGGTGATGATTGCGGCACCGGCGTTGCGTTCACCCGTTCTCCCGCTACCGGCAGCAAGGGCCTCTTCGGCGAATTCCTGACCAACGCTCAGGGTGAAGACGTCGTTGCCGGCGTGCGCACTCCAATGCCCATCAGCGAGATGGAGCAGAAGTTCCCGGAGGCGTTTGAGCAGTTTGTGAACGTCTGCAAGACCCTTGAGAACCATTATCACGATATGCAGGATATGGAGTTCACCGTAGAACACGGCAAGCTCTATATGCTCCAGACCCGCAACGGCAAGCGTACTGCTGCCGCCGCCATAAAGATCGCCTGCGACCTTATAGACGAGGGCATGATAACCGAAGAAGAAGCCCTTATGCAGATAGACGCCAAGTCTCTTGACATGCTGCTGCACCCGCAGTTCGATCCCAAGGCTCTTAAGGACGCCAAGCCCATAGGCAAGGCCATAGCCGCCAGCCCGGGCGCTGCCGCCGGCACAATAGTGTTCACGGCTGAGGACGCCGTTGAGCATGGCAAGAATGGCGAAAAGGTCGTTCTCGTCCGCCTTGAGACCAGCCCCGAGGATATAGAGGGCATGAAGTATTCGCAGGGTATACTGACCGTCCGCGGCGGCCAGACCTCACACGCCGCCGTTGTGGCGCGCGGCATGGGTACCTGCTGCGTATCCGGCTGCGGCGATATAAAGATGGATGAGGAGAACAAGTGCTTCACCCTTGCGGGCAAAACCTATCACGAGGGCGACGTGCTGAGCCTTGACGGTTCAACAGGCTGCATCTATGATGTTCTTATCCCCA
The DNA here is from genome assembly GCA_004558525.1 of Clostridiales bacterium. Classification (GTDB taxonomy): domain Bacteria; phylum Bacillota; class Clostridia; order Christensenellales; family CAG-138; genus Phil1. Next base: position 24,198 of record SFCQ01000002.1, read on the forward strand.
CCATTCCCGCCGATCCTAACAGCGGCTATTTCGGGCGCATAATGGAGATGGCTGACAAGCATAAGAGGCTTGCCGTCCGCACCAATGCCGATAATCCTCATGACGCTGCCGTTGCCGTAAGCTTTGGCGCGCAGGGCATAGGCCTCTGCCGTACCGAGCATATGTTCTTTGAAGAGGATCGTATCCCTGCCGTGCGCGAGATGATAGTCGCCAAGACCGAGGAAGCCCGCCGTAAGGCCCTGGACAAGCTACTTCCCATGCAGAGGAGCGACTTTGAGGGCATCTACAAGGCTATGGGCGAGCGCCCTGTTACCATTCGCTTCCTTGATCCACCGCTGCATGAGTTCCTGCCGCATAAGGACGAGGAGATCGCGGCTCTTGCCAAGGAAATGGGCCTGACCTTTGAAGACCTCAAGGCCACCGTTGCAAGCCTGCATGAGTTCAACCCGATGATGGGCCATCGCGGCTGCCGTCTGTGCGTCACATATCCCGAGATTGCCGAAATGCAGACCCGCGCCGTTATAGAGGCTGCCATAAATGTGCGACGTGAGACCGGCCTCAACATCGTTCCTGAGATAATGATCCCTCTGGTGGGAGAAGTGAAGGAGCTTGCTTATGTTAAGAGCTTCGTAGTAAAGACTGCCAAGAAGGTCATGGAGGAGAACGATACCGAGTTCAAGTTCCTCGTAGGCACCATGATAGAGATTCCTCGCGCGGCCCTTACCGCCGATGAGATCGCTACCGAGGCTGAGTTTTTCTCCTTCGGCACCAACGACCTGACCCAGATGACGTTCGGCTTCAGCCGTGACGATGCCGGCAAGTTCCTTGGCGCTTACTATGAGAAGAAGATCTATGAGTCCGATCCCTTTGCGCGTCTTGACCAGACCGGCGTAGGCAAGCTAGTAGAAATGGCTGCCAAGCTTGGCCGTGCGACCCGTCCGGATATCCATCTGGGCATCTGCGGCGAACATGGCGGCGATCCTTCCAGTATCGATTTCTGCCATCGCGTAGGTCTTGACTATGTATCCTGCTCGCCGTATCGTGTGCCTATAGCCCGCCTTGCCGCCGCTCAGGCCAATATAAGGAACAAGTAAAACAAGCTTTGCATAAGCTGAAAATCGGGCGCTCCGCATCCGGAGCGCCCGATTGAGTCTGTCGAAAAACCTTGGGGTTGTTAAGGGGCGACTGCCCCTTAAGCTAATTCCGGCTCTGACGGCATGCACGTCAGAACGGATGAAAACCTTTAGGTTTTCGTGCTTTGCGGGTTTTGCCGCCCGGGAGCGTGAGCGAGAGGCAAAACCCGTGCAAACTCGAAAAAGTGGCGAATAGCCACTTTTTCGACACTCTAAATCGGGCGCTCCGCATCCGGAGCGCCCGATTTAACATATCGATGTATTGTGTGTTGAGATATTTCCATAAGCGGGATAAATACCGGATAAATGAATCAAATTTCCCTGCATAAGCAGGGATTTTGCTTTTTGTGTTGAAAAACAGCAGAAAGAAGGTTCTTGGGAGGTGCGGCATGAAGGAGAATATTTCAAGCGGCGCGCTTAGAATAAGGGCGGAGGAGCTGGAAAAACAGCTCTTAAGCCCATATGCGGCTTTGTCAAGCCAAACAAAGGGAAGGGAATACCCCATGGAAAAATGCCCTATCAGGACGGAGTTCGTCAGGGATAGGGACAGGATAATACACTGTAAATCATTCAGAAGATTAAAGCATAAAACGCAGGTGTTCCTTTCACCTGTAGGCGACCATTACCGCACAAGGCTCACGCATACGCTGGAAGTGAGCCAGATAGCGCGGACCATATCAAGAGGGCTTAGACTCAATGAAGACCTTACTGAAGCCATTGCCCTCGGCCACGATCTTGGCCATACGCCGTTTGGGCATGCGGGAGAAAAGGTGCTTAATTCGCTGGTGCCCGGCGGGTTTCAGCATAACGTGCAGAGCCTTAGGGTTGTGGAAAAGCTGGAAAACGGCAAGGGGCTTAATCTCACCTTTGAGGTGAGGGACGGCATATTGAACCACCCGAGCGACTGCCGTGCCGCAACGCTTGAAGGGAGAATAGTCAGCCTCAGCGACAGGATAGCTTATATCAACCACGATATTGACGACGCTGTTAGGGCCGGAATACTTGATGAAAGGGATCTGCCGCAAAGCTGCGTTAAGATACTCGGTTCATCGCACGGAAAAAGGATAAATACGCTTATACTTGACGTAATATCGGAAAGCATGGATAGGCCGGAGGTGCGCATGAGCGACGAGGTGTGGCAGCAATTCAAAAAGCTCAGGGACTTTATGTTTGAAAGGGTTTATTTGAACCCGGGCGCCAAGCATGAGGAGAGCAAGGGCAAGCATGTTATAGAGGTGCTTTTCTCATATTATCTTAAGCATCTTGACAACCTGCCGGAGGACTTTAAGAAGAATATAGAAGAAGATGGGGCTGAAAGGGTAGCCGCCGATTATATAGCCTGCATGAGCGATAGATACGCAATTTCGGATTACGAAAACAAGTTCGTACCGCGCGAGTGGGTGTGATTTTTTGAATAATTTGCTGATTGCGATGCAGGAAATCAGGTTTTAACGGCGAAATAGTTGAATCTGCTGGATTTTGTGAAAGGAGTGTTGTGTGATGTCGGCTTTTCCGGAAGAATGGCTTAACGAGCTCCTTTCTAAAACGGATATTGTAAGAATAGTCTCGGAATATGTTTCGCTTTCCCCAAAGGGCGGAAGGTATTGGGCGTGCTGCCCGTTCCATAATGAAAAAACGCCCAGCTTTTCTGTTATACCGGAAAAGCAGATGTACTATTGCTTCGGCTGCCATGCCGGCGGCGGTGTGATACATTTTGTCATGGAAGCCGAAAGGGTGGGGTTTGTCGACGCTGTTAAGCTGCTTGCCCAAAAGGCTGGGATGGAGCTTCCGGACGAGATAAACGACGAAAGATTAAAGGCGGAAAGGGCATATAAAGAAAGGCTCTTCGCGGCCTGCAAGGAGGCTGCAAGGTTTTATAATAAAAAGCTTTTGAGCGAGGAGGGCAAGCATGCCCAGCAGTATCTTACAAAGCGCGGCATAGGCGGAAAGATGGCTATGCGCTTTGGCTTAGGGTACGCGCCCGAAGGCTGGCGGAATCTTATCGAGCATCTTAAAGCCAGGGGCTTCAGCGAAAAGGAGATAGTTGACGCAGGGCTTGCCATACGCTCCAAAAAGGGAAAGGGCGGCGTATATGATGCATATAGAGACAGGCTGATATTTCCTATCATATCAGCTTCCGGCAGGGTGATGGGCTTCGGCGCAAGGACGATGAAAAAGGATGAGGAGCCAAAGTACATCAACACCGGCGACACGCCCATATACAATAAGCGCAACAACCTGTATGCGCTCAACATGCAGAAGGGCAGGCGTGCGGGCGAGCTTATAATGGTCGAAGGGTATATGGACGTTATAAGCCTTTTTAACGCCGGCATAGAAACCGCCGTGGCTTCGCTTGGCACGGCCATGACTGCTCAGCAGGCAAGGCTTATAAAACGATATGCCGATAGGATATATCTTTGCTACGATGGCGATAACGCCGGACAAGCCGCCACGTTAAGGGGACTTGGCATACTTGCCTCGGCAGGGATAGAGGCTAAGGTGATAGTAATACCAGGCGGCATGGATCCGGACGATTATGTTAAAAAGTTCGGGAAACAGGGCTTTTTGCAGCTTAGGGACAGTGCGCTGAGCGCCAACGGCTTTATGCTTGAAAGCATGGCGAAGGAGTTTGACCTTAAAACTACCGATGGCCGGGAGGCCTTTGCAAAGAAAGCGTGCCGGTTCGTGGGCGGGCTGCAGCCTGTTGAGCAGGAGCGCTATGCGCCTGTTATAGCCCGAAAAACAGGGCTCAGCGAGGATGTGGTAAAGGCGCAGTGCGGCCTAAGCGCTTCCGGAATAGAGAATATGCCTGCCAAAAACAGGAATACTATGAGCAAAGTTCGGCAAAAAGCCGAAGATGGCTGGGACGCTGCGGAGCTTACCATATTGAGCCTTATGCTCATAGACGCATCGACAGCGGCATATACGGCGGAGCTTATGGCGGAAAACGGGATAGAGCTTAAAAACGAGGCTATCCGCGCGGCCGCAGAAACGCTGCTTATAAAATACGCCGAGGATAGCGCAGCCAATACGGCCATCATAATAAGCGAAATGCCTATGGAGCAGGCGGAGGCTGTGGGCGCCGCGCAAACGGCCGTTGAAAGAATGGGCGGCGACGCTAAGAAGATAGCGGAGGATTGCGTAAACAAGCTGCTTAAGGAGAAGCTGAGCGAGCAATACAGCCTGATGTTCGTTAAAGCGCAAGCTTTGAGCGGCGAGGAGCAGAGACAGTGCCTTATAAAGGCCGATGAAATAGCAAAAAAGCTTAGGCTTTTAAGATAGATTTCACACAAATTAAGCAAAAGGGGTGGCTGCTTTGGAAACGAAGGAACCGAAGAAAAGCAAAATTGACGAGCTGATTGACAGAGGCAAGGCTAAGGGCGTATTGACCTATAAAGAGGTTATGGATGCACTGAGCGACCTTGATATGGACAGCGACCAGATAGAAAAGCTGTACGATAGGTTTGAATCGCTCAATATAGACGTGGTGGAAGAGGAAATTGACGTACCCGAAAACATAAATGATGAGATAGCGGAAATTGAAAACGATACCTCCCTGGGTGAGGGGATATCGATAGACGACCCCGTTAGAATGTACCTTAAGGAGATAGGCAAGGTGCCGCTTTTGAGCGCGCAGGAGGAGATAGAGCTTGCAAAGCGCATGACCGACGGGGATCAGGAAGCCAAGCAGAAGCTTGCGGAAGCCAACCTCAGGCTCGTGGTAAGCGTTGCAAAGCGCTATGTCGGCCGCGGCATGCTCTTCCTTGACCTTATACAGGAAGGCAACCTTGGCCTTATAAAAGCAGTTGAAAAGTTTGATTACAGAAAGGGCTACAAGTTTTCTACTTATGCAACGTGGTGGATACGCCAGGCCATAACAAGAGCTATAGCTGACCAGGCGCGCACGATAAGGATACCCGTGCATATGGTGGAGACTATAAACAAGCTCATCAGGGTCAACCGTCAGCTATTGCAGGAATACGGGCGCGAGCCGAGGCCGGATGAGATAGCAGCCGAAATGGGCATATCAGAGGAGAAGGTGCGCGAGATAATCAAAGTGGCTCAGGAGCCGGTTTCTCTCGAGACTCCTATAGGCGAGGAGGAGGACAGCCATCTTGGCGACTTTATAGCGGACGATGTCACCCCTGCTCCGGCGGATGTTGCTGCGTTCACCCTGCTTAAGGAGCAGCTTATGGAGGTGCTTGACTCCCTTACCCAGAGGGAGAAGAAGGTGCTTAGGCTGCGCTTCGGCCTTGACGATGGCAAGGCGAGAACGCTTGAGGAAGTCGGTAAGGAGTTCAACGTAACAAGGGAACGTATACGCCAGATAGAGGCCAAGGCGTTGAGAAAGCTCAGGCATCCATCAAGAAGCAAAAAGCTTAAGGACTTCCTTGAGTAATATAAGCCGAAACACGAAACGGCGGGCCGCGCTATGGCCCGCCGCTTTTCTTTTGGCGCTTCGGCTTATTTTTCGCTCAGTATGGCGTCGGAAGCCTCTTCACTGAACTGCGTGGTGTAAAGGTCGTAGTAGTAACCGCGCTTTGCGATAAGCTCGCTGTGCGTACCCTGCTCGGTTATCTCGCCGCCGCGTATAACAAGTATCCTGTCGGCATTGCGTATGGTGGATAGCCTGTGCGCCACGATAAAGCTGGTGCGGTTGTCAAGCACCGTTGTTATGGCGTCCTGTATAAGCTGCTCTGTCTCGGTATCTATGCTGCTTGTGGCCTCGTCCAGCACAAATATGCGCGGATCCGCCAATATGACCCTTGCAAAGGATATAAGCTGCTTTTCACCTGTTGAAAGCCTTACGCCTCCTTCGCCTACTTCGGTATCGTAGCCGTTTTCCTGGCGCAGTATAAACTCCTCCGCATGCACCATTCTTGCCGCGGCATGTACTTCCTCGTCGGTCGCGTCCTTGCGGCCATAGCGTATGTTGTCCGCAATGGTGCCGCTGAACAGGTGCGGGGACTGCAAAACGTAGCCAAGGCTCGATTGCAGCCATAGCTGGCTCCTTTCGCGGTAGTCGCGCCCATCAATAAGCACGCGGCCTTCCGTGGGCTCATAAAAGCGGCATACAAGGTTGACTATGGTGCTTTTGCCCGCGCCCGTCTCGCCTACCAGAGCTATGGTTTCGCCCGCGCTGACATGCAGATTGAAGTTCTTAAGCACCTTTTCGCCACCATTATAGGCAAAGCTCACGTTTTCAAACTCCACTTCGCCCTTTATAGGCTCCCAGTTTTCGCGCTTGGGATTGAAGCTGTCGCCGTATTTGGCTATCACTTCGGGAGAGTCTATTATCTCACACGGCGTATCGATAAGGGATACTACGCGTTCCGCGCTTGCCTGCGCGCTTTGAAGCTCCGCAAGTATGCCTGCAAGCTGCTGTATCGGCTCAAAGAAGTTTGTGGCGTAAGATATGAACGCCGAAAGCGTGCCGAATGTGAGCGCGCCCACCATAAGCTCGGAGCCTCCCTTGTAAAGGGCGATGGCTGTGCCTATGGAACCAAGGAACATGACTATCGGCATGAACAGCGCGCTAAGAAGCGCGGAGCGTATGGAAGCATGCTTCATCTCGCCGGTAAGCTCCTTAAACTCGGAGTAATTGGCTTCCTCCCTGACGAGCGTTTTGGTGGTCATGGCGCCCATTATGCCTTCGTTAAAGGAGCCTGTTATGCGGGAATTTGTCTTTCTTACACGGCGCTGGTACTTGAGTATCTTCTTTTGAAAATACACCGATATGATCGCCAGCGGCGGTATGACCACCATAACGAGCAGCGCGAGCCGCCAGTTTTTGACGAACATAGCCACAACAACGCCTATAACATATGTGGCCGCCCAAAGCAGGTCAACGAAGCTCCATGCCATCATTTCGGAAAGCCTGCCTACGTCGCTTATCATTCTTGCCATAAGGTAGCCGACGGCTGTTTTGTCATAGAATGAGAACGGCAGCTCCTGCAGCTTTCTGAACGCCTCCGTCCTTATATCATAGGATACGTTCATTTCGATTCTTCCTGCCTGCTTTATGAAGAAGAATACGCCGCTCGATTGCAGAGCCACAAGCCCAAGATATACCGGTATGAACCAGCCGAGCCCGTGCGTCGTGCCTTTTTCAACAAAATTGTCTATGGCATAGCTGCTCATAAGCGGATAGATTATATCAACTATGGCTATGCCTATGTTGCAAAGTATAAGGGCAACTGTAGCCTTTTTGTAGCGGAAAACGTAGCGGAAAAGCCGCTTCCATATGGATAGATCGACCTTTGTATCCTTTTCGTAATCCTGCTCTTTTATTGCGGTATTACTCATCAGCTTTGCCTCCTTCCTGCTTCAACTCCTCTTCAAGCGCGTTCTGTATCCTAGCAATGCGCTGATACAGTCCGTCCTCATTGATAAGCTGTTCATGCGTGCCTTGCTGCACAAGCTTGCCGTGTTCAAGCACAAGTATCTTATCAGCCTCGCAAAGCGTAGTTATGCGGTGTGATATTATAAACGTGGTGGTGCTTTCCCTTCTGTGCTTAAGCGCGGCGCGTATGGATGCGTCGGTCTCCGTATCCACGGCGCTCATGGAATCATCGAATATAAGTATCGGCGCCTTCTGCATCAGCATTCTTGCGATGGCTACCCTCTGCTTTTGGCCGCCGGAAAGGGTGACTCCGCGCTCGCCCACAACGGTGTCATAACCGTTCTCAAAGCTTTCAATAACATCATGCACGCAGGCGACCCTTGCGGCCTCATAGACGTCATCATTGCTGAGGGAGTTGTTGGTTATGCGTATGTTATCCATAATTGTGCGGGAATAGAGGAACGGCTCCTGAAGCACAATGCCTATGTTGCGCCTAAGATGTCCGTGCTCTATGTCGTTTATGTTCACGCCGTCTATATCTATCTCTCCGGCTGTGCAGACATAAAGCCTTTGCAGCAGCTGGACAAGGCTCGTTTTTCCGCTGCCGGTCGAACCGAGTATGGCTATGGTTTCTCCTGGATTAGCCTCGAACGATATGTCGCTCAAAACATCGTCATACTTATCATAGCCGAAGCAAACGTGCTTGAACTGCACCTTGCCGTGTATTTCGGGCTTAAGCGCGGCGCCAGGTTCTTCCTCAACAGGAGCTGAAAGTATCTCGTCTATCCTGCCAAGCGATACGCTCGCCTTGCCAAGGTCGGCAAGTATCCTGCCAAGCTGCCTGACAGGCCAGGTGAGCATGCCCGTGTAGGTAGTGAATATCATAAGCTCGCCAAGCGTTATTTCTCCCTTTACCGCAAGCGCGATGCCTGCGAATAGCGAAAGCGCTATCTGGCAATAGCCCATGGCGTCGCTTCCACCCCAGTATATAGCAAGCATCTTGCAAAGGTGGTATGTTTTGTCGCGGAAGTCCTTGTTGCATGCGTCAAACTTATCCACTTCGTCGCGCTGCTGGCCGAATGCGCGCACAACCCTGACGCCCGTAAGGTTTTCCTGCAGCGTGGCGGAAAGCTTGCCTTCAGCCTCATCGCTTAGCGTGAACTGCTTCTTGACCCCCTTAAAATATACAAAGCTTACTATAAAAAGCAGCGGCAGAAGAGCCATTGATATAAGGCTCATCCTTGTATCTATTGAGAACATTATGGCAGCGGCAACTGCAACCATAACGACCGTTCTTACCATTTCAAGCAACTGCATGGATATAAAGCGCCTTACCGTGTCAACATCGGAAGTGCAGCGCTGCACCAGATCTCCTGTTGATACATGCTTGTGGTAATCGTACGGCACGGACTGAAGATGGGAGTAGAGCGCATTTCTTGCGGTCATGGCCACACCTTCTGAGGCGTGGGCTATGCAGCTCCTCCTAAAATATGTCGCAACGCCGTTAATGGCCGTAAAAACTACAAGCGCAATGGCGCATATGTACAGATGGCTCCTTAGGAAATCGCGCCCGCCCCAGCCGTTTATGACGCTCATTACAAATTCAGGCAGGTTGCTTTCCTTGCTGCCAAGAACATAGTCCACCGTAAAGCTTGTTACTATCGGCACGATATACGCCGCTATTATCGCAAGCAGCAGAAACAGCGCGCCCAAGACAAGGTAGCCCATGCTGCCCTTGGTGAGCCGGCCAACGAGCTTCCAGTGTATCTTCTTATGCTGCTGTTCGTTTGTAGATAGATTCTCCAAAGCCAATTCCTCCAATCATATTTACTTCTCTGCGGCAAAAAAAGGCCGCAGACTGCATTGTCCACGGCCGTGTGTGCAAAATAGTTTTCGCTATGCGGGAAGCGAAAGCATACTATACGGCCGCGAGGACATAACTATCCCCTTGAAAACGGAAACCGATTCAACAAGAATGCAGAACTTCATTTTACCTCGCGACTCCTTTCAAAATGTATCCGCTCATGCGGACCATTGCCATTGTACCATTATATCTAAAACTTGGCAATACATAATTTATGCTTATCACACTATATATTATGGCGTAAAGCTGCGCGTAATATGGTATACTATTATAAAATAACGAGCGAGAGGGAGAAAGCAATGCTTCTTATAGAAAGCACCCGCAACGAAACCGTCAAGCGCGCACGCCAGCTTGCCGCAAGGAAGGGCAGGCTGGAGCAGGGACTTCATTTTATTGAAGGGGACAAGCTTGTAAGGGAAGCCGTGGTATCCGGAGCCGAGCTTTACGAGGCTTTTATCGAAGAAGGGCATGAGCTTATGGCTGCCGTGCTTGAAGGCGCCGGAGCAAAGGTATATACGGTAAAAAGGACCGTTATGGAGACGCTTACGCTTACCGACACTCCGCAATGGGTATGCGCCACGGTAAGGACGCCAAACGTACCGGCGCCGGAATATTACCCCGAGGGGCTTATAGTTGCGCTTGACGCGGTGCAGGATCCCGGCAACCTTGGCACCATATTGCGAACGGCGGACGCTATGGGAGCCGTTGGGCTGCTTTTAGGCGAGGGCTGTGCCGATCCTTACGCACCAAAACCCTTGAGGGCTGCGATGGGCTCGATATATCATCTGCCTGTGTGGCAGGCAAAGCTGGAGCAGGAGCTTATAAAGCTTAAGGAGCAGGGCTATACGCTCGTATGCGGCCACCTTAAGGGCGGCAGCAAATTGCCGAAGGCTACGGATAGAATGTGCCTTGTTATAGGCAACGAGGGCAACGGCGTAAGCGACGGCGTTGCAGAGCTTTGCCAAAAATACACTCTGCCGATGTATGGCTTTGCGGAATCGCTAAACGCTGCCGTGGCTGCCGGCATATTGATATACGAGCTTGCCAAGAGCATGAGGGAATAAAGAGAACGGGAAGTTTAAACATTTTATAAAGAAATGCGCATGTTTATTGCCATGACGCGCCGCTGTGTTAAAATCTGTTGTTAGAGGATTCTACATTGCTTTCGGCGCAAATTGACAGGGGTGAACATACAAATGACCATGATGAGAACAAGGCGCGCATATAAGCGCACTATAACGATACTTGCGGCGCTGCTTGTTTTAAGCGTTGTAATAAATATTTTTTTGCTTATAAAGGTGAGCAAAGCCGGAATTAATGCCGAACCTGTGGAGACGCCGCAGGACAGTGCGTCTCCTGATATATCAAACGAGCCTGCGCAGTCCGTTGATCCAACTGTTAAACCTACTGAGGCGCTTTCGGCATCGCCGGCGGTGACTCCTACTGTTGCGCCGACGACAAAGCCTACCGAAACTCCGGCAGCTACTCCGAAAGCTACAACAAGGCCGACGCCTACTGCAACTGTAAAACCGACTGTAAGGCCGACGAAAAAGCCGGCGAAAACGCCGGAGCCTACGCCTACGCCGTATTATGAGCCTACAAACACGCCCGGCGGGCTTTTCGGCACAAGCACGCCCACGCCTGCAGAGACCGTGCAGCCTACCCCAAGCGCATTGCCGATGGCGGAGGCGACGCCGACCCTTGAGCAATCGCCTGACATATTTGGCTAAAGCGAATACTTTTATAAAGCAAACGGCGGACGGCGAGGCAGCGTCCGTTGAGAGTGTCGAAAAAGTGGCTGAACGCCGCTTTTTCGAGTTTTCACGGGTTTTGCCTCTCGCTCACGCTCCCGGGCGGCAAAACCCGAAAGGTATGAAAACCAAAAGGTTTTCATCCGTTCTGACGTGCATGCCGTCAGAGCCGGAATCTGCTTAAGGGGCAGCCGCCCCTTAACAACCCCAGGGGTTTTCGACAGGATGAGCGGACGGCGAAGCAGCGTCCGCTTTTGTGTTGAATAAGCCCGCATTTTGGTTTATTATATTAGTATGTATACTGATTATGAGATTAAAAACGGAACGCTTACGGTACGCGGCATAGACCGTATCGATATAGAAAGGAGCTGCGCCTGCGGGCAGAGCTTCAGATGGAAAAAGGACGGGGATGGCTTTGTCGCGCCCGCGCTCGGTCGGGTTGTGCGCGTATGCCAAAATGACTGCGACATATCCATATATCCCTGCAAAAAAGGAGAGGAGAAGGATTGGCTCGCCTACTTTGACCTTGACAGGGACTATGCCGCGATAGAAAAGCGGCTCAGCGTTGATGAACAGCTTAGCATGTGCATAGGCAGCGCCAGCGGCATTCGCGTGTTCGCTCAGGAGCCGTTTGAAACGCTGATTACTTTTATAATCTCCGCCAATAATAACATAGGCAGAATAGCCGGAATAGTTGAAAGACTGTGCGCGCTTTGCGGCGAAAAGGCGGAGTTTGACGGCAAGGAATACTATTTATTCCCAAAGCCGGAAAGCATAGCGGCGCTTGAAGAAAGCGAGCTTGTCAGGATAGGCTCCGGCTACAGGGCGCCTTATATTAAAAAAAGCGCCGCGATAATAGCGGGAGGCTATCAGCTTGAAAAATTAAGGGATATGCCTCTTGATATCGCGAGAAAAGAGCTTTTGAAGTTCCCGGGCGTGGGGCCAAAGGTGGCTGACTGCGTGCTGCTGTTTGGTCTTGGGCATACGGACGCGTTTCCTGTTGACGTATGGATAGGCAGGGCGATGAGCGAGATATACTTTGATGGCGAAAGCCCGAAAAAGAAGCAGCTTGAAGCCGCGATAAGGGCCCTTGGCAGCGAAAGCGGCATAGTGCAGCAATATATTTTTCACTATGCAAGGCAAACGGCATTGGGCAAAAAGCGCCAAGGCAAAACCAAGACACAATAGATAAATAAGCCAAAAGTTGTGTTGACATGTACAGCTCTCTATGCTACAATGCTTTGGTGAGCCGCTCTGCGACGGCTTTTTTGAAGCGCGTGAATAACGGCGCCGTGTCGCAGGCGAGATTGGGGAATAGGAGGTGCAGCAAATGTACGCTATTATCCGTACCGGTGGCAAGCAGTACAAGGTCGAGGCGGGCGATGAGATTCTGGTCGAAAAGCTCGATGCCGAGGCTGGTGCTGAGGTTTGCTTTGAGGTTCTGATGCTTTGCGACGGCGAGAACGTGACTATCGGCAAGCCCGTAGTTGAAGGCGTTTGCGCTAAGGCAGAGGTCATTGAACAGACCAAGGGCGATAAAGTTGTGGTGTTCAAGTATAAGCCTAAAAAGAACATCCGCAAGAAGCAGGGTCATCGTCAGCCGTATACCAGGGTCAAGATCAATACCATAGGTTAACCAAGACATGACAGAAATTACTCTGTTCCGCAAAAACGGGCGTGCCGTGGGCTTTATGGCGCAAGGGCATACCGGCTATGCCGATGAAGGCAGCGACATAGTTTGCGCGGCGATAAGCGCGCTTACGCAGGCCGCTGTGATAGGGCTTAACGAGGTGATAGGCCTTCAAACGGCCCTTGAAATAGAAGATGGTTACATATACTGTATGCTGCCAAAAGCTGTTTCCGAAAAAGCATGGCATGATGCGGAACTGATACTTAACACACTGGCGTTGAGCCTGAGCTCAATAGCCGAAACAAACGGTGATTACATCAAATTGACTGATAGGGAGGTGTAACACGATGATGATGAATCTGCAGCTTTTTGCTCATAAAAAGGGCGTTGGCAGCTCGCGTAACGGACGTGACAGCGAGTCTAAGCGTCTTGGACCCAAGAGGGCTGACGGGCAGTTCGTTCTGGCCGGCAACATTCTGGTAAGGCAGAGGGGCACTCACTTTCATCCCGGCAACAACGTTGGTATCGGCAAGGACGATACTCTGTTCGCTAAGGTTGACGGCGTAGTCCGCTTTGAAACCAAGCATCTCGGCCGCAAGCAGGTCAGCGTTTACGCTGTCGAGGAAGCAGCCGCCAACTGATCAACAACATCGTAACACAAGCCGGCCTTATTGTGGGCCGGCTTCGGTCTATCAAAAAAGTGGCTATTCGCCACTTTTTTGAGTTTTTTCGGGTTTCGCCTCTCGCATTCGCTCCCGGGCGGCAAAACCCGCAAAGTACGAAAACCCTTGGGTTTTCATCCGTTCTGACGCACATGTCGTCAGAGCCGGATTGAACATAAGGGGCTGCGGCCCCTTATCACCCCAGGTTTTTTTTGACACTCTGAGCCGGCCTTATTGCGGGCCGGCTTTTTCATGCCGTAATTTATGGCGATGCGGCGGCATATAAATTGTGCAGGGGGTGCTTTATGGAGCTGTTTCTTATGTCCTCTGCGGTATTGCTTAGCATGATGGGCCTGTATATGGGCCGCTGCGTGTATCTTTTGCCGCTTAGGCCAAAGCATTTTATACACGGCATATGCCGGGCGCTAAAAGCTTCAAACGGAGACGGCATAACCCCCTACGAGGCTTTTTCCGCCGCGCTTGGCGGCTGCGTAGGCACGGGCAACATAGCGGGCGTTGCAGGGGCAATAGCTATAGGCGGCCCAGGCGCAATATTCTGGCTATGGATAAGCGGCATACTCGGCATGGCCACCAAGTATGCGGAGGCGCTTATCGCGATAAGGTATCGCCCAGGCGGCGGAAAGGATAACGCAGGCGGCACCATGTACTGTATAGTGCTGGGCATGGGAAGGGGCGCGTGGCCACTGGCGGCGGCGTTTTCCGTATTCGCGCTTTTGGCTTCCCTCGCCTGCGGCAACATAGTGCAGTCAAACACGCTTGCGCTCGCCGCCGCCTCAGCCGCCGGTGCGCTCGGCTTTGGCGAACATATTGGCCTTGTAAAGCTTATGGCAGGCATTATAACGGCGGCGCTCATATATATTGTGCTTAGGGGCGGGGCAAAGGGAATATGCTCGGCAGCCGGCAAGATAGTGCCGGTGATGAGCGCAGTATATATAATAGCGGCTGCGGCCGTTATATATATGTTCCGCGCAAAGCTGCCGGAGGTGCTGAAAATGATAATGGACGGCGCTTTCGGATTAAAAAGCATGGCCGGCGGCGCAGCGGGCTTTACCATGGCGCAAGGCATACGCGTTGGTATGATGCGCGGCATATTCTCCAACGAGGCAGGCATAGGCTCTGCAACCATGGCCTATTCTTCCCCTAAAAATGGCGCTGACGAGGCTGAAACAGCTATGCTTGCCGCGTTTGACGTGTTTATTGATACAATAGTTATATGTACGCTCACGGCATTTGCGGTGCTTTGCGCGGCTGACTATATACCATATGGCTATGCCGAGGCTGACGGGATGGCAATATGCTTATCGGCTTTTTCAAAGCTTATGGGCAGCGGAGCCGCAGGAGTCTTCCTTGCGGTAAGCTCGGCGCTTTTTGCCTTTTCATCCATGATAACATGGGCAATGTATGGCGAAAGGGCTCTGTGCTTTTTATCGCATGACAGGGGACAGGGGATATACCGGATATGCTTTGCCGTTATATGCCTTATAGGCTCATTATCCATGCCTGGAATAGTATGGAGCATGGGGGAAGTGTTTAATGCGCTTATGGCGTTGCCCAATATAATAATGCTGATTGCGCTTTCGGGCGAAATAAAGCGGGCGTCAAAGCATTATTTGGCATGGCGGGGGAGAATATAATATGGTATAATTCCAAAGGAAATCTCCGAAAGGGATAATGCTATGCAAAAGAGGGTAAACGGAAACACTGACGGCATAAAGGACGCCGTTCTTGAGCGGATAGCCGGCATATACGATATGAAGCAGGGGCAATATGAGTTTGCCTCGCATGAGCTTATAGCTGAAATCTGCGCTCTTACGGGCATTATTAAGCGCGAAATATCCGTGTATATAGCGCGTGACGGTTCGGTTGCCGACGTTTCTGTTGGCGACAGCGGGAGGGTCAGCATGCCCTCCATGCGGCTTGTGAGAAATGATGACAGGCTGTGCGGCGTGAGGTGCCTGCATACGCACCCTAATGGCGACGGCAGGCTGAGCGGCGTCGATCTTGGCACGCTGAGGAGCATGATGCTTGACGCTATGGCTTCTGTCGGCGTGAAGGAGGACGGCACGGCAACGTCGATGTACGCGGCATATGTTGGCGAGATGGCGGATAATGAGCGTCAGGCGCTTGTGTATGGCCCTATGCGGCCATATAAGTTGCCGCAAAGGCAGTTGATACAGGAAATATATATTGCGGACGACAGGCTGAAGAGCAGCACAAAGGACACCAGGGACGATGTTCCGGAAAGAGCAGTGCTTGTTGGGCTTGAAAACGACGAGGATTACGACACCATAGAGGAGCTTGCCCAGCTTGCAAAAACCGCCGGAGCCAACGTGGTTGCGCGCAGTGTGCAGAAAAGAAGGACGCCGGACAACGCAACATACATAGGCAGCGGTAAGGTGGACGAGCTTAGCCTGCTTGCGAGCGAGACGCAGGCTGACCTGTTCATATTCGATGATGAGCTTACCGGCACACAGCTTAGAAATCTTGAAACGAGGCTTGGCGTACATACCATAGACCGCACCGCGCTTATATTGGATATATTTGCCCAGCGCGCGCAGTCGAGGGAGGGCAGGCTTCAGGTAGAGCTTGCGCAGATGAAGTATAACCTGACCAGGCTGACCGGACAGGGGACGGCGCTTTCCCGCCTTGGCGGCGGCATAGGCACAAGAGGCCCGGGCGAAAAGAAGCTTGAAATAGACAGGAGACGCATAAGAAGGCGCATATTCGAGCTTGGCGAGGAGCTTAAAGAGGTCGAGAAGCAGCGCGGCCTGAGGCGGGAGAGGCGTGAGAAAAACACGATGCCCCTGGTGGCGCTTGTAGGCTACACAAACGCGGGCAAATCGACTTTTTTGAACTCCGTATCAGATGCAGGCGTGCTTGCGGAGGATAAGCTGTTTGCAACGCTTGATCCTGTTGTAAGGCAGATAACGCTGCCCGATGGCATGGATATACTGCTTTCGGACACGGTAGGCTTTATAAACAAGCTGCCGCACGATCTTATTGAGGCGTTCAAGTCAACGCTTGAGGAGGCGGCGAATGCGGATATCATACTGCATGTTGTTGATATATCAAGCGACCATTATCAAGCCGAAATGAGGGTGGTAGAGGACGTTATCGCCTCGCTTGGCGCGGCGGACATACCGAGGATAAATGTTTATAATAAAATAGACCTTATCGACGTAAGGCCAAAGGGTACCGCGGACGACGCATTCGTTTCTGCCGCAACGGGGGAGGGTATGCAGGCGCTTCTTAACAGGATAGAGCATATGCTTTCCGCAGCGCATAACAGGATAGAGATAGCGGTTCCGTATGACAAATATGAAGCCGTGGCTATCCTTCATAACGAAGCGAAGATAATCAGCGAGGAGCATACCGAGCAAGGCGCGCTCATAACCGCTATGGTAGAGGAAAACACTATGCGCAAGCTTAAAAAACTGCTTGGGGAGAGTATAAGGACAAATGAAGAATAAAGATGCAAAAGGCATGGCGCTTGTGTTCATAGCCGCTGTGCTTTGGAGTACAAATTCGATACTTGTTAAGAGCATAGAGCTGCCGTCTATTCTGATAGGCGCTATGCGGGCGCTTATAGCAGGCGTTGTTCTTATGCCGTTTATAAGACTAAAAAAGATAAAGTGGAGCCTTAAGCTGCTTTTTATGATGATAGCCTTTACCGTGCAGAGCACATGCATAGTAATTGCAATAAAGCTGACAAGCCCCTCCATAGCCGTTGGCATGCAGTTTACTGCGCCTATATGGCTGTATCTGTATTCAAGGTTAAAGGGCTATCCGTTTTATAAAAGAAGGGTGATACCTCTTGCCGTGCTTAGCGCGGGCGTTGTCATATCCATGTTCTCAAAGGCTGAAGGCGTTACTATGCTCGGCAACATAATAGCGCTTTCCACAGGCGTGTGGTTCGCCATTGTTACTCAGCTCGGCAAGGAGCTTGGCGGAGACAATCCCGTGGGCATGACCAGCATAAACAACCTGTTTATGGCGCTCGTGCTGCTGCCGCTGTTCTGCCGCGACTCAATACCCAAGCTATTTGATATGGATACCGTTGGCTGGATAACGCTTATCACGCTCGGCGTGGTGCAGTTTGGCGGCGGATATGTTTTTTATAACCTTGGCCTCAGGTATACCTCCGCCGCAAAGGCGGCTATGATAAGCCCTATGGAGATGGTGCTCAGCCCCGTATGGGTGGCCGTATTCATGGGCGAGATACCGGATATCATCGGCATCATAGGCTTTTTAGTAATAGTGGCAGGCATTGGGCTTGAGGTGTTGTTTACTCATCGGTACGAAAAGGCTGCCGAGGCGGCACGGCAGGAGCTTACGTCATAAATGCTTATTATACTATAAAGAGGAAGGAACGCCGCCTTCCTCTTTTTGTACCGTTTGATTCTATACGCTACCGTTGCATGGAGGCGTCAACATCCATGCAGTATATCTTCTTAACGTCGTTGCGCCTCAGATATATTGTAAAGAACACGGAGATGAACGCTATTAGGTATAAGCCGAGGTTTATCTCTTTCATAGGCCAAAACTCGGCTACAGCGCCGGTTATAAGCGAGCCTAAAGACCCGCCAAGCGTGGTGAGCATCTGGAATACCCCCGTGAAGCGGCCGCGCATATCGTTTGGCACATAGCTCTGCGTTGCCGATATGCGTATGTTATAGCTGGTTACGCCTAAAAGCCCGGTTATAAACATTATGGCGCACATTGCGTATATGGGACTATAGAACAATATGCCGGCTAAAGCATTGGTGACAAGGTATACCGATAATGCTATATTAAACTTGTTGGAAGGCTTGAACCTGTGCTTATAAAGCCCTAAGCCGCCAACTACCCTGCCTATTACGGCGCAGCCCATAACATATGTGTACATTTTCACCCCAAGTCCGGGAGTGCTTTTGAAAAACGGCAGCGCAAGGGTGCTTGCGCCATAGTCTGAAAACATTACTATGGTAAAATATGCGGCTATCGCCATCAAGCCTTTTTCGGCTTTGATGTAGCGCACACCCTCCTTAAAGTCGGATACATATTTTGATATGTTGTATGCTTCACCCACGGGCTTTATCTGCGATTCGTCTACTTTTATCTGCGTTTCAAAAGCCGCGGCTATCAAAAACGTGGCGGCATTGAACAAAAACAGTATATTAAGCCCAACATGCTCATAACACCATGCCGCCGCAAGCACCATGACAGAAGCAAGCGGATATATCATGCTTGAAACCGAGTATGCCTTGGTAGAAAACCCGGGGGTAATGAGCATGGGATAAAGGCTATCGTAAGCTACCTGATATATGCCGTCTATCGACCCTATTATAAGGCACAGCGCAAGGAACACGGCATAATTGAAAAGATTGAGCCTAAGTATTACAAATATGGCGAGATATAGACCTGAAGAGATAAAGTCGAGCGTATATATCATCTTTGCCCTTGAGAACCTGTCAAGATAAGGGCCGGCAAGAAAAGGCATTATGACCTTGGGCAGGTTGTATACGACGGCAAAAACCGCATACAGCAATGTTGAACCGGTGTAATCAAGCACAATAAGGCTTATTGCAAAGCCTGCGACGGCGTTTCCAAGCGTGCTTACAACGGTCCCAAGGGACAATATGGTAAAGTTCTTAGTCCAAAGCGTTGGCTTTTTCTTATTCTCCATAAGCATGGATGCCTTTCAAATAGATTTAGGCGCCTGCCGCATGAGCATTGCGGCGCAGCATTGTAATGAATGCGGTGCATCATGCGCAACAGAGAGCTTATGCGCTTAACTGCGGCTGCTCTGCGGCAGGCTTAACGAGAGGATTACGCTTCAAACTCAGCGTGTATCGAACCGTTGACGGTCTCGGCAAACAGTCTGTACTCGGCAACGTTGCTGCGTATGCTGGTCTGCTTGCGCTGCTTTTCGCCGTTAATGTATACCGAGCCGGAAACTGTCTCAAAGTTTGCGTTAAAAGCGCTCAGCGGCATAGAGGTTTTGAACGTTATTGCGCCGTTCACGCTTTCAAGATGCAGCTTGCCCATAAGCTCGCCTGTCATCTTAAGCTCGCCGTTCACCGTTTCACAGTGGCACTCCTCGCTCACACGGCAATCCTGAACAGATATTGCGCCGTTCACGTTTTCGCAGTGTATCTTGCGGGCCTGTACGCCGCTTATGCTGTGCGTGCCGTTAACGGTCTCGCAATGCAGGCTGTTAAGCTTAACACCGGGGATTATCACTGTGCCGTTTACGGTTTCTATATTGAACTTGTTAAAGTCAATATCGGGCACGGTTATATCTATCGTAGCCTGGCGCCATGTCCTGGGGCTGAAAAGCTTGCCGAATGGAATACGTGACTTTTCCTCTATGCGCAGCACGCCGTTGGATATCGATACCTCCGGCTTTTTTGTACCTTCCGGATAGTTTATATCAAGCTTATATTCGCTGCCGAGTATAATCGTTATGCGCGCGTTTACGGTGTTGGTATCTATGCTTGTAAATGATTCGCCGTTTGTTATAGGGTCGGGCGCAGGCTGCTCGCTGTTTCCCTGATCGGCGGACTGCGTTATTATCTCCCGCGCAAGCTTTTCCGGTGAACCAAGCTCGCTTATGACCTTTTCCGTGTTCTCTTCACCGGCATCGTCGAAATACTCCGCATAAAACTGTATGGCCGCTTCGCGCTCGCTGTTTTCTATGCACTCAAGGCATCTTTCCAAGCGGGACAGGTATTCTTTCTTCGTCATCTTACAAATCCTCCTGTTTTTGTCATGATGCAACGCTCGGCTTCAAGCTGGATTATAGCTACATCGCGCTGCATCTCGTATTTATCAGGCCTGCTCATGCCTGTGCGCCTTTCGCTTGTGCTGCATATGCCGTCCTTTGTACGCCGGTTTGATGAGCTTATAAAACTAAACATTTTGATTACCTCCATATAGTAGCGAATCTACCTTATCCGTATATTCCTTCCATTCGCGCCTGTATTCGTTCAGCTTTTCATGTCCGGCTGCCGTAAGCGCGTAATATCGCCTTAATCTGCCGGAAAACGGCTGGTCATATGTTGAAAGCAGACCGTCCTTTTGCAGCCTTCTAAGCACAGGATACAGGGTCGATTCCGATATATCCATGACCTGCTTCACGCTTTGCGTAAGCACATAGCCATATGCGTCCTGATCGTCAAGCACCGCGAGCACACATGCATCAAGCAGCGCCGAGCCTAATTGAAATCCCATAGCTGCCTCCTTCCTACGTGCAATATTATATGACGTATAATATAATATGTCAACGCTTTATTACGAAAAAAACAATATTATTTTTTGCGCAA
Organism: Clostridiales bacterium; assembly: GCA_004558525.1. Taxonomy (GTDB): domain Bacteria; phylum Bacillota; class Clostridia; order Christensenellales; family CAG-138; genus Phil1. The sequence continues at coordinate 44,906 of SFCQ01000002.1, forward strand.
AGCATGAGAGGGCTGTTTATTCCTATTAGTATGTGATAAAATCGGTGGTGTACAAAATGCAGGGGTGAGCATATGAGCAAAACAAAAATAATAGCGATAGAAGGAATAGACGGCGGGGGAAAGGGCGTTCAGGTGAGCGCGCTCACAAAGAACCTTGAAGCGCTTGGCTACAGCGTTGCAAGACGCGACTACCCTATGTATGATGCTTACTTTGGCGCACAGATAGGCAGGCTGCTTTCCGGCGCAGATGGGATACGCGCGGATGAGATAGACGGCAAGAGCATGGCGCTATGGTTCGCGCTGGATAGATGGGAAAGCTTTAAGAATTATACCGATGGCGAAACGGATTTTCTTATTATTAACAGGTTTGTGCTTTCAAATGCCGTGTACCAGAGTATACGCGACATAGACATGGGTAAGCCTGACATAGTTGATTGGGTGATGGAGCTTGAATATGAACATTTTGGACTGCCTAAGCCGGATCTTAATATTGTATTCTCCATCATGCCAAAGACGGCGGAAGAGAACGTGTTGAAAAAAGGATATCGCGGCTATGTGGGCGAAGGCAAAGACGTTTACGAATCCAGCCATGACATACAGCGGCGCGCAATGAATAAATATATGGAAATAGCGGCAAAAATGCAGGATGTTGAAGTCATATACTGTATGGAAGGCGGCAGGCTGAAAAGCATTGAAGAAATTTCCAAAGCGGTTATGGCGGCCATAAAAAGCAGAGGTTTTCTGGATTAATTGAGAACGGATGTTGTTATATGTACGCGTGCATACCTGTATGCTTAAAAAATTTGTTTACAATATATTATTTGTGAAGTATAATGGTTGTGCAATTTACCGATAGTTGCGCAAGTTGATGACGAGGTTTCCTGCGCTTCTGCGCGGGTTAAAAAAACAAAAGGAGAGAAAACAATGAAGAAAATGCTTGCTATGCTGCTTGCTGTCGCAATGATAGTAGCATGCTTCGCTGGTTGCCAGAGCAACGCTCCGGTAGACACGAATCAGCCTGCCGATTCGCAGCAGCCCACTGATAGCAATCAGCCTACTGACACTACCGCTCCCGAGCCGGTCCAGCCCGAGTCCAACGTCGGCCCCGACGGTCGTGAGTTCGCTGACGAGCAGGTTTATCGCACCCTGTATTCCAGCGAAGTGACCACCATGAACTACCTGGTCAGCGGCACCACCTATGAGCTGGTAGTCGGCGCTAACACCATCGACTCCCTCGTTGAGAATGATCCCTATGGCAACATCGTTCCCTGCGCTGCCGAGTCCTGGGAATCTGAGGACGAGACTGTTACCCTTATCGTTCCCGCCGTCAAGAAGCTTAATGACAATGGCGAGCTTGAGCTTGTCAGCGAGAGGACTACCGAAGAGGCCAACGGCCAGAAGTGGACTTTCCACCTCCGTGCCGGCCAGTATTGGTATGATGCGGACGGCAACCAGAAGGATCCCGTGACCGCTAACGACTATGTGGCCGCTGCCCGTTACGTCTGCGACTCCGCTATGGATTGCTCCAACAGCTACCTGATGGACGGTTGGATCGTCAATGCAACGGAGAGGCTCGACTATACCGCGGCTCTGCTGGCAGAGCCGGTTGAGCAGGGCAAAGAGGAAGGCAAGGACCAGGATATCGTTATCGATGCCGATGGCGTTATCTGGGAAGGCAAAGACTGGGACGAGGATAAGGGCGTTTACACCACCTGGGTCGAGATACCCCTGACCAACCCCGAGGATCTGAGCGTTGAGGCTGTCGATGATAATACTCTTGTATATCATCTTGTGAAGCCCCGTCCGTATTTCCCGACCGCGCTGCAGTTTGGTACCTATTGGCCCGCTCCCGCCGCTCTGCTTGCTGAGCTTGGCGAGAACTATGCCCTTGACAACTACTCCATGTGGTTCAACGGTGCGTACATACTGTCCACCTTCAAGCCTCAGGAGAAGCGCATCTACACCAAGAACGTGAACAACTGGGATGCCGAGCACATCTATATTGAGAGCATCGAGCAGACCTACAATGCTGAAGCTTCCACCATCGCTCCCGAGCTGTTCCTCCGCGGCGAGGTTGACTACGCTGACATCGGTTCCGACATCGTTGCCGATTGGCTGAGCGACCCCGAGAAGAGCCAGATGATATCCAGCTCCCGCGTAACCGGCGACTATTCCTACTTCTTCGGCTTCAACTTCGAGCCCACGTTCGATGCTGAGTATGAGCCCGAGAACTGGGTCATCGCTGTTAACAACGAGAATTTCCGTAAGGCCGTATTCCACGGCATTGACAGGGATGGTTACCTTGCCGCCAAGTATCCTGGTGACGATCCTGAAATCCACAAGATCAACACCGTCACCCCGAAGGGCTTCTCCGTAAACAATGGTAAGGACTTCGTCATGTACGGCGGACTTGCCAAGTATACCGAGACTGAGAGCTTCAACGAGCAGCTTGCCGTTGAATACAGGGATAAGGCCAAGACAGAGCTTGAAGCCGCCGGCTGCAAGTTCCCCATCAAGGTTCCCATCAACTATAACTCCTCCTCTTCCTCTTGGGGTAATGCCACCGTCGTGCTCGAGCAGCAGCTTGAGAACCTCCTCGGTGCAGACTTTATAGACATCATAGTAGTTTCCTACTCCGGCAACTCCTTCCTTAAAGAGACCCGTCGTAACGGTAACTACGCTCTGCAGGAGCTCAACTGGGGCGCCGACTTCATGGATCCTGAGACTTGGGCCGACCCGTTCGAGCGCGAGAACAGCTACAACTTCTTCTGCCACGATACGGATACCTACAACGTCTATAGGGATACCAAGACTGAAGAGACTAACGCTCTGATAGATCAGTACTATGCTCTGGTAGACGAAGCTCGCACCAAGACCGGCGATATGGATGAGCGCTTTGAGGCGTTTGCCGCTGCCGAGAGCTTCTATATTGACCATGCTATCGTGGTCCCCGGCTTCATCTCCGGCGGTTCCTACTGCGCCACCAAGCTTAACGGCTTCGAAGGCCAGTACGCCATGATGGGTCAGTCCTCCAGCCGTTATAAGGGTCAGCATCTCTATAAGACCGCTATGAGTCAGGATATGTTTGATGCCCAGTATAACGAGTGGTATGCCTCCATGGGCAACTGATTGAAGCTTAACGGTATCAAATAAAAACCAGAACGCGGCTCTGCTCTGTATTCTGCGGGGCAGAGCCGCTTGCTAATTCTCCTAAAACATGGCATACGAATTCCCTGATTACCTAATCTTTCTATATAAGCTGCCCGCGCGATGAATTGATAAGCCGGGCATAAAGGAGAAACTGAACAGTGTTAGTATATTCATTAAAGCGACTTGGCAGAGCTTTGGTAACTATGGTTATACTGATAACCGTGATTTTCATATTGCTCCGCGCCATGCCTGAAGAAGGATACTTCAGCAATTACGAAAAAATGAGCCCGCAGCAGATTGAGGTCGGCCTGCGCAAGATGGGCTTAAAGGACCCGCTTTATATTCAGGTTGGCAGGTTCATTATAAATGCTGTCAAGGGAGACCTTGGCATATCATATCGTTACCGTATCAATGCGAAGATTACTGATATAATCGGTTCAAAGATAGGAATATCCATGAAGGTCGGCATTGCATCGATGCTGCTAAGTTTGCCGCTTGGCATGGGCCTTGGCGTACTTATGGCGCGCAGCAAGGGCGGCATTGCCGATAAGCTTGGCAACGCATACATAGTGTTTATACAGGCTGTGCCGAACGCCGTGTATTTCATATTCATACAGCTTTACGGTTCAGACTGGTTTAAGCTGAGTATGCTTTATAAAGAAGGAGACTGGACAAGCCTTATCCTGCCTGTGATATCGCTGGCTCTGCCTTCCATCTCAAGCTACGCCATGTGGCTGAGGCGTTACATGGTTGACGAGACCAACAAGGATTATATAAAGCTTGCCCGCGCAAAGGGCGTGCCTAACAGCACCATATGGTTCCGCCATGTATTCCGCAACTCTGTTGTTCCTATGGTAAACCTTATTCCAGGTTCAATATTGCTTACCATATCCGGCTCAATATATGTTGAATCGCTCTATTCCATTCCCGGCATGGGCGGCCTGCTCGTTGACGTTATAAAGAGGCAGGATAACAACATGGTGCTTGCACTGGTAGTAATATTTGCAGCACTGAGCATACTCGGCCTGCTGTTGGGCGACTTGCTGATGGCCATTGTTGACCCGCGCATCAGCTTCACGAAGAAGGAGGGGTCAAGATGAGTAAGTATTCCATCAAGGATAAAGTCAGCGCCAAGCTTGAGAATAACATAACCGAGAATACCCAGAGCATGGCCGAAAAGGACGATCTCACTCCGGAAGAAATAGCAAAGCTCACTCCTGATGAGTTTGAGTTTGTCGAGTATGACGAGAGCGAGGCGGAGCGCGCCGGCTATTCAAACTATTCCTATTGGCGCAGCACTGTCCGTATGTTCTTCAAGAACAAGGTCGCTGTGGTCAATTTGGTGATAATGCTGGTGCTTGTGCTGTTCACGTTCATTCAGCCCCTGCTTCCGAATCAGTTTGATCCAAACGTTGTCAACAGATACGATGAGGATACCGTATGGATGGTAGTCGATGAGGATGGCAAAGCGAAGCTGAGCGGCATTAAGTATACCGATGGTGACAAGGCTGTAGCTGTCAACAAGGATGTAGAGACGCTTGCATACGTTCAGGCGCCGGAAGACTGGGGAACGCCTCAGCTTTATGTGCAGGAGAAGGGCGGCGTTGCCGAGCCTGTTTCCGCAACAGCAGATGCGAACAACCCTGGTTGGTACTATATTGTTGTCAGCAAGGGAAAGCCGTATATGTTCGTAACCAGCGAAGATGGCGCGAAAACCACCTACTTTGAGGCTTGCTGGATAACGGTCGATGAAGAGACGGCAGGCGTTACTTCATCTTCCTCCAAGCAGACCTCAGGCGATCTGATAACGGATATACCGGAAGGCACTGTGCTAACGTATTTGCAGGTTCCTGCGAGCTGGGGTACTCCTCACGTTATGGCAGGCGGCGTAATGCGCGGCAGTGAATCCACGGAGATAGAGTTCCTACCTCTTGAGGGCAACGACGGCTGGTATTATGCTTTTGTTCCCGCCGAGCAGATGATGCTTGAGATAACCAGCGAAAACGGCGAGTACAAGGGCAAGAACAAGGGCGTTGCGCGCGTTACTGACCCGAGCGAGATAAAGCCGCAGATAGGCTTTATAGAGAATCAGAAGCCAAACAGCGTTTTCTGGTTCGGTACCAACAACATAGGTCAGGATCTGTGGTCAAGAATGTGGAGCGGTACGCGTACCAGCCTGTTCATAGGCATTGTGGTCGCGCTTATAGAAGCCGTTGTGGGTATACTTGTTGGTCTGCTTTGGGGATATGTACGCAAGCTGGACTTCCTGTTTACCGAGATATACAACATAATCAATAACATACCTACGACTATAATACTTATACTTGCATCGTATGTTATGAGGCCGAGCGTGCAGACGATTATAATAGCCATGAGCTTAACCGGCTGGATTGGCCTTGCAAGGTTCATAAGGAATCAGGTCATAATTATCCGTGACCGTGACTTCAACCTTGCTTCCCGCTGTCTGGGCACTCCCACAAGGCGAGTTATAGTGAAGAACCTGCTTCCTCAGATGGTATCCGTGGTAATGCTCAGAATGGCTCTGGCTATTCCGGGCGCCATAGGTTCAGAGGTGTTCCTTGCTTACATAGGCCTTGGACTCCCGATAAGCATACCTTCGCTTGGTAACCTGGTCAACAACGGCCGCAGCCTTATGATGGCGCCGAGCCTCAGGTATCAGCTTATAATACCTGCTGTGATACTTTCAATAATAACCGTTTGTTTCTATCTGGTCGGTAATGCGTTCTCAGACGCTGCTGATCCGAAGAATCACGTTTAAGGAGGCCTGAACATGGAAAACAAGGAAATTATTCTTTCTGTAAAGGACCTCAACGTTAAGTTTACCCTGCGCGGCAAGGTGCTGCACGCTATCCGCGGCATAAGCCTTGACCTGTATAAGGGCGAAAGCCTTGCCATAGTCGGCGAGTCCGGCTCGGGCAAAAGCGTTTTCACCAAGAACTTCATAGGCCTTCTTGATAAGAATGGCTGGGTAGATTCGGGCGAGATACTTTACTATGGCATGGATCCTGAGCATCCGGTCGATCTTGCAAAGTTTAAGACGGATGACGACTGGAACGGGATACGCGGCAAGGAAGTCGCAATGGTAATGCAGGACCCGATGACAAGTCTTAACCCGCTTAAAACGGTTGGCTGGCAGATATGCGAGGCGCTTAAGCTGCACCAGAATCTGGAAGGCAAGGCTGCCAAGGAAAAGGCCATAGAGATATTGGACGATGTCGGCATACCAGAACCGGAACGCAGATACGGCCAATATCCGCACGAGTTTTCCGGCGGCATGAGGCAAAGGGTCGTCATAGCCATAGCTATGGCCTGTAATCCGCGCATACTTATATGCGACGAGCCTACCACCGCGCTTGACGTTACCATACAGGCGCAGATACTGCACCTTATCAAGCAGCTTAAGGATAAGTACGAACTGACCACGATCTATATAACCCATGACCTGGGCGTTGTTGCAAACGTGGCGGACCGTATAGCCGTTATGTATGCAGGCGATATAGTTGAGATAGGCACAACTGATGAGGTGTTCTACGATCCTAAGCACCCGTATACTTGGGCGCTGCTTTCAAGCCTGCCTCAGCTCGGCGTAAAGGGCGAAGACCTCTATTCCATAAAGGGTACGCCTCCTAACCTGTTCCATCCGATAAGGGGCGATGCGTTTGCTGCCCGTAACCCGTACGCGCTTAAGATAGACTTTGAACATAGGCCGCCTTATTTTGAGGTATCGCCTACGCATAAGGCGCGCACATGGCTGCTCGATCCAAGGGCTCCGCATGTTGAACCGCCCGAGAGCATAAAGAACATAAGAAACATTAGGAACATGCGCAATACCGGAGGTAAGAAAAATGACTGATAATACAAGAGAACCACTCCTTCAGGTGAAGAATCTTGAAGTCACCTTCGGCAAGGGCAAGAAGAAGTTCGTGGCGGTTAAGAACGTCAACTTCGATATCTATAAGGGCGAAACGTTTGGTCTGGTTGGTGAGTCAGGCTCGGGCAAGACCACTATAGGCCGCGCCATAATCCGCATAAACCCGATATCCGATGGCGAGGTAATATTCAAGGGTCAGCGCATAAGCGGCAAGATAAGCCGCCAGCTCGACAAGGAAGTTACCCAGAAGATACAGATGATATTCCAGGATCCTATGGCGAGCCTTAACGAAAGGGCCAAGGTGGACTATATAGTATCAGAAGGCCTTATCAACGTGCATCCGCATATGCCCAAGGAAGAAAGGGAGGCCGCAGTAAGCAAGGCGCTTTCCGATGTTGGCTTGCTGCCTGAGTTTGCAAGCCGTTTCCCGCATGAGTTTTCGGGCGGCCAGCGCCAGCGTATAGGCATAGCCAGGAGCCTTATAATGGAGCCTGAGTTTATAATTGCCGACGAGCCTATATCCGCGCTTGATGTTTCAATAAGGGCTCAGGTGCTGAACCTTATGAGCAAGCTGCAGAAGGAGCGCGGGCTAACCTATCTCTTCATAGCGCACGATCTTAGCGTTATGCGCTTTATATGCGACAGGATAGCCGTTATCCATAAGGGCGTTATAGTTGAACTTGCGGATACTGACAAGCTGTTTGCGCACCCGCTGCACCCGTATACAAGGGCGCTGCTTTCCGCAATACCTATGCCGGATCCGGAAAGCGAACGCGATAAGGTGCTTGAAGTATACGATCCCTCCTGCCATCATTATGATGCGGATAAGCCCGTCTGGACCGAGATCGAGGAAGGCCACTTTATAATGGCAAACCAGGAGGAGCTTGAAAAATACAGGGATATGCTTAAGTAAACCATGTATTTAAGCTGAAAGAACGTCATTTTTGCCTGCCTGATATGTCATTTAGGCAGGCAATTTTTGTGCAATGGGGAAAATTAGCGTATTTGGGTTGACTTTGCTTGACTATTCAAGTATAATACCTTTTGTTTGCGGGCAAACCAAATTGTTTTGTGGGAAGACCGCTATGTTGCATCAGAGGGGAGGGATAAAGAAATGGAAATTCGTGTAGGCGAAAACGAGTCCCTGGAGAGTGCCCTGAAACGGTTCAAACGTAAGTGCGCGCGCTCTGGCGTCCTCGCTGAGGTTCGTAGGCGTGAGCATTATGAGAAGCCCAGCGTAAAGCGCAAGAAGAAAGCCGAAGCTGCTCGTAAGCGCAAGTATTGATTTGTGCATTTTGCAGTTTAAGTAAGATCTAAAAAAGCAGATTTAAGCCGGAGAATGAAAATTCACCGGCTTTTTTCGTGCATTTGCATCATATAGCTGCAAGCCTTTCATCATTTCAGTATTTTTGTTGATAAAACGCTGCTTTTCTGGTAATATATGAAGGAAATACGGATAAATGAAACCTGCGAAAGGCGGAGTAGGAATAACATGAGGATATTGCTTTCCAATGATGATGGCGTGCATGCCGCAGGAATACGCGCGCTTGCTATGGCGCTTAAAAAAGAGCATCAGCTCACCATAGCCGCCCCTGATTCTGAGCGCAGCGGCGCGAGCCATTCGTTTACAAGCAGCAAATTTGCGCTTACAGCAAAAAAGATTGTGCTTGACGGGCTTGAGGATGTTGAGACCTATGCGATAAGCGGTACGCCTTCGGACTGCACAAAGCTTGGCATGAATCTTATGGAAAAATGGCCGGATATGGTCATTACCGGCATAAACCACGGCAGCAATCTCGGTACAGATACGTTGTATTCAGGCACCGTGGGCGCGGCTATGGAGGCCGTGATATACGGCATAAGGGCAATTGCAGTATCCAACGAAGCATGGGAGCCGAAGAATTTTGACGGCTGCATATGCGGGCTTGAAAGGGCTATGCGGCTCATGCAGGAGCACAAGGAGCTTATGCTGCTGAACGTAAACGCGCCTGACGGCCCAAGGGAAAACTGCAAGGGCATAAAGCTTACGCCGCTTGGCTTCCATAAATATCCGACTGAGTATGATAGGACGGAAGCTGATGGGGAGACGCTGTATTACTCCAAAAAGGGAATACTCTATTCAAGCGCGCAGGACGACGATGTTGACGACCGCTGGGTGCAGAAGGACTATATCACAATAACCCCGCTTCAGCTCAGCTTTACAGATGAACATATGCTTACAAAGCTTAAAGAGGGGTGGCACGAATAATGCGTAAGGACGCGGACAAGGTGGAAGGCAGCGATTTGCTGATAAGGCTGAACAGGTGCTATAAAAGCCTGAGCAAGGGGCAAAAGCAGCTTGCTGCATATATTACAGAAAACTATGACAGGGCGGCGTTTATAACGGCCTCCAAAATGGGCCGCATAGTTGGCGTAAGCGAATCCACCGTAGTGCGTTTTGCTTATGCGCTCGGCTATGACGGATATCCGGAGCTGCAAAAGTCGCTTCAGGAGCTTATCAGGAACAAGCTTACAAGCGTGCAGCGCATACAGCTTACAAGCGATCTTCAGTCAAACGATGTGCTTAAATCCGTGCTTAAGGCTGATGTTGCCAATATCCGCGCCACGATAGATTCAATAGATAACGATTCCTTTAACGCCGCCGTAGACGTTATGCTGAGCGCTGAAAGAATATATGTTATAGGCTTAAGGAGCGCCGCGCCGCTTGCGCAGTTTCTGACTTATTATCTAGGCTTTGTTATGGATAACGTTGTGCTTGTTACCGGCGCGCTTGGCGATATATATGAGGATATATTCAGAATTGGCGAAAACGACGTTTGCGTGGGCATAAGCTTCCCCAGGTATTCAAACAGGACTATCGATGCGCTTGAATTTGCCGCCGGCAAGGGCGCCAAGGTGATAGCGATAACGGACAGCGTCTCTTCGCCTGTTGCGGAAAAGGCCGAGTATGCGCTTATAGCAAGAAGCGATATGGCAAGCTTTGCCGACTCGCTTGTGGCGCCGCTGAGCCTTATAAACGCGATTATTGTGGCATGCAGCCTTAAGAGAAAGGAAGAAGTGTCAGGCATTCTTAACCAGCTTGAGAGCATATGGGGCAGCCAAAGAGTATATGTTACCAAGGAGAATGGCAGGGAATGAGGCTGATATTAGTGCGCCACGGCCAGACCGAATGGAACCAGCTTGGCAGAATACAGGGAAGGACTGATATACCGCTCAACGATACGGGCATTATGCAGGCCAGGGCCGCCGGCGAATGGCTGAGCCAAAGGAGGATAGACGCGGTGTATTCATCGCCTATGCAAAGGGCGTTTGATACGGCAACGGAGATAGCAAGGCCGCACGGATTGCCTGTTATAAGCCTTGACGATATAATAGAGATTGACTTTGGCCTTTGGGAGAAAAAGACGGCAGACGAGCTGAAAAAGCTTTATCCTGAATACTGGAACGACTGGTCATGGCATCTGGACGAGGAGAAGAGCGCCAATATGCAGGCGGAGTCAGCCTATACTATATTAAACAGGGTAAAGAGGGCGCTAAACAGCATATTTGAAGAGAATACGGCCGGCTCAACGGCTGTTGTGGTTAGCCATACGATGCCTATAAAGCTGATAATGGCAAACGCGATAGGGCTGCCGCTTAAATCGCTACAATCGATAAAGGTAGGCAATTGCGGAATATGCGAGCTTGATATGAACACTGATATGTCCGGCAGCCTGATAACATGGAATGAGAGCGGCTACCTGGCAAGAAAGGGACTTATATGAGCCGCGTTGCTGTTGTTGGCGGAGGCCCTGCGGGTATGATGTGCGCGGCTGAGGCTGCAAAAAACGGCCACAGCGTAACGCTTTACGAGCGCAACGAAAAGCTTGGCAAAAAGCTCTTTATAACCGGCAAGGGCCGCTGCAATCTAACAAATTCTGCCGATATAAAGGACTTTTTTGAGAATATACCAAGGAACCCGAGGTTTCTTTACAGCGCGCTGTATGCCTTTACAAACGAGGAGCTTATATCTATTATAAATAAAGAAGGCGTAAGAACAAAAGCTGAGCGCGGAGGCAGAGTTTTCCCTGAATCGGATAAATCAAGCGATATACTGCGCGCTATGGCTGATTATGTTAAAAAAGCGGGCGTCGATATACGGCTGAACAGCAGGATAACCTCAATAAAAATGTCCGGTGGCAAATTTGAGCTTTGCTGCGGCCATGATAGCGAGCTTTATGACAGCGTGGCGCTTGCGACCGGCGGCGCAAGCTATCCTTCAACCGGCTCCACGGGGGACGGCTATGCTTTTGCAAAAAGCTTTGGCCATACCGTAACACCGATACTGCCGAGTCTCATATCGCTTGAAACGGAGGAGGATTGGCCCAAGGAGCTTATGGGGCTATCGCTTAAAAACATAACGCTCACGGCTTATAATAAAAGGAAAAAGCAGGTGTACAGCGAGCTTGGGGAAATGCTGTTCACGCATTTCGGCGTATCGGGGCCGCTTGTGCTGAGCGCATCAAGCAGGATTGCGGACGATCCGGCCGGCGCAAAGCTCGTGCTTGACCTTAAGCCTGCGCTCAGCATGGAAGAGCTTGATAAAAGGCTCGTGCGCGATTTTCAGCAGAACAGCAGAAAGAGCTTCTGCAATGCGCTTGACGGGCTGTTCCCCAAAAAGCTTATACCTGTAATGGTGCGGCTTTCTGGTATTGCGGCAAATACGCAGACCAATTCCGTAACGCGTGAGCAAAGGTGCGATTTTGCCTATTTGATAAAGAATCTGACAATGCATGTTAAGGCTGCGATGCCTATAGATCAGGCTATAATAACAAGGGGCGGAATAAACGTTAAGGAAATAAACCCGTCCACTATGGAATCCAAGCTCGTACGGGGCCTGTATTTTGCCGGAGAGGTAATGGACGTTGATGCGTATACCGGCGGCTTCAATATACAAATAGCCTGCTCAACGGGCGTTTTGGCTGGAAGGAGCATAGAATGAGGCATATTAACATAGCTATAGACGGTCCTGCGGGCGCGGGCAAAAGCACTGTCGCAAAGGCTGTTGCAAAGGCGCTGAACATACTGTATCTTGACACGGGCGCCATGTACAGGGCGGTTGCGCTTAAGGCGATAAGACAGGGGATAGACCCAAACGATGCCGAGCGCGTGAAGCCTATGCTGAAAACGACGCGGATAAGCGTAAAAAACGAAGCCGGAGTGCAGCATACCCTGCTTGACGGGGAGGATGTTTCCGCTTTTATAAGGACGCAGGAGGTTTCAAAAGGCGCTTCCGACATAGGCGTTATACCGGAGGTAAGGCTGATGCTCGTACATGAACAGCAGCGTATTGCCGCGGGGACTGACCTTGTTATGGAGGGGCGGGACATAGGCTCCTATGTTATACCGGATTCGCCCTGCAAGTTCTTTATAACCGCATCAAGCCTTGAAAGGGCAAAGCGCAGGCTAAAGCAGCTACAGGAATCCGGCAAGGACGAAGGCAGGAGCATTGAGCGGCTAAAGCAGGAGATAGAGAGCCGCGACTATACCGACGCACACCGCGCTTTTGCCCCGCTTATTCAAACGGAGGACGCCGTGCTTATAGATACTACGGACATGACTATAGATCAGGCCGTTGAAGCGGTAATCAAAAGGGTGCAAAAAGTCTATTCGATAGGGGGAGAGAGGTAATGCTTTATTATCTGCTTAAGATACTGCTCGGGCCGCTGCTGCTGCTTATAATGAGGCCCATAGTATATGGCAAGCAGAACCTTAGGGTAAATGGCAAGGCTATATTCATATGCAATCACCGCTCCATGTGGGATCCAATAATAATAGCGCTCTGCACGCCGAGAATGGTTCACTTTATGGCCAAAAAGGAGATATTCGCTTCTAAAATAGGCAGCGTGTTTTTCCGCTCGCTTGGCGCATTCCCTGTTAACAGGAAAAACGTTGACCTGCAATCGCTTAAAAACGCGCTGAAGGTGCTCAATAACGGCAAGATATTCGGCATTTTTCCTGAGGGCAAAAGGGAAGTGAGCGATTCGCTGGACAAGTTTGAAAAGGGGACGGCCTTTTTCGCAATACGCTCCGGAGCTCCCGTTATACCAATATATATACATCCCGATTCGCAAAGGCGCCTTAGACCGGTGCTTATGGTAGGCAAGCCCATAGATATAAGCGAAATCGCGGCCAACGCGCAGAAAAGCACGCTTGTTGAGGTCGTAACAGATGAGCTTGCGGACGCTGTGGCGGCATTGGGCAACGAGCTGGAGGAAATATATTGCGACTGATATTGGCAAAGAACATCGGCTTCTGCTTCGGCGTGAGAAGGGCCATAGACATGGCCGTGGATATGCTTAAGCGGCAGGGTAAATTATACATACTTGGCGAGCTTATACATAATAAGGACGTTATTGAGCGGATAGAGCGCATGGGCGCGCTGACCGTACATTCTGTGGAGGAGGTGCCCTGCGGCCAAACGCTGCTCATACGCTCGCACGGAGTGGCGCCTGAGGTTGTAAAGCGCTGCCAGGAAAGGGGTATTATCGTCAAAAACGCCACATGCCCGTTCGTTGAGAAGATACATAACATAGTATCGCATCAATATGCCTGCGGAAGGACTATACTGATATACGGTAAGGATGACCACCCCGAATGTATAGGCACAAACGGCTGCTGCAACGATCAGGGTGTGTTTGTGCATACAAAGGCGGATATAGATGCGCTGGATCCAACAAAAAGGGTATGCCTCGTATCGCAGACCACGGCCGATGCTGAAGGGTTTGAGAAGATAGCCAGCCTTGTAAAGGCGCACTTTGTCGACGCGATAATAGAAAAAACCGTATGCCCGACTACTGCTGCAAGGCAAAAAGAAGCGGAGAAGCTGAGCCAAAGCTGCACCAAAATGGTCGTAATAGGGGACAAAAACAGCTCTAACACGACCAAACTTGCGTCAGTCTGCAAAAAATACTGTAAACATGTACATTCAGTGGCAAAAGAAAGCGAACTTTCTCTTGAAAAAATCGCCTATAATGATATAATAGGAATTGTTTCAGGCGCTTCTGCGCCGGATTGGAAAATTAGGGAGGTTATTACCAGGATGAGCGAAATGGAAAAGACGATGGCTGGGAACCCCGTAGAAAACGATGGAATCGAAACGGGAGCAGCAGCTGCCGTCGAAGAGCCCATTGTAGCGGAGTGTGACTGCAAGAACGAGGCGAAGTGCGCTTGCGAGTGCAACGCCGAACAGACCGAAGAACCCAAAGCGGACGAGCCCGCAGAGGAAAAGAGCGAAGCGGCAGACCCCAGCTTTGCCGAAGCTTTTGAAAAGACCCTCGTGCGTATCCGCAATGGCCAGATACTGACCGGTTCCGTCGTGCAGATAGTGGACGGCGAGGTTTGTGTGAACATTGGCTACAAATCCGATGGGTTCATTCCCCGCAACGAGTTCTCCTCTGATGCGGACGTGAATCCTGCCGACGTAGTCAAAATCGGCGATCCTATCGAGGTTGAGGTCATCAAGGTCAACGATGGCGAAGGCAACGTGCTGCTTTCACACAAGAATGTTGAAAGCAAGAAGATGTGGGACAGCCTGATGCAGGACGAGAACATCTCCGATAAGGTGTTCGAAGGCATAGGCAAGGAGGTTGTTAAGGGCGGCCTTATAGCCACCATAGAGGGTGTGCGCGCTTTCATTCCCGCTTCTCAGCTTTCCACCAAGTATGTTGAAAAGATAGAGGATCTGGTAGGCAAGCCCATAACCCTCAAGGTAATTGAAGTTGACAAGGCCCGTAAGCGCATCGTTGCTTCTCACAAGGCCGTTATGGTTGCCGAGGCTGAGGCTGCCCGCAAGCAGCGTTGGTCTGAGCTTGAAGTTGGCTCCAAGGTAAAGGGCGTTGTCCGCAGGCTGACCGATTTTGGCGCTTTCGTTGATATAGGCGGCGGCATAGATGGCCTTGTTCATGTGACGGACGTTGCATGGGGCCGCGTGAAGCATCCCAAGGATGTCCTTTCAATAGGCCAGGAGATCGAGGTGCTTATAAGGGACGTTGATGTTGAAAAGCAGCGCGTATCCTTGGGCTATAAGCAGCTCCAGCCCAAGCCCTGGACTATGGCGGATCAGAAGTATCCCATAGGCAGCATAGTAGAAGGCAAAGTTGTCCGCATCGTTCCCTTCGGCGCGTTTGTGGCTCTTGAGCCCACTATTGATGGCCTTATCCATATATCTCAGGTTGGCGTAAAGCGCATTGCCAAGGTGGAAGACGAGATCAACGTTGGCGACGTGGTACGCTGCAAGGTACTTGACGTCAATACCGAAGCCAAGCGTATCAGCCTGAGCAGGCGCGAAGCCATACTTGAGGAGCATCCTGAAATAGCCGAGGAGCTTGCTCAGGAAAAGGCCGAGCGTGTGCGCATTGCCGCCGAGCGCGCTGCCGAGCGTGCCGCGCAGGACGCGCAGCGTCAGCAGGAGCGTGAGAATCGCCGCAGCAGCGAGCGCCGCGCGCCTCAGGGTGACAAGCCGGAGCGCAGCGAGCGTCGTGAGCGTCCCCGCCGTGACGAAGATGCGTACGATCTGCCCCCTGTTGAGCAGTCCACCACGTCCCTTGCCGGTCTCTTTGCCGCGGCTATGGCCAACGCCGAGAAGAAGGACGAGGAGTAAGCATATTAAAACACAACAGGCGGCCCTTGGGGCCGCCTGTACAGTCTGTCGAAAAACCCGGGGTTGATAAGGGGCCGCAGCCCCTTATGTTCAATCCGGCTCTGACGACATGTGCGTCAGAACGGATGAAACCCCAGAGGTTTTCGTACTTTGCAGGTTTTGCCGCCCGGGAGCGAATGCGAGAGGCAAAACCCGTAAAACTCAAAAAAGTGGCGTTCAGCCACTTTTTTGACACTCTGAACAGGCGGCCCTTGGGGCCGCCTGTATTTACATATTGAAACAACAAAAGCTTTATCTTCAAAATCACATCATAAAAATTTAACTGACACTATTGCACAAAAAACGATAAAATTCTATAATATCACATATAGCACAACCTGGTAACTGATTTGAATACTGCAGGGGAGGACGTTATGCGAAGGGGCATTGCGCTTGTATTGCTCATATCCTTGACGGTGACTTTTTTACCTATGCGCACAATTGCGGCAGAAGGGTATGATGACACCGATACGGACATGTATTTTGGTGACGAGGCCGAATTGCTGAAAAAGATAGAGACTATAGAAGAAGGCCAATGGGTCAATCTTCACCCTGTAAGCAATGTAAGGATAAGCCAAAGTGTTTCGCTGCCAACTGAAATAGTGCTTATGCTTGATGATGCTTCTTCCGGATTGACGATTGCAGACAACGCCTGTATCGAGGTAGCAAATCAGATACAGCTTGAAGCCGGCAGCTTAACTATAGAGGAAGGCGCAGCCATACAGGCAACGGATGAAAGCATAGGATATTCGGTATATGCTCACGCAGGTTCAGCTTCAATAAACTGTCCTGAGTATTTTAGAAAAAGTATTCTTTGGTGGAATGAAACGCAAGCGAACAGCCAGGAAGAATTTGCTTCTGCAATATCTGAAAAACATGAAACAACATATCAAAGCTCAGCAATAATTGAATCAATAGTATTATCGGACAATGCTTTTGAGCTGACGGGCGATTACACCATACCGAACAACTTAGCTTTATACTTAACTAACTGCGCAAGCCTGAATATAACCTCAAAAGTAACTGTAGAAGGGCTTATAAGCATAGCGTCTTCAGCAAGCGTTACGGTAACGGGGGAGCAGGGAAAGCTTATTAACAACGCCTCCGGCAGCTATTATGGCAGGAACCTTGGATTGATAGTTAAAAGAGGAGGCTCGCTTACGTTCCGGGATGGCGGCAGCTATGCAGGCGAGGGCGATAAGCAGCTAAAGGGAAGCGTTATTGGTATGAGGAAGATAGACCCTGTGCTTGTATATCAGGAAGAAAAGTACAACGCCAAAACAAATCCATATACCGGCAGCATAACGATAACAGCAGATAAGTATGATGTGGGCGACAAGCTGAGCTTTAAGGCGGTGAACAGGGATAATACTGAGCTTAACGAAAGCGACGTCAGAATTGAAGCGATTAGCCAAAACGAAGCCGACCAAACGAGCTCATGTGATATTATAGGCACAGATATAGTTATAACGCTGAACGGAGAAGCTATTGATTCAAGCTATCTTGTAAGCATTGAATATGAAACGTCGAATAAGCAGCTTTTTATAAACATAACTACCGAGCATAACTATTCAAACGACATAACATCGTTCAATGAGCTTAAAGGGATGATCTCAAGGGCCGAGGCTGATAAACAAAACAGGTATTATGGAAACATAACCGGCAATGTTGAAGCCGGAGAGGATATCTCCATACCGGCTAATCTCAGCCTCAGCATAACTGACAACGGCTCTTTTACAGTAAAATCAGGCTGCGTGGTGAGCATTGACGGCGGCGTTTATATGCAGCGGGCTTCGCTTGTTGTTGAAATTGGGGCAGGGCTTAAAGCCGATGCTGTGTCGGCCTATGACAAAAGCGGCATAAGCATAGCGGCTGGTGCGGAATTAAGCCTTACCGGCAATATCAAGGCGGATACAGGCAGCGCCATAAGCGGAGTAGAGTGCGGCAGAATCACCCGCGTCAATGAATACATAATATGCGATCAGGCACAGTTAGATCGGATAATAGATGTATCCATGCCAAACGAATACTTTGGCTCAAGGCTTGAAAACACGCTAATTATATGCGCAGATGTTATAATAAGCGCCAATTTCAAGCTAAGCGCAAACGATTCTGTAGAAATAGCAAAACACGGCAAGCTTACTATAGCTGAACAGGCGCAGCTTGATCTTTCCGGTTCCATGCGCGTGCAGGAAGGCGGAAGCGTTATAATTGATGGCAAGCTCGTATGCTCCGGCTCGATAGCCGTGGCAAAGGGCGGCAGCCTTATTGCGGCTGAAGAGGCAGAGTATATAAATACCGGCAGCGAGTTTTATGAACAGGGGAGCCATGTGGTATGGAACAACCGCTACGGCGTAATGAACGCAAGCAACGAAACACGGATAATGTGCTGCAAAAAGCAAAGGTATTCCTTAGAAGCCAATGCTGATTATATAACGACAAACGCCGGAAGCTTGACCTGTGTCACTTATTATATCTTATCAGGGGACGGCGGCAGATTGAGCGGCAAGGATATTGATAAGATAGCTATATCGTCAAGATACAAAAACGGCTTTGCAATAACCACAAATATAGATGAATATGTGAGCTTTACCGTTGAGACGCCGCGGCTTGAGTTCAACGACCCGGTTTTTATAGCTATAACGAATAAGAACGGTTCAACGGCGGAATATGCCTTCAAGCTCTGCGCCGCAATGGCTGAAAACGCTGAGTATCATGGCGGCAAGGTGCAGCTATGCCTGGATAAGGCAAAAGGGTACATGGGCTATGGCGCAATAAGCAGCTACAGTGAGGGCAGGCCGTTTAACGGCATGAAGTATCCTGCCGACGCTTTCATATGCATATCCGGCGAAAACGGGCCCGAGGCGCTAAGCGATAAGTTCAGCGTTGATATAGAGTACTCCCTACTTGGCCAAACGGACGGAATAAGCATTGAACAGGACGACAAAAGCGGCAGCTTTACGCTTATATATCCTGAAGGGCTTAGCGACGAGTATTCCGTTAACGTGCTTGCCAAGGTAAACGATGGCTGCAAAGACGCGCATTATTACGCGTTTGAATGCATATTGGAAAAAAGAAGCGCCGCATATGACGATTCGGGCGCAGATACGCTGCAGCAGCTTATAGACAGCGTTGAGGATAAGCCATATGGCGGCGAGGCGGTTCTGCGCATAGACAAAAGCTATAACGAAAGCATAGTTACCGGCAAGGCTTTGGATATATACGGAAAAGGCACATTGAACGGCAGTATAGAATACGATGGCAGCAGCCTTATACTTTCAATAGGGTTATCATCGGCGGAAGGAGCATCGGGCTGCGGCGTTATAAACAACGGCGTTGGGACGGTATATTTGCAGGGGAGGATAAATGGCTTTGAGTGCGGGGCGTATTCAACGGAAAAAGAGGGCGTGATACAGGCCAACTCCGCCGAAATACTCAATTGCGGCACCGGAATAAGAATAGGCTCATCGTATTCATCTTTTGCGGCTGTAGAAAAAACATTGTTTGAAAACAACGGCCTTGCAATAGAATACTCCGGCGACAGCAAATGCATAGTAAGGAATTGCCGCTTTATTATTCCCAAAGACGGATATGCTGCAAGCTGTACGGCCCAGGGAACGCTGGATATGCGCTATAACTACTTTTCGATTCCATATGGAAGAAGGATAGATGATCTGTTTACCGGCACGGGAAGAATAGATTACAGCGTGTTTTATGCCGACGAAGCAATGAGCAGCCTTGCAATAGGCGGGCTTAACAGAAAAGCAGAGGTGATCTGCTCGATAGATAAAGAGAATTCGGATAAACCAATAGCGCCTGATTCATTTATCGGGCTTAAAAGCGGCATAGCTAAGCAGCTCAAAATAAGCCTGCTTGATGAAAATGACGATATCGCGCTTACTTGGAGCTTTTATAAAGACCGTGTCAAAGACACCGTGAGCTTAAACGAGCTTTATCTTAACGTGAGCGGCAGCCTTAGCGACGAAGCGCTCGCTTTGCTAAGCGGGCAAAAGCTTGGCCCCTTCCAGCCTATCAGCTTCAGGCAAAAGGGAAGCTTCCCAGCCGAGGCCGACGTTACCGTAAAGGCCAATGAGGAAATAAGCGGAGAAACCGGCCTTTACCTATACAGAATAGAGTCGGAAGGGCTAAAGCTTGTTGACTGCGATGTGGTGCTTGAGAAAGGCGCAAAATGGCTAACTATAAAGGGATTAAACAGCGGCGGCGACTATATCGTAACTGCCGGACTCAGGGAAAACAGCTACTTATTTGGCGATATAAACCAGGACGGCCTTGTTGATAAGCTGGATGCGGAAGAGCTTTGCAGGCTTATCGCTTACGGAACGGACAAGCTTTCAAGGGTTAGATCGGTTATATGTGACACCAATGAGGATAAAAGCATAGATGTAGTGGATCTGGCTTTGCTTTGCACATTGCTAGATAAAAACGACAGCGAGGTAAGCGGACGATGAAAAACACTGTAGCTAAGCCTATTATAATCCTGTTAACAATAATTGCCGCTTTGTGTATGTATACGGACGCTTTTGCGGACAATACAAAGCTTGAAATAGAAGCTTCGGAACTGTATGACGATGGGACGATAGCGGTCACCGTAAAGGCTTACGGCTCAACGGACATCTTAGGCGTTCAGCTTGCCATAAACTATGATGAAAGCCTTATCGAGCTTCTGAAAGCCAAAAACGGCTCCATGACAATATCGGGAGTCAGCGCCGTAAACAGCGAAGAAGCAGGCGTTATAGTGTTTGTCTGGAGCGGCAAAAAGGCTGTTGGCAGCGGAAATATAGTAGAGCTTATATTCAAAAAGAAGGCGGATGCGAGGGGAGATACTGCGATATCGTTTGACGAAAACGGCGGAAGGACGATGCTTGTTGACGGTGAACTGAACAGAATTGGCTTTTCCGCCGCCGGGGCGGTAATAAAGCTTGACGGCAAAGCAGAGGAGCCGACTGCGACGCCTTATCATGCAGTCGAGGAGAGCGAAATGCCGTTTACAACATATTATCCCCAAGCCGGAGGGTATGACGGATATGTGCGCATAACATCTGAGCCAAGCATCAACGATGTGGTTACAGATCGGGATAACGATGCTTGTACTTGGAGCAGCGGCGGCGATAAGGCTGTTAGCGTTGACGAGAATGGCGGAGCGGGCGCTGCCGGAAAGGTGGAGGCAACGGCGGCAGGCACAGCTGAGGAGGGCGCAGAAACGGCTGAGGCTGCCATAACAGCCGGCAAAGAAACCGAAAAAGACAAGGCAGAAGCATACATAGCCGAAGCTGACGATAATGGCGAAAACGAAAAAACAGCCTCATGGCTGTATTTAACGGTGGCGATAGCCGCTATAATTGGCCTTGCGCTGACTTTTATGCTGAAAAGGCGAAGGTAAGCTTATTTATCGGCCTGAACATATATGTTGAAGCTCTCGCTTGAGCCGTCCTCCTCCGTGGCCGTGCAGTTAAAGCACCACACGGGCAGATAATAACCCTGCGTTGAGTTATTCATATAAACAAGCTTATAGCTGTTTATGCTTGCGGAAACAGCCTCGGCCTCAAGCGTGTTTGCGCACTGGCCGGAAAGTATATGCGAATACGCTTTTTCGGGGGAAATGCCGTTTATCTGGGCAAAGGTCTGTATATCGCCATCGTAGCGGCGCACCTTTACTATGCTGTTGCCTGCGCGTACGGAAACGACTATTGCGCAGGAATCGACTATCGGGTTGCCAGCAACGCTTGAGGATAGGTATATATCATAGCCAATAAAGCTGCCGCTGCCTGTGTCGGTGCGCTCTATTATATCCGTGACCCTGTCTATATCTGTGGATAGTATCTGCCTGCTTGAAAAAAATCTGAACACGGCGTTTACCGCACTGTCCCTTGTCGGCAGCTCGCCTTCGGGGGCGGAATAACTGTCATAAACCCAGCTTCCGCTCTCTGTCATCGTCACTTTGCCGGCTTCGCTTTCGGCGACATATGCACCGGAGGATATCTTTATATCGTCATATATTCCTACGCTTTGCGCAACAGCCGTCAGCCTTTCCTCTATTGGCTGAGACGACGGTTCGTACATAAAAAGCTTTGCTCCTTCTTTTTCAAGGCTGCAATTAAGCGTTATCTCGCTTGGGAGCTTGAATTTGTCCTCCCCAAAAACTATGCTGTCATATGGCGCTCCGTAATCAAATATCATCATAAACGCTATGCCGACATATAGTATCACCCATATTATAAGCGATAAGACAAAGCTCCTGCGCTGCGGAAGCGGCAGCATGAATTCTTTAAAGTCTATCTTTTTGCGCAAAATGTAGGCAAGCATTATATACAACGCACAGCCGGCGGCCATACCTATGCCTGCAAAAAGATATTCGTCTGTAACGAAGCTGCCGCCTTCAAGCAGAAAATAGATTCTTGAGCATATGGAAAACAGTATTCCGGCAAAAAATGAAGAGACTATGCCGAACCTTGGCATCGCCGGCATGAAGAAGAAGCCTGCAAGCACATACGGCAGCGCATAGGTGACAAGGTCGTCTGTTATACCGGTGTGGCTGAATTCATTTATAGCATAAAGCTTGTAAAACGGGATAAAAATGCTTGCTGAGGGCTCTTGAACGCCAAGCTTGATAAAATATGCCGCGCCTAAGGCGATGCCAAGCAACACGCAATAAAGCGCATGAACAGGCCCGCTTCGGCGCACCGCCCCCGCTGCAAGTATTACGGTAAAGCCAATAAGCATGATGCAGTTGATTATTATATCGAAACGGAACAAAACAACCTCCGTATTCCGCTGATCTTATCAGTATATACATGTATTATAAACGCTTTGGTCAATATAATCAAATTAAATTCATTTTACGCTATTGTCACATATTCTTTATGAAATTGACGGTATGTACAGCGGGGGAATAAGATGGTATAGTATAATATGTATGCCCATATGGTAGACGGGTGAAAGTTGGCTTGACACATGGGCTATGTTAAACATAAAATACACCGGAGGGATATATTGCCTTTATTAAGGGGGTGTTGTATGGCTAATATAAACGTTGTTATTTTCCCTGCCGCTCCCGGCGGCACAATGAACGTGAAGGGCAGGCACGGCTGTATTGAGCTTATGCGCGTATGCGGCTATCCCATGATAGAGTGGGCGCTGAGAACCGCTGAAAGCGTGAGCAAAAGCATAACCGTGTTTACAGGCAGCAACGATGCGGCCAGTTATATAGGCGAAAGAGCAAAGGTTAAAGACGCTTCCTGCTATAAGGGCGAGATAGATATGCTTAGCAGCGTGCTTGGCCAGATGGATAAGGAGGACAGGGTGCTTATGCTCCATGCAAACCAGCCTGCCATATCCCGATCCCATGCTGAGCAGCTTGTGGCGAACGAAGCGGACTTTGCTATGATCGCTGCAGAGGATGCTTTGCCGTCATATGCGCTCTGCTGCAAGGTGGGCGCGCTGTATCCGGAGATAGAGAGCATACCGCCTGAGCTTGCTGCGTTAACTATAACGCGGCGCATCAAAAGAAAATGCTTTATAATAAGGGACGATGGCGCGGCTGCTGCAGCGTATGACGGAAGGACGCTTGCGCTGTGCGAAAAGAAAATACTAAAATTGATAACAGCTAAGCACCAGTATAACGGCGTAAGCATTATAGACCCAGATAACACATATATCGGGCCTGACGTTGAGATAGCTGAGGACGCCGTTATATGGCCAAACACCGTGCTTACAGGCAAAACAAGAATAGGCTGTGGCACCGAGGTAAAGCAGGGCTGCAACATAAACGATAGCACTATAGGTGCGAACTGCACGCTTATATACGTTGTGGCAAATGAGGTGGAGGTCGGCGACGGTGTAAGCATGGGGCCGTTTGTTAACCTAAGGCCGAACACAAAAATAGCTTCCGGCTGCAAGGTGGGCGATTTTGTGGAGGTCAAGAACTCCAACATTGGCGCAGGCAGTAAGCTTCCGCATCTTAGCTATATAGGCGATGCCGACATCGGCGAAAGGGTGAACGTCGGCTGTGGCTGCGTGTTCGTTAATTATGATGGCGTGCATAAGCACCGCTCAACGGTGGGCAACGATGTTTTTCTTGGCTGCCAGACCAACCTTGTGGCTCCGGTAAGCGTGGGAGACGGCGCATACACCGCAGCAGGCTCTACCATAAACAAGGATGTTCCTGCCGACGCTATGGCTTTTGCAAGGCCAAGGCAGGTAAATAAGGAAGGCTACGCCTCAAAGTACAGGGCGCTTAAAAAGGGCGAAAACTGAGCCGACGGAGGATACTGAGCTTTGCAGTGCGAAATACTTGGGCTTAAAACAGAATATGTAAGAGCAGGCAGCGGAAAGCCGGTGCTTATACTGCATGGCTGGGGCTGCGATATAAATGCGATAGCTCCGGTCGCCAACTGCGTGGCGGCGCTTGGGTACGAGGCTGTGTCGCTTGATTTTCCGGGCTTCGGCAAGACGGAAGAACCAAAGGAGCCCTGGGGAGTGCCTGAGTATGCGGCCTTTACAAGGGAGTTTATAAAAAAGCAGGGCTTGGAGGGGTGTTCCGTCGCCTGTCACTCCTTCGGCGGAAGGGTGACGATAATGCTCGCTTCAGCCGAGCCGGAGCTTTTTGACAAGCTTATAATGATAGACGCCGCCGGGATAAGGCCAAAGCGCACGCTGAAATACTATATTAAAACATATTCATACAAGCTTGGCAAAAGGCTTGCTAAGCTCAAGCTTATGGACAGAGTATTCAACCTCAGCGAAAGGCAGAAGAAGGCGGGAAGCGCGGATTACAGGGCGCTTAAAAGCGACGTTATGCGCAAAACCTTCGTCAATGTGGTTGGCCTTGACCTTACCGAACTGCTTCCGAAGATAAAGAATGAGACCTTGCTTATATGGGGCGATAAGGACGACGCTACGCCGTTAGCCTACGCAAGGATAATGGAGGAAAAAATGCCTGACGCCGGCCTTGCCGTGCTTAAAGGCGCGGGGCATTTTTCATATGCGGATAAGTATCCGCAATTCTGTGCCGTCATGAAGGCGTATTTGGCAAGATAGGAGATACCTATGGGAAACGAACTTGTTTACAGCATAATGAACTATGCGCTCAGCGTGCTTATGGGCGCGGCTGTGGTAGCGGCGTCGTTGCCGCTTGTGCATATGCTCCAGCTTGAAAGCTATCAGGGACGCATGTACCTGAAATGGCTCGTTAAGCATATAGCCTCCGACTTTATGCCCAGCTTTGTTGCAGCCGTTGCGGCGCTTGCGCTGAGGATAGGGTACATACTTATCGGCAACAGCATGCCGCTTGTTGCGCGCATATGCTACTATGCTGCGGATATAGTGTATATAGCGCTGCTTGCAGTAATATACTTTTCTTACGAGAAAAAGGCGAGCGTGAAGCCGCTTGTCTATACCGGAAGGGTAAAAAGGCTGCTGATAGTTGAGCTTATACTGGCGGTATTTTTCAGCGCCATCTTCTTTTCCAATATGCTTTGGGATCAATATGGCTATATGTGGATACTGTACATTCCGCCTATGATAATACGCTATCTTCCGGCGCTAATACTGCCGCTGTTCGTGTTTGTGTGTTATCTTATAACCTATCCCATTGAAGAAGGGGTAAAGCAGTGGTACCTCAACGATGCAAAACGCATGCTCAGGGAGCAGGATAAGCTCATACGCATTGGCATAACCGGAAGCTACGGCAAGACTGGCGTAAAGTATGCGCTCAACGAGATACTGTCTCAAAAGTACGATACGCTCATAACCCCGGGCAGCTTCAATACGCCTATGGGCGTAACAAGGACTATAAGGGAGAACCTTTGCGACGCCAACGAGGTGTTTATTGCCGAGATGGGCGCGCGCTACAAGGGCGATATAAGGACGCTGTGCCGGCTTGTAAAGCCTGAATACGGTATAATAACCGCCGTTGGCAAGCAGCATCTTGAAACATTTAAGAGTATGGAAAACATAATAAGCACCAAGGCGGAGCTTATCGACGGGCTTGATGAGGGCGGCTGCTGCTTCCTAAATGGCGACGATGAGAACTGCCGCAGGATATACGCCGATAACAAGGATAAACAGCTTTATCTTTACGGTACCTGTGGCGAGGGCCTGTACATGAAGGCTGAAAACATATCCGTAAGCACGCAGGGCAGCGCATTTGAGCTTGTTGCTGAAAACGGTGAAAGGATAGCCTGCACTACTCAGCTCCTTGGCAGGCACAATATATTGAATTTTGCCGCAGCGGCAGCCTGCGCCTATAAAATGGGCATGAGTCTTGAGAATATTGCAAAGGGCATAGAAAAAGCAAGGCCGGTTGAACACAGGCTGCAGCTCATACCGGGCGCCGTAACGGTGATAGACGATGCGTTCAACTCAAATCCCGTAGGTTCGGCCGAGGCTTTGCGCGTGCTTGGCTCCTTTGAGGGGAAAAAGCGCGTGGTAGTGACGCCTGGAATGGTTGAGCTTGGCGAAGAGGAAGCCGAGCTTAACAGGGAGCTTGGGCATAATATAGCTAAAAATGCCGATGTGGCAATAATAATAGGAAAGGCGCATGCCGATCCGATATGCGAAGGCATAAGGGAAGAAGGCTTTGACGAAGAAAAGCTTATAAGGGTCAACAGCCTTAAGGAGGCGACCGACATAATGAACGAATATGCCGGCGCGGGCAGCGTTGTGCTGTTTGAAAACGACCTTCCCGATAACTATACTGAATAAGGAGTAGAAATATGCTTAATGTTGGCGTATTCTTCGGCAGCAGGGCGGCCGAGCATGATGTTTCAATAATATCGGGGCTGCAAATACTTGAAAATGCTGACAAGGCGAAATACAATGCCTTTCCGGTATATGTTTCAAGAAAGGGCGAATGGTTCGTAGGCGAGCCGCTTAAAAAAATAGAAACATATAAGCCCTTTGATGAAAACATGAAGGGATTGACAAGGGTATATCTGCCGCCTGTGCCGAATATGGGCGGGCTTTACGCAATGGGAGGCAGCGGAATATTCGCCAAGGCAAAGCTGCTTTGCCCGATGGATTGCGCTATACTGGCCTTTCACGGCATGAACGGAGAGGACGGCACGATCCAGGGGCTTATGGAGCTTGCAGACATGCCATACTCAAGCTGCGGCGTTTTGGGAAGCGCCGTAGGCATGGATAAAATAGTTATGAAGGCTGTGTTCAAAAGCATGGGCCTGAACGTGCTTGAAGGCACATATTGCTACAGGGATAAGTGGCTTGCCGAAAAGGAAAGCATAATAGCCGAAGCCGAAAAAATAGGATACCCTGTATATGTAAAGCCTGCAAACCTCGGCTCGTCAATAGGCATAAGCAAGGCTTGCGACAGAGCTGGCTTTATAAAGGCCATGGATACCGCAGCGGCCTACGATAAGCGCATACTTATTGAAAAAGGGCTTGAAAACCCAAGGGAAATAAACTGCGCATGCCTTGGCATGGGCGCAAATTGCGAGGCTTCATTGTGCGAGGAGCCTGTTTCATGGGAGGAGTTCCTTACGTTTGATTCAAAGTATATATCAAACGCCGGCAAGGGAATGGAGAGCCTTTCAAGAAAAATACCGGCCCCTATATCAGATGAGCTTACCGAAAGGATACGCTCCACAACAAAAAGGATATTCTCCATGCTCGATTGCAAGGGCGTTGTGAGGATAGATTACATGATAGACGGCGCTACCGGCATGGACTATGTGTGCGAGATAAACACAATACCCGGTTCGTTTGCATTTTATCTGTTTGAGCCTATGGGCATAAGCTTTAAGCAGCTTGTTGACAGGCTTATCGAATTTGCTATTGCCGGTGCAAAGGATAAGGCGGCTTCAACATTCGCATATGACTCAAAGATACTTGACAAAGCATTAAACGGGACAAAAACCGTTAAGAAATAACAATAAAAAACGCGCTTATGAGCGCGGAGAGGAAAGGTAGAACATAAGATGAGCCTGTATCAGCAGTGGAGAGAGATGGCCGAGGCCGAGCGCAGTCAGGAGGCTGTGGAGCAGTTTTGGAACGATTATTTCAAGGCGGAAACAGAAAACTATAAAAAGCTTTTGAACGAGCATGACAAGCTCTTTTCCGGTAAGGTGAGCGAACTTGCCGGGCAGTTCAATATGGACGAGCCCACGTTTGCGGGCTTTATAGACGGCATAAACACCAGCCTTAAAAAGGCGATAGACCTTGATACGCTTGAAAGCGATACCGATATAGCTCTTGACATAGACTTTGAAAAGCTTTATTACAACATGCACGAAGCCAAGGCTTCATGGCTGTACGAGCTTAAGGAGTGGGACGGTGTGCTCAGCGCGGAGAAGCGGCACGAAATAACCAAGCAGTACAGGGCCTCCAAGGTATTCGTAAAGGAGAACACCGTGCGAAGGAACGACCCATGCCCGTGCGGAAGCGGCAAGAAATACAAGAACTGCTGCGGTAAAAACGCCTAAAACCATATTATCGGCGGGGCGTATGCAATAACAGAAAGGGAGGACGATATCGTGAAGATCAAATTTTGCGGCGCGGCAAGACGCGTGACCGGTTCGTGCCACATGATATGCTTTGATGGGGGCAGCGTGCTGGTTGACTGCGGCATGCGTCAGGGTGCGGACGAAAAGGGGCCGCTTGGCGCAGGCGACTTTGCGTTTGATCCTTCCTCGATAAGCGCTGTGCTCCTTACGCATGCGCATATAGACCACAGCGGCCTTTTACCGCTGCTTGTAAAACGCGGCTTTAATGGAAAAATAGTAACGACAAAGGCTACCGCCGAGCTATCTGGCATCATGCTGCCGGACAGCGCGCATATACAGGAGCAGGATGCGGAGTATCAAAACCGCAAGAACCTGCGCGCAGGCAAGCCCATGGTGGAGCCAATGTATACCGCTGCTGATGTGCAAAAGACACTTGAGCTTTTCCAGCCCGTCAGCTATGGCGACATAGTGGAGATAATACCTGGCCTTAGGGCGAGATTTGTCGACGTAGGCCATCTTCTTGGCAGCGCCGCAATAGAGATATGGATAGAGGAAAAATCTACCACAACAAAGCTTGTGTTTTCAGGCGATATAGGTAGGGAGGAAAGGCCTATACTCAGGGACCCTGCAAGCATAGACGAGGCTGACTATCTTGTTATAGAAGGCACATATGGCGACAGGGAGCACGACGTTGTAAGGGAAGAGGATAAGGAGAAGCAGCTTGCTGATGTGCTTAAAGAGGGCATTGCCAAGGGCGGCAACATAGTTATACCTTCTTTTGCCGTGGGCAGGACGCAGGAGCTTTTGTACACTATAAAGCGGCTGCTTATGAAAAACGCGGTTCCCGGTCTTGAAAAGGTGCCTGTGTTCGTGGATAGCCCGCTCGGCATAAACGCGACAAAGGTGTATGAGCGCTGCGCCAGGGAATACTATGACGAGGAAGCGCTCGATATGCTCAAGTCCGGCGGTTCGCCGTTTGATTTGCCGACATTGCGCGTTGCAGAGACAGGCGAGGAAAGCAAGCTGATCAACTTCCAGCCAGGCTGCAACATAATAATCTCATCCTCCGGCATGTGCGATGCCGGCAGGATAAGGCATCACCTTAAGCACAACCTGTACAGGCCGGATTCAACCATACTTTTCGTGGGCTATCAGGCAAACGGTACCCTTGGCAGGATATTGCTTGACGGGGCGAAGAGCGTTAAGCTTTTTGGCGAGCAGATACAGGTCAACGCCTCAATACGCAGAATAGAGGGCTTTTCCGGCCATGCCGGCAGGAGCGAGCTTTTGCAGTGGATACGCGGAATAGGCAAGCCGCCCAAGTGCGTGTTCCTTGTGCATGGCGAAAGCTCTGTGCTCGATAAGTTTGCCGCTGATGTGCGTGCGCTCGGGCTCGATGCCGAAATACCGGATCTGCTTGACGAATACGGGCTTTCATACGGCTCAAGCGGGGTCGTGCGCATGCCTGCGCTAAGCCCCAAGAAGGATTCCGAGCCGGATCTGTTCATAGGCACAAGGCTCAACATGATAGCCAGGCTTTGGGGGATAAACGGCGCGTTTTACGCCATGCGTGCAACGGAGCCGCTTTACGACACGGCTATAGGCGTAGCCGATGAAATAAGGCAGAACCTTAACGGCATACATACAAAGTTCTCTGCCGGAGCGATGACCATGCCCTTTACTGCGGCGGCGGCGCTTATACTGGATCAGCATGGCGTGCTTAGGCTTGATGACAAGCTTGGCAAATATGTGCCGGAATACGCGCATGGCGATGAGATAACGATAAGGGAGATACTGCTAAACCAAAAGGCTGTTCCTGACTATGTTGATTACAGCATGGCGTTTAAGCTGTATACCCAGGCGCATGAGCAGGGGCTTAACGAAAAAGCAAAGCTTCAGCTTGAATGGAACGCGCTTAACTCCCCGATAAGCGATGAAGAGATACTGAGCATAGTAAACGAGCTGCCCGTTGTTACAAATACGGAAACATCATGCGGCAAAAGGAGCAGCTTCAGGCTTTTGGGCATGGCGCTTGAAAGGGCCTGCGCAAAGAGCTTGAAGGAGATATTCGAGCAGCTCATATTCAGCGGCCTTTCGCTTAAGGATACTTCGTTTGGCGGCGAGGCAGGGGTTACATATTCAACAAATGCCGCCGAAGAAAGAATACAGCTTCCTTCTCCGGAAAACATGGGCGGCGAGGCCGGCATACTTACAAGCGCGTATGACCTTGTGCGCTTTGGCATTGCGCTTGAAAACGGCGTGCTTTTAGATGAAGAGCACACAGATATATTCTTTGCGCCCGAGGCATGCGGCCTTATGAACGTTAACGGCTGGTTCTATGCCGATTCCGGCTATAGCTGCGGACAAAGTTGCCTGTATATGAATCTTCAATATAATGTTGCCGCGGCAATGCTTATGAACGCGCCGTGTACGCTTGAAGATACGGACGATGTTGGCGCATATTCGTTTGCTCAGCGCATGCGCTATGAAATGGACGATGTTTATATCCGAAAAGATGTTATAGAGCTTGCGCCTATAGACGTTAGCAATGTTTACGCAGTACTTAAGCTGAGCGTTGATTCGAAGCAACAGGGTTTTGTGGCTGAGAACGCCCTGTCGCTTGCAGAAGCCGTTGCGCTTGAAGGCAAGGCCCTGCCGTATGCCATAGTGCAGAACGGCGTAGCGGTCGGCTTTGCTATGATATATGTTGATGGGGAGCATGGCGAATATTGCATATGGAGGCTTATGATAGATAAGCGCTTCCAGCACAAGGGCTTCGGCACGGCGGCAATGAAGCTTGTTATAGCCGAGCTTAAAAGGCTGGGCGCGGACAAGATAACGCTTAGCGTTGAGCCGGATAATGAGGACGCCGCAAGCCTTTACAGAAAGCTTGGCTTTGCGTTCAACGGCCGCCTTGAGGACGGCGAAGCGTATATGGAGCTTAAGCTTTAAGGAGGTAAAATGGAGGAAATAAAGAACCGCATACTTGAGGCGCTTTACAGCCTGCCCGCTATACTTATCGGCTTGTCATTCCACGAATGGGGGCATGCTTATGCCGCATACAAGCGCGGCGATCCCACGGCGAGGAATCTTGGCCGAATGACGGTGAACCCGCTTGCGCATATCGATCCTGTCGGCTTTTTGTCGCTGCTCATACTCGGCTTTGGCTGGGCAAAGCCTGTGCCTGTAAGCACGCGCAACTTCAAAAGCCCAAAAAAGGATGAGCTTATCGTATCGCTTGCCGGAGTAACCGTAAACCTTATATTGGGGGTTATATTCCTGATACTATATGTCATTTTCGGCTTTTTGCCCTGGTATAGCGATATCGTGAGTATAATGCTTCAGTATTGCTTCATGATAAACTTTGGGCTTATGGTATTTAACCTTTTGCCCATCCCTCCGCTTGATGGTTACCATGTCGTGCAGTGCCTTTTTATGAACCAGAGGACATACAGGTTCTTCAACTTTGTTGAGAAATACAGCTATGTCATACTCATAGGCGTGCTGCTGCTCAACTCCCGTACGGGGTTTCTCAATGCGCTTGTGAAGCTTGTTATGATGCCGTTTATCGCTCTTATCGAGCTTGTTGTTAACCTGTTCTGAGGCATACGATGGCATACGAGGTTCACCTTAAGGAGTTCGACGGCCCGCTCGACCTGCTGCTGCATCTTATTGAGCAGGCCAAGGTCGATATAAAGGATATATTTATTTCAGAGATAACCAACCAGTATCTTTCGCTTATGGAGGAGCTGGACGAGCTTGATATGGACACGGCAAGCGAGTTTTTGACCATGGCAGCTACGCTTGTTTATATAAAATCGCGTTCTCTATTGCCCAAGCCTCCAAAGGAAGCGGAGGATGAAGAGGATCCGGAGGAAGCGCTCGTGCGGCAATTGAGGGAATACAAGCTGTTCAAGCAGGCAGGGGAAAGGCTTGGCGAGCTGAGTGAGAATATGAAGGGCGTATTTTCGCGCCTGCCGGAAGAATTCACCCTGCCGCCGCAGGAATACAGCCTTGAGGCCGCAACGGCGGAGGAACTGTTTTCGGCCTTTATGGATGTGCTGAACAGGGAAGAGCCTGAAAACAGGATACCAGAGCTTGCAAAGCGTGTAGATGCGGACAGGTTTACGGTACGCTCTCAGCTTGTTAAGATAAGGGATAAGCTTAGGGAAAAAACAACGGTAACGTTTGACGAGCTGTTTGAAGAAACAAGCGTTAAAATGGAAAAGATAGTCACGTTTATGGCGCTGCTTGAAATGATAGCAAGGCAGGAGATAGCGCTAAGGCAACATTCCCCATATGGAAGGATAACCATAACAGCAGCTAATCTCAGGGACGAGGATGCGGACGCCGAATATATGGACGAATGACGGAGGGGTATAAATGGAGTACAACGAACGCTTTGGCGCAATAGAATGTATACTTTTTGTATCCGGCGACCCTGTGCCTATAATCGAGCTTCAAAGGGCAATAGGCGTTACGGATATAGAGATGGAGCATATAATACGCAGCATGGACGAGCTTTATAAAAAGGAGAAGCGCGGAGTGCAGCTCTTTATAACGCCGGAGACGATGCAGCTTGTTTCAAACAAGGAATACGCAAAATATGTTGAGGAGCTTGTGCAGCCGGTACAGGCGAAGTCCTTTTCTCAGGCGATGCTCGAAACGCTTTCCGTAATAGCGTACAGGCAGCCCGTGACAAGGGCGGATATTGAAGCTGTGCGCGGCGTAAGGTGCGAATATGCAGTCAGCCAGCTTATGAAGATGGGCATGATAAGGGAGCTTGGCAGAAAAAACGTTGTCGGCAGGCCGATGCTTTTAGGCACTACGGACGCTTTTTTGAGGCATTTCGGGATAAGGTCGCTAAACGAGCTGCCAAGCCTTGGCAGCAGTGAAAATGCCGAAATTGCCGGAGCTGAGGAAGCGGTACCTGCGGACACGGATATAGAAACCGCCGAAGCTGAAGCCGGGCTGCCTGCATGAGCAAGGCGCGATTCAAAGCAAAGAGCGTATTGATATAGCAAAAATGGTAAATATTAGGCCTGTATGGGCCTTTTTATTTTATTTATTGCAATGGCTGCGCTTATCGCCGCCGTTATACTGTTGCCATCAAAGGTAAGATTCCGCTTTGCGGCCGACGAGCGTCTGGCAAGGCGGGATATCACCGTGTTAATACTTGGCATTATACCGATACGGATAAAGCAAGCTAAAAAGAAAGGCAAAACAAAACCAAATAGGGTGGGGAAGAAAACGGTCGTTAACCTGCTGAAAAAGAGGAAGCATTTCATGCGGCTTGAAAAGTTAATCATCATGGGCTGCATCGGCATAGATGGAGACGCGGCGGCTACCGCTCTTTTATGCGGCACAGTGAATGACGTGTTATCAAAGCTTGTTTCATGGCTGCTTGAAACAAGGAACGGATACTGCTTGAACATTATGCCCGAATTCAGGTTTGGCACGCTCTGGATATATATGGAAGGTATCATAACCATAAAAACAGCCAAGCTTATAGGTATTATTGGAAAAGAGGTAATAAGATATGTCGCACCCCGTGGAAAACATAATGCGCAGTACAATGGAACAGCTAAGGCAAATGGTTGACGTCAACACGATAGTAGGCGCGCCTATAGCCACAGGAAACGGAACGCTGATTTTGCCTGTATCAAAGGTGAGCATGGGCTTTTTGTCAGGCGGAGGCGAGTACAACATGACTAATGAAAAGCAGACGATCAAAAAAGCAGGCGATGATATGGACGCCGCTGAAGGGCGTTATCCATTCGCCGGAACGGCGGCTGCCGGAATGTGCCTTACGCCCATGGCCTTCGTCGCAATAGAAAACAACCGTACAAGGGTACTGCCTGCGCAATATAAGGGCGGAGCGGAAAGGCTTATAGACATGGTGCCGGACTTTATAGCCGCGATAGAGCGCATAATTGACAACGCAAACAGCCAAGAGCAAAGCGGAGAAGACGCGCAATGACAAAGCGTGTGCGCAGGGGCATGGCGGTGATAGCAGCAATGCTCCTTATCATGCTTGATATATCGTCTGCATATGCAGCGCCGGAAGCTGACGACAAAGAGCCCGATATGGACGCAGGCGGCGCCGTGCTTATAGAAAAGGACACGGGCATAGTACTTTTATCTAAAAATGCCCATCAAAAGCTGCCTATGGCAAGCACGACAAAGATAATGACCGCGCTTGTGGTTATAGAAAACTGTTCGCTTGGCGAGACCGTGGAGGTAGCGAGCAAAGCCTATGGAGTGGAAGGGTCGAGCATGTATCTTAAAGCAGGCGAGAAAATAAGCGTGGAGGATCTTCTCTATGGCCTTATGCTGCTTTCGGGCAACGATGCGGCCGTTGCGCTTGCCATACACACAGCCGGCAGTGTGGAGGCCTTTGCCGCACTTATGAACAAAAGAGCGGAGAGCATAGGCGCGCGCAACACCCATTTCGTCACGCCTAACGGGCTGCATGATGCTGAGCACTATACCACGGCATACGACCTTGCTCTTATAGCTGCCGAGGCGATGAAGAACGAGGCTTTCAGGACGATAGTTGCTTCAACATACCATAAAAGCAGCACGGGCAGCCTTGTTAGGTACATGAAGAACAAGAACAAGATACTATGGGAGTATGAGGGCGGCTGCGGCGTAAAGACCGGCTACACGAAGGCGGCGGGGAAGTGCCTTGTCTTTGCAGCCGAAAGGAACGGCATGTCGCTTATAGGCGTAGTGCTTAGGTGCCAGACTATGTTTCCTACGGCAAAGGCGATGCTCGACTATGGCTTTGGGCTTTACTCCGTACAAAAGGTCATCTCTGCAGGCGACGTCATTGTGCGCACAAGGGTACTTAAAGGCACAAAAACGAGCTTGGCAGCGGCGGCTAAAGACGATATAATGATACCTGTTAAAAAGGGAGAGAGGGCCTGCATAAAAACGGAGATAATGCTCGATGAAGGCTTGAGCGCTCCTGTAGAGCTGGGGCAGGAGATAGGCACGCTGAAGGTATTCGTAAACGATAAGCTTGCGGCGCAGACGTCTATAGTTGCGTGTGAAAGCATAGCCCCGCTTGAGTACGGACATTATTTGAAGAAGCTGCTCGGTATGTGGGCTGCATAAGGGGAAAGAATGAGGCTTCAGAAGTTTATGGCCGAGGCGGGCGTTGCCTCAAGAAGAAAGTGTGAAGAGCTTATAGAAGCCGGTCTTGTCAGGGTTAATGGCGAGACGGCTTCGATAGGCAGAGTGATCGACCCGAATACGGACAGAGTTGAGTATGCAGGCAGGCTGCTCAGCGCTGCCCCTAAGCGGGTCGTTTATGCGTTCTATAAGCCGAGGGGCGTCATGTGTACAGCAGCCGATCCTCAGGGAAGGGCTACGATAATGGATTATTTCAAAAACGTTCCATATAGGCTGTATAGCGTAGGCAGGCTCGACTATGATTCGGAAGGCCTATTGCTCATGACAAATGACGGCGAGCTTGCATACAAGCTTACGCACCCAAAGTTTGTTGTTGATAAGACATACCATGCCGTATGCGACGGTGTGCTGACTAATAATGAGATAAGCAGGCTTGAAGCCGGCGTTGACATAGGCGATCATATCACGGCTTGCGCAAGGATAAGCATGGTGCATGCCCTGCATAATGGCAACACATCGTTCGATATAACCATACATGAAGGCAGAAACAGGCAGATAAGGCGCATGCTTGAGGCTGTTGGCCACAAGACGCTTGTGCTTAAGCGCACCAAGGAAGGGCCTATAGCGATAGGCTTCATGCAGCCAGGCGAGTATAGGCTGCTTAGCGAGGCTGAGATAAGCATGCTGAAAGGCGAGCTTGGGCTGAAAACCTCTTAACGGAATATTGACCATACCATAAATGCCCGTATACGGGCTTTTTTATTGATATATGGGCAAAACAGGCGCATAAATCCGATAGTAACTTGATTAAGAAAAAATAAATTTGTCATTTTAGCAGGAAATAAGAATGGGACGTAGAATAAGAGAAAATGGGAGTATTTGAGGGCATTGTTAATTCAAATGTCAGCTTATACATGTATACAAGTATTTAAGTGTTTCATAATCAATACTTAGAAAGGAGAATCTGTCGCAAATGGATGATCTGCTCAACAATCCGTGGTTTGTACTTGCGTTGGGTATGGGTACGGTGTTTGTCGGTCTGTTCCTGCTTATACTGATATCCAAGCTGATGAGCTTGCTGATAAACGGCTTAAGCAAGAAGGAAAGGGCTAATAAACCTGCTCCTGCAGCGGTCGCCGCTCCTGCTCCTGCACCCGTTCAGTCTTCGGAACCTGCGCCCGCACCTGCGGCCGCTCCAGTGGTATATCCGCATGAGGTGGACCGCTATGCTTTCGACGCTGCTGTTGCCGCTGCTATTGCCGCCTATACTGGCCGCAATATAAGAGGCTTCCGTATAACCAGAATTACCAGGCTGTAATAAGCAATCGACAAAAACAAAAAAAGTATTTATTCAGGAGGAAATAATAAAATGGTGCGTAGGTTCATCGTGAATGTTAACGGCACAGCCTATGATGTTGAAGTAGAAGAAGTCGGCGGAGTAGCCGGCCGTCCAGCTGCGTTTGTGGCGCCCTCTCCTTATATGAATGCGGCTCCTGCGTATGCCGCCCCTCAGGCGCCCGTATATAGCGCCCCCATAGCCCCTGCGGCTCCCGTTGCCGCGCCTGCACCCGCTCCCGCGCCGGCTCCTGCCGCAGCTCCTGCACCCGCAGCCGCTCCTGTGGCCGCTCCCGCCGCAGCCCCCGTTGCTGCCGCCGCAGGACAAACCGCAGTAACAGCACCCATGCCGGGCAACATACTTGATATTAAAGTAAGCGTTGGCGATACCGTAAATGCTGACGACGTCATGATAATACTTGAAGCCATGAAGATGGAGAACGAAATATTTGCGCCTGCCTCCGGCAAGGTAATAGCCATAAACACCACCAAGGGTGCTTCCGTCAATTCCGGCGACACTCTTTTGGTAATAGGCTAAATAGCTTGGCGAAATTGCAATCTGTTTGAAAGGGGAGCAAAATGGGAGAAGCTATTGCTAACTTTGTTGAAAGCACTGGCTTTGCGATGATAGCGAACGACCCGAAGGTCTTGATAATGGTATTCATTTCCCTCGTGTTGATGTATCTTGCCATCGTAAAGAAGTTTGAACCGTTGCTGCTGCTGCCGATAGCCTTCGGTATGCTGCTTACTAATCTGCCCGGAGCCGAGATGTATCACCGCGAGCTTTTTGCAAGCGGACATGTTGACTGGGCAGCTCTGTCGGATAAGGGCGGCCTTATAGACTATCTGTATCTTGGCGTAAAGCTTGGCATATACCCGTGCCTTATTTTCGTTGGCGTTGGCGCAGGCACAGACTTTGGCCCGTTGATCGCCAATCCTAAGACGCTGTTCATGGGCGCTGCTGCCCAGCTCGGCATATTCGTTGCGTTTTTGGGAGCGCTTGGGCTTACGTCTTTGTTCCCCGATGCATTCAGCTTTGGTGTAAAAGAAGCCTCTTCAATAGGCATAATCGGCGGTGCTGACGGACCGACCGCAATATATGTTACTTTGAGGCTTGCACCGCAGCTCCTCGGGCCTATAGCCGTGGCTGCATATTCGTATATGGCGCTGGTCCCCGTTATTCAGCCGCCTATAATGAAGCTGCTCACCACAAAGAAGGAGCGCTGCGTCGTCATGGAGCAGCTCAGGCCTGTTTCCAAGAAGGAAAAGATAATATTCCCCATAGTCGTTACAATATTTGTTTCTCTGCTGGTTCCTTCGGCTGCGCCGCTTATCGGCATGCTGATGTTCGGCAACCTGCTTAAGGAGTGCGGCGTGGTTGACAGGCTTTCCAAGACCGTTCAGAATGAGCTTATGAACATAGTTACCATATTCCTCGGCATTTCCGTTGGCGCCACTGCCACTGCTGACATATTCCTCACCTGGCAGACTATAGGTATAATAGTAATGGGCGTATTCGCATTTGCGTTCGGTACGGCCGGAGGAACGCTGCTCGGCAAGCTGATGTATCTGCTTTCCGGCGGCAAGGTCAATCCGCTTATCGGTTCTGCGGGCGTTTCCGCGGTGCCTATGGCGGCTCGCGTATCTCAGGTAGTCGGCCAGAAGGAAAAGCCGGGCAACTATCTGCTGATGCATGCTATGGGTCCCAATGTTGCCGGCGTTATAGGTTCCGCCATAGCTGCGGGAGTTCTGCTGGCGCTGTACTGGGTACACTAAGTTAAACCGATTTCTTAAGGAGGAATCAAGATGAGCAAAAAGCTTTTTATTACCGATACCATCTTGAGAGATGCTCATCAGTCCCAGGCGGCGACACGCATGCGCACGGAGGACATGCTCCCCGCTTGCGAGGTGCTGGACAGCATCGGCTATTGGTCGCTTGAATGCTGGGGCGGAGCAACATTTGATAGCTGCCTTCGTTTCCTCAACGAGGATCCTTGGGAAAGGCTCAGGAAGCTGAAGAAAGCAATGCCCAACACCAAGCTGCAGATGCTTTTCAGGGGCCAGAACATACTGGGCTATAAGCATTATGCTGACGACGTTGTTGAACAGTTCTGCCGCAAGGCCATAGAGAACGGCATAGACGTTATAAGAATATTTGATGCGCTCAACGACGTGCGCAACCTGGAATCCGCAATTAAGTACACCAAAAAGTACGGCGGAATATGCGAGCCTGCCATAAGCTACACCGTCAGCCCCGTGCATAACGAGGATTACTTCGTAAAAGTAGCCAAGGAGCTTGTCCAGATGGGCGCCGACGTGATATGCATAAAGGATATGGCCAACCTGCTGCTGCCGTTTGATGCTTATTCTCTTGTTAAAAGGCTTAAGCAGGAGGTTGATGTGCCTATACATCTGCATACGCACAACACCTCCGGCACAGGCGATATGACGTATCTTATGGCTGTGCAGGCCGGCGTGGATATAGTTGACTGCGCGCTCAGCCCGCTTGCCAACGGCACGAGCCAGCCTGCTACCGAGTCGCTTGTAGCTACGCTTAAGGGAACCGAGTATGATACCGGCCTTGACCTTGAAAAGATGGCTGTTGCCGCAAAGCATTTCCGCGGCGTTGCGCAGAAGCTTAAGGACGAAGGCTTCCTTGACCCCAAGGTGCTTAATGTTGACACGAACACCCTTATATATCAGGTCCCAGGCGGCATGCTTTCAAACCTGATAAGCCAGCTAAAGCAGCTTAAGGCGGAGGATAAGTACTATGAGGTGCTTGCCGAGATACCGCGCGTACGCGAGGACTTCGGCTATCCGCCGCTCGTAACGCCTACAAGCCAGATAGTCGGCTCACAGGCCGTGCTTAACGTAGTTGCAGGCGGAAGGTATAAGACCTTCTCCAAGGAATCCAAGGCCCTGCTGCATGGCGAATATGGCGCCCTGCCTGGAAAGGTGAACGAGGAGGTGCGTAAGAAGGCTATTGGCGACGCCGAGGTGATAACCTGCCGTCCCGCCGATCTGCTCAAGCCTGAGCTTGATAAGTATCGCGATGAGATAAAGGACGTTATGCGCCAGGAAGAGGATGTGCTTAGCTACGCCCTGTTCCCGCAGGTAGCCATGAAGTTCTTTGAACAGCGTAACAATCCAAAGCCCAAGGAGGAGCCAAAGCCGGCAGCACCGGTCCAGCCCGCACAGCAGGCTCAGCAGCCCGCAGCCGCTGCTGGCCAAAAGATGCCCATGCATCCGGAGCTTCCTGCAACGCAGCTGTTCGTTGAGGATATAACCATAGGCCGCTGAAAACAGGAGCTTAACACATAATAAACATCGCCCGTGCCACGAATTGCGGCACGGGCGATGGCTTGTCAATAAACCTTGGGGTTGTTAAGGGGCCGCAGCCCCTTATGTTCAATCCGGCTCTGACGACATGTGCGTCAGAACGGATGAAAACCCAGAGGTTTTCGTACTTTGCAGGTTTTGCCGGCGCTCAGCCACTTTTTCGACACTCTGTCGCCCGTGCCACGAATTGCGGCACGGGCAGTTTTGTTGTATAATCAAACAAGAGCATCTTGAGCAAAGTCATGAAGGAAAAAAAGAATAAACTGAACGCATGAGGAGGCTTAATAAAATGAACATAACCTATGCCCCTATCAAAAAAGAGGAAATCGACACTATATATGCCTTTTGCAAAAAGCTGATAGACGATTATGAGGATTTGGACAGCATCGATTACGATAAGGTGCTGGCTTGGGTAAAAAGAAAGATAGAAAAAAGGGCTGACGAGTATAAAAGGGTGCTTATGGGCGGAGATTTGGCAGGGTTCTATAGGTTCCATGAGGAAGATGGCGAAATGGAGATAGACGACCTTTACATATTACCGGAGTACAGAGGAATGGGTATAGGTACCAAGGTGCTTGAAAAATGCCTTTATGATACGGATAAGACCGTATTCTTCTATGCGTTTACAAAAAATGAGCGTGCGATAAAGCTATATAAAAGCCTTGGCTTTACAGAGAGAAAGAAGGTTGGAGATACGCGCATTATAATGGCGCAAAGCGGAAGAGGCTAAGCCATTTGCGCCGAAAATTCAATACAATTATGGCAAAGCGGGAACGATTATTGAAAGTTGAATGATTTCTTATTATAATCCAACCATAAAGCACTGGAGGAAGATATAATGGCTGCGCAAAGGATACTAATATGCGATGACCAGATGATGATACACGAGACTCTTGGCATATATCTTGAAAGCGAAGGATTTGAACACATAAGCGCTATGGATGGGGAAGAGGCGCTTATGCTGTATGAAAAGGAGAAGCCGGATCTTATAATACTCGATATAATGATGCCAAAGCTTTCGGGTACCGAGGTTTGCAGAAAGCTGAGAGAAAAAAGCAGGGTACCTATCATAATGCTTACCGCAAAGGGAGAGGAGATAGACAGGATACTCGGGCTTGAGCTTGGCGCGGACGATTATATCGTCAAGCCCTTCAGCGCAAGGGAGGTGGTTGCAAGGGTAAAGGCCGTGCTGAGAAGGCTTGCTATGGCTAAGGAACAGCCGCAGCAGGTACTGCGCTTTGATGACCTTGAAATAAACATTAACAACTATGATGTGCGCGTAAAGGGCGAAAGGGTTCCGTTTACGCCCAAGGAAGTGGAGATATTCCAGCTGCTTGCTTCACACCCTGGCAAGGTATATGAGCGCGAGACTATACTCTCGCTCGTGTGGGGCTATGATTTTTACGGCGATACAAGGGCCGTTGACACGCAGATAAAGCGCATACGCCAAAAGCTGCCGCCGGAAGGCTCGACAAGCTGGAGCATAAAAACCGTCTATGGTGTGGGCTATAAGTTTGAGGTAAGGGAGAAATGAAGAATACCCTGCTTATAAAAACAGTATGCCTTGTGTTGTTTACTGTGATATTGAGCGCCGCGCTTACGGCGCTTGCTTTTCGCTATGCCGGCGTGAAAAACTATGGCGAAATGAAGATAGAGGAGCTTACGCCAAGGGCGGAGTTTATTGCCGGCCGTGCGGCTGAATTTATGCAGGGCTATATCAGCCGCAAGGAATTTGAGAACATGGTAAATTACGACAGACGAATTTGGGACGCTTCGCCCTATCTTTACACTGCCGACGGCACCTTGTTTGGCAGCATAACAAATGCCGAGCTTGAGATGAATCTTAACAGGATTGCTCCGTATCTGAACACGGTCATATCCGGCAAGCCCATAAGCGCCGTAGTTACAAGGGGAGGCGGCGCCGGCGTAATAGTCGGTGTTCCCATATACCCATGTTTGGAGGCTGAAGAAGATGAAGAAGCTGAGAAGGTGCTTGGCGCCGTATTCCTTGTAAAACCTATGTTTGAATTAAGCACGGCGTGGGGCAGCTTAACCTCATCTTTGCCGCTTGCCATGCTGCTTGTGGCGCTGATAATGGTACCCATAGCGTATATAGGCTCAAGAGGGTTAACAAGGCCGCTTGAAAAAATGAATGAGGCCGCGGTAGCCATGACGAACGGAGACTTCTCTGTAAGGGCTATTGAAAAGGGAGACGGGGAAGTAGCCAGGCTCGGCCGCTCGCTCAACGAGCTTTCAAGCGCGCTCAGCGGCACTATAGGCGCGCTGACATTTGAAAGAAACAGGCTTAAAAAGGTGCTTGACGGCCTGCTTGAAGGCGTTATAGCCATAAACGAGCAGGGCGAGATAATACAGTATAACCCTGCTTCTACAAGGCTTATGGGCTGCGCGGAAGGCGAAACGCCCAAGGAAGCAAAGATGTATGGCGAGATACACTCAAGCGTTGAGCAGGTGCTTAAGGACGGCATAAGCCGCTGGACAGAGCAGAGCTGTAAAGAGGCCGTGCTGCGCTTCACGATATCCGCCCTTGGCGAAGGTAAAAGAAAAGAAGGCGCCTTAATAATGATACAGGACGTTACGGAGGCCGCAAGGCTGGAGCAGACAAGGCGCGATTATGTGGCTAACGTTTCACATGAGCTTAGGACGCCTATAGCGTCAATAAGGGGCCTGACCGATGCGCTGCATGACGGCTTAGTTAAAAAAGA
This sequence comes from Clostridiales bacterium, assembly GCA_004558525.1. Classification (GTDB taxonomy): domain Bacteria; phylum Bacillota; class Clostridia; order Christensenellales; family CAG-138; genus Phil1. The sequence continues at coordinate 87,638 of SFCQ01000002.1, forward strand.
AGAGGACAAGCAGCGCTATTACGGTTACATACAAAGGGAGGCGATAAGGCTTTCGCGGCTTATAGACGACCTGCTTGAATTGAGCAGGCTGCAATCCGGCGCGGTTGCGATAGCCTGCCGCGATATGAGCGTCAACGATCTTATATACGACGTGGCAGACAGGTACTCAGCAATAGCAAAAGACGGCGGCAATACGCTGAGCGTAGCAATGCCGCAAGGCGAGCATACCGCTTACGGCAATCCTGACAGATGCGAGCAGGTGCTTATAGCCTTGCTTGATAACGCCATAAAGCACAGCAGCTCCGGCGAAATAAAGCTTTGCGTCGATGAAGAAAAAGAGCGCTATACTCTAAGCGTAGTGAACCCGGGCTCCATAGACGAAGCCGACATAACGCACATATTTGAGCGCTTCTATAAAGCCGACAGGGCGCACAGCGGCGAGGGAACCGGCCTCGGCCTTGCAATAGCCAGGGAGATAATGGAGCTTATGGGTGAGAAAATATGGGCAGAAAGCGCAAACGGAGAGGTTAAATTCTGCTTTACCATAAAAAAGCAGCAGGCAAATGCGAACAATATGTGAAGCGGAATAAGCGTATTTGAAAAACAGCCTGGCGGTGCTATAATTAAATAAACATAATATAAAACACCATATAAAGGAGTAACTTGACGATGAGTACAGGCAAGATACTGATAGCCGATGATGACAGGAACGTGCATGAGTCGCTTGGCATATATCTCAAATCGGAAGGCTTTGAAACTGTTGACGTGTATGATGGCGCCGCTGCCGTAAGCGCGCTTGACTCCGAGATAGCGCTTTGCGTAATGGATATAATGATGCCGGTGATGAACGGCATAGACGCCTGCAAGGAGATAAGGAAGGTATCTCAGGTGCCTATAATAATGCTTACCGCAAAAGGGGAAGAGATAGACAGGATACTTGGCCTTGAGCTTGGCGCGGACGATTATATAGTCAAGCCTTTCAGTCCAAGGGAGGTAGTTGCGCGCATAAAGGCCGTGCTTAGGCGCACGAGCGAGCAGCAGAGCAACGACGACGGCCGCGTTACGCTGAACGGGCTTGTTATTGATATAAAGAGCTACACGGTAACGCTTAAGGGCCAGCCTGTAATATGTACGCCGAAGGAGATAGAGATACTGTACATGCTCGCTTCAAATCCCGGCCAGGTGTTTACAAGAGAGCAGCTGTTAAACAAAGTGTGGGGCTATGATTTTGCGGGCGAAACAAGGACTGTTGATACTCATATAAAGCGTATCCGCGCAAAACTGGACAATACCGGACTTAACTGGTCCATAAAGACAATATACGGAGTAGGCTATAAGTTCGAGGTGGAGTAATATATGCTAAAAAGCGTATTCTTTCGCAGGCTTGTCGTGACGCTGTCCGTAGCTATGCTGTTTGCGGCGGCGGTGCTGCTTGGCGGATATGTGTTCCTTAGCAGAGACGTTTATACAGATATAAAGCTTGACGAGCTGCAGCCGTCTCTGGACGCTGCTGAGCAGCTGGCAAAGGAATATATAGAAGGCGAGATAGATGCCGATGTGTTTGAAAGAATGGCGTGCAAGCTTTTGCCGTCAAAAAGCGCAACGGTACTATATCTTGATGCCGAAGGAAATACGCTTTATTATGTTGACAGTCTGCTGAGTATAGATGCGGAGGACGCAAAGCGGCTTATGCTTGAGCAGCTTAAGGAGCTTGGCGAAGGCAAGGCCGTGCGCGAGAACAGGCTGAGAATGAGGCAGGATAGCTCCGCTCTTGCGCTCGGCTGCCCGATAGAGGGGAATAATGGCAAGATACTCGGCGGCGTGCTTATGCTAAGCTCGATAGCCCTTGTTACAAACGCTACGACAAGAATGACTATGCTTATTATCGTGCTTACAAGCGTGGCCGTTCCGATATCCATGCTTGCGCTTGCGTGGCGCGCAAAGAACATTGCCGAACCTATAAGCCGGATGAACGAAGCCGCAAAGGCTATGGCGAAAGGCGACTTCAATACAAGGCTTGACGAGGATGCGCCGGGCGAGGTCGGCGAGCTTGCAGGCTCATTGAACAACCTTTGCGCCGAGCTTGACAGGAGCATACGCCAGCTAAGCAGTGAAAAGAGCCAGCTCGATCAGATATTGCAGAGCCTTACGGACGGCGTTGCCGCTATAGATGAGCATGGCGCGCTTACGCATTACAATTCCGCGATTATGCGCATGTTTGGCGCGGTAAGCGTATCAAAAAGGGAAGATCTTATTTCAGATGAAAAAGTATGGAATATATTCGACGAGGTCTATCGTTCCGGCATGCCGCAGACTATAACGTATCCGATGCCTGGCGATAAGGTGCTGTGGATAAGCGTATCGCCGGTTGTAACATCAAATAAGGAGCGCACCGGCGTGGTTGGCCTGTTCAAGGACATGACCGAGATGGAAAGGCTTGAGGCGCTAAGGCGCGAATATGTGGCGAACGTATCGCACGAGCTTCGCACTCCGCTTACGGCTGTGCGCGGCCTGCTTGAGCCGCTTGCCGATGGGCTTGTTAAGGAAGAGGAGGACAGGCAGCGCTATTATAAGATAATGCTGCATGAGGTGCTCAGGCTTTCGCGCCTGATAACGGATATGATGACGCTTAGCAGGCTGCAATCCGGTACGGAGTATATGGAGATAACCCGCGTTGACGTTAACGACCTTATAAGGGATATAGCAAGCACTTATTCATCAACGCTTGCGCAAAAGGGCGTCCAGCTCGTGCTTGATTGCCCCAAACCTGTGCCTGACGCTATGACAGATCCTGACAGAATAGAGCAGGTGCTCATAATACTGCTTGACAATGCTTCGCGCTATACGCCGGAAGGCGGCACCATAACCATTGCCGCAAGGAACATGAAGGAGAAGATAGTGCTTAGCGTTGCCGACACGGGCTGCGGTATACCGGAAAAGGATCTTCCGCATATATTTGAGCGCTTCTATAAGGTTGATAAGTCAAGGAGCGAAGGCGGAACCGGCCTTGGGCTTTCGATAGCTCAATTCATAATGGAAAAGCTTGGCGAAAGCATTACCGTACAAAGCGAGGTGGGTAAAGGCACATGCTTCACGCTGACGTTGCAGCGCTATGTAAGGAACGCAATAGCGCTCGGGCCTGCCGGCGAAAAGCAGGATAGATATGGCGACGAAGAGGAGCCTTCCGGCAGAATAACCAATGCCGAGCCTGATAATAACCCGTATGACGACGGCGTTGTTGACGCCCATTATGAGGTGATTGAGCCGGCAAAGCCGGAAAAAGCCTCAAATAAGGCAACGAACAGGCCGGAAAAGCAGGGCAGAAAAGGGTGAGCCGGTGCATGATATGCCCGCGTGAGTGCGGCGCGGACAGGAGCGTTACGCACGGTTATTGCGGCGCGGGAGAAAAGGCCAATATAGCGAGGGCAGCGCTGCATATGTGGGAGGAGCCGGTAATAAGCGGCAAGCGCGGCAGCGGAGCGGTATTCTTTTGCGGCTGCAACATGGGCTGCATATTCTGCCAGAATTATAAGATAAACCATACCATGCGCGGCATAGAGGCGGACGAATATGAGCTGGCGGCGATAATGCTTAAGCTGCAAGATGATGGCGCGCACAACATAAACCTTGTAACGCCGGCGCCGCATGTGCGGCTTCTGACCAAAGCTATACCGATAGCAAGGGCGAAGGGGCTTACTATACCCATAGTTTACAACACGAACTCATATGAAAAGGTATCCTCGCTTAAGCTGCTTGACGGGCTGATAGATGTATATCTTCCGGACCTTAAGTATGTTTCAGCAAAGCTGTCCAAGCTATACAGCAATGCGGAGGACTATTTTAGTGTTGCGTCAAACGCTATAAAAGAGATGTACAGGCAGTGCGGAAACATTGAGCTTGGCAGCGATGCAACGGCAAAAAAAGGCATAATAATAAGGCATATGGTGCTGCCGGGAGCCGTTGACGATACAAGAAGAGTGTTGGATCATATTTCAGCCGAATACCCGAAAAATATCTATATATCGATAATGAGCCAATATGCGCCGACAAGCGATGCATTGCCCAAGCCTATAAACAGGAGCATTACAAAAGGCGAGTATTCCAGGGCGCTTGACTATGTTATCCTGAAGGGCTTTGAAAATGTGTTCATACAAAAAAGAAGCTCAGCAGATCTTGCTTACACGCCTGACTTTAATGATAACGTAATATTTAAGCCTATAGAACGGGACAAGTAGGGCATTTTTTGCTCAAATTATGAACTGGATATTAACTTTTGTAATAAACGCTTAAAAATGATTGCAAACCACAAGATATAGTGTTACCATTAAATTAGCGAAAAAAGTACGGGTCGTAGCAATCGCAGTCATCTTCATTATTGTTTTCCTCCACTATAAACAATCTTCGTGCGGTGGAAAGGGGCATTCCGCCGGCGGAACAGAAATACGACCCGAAATCAAGAGGCTCAGGAATGCAACGTACCCTTAAGGACAATAACTTAAAGGTACGAGCATTGCGAAGGGCAAGAGAATTGAGAGAAGTTTAGGCTTCTCTCTCTTTTCTTGCCCTTTTTCCGTTTTTAGCGGTACATTCGACTATTAAACCGCCTTTGAGTACAATTATGGTAGAAAATCAAAGGAGGTAACAATATGGGCAAATTCATAGAAGAATTTTATTATGGCAACATTGATCCGCAGGCAAGAAGCACCAAGCAAAACAAAGCCGTACAGAAACAAATGGAAGTGCTAATGCTCAATGAGGAATTTCTGACGGAACAATTATCGGGCGAAAACAAAAAGAAATTTCTCGACTTTGTAAATGCGTGGAGCGTGATAAATGGAGAATCCAATCTCGACAGTTTTATGATGGGATTTCGCTTGGGTGCAAACTTTACATACGATACCTTTGTTGCAACCGATACCCCATTTCAAGACTTGCTGAAGGAGTGAACCATATGCGTGATAAGAAGTATTACATAGCACTTGATGATTTTGAACGGCGGGTGGTTGTGAATTGCTTGAACGAAATGCGAAACAACCTTATTTCAAACGGCAAATACACCGATGCGGTGGACGAGGTACTACTGAAGATTATTAATTCAAAGCAAAAGAAATTCAAAGTGATATATAAGCAAATTTGATTGGCTGCCATCTTGGAGTAAACTCTAAGGTGGCAGTTACATTGTTTGTGGCGTGTTGGGATTTCCGCCTTGATATGCTATAATATGTAAAAACTTCTTTAATCGGAGATAATCTAATATGGAAAATGCGATTTTGCAGTATGATTTCTTTCCTCATTATTACACATCAAATAAGGATATTTATGAACTGATTTTATGCGAGTGTCTGAACAAAAGCAAAAAAATGATTGATTTATGCGGAGGAAAGTTTTCACTTATAAAAAACCAATGTAATAAGCAACCTGATGTAATAGCCGATAATTCGGGTTATGAAATTGATTTCAAAATGATGATTTCAGAAACGCTAAAAGAGTTTCAAAGCAGAACGGCGCCGATAGCACAGGAAATAGCACCGGGGGTTAAAGCATTCCACAATCCGCCGCAGCTAAAGAAAAAGGTGGTTCTTATTTGGAATTGCTGCCGTAATATGGATGACGCTCGCCTACAATACCTAAGAACACAAAAGGATATGGAGGCAAAGGCCGTAACACATTTTTTTGATAAAGTTATAAATACTGATAAAAACATTTTGCTGTTTATTCCCGTTTTCTTTACTACAGTTGATCAATCTTTATCAGCAGAAATACAGTATGAAACAATACATAAGGAACTTTCCGAAACTACGTCGTATATATACACCTATAGAAATGAAAAATGCAACAACTATGATACTTACATCGTATATGCAGTGAACATCCCAAATAAAAAAGAGTTTTCGCTAATCATTGCCAAGTTCACAGCCAATGGTCTTGAGATTGTGGACAGAGTGAGTTTTTTCTCTTTGGAAAGTGTGCAAAAATTGGCTATAGAAAATCTATAAAGGTATTATTACGACTCCGCACATTCGACTTTAATAAAGCTTTCTTGTAAAATGGTGTTACAAAAACAAGGAGGCGTGATTATGGAAAAGGTTATTTATGATGAAAAGAACGGTCTTTGGTACGAACTGCAAGGCGACTATTACATTCCCTGCTTGAAGTTGCCGGAAGAAGAACAACAGCCTATCGGCGTATGGGGACAGCGACATTTGAGATATATCAAGCAAAATCGCAAGGTACTATATCTTAATTTGCTGACAAGCGGAAAGTTGAACAGATACCTTTCAGACCTCGACAAGCAGGCAGAAGAAATGTTTGCACGGCTCGTAAATCAAATGGCAGAGCGTGAGGGCATAACCGAAAGACTCAAGGCGGACAACCAAATGGAGTGGGTTGGTCGTATGAATAATATCCGAAGTAGAGCGATAGAAATCATTGGAAAAGAATTGATATATACATAAGTGAAAAGGTGGGAAATTTAAGCCCACCTTTCTTTTTGTATGTGTTCGTTGAAAATTTTAAGTAATTTTAGTATAATACAATAACGGAAAAATAAAGAATTAAGGTGCTAAAACGATGAAGGTAAACAATGACATATTGCAGGCTTTATATAACAAAATTTTTAATATATACCACGAGTGGACGAAAGCTGATCCACAAAACGATCCTCAATGGGGAATAAAAAGATACTGTAAGTATAACTTTGGTCCAGTACTCGGACTATACTCGGAAAAAGACCAAGGTTTAATTGATGTTTTAAACAATGATTTTTCTGATAAAGAACTCTGTGCCCTGCTGATACCAATTAAAGAAAGAGCCTTAAACGAACTGTTAAAAGCAGAAAATGATTTAATTACGGAGAGCAAGAGTAAATCTTATCAAGATGAGTTGTCGCTTTTAAGAGGCGGAAAAATCAAAGAGTGGATAGATCGCTTTTTTATTCCTTGTTTCAATATTGGGATTTTTGAAATAGATGAATCCCACTTTAGAGGATTATGTTATGTGATGTATGGCTACGAAAACTATCAACACAGCATAACAAGTGTGTATTGCGGTAATATTGATGTCTTAAAAGATCTCTACCAAGGTGTTTTAGATAAGAACTCTGAACTTTACACATATAAGTTAATCGAGGTGACACCCGCTTGCGAAATGCTTGCAATAGATCCACCAAGAATCTATGATTCTCGCATAGATAAGACATTTTATCTATCAAATGTAAACAAGGAACTTTTGAGTACATTTATAGAATTGGGTGCATCTAAACTATACGAGAAAATATCTCTTAGGGTTTCTAATTCGATATTAAAAATATTTGATGGTAAATATGAGTTACAGACCATTTTAGAAGCTATTGAGAGAGGAAAAGTTTTCTCTATTCAAAATATAGGTGATATTCCCGTAACAAAGCTGTATTCTGTAAATTATGCAGATAGTTTATGGATAAAGAGTACCGATTCAGAAATAACATTTGAAGAATTATGTGAGCACGAAAGCACCTTCAACGGTTCTACAATTACTCAAGTAATCCACTTGAGCTATCTAAACAAAGGCAACGAAACAGTTATAACACACATCGATCACGAATTTGTATTTTATAGCAAAAGTGATTATGAAAAACGCAAGGTAAATTCTGATATAAAAGGCAATGAATATACCCGTTTGAAATCCTTTAAGATTGATAAGGCAAACATACCGTTGACTTTGCCTATAAAACGTAATGTGACATTTTATGATGAAGCATCTGACACGGTTCTTCATAAAGCCGAAACAGTTCCTTTTATTGTATACATTTTAAAGTCTTACCTAAAACATACAGATTTAATAGATGAGTATTTTGCAAAATTATAAAACGATCCCGGCACGAAAATGTGTCGGGATCGTTTTGTGTGTAACAGTATATTTAGTTAGCCACTTCAAGCAATTTTTTACTTACTCTTGCCTGAACATCAATATAATATGCCGTTTCGGCGGCGTTCATTTCTTCATCTTCCCACTTTTCAAAATCTTCTACGAAATCTGCGTATTTGCTCATATAATCAGCATAGTCTGTGAGCAGACTCATATCAGTCGGGTTAGCGCTATATTTTTTCATAAACGCAACGTACTCATCCATAAATTTCTCATAGCTATCCATTGCTGCTTTGAAATCAGGATCTAAACCGCCATTGTTGGAAGTATCTTTTTCGGGTTCTTTTTCTGTTGTGTCAGGCTCAGATGTTTGCGTGGAAGAGTCGGTAGAAGGAGTAGTATTGTTATCATCATCTTCGCTTGGTGCATCAATATCAATACTCATAATATTGTTGCCTTCATAGCGGACGGAAATGTGCCATCCTTCACTGTTGTCGGCGTAGTAATAATCTTCGCCTTTGTCAAAATCAACATTGAAGCCTTTTTCGGAGCAAGCATTTACATATTCAGCGTAATCTGCTTTTGATGTATTTCCTACATATACAAAGAAATTATCATCGTGTTCATAAGAGAACTTACCTGTAGTAGATTTGGGAGTTGGCAACTGCTTGCCTGCGGTACTTGTAGGCCAAGTGATCGTTGTCATTTCCATAGGAGCTTCCAACTGAATGCTCATATCCGCATCACTGCCATAGTGACCAAGACTTAATTTATAACCTTCTGCATTATATGCGTCATAGGAAGAAGAATTAGACTCAACATCTACTGTAAAGCCTTTTTCTTTACAAGCGGCAACATAATCGTTGAATTGTTTATCGGAAAGGTCGTTAATATCAATCCAAAGCTCGTCGGCGGCATTAGTGTGAATCTCACCCTTGTTTGCAGGCGGTTCAGGGAGTATCTCGCCGAGGATAATATCATCCCAAACGATTTTTTCACCGCCACCACCGGCAGAGAGTGCAATCACGCCGACAACGATAATTGCAAGAAGGATAAACCACCATCTTAAGAAAAACGGTTTTTTCTTCTTTTTAGCCTTTCCGGTTTGCACGGGAGCTGATTGTTGTTGAATTGGTGGAGGGGTTATAGGCGTTTCAGCCTCAGTTTTTGCGCCACACTCAGGGCAAAACTTTCCCTCAAATTCTGTTCCACATTGTTTGCATTTCATAATATTACCTCCAGATAATTTTTTGATCTAATTTGTTGCCTTTCGGCAATGGAACCATATTGATAATCATTCACTCGGCGGAATGGGTGGCATAACGGAAAACAAGCCTTTAAGCTCATCAACCTCTGCGGCTTTCATCCATTCAGCCATACCATTTTTCCAAACCAACGTGTCACCATTGACCTGACCTGCATTTACCATTTGAGCGATAGTATTCAAATTGTAAGGACCGGTTGCTTGACCGTTTATCGCAATATGATATACTACAGTCGGAACGGGTGGAGGTGTAGTACCCATTTGTTGGTTTATTCCACCCATCATATTATTCATTGCACCCGCAATGTTTTGACCAACGGCACCGCCGACAGCCATACTTGCCATCATAGCTGCCATATTAAAACCATCGCCATTACTGCCGATGCTAACATCTCCTGCACCATTAGCTCCCATTTGTCCGAGTGCATTTGCACCAGCCACACCAACCTCTGCTTGCTTTTCCACTTGGAAGGCACCGATATTCGTAGACTGCGTAGCCTTATGCTGTGCGTACTGACCTTCCTCACGCTGAATACGGAGCGTCTCCTCGTAATGCTCGGCTTCAATACGTTGTTTTGCGGCAATATCTCTAATCTTCGCTTCGGCTTCTGCTTTAACAGTAGCACCCGCAATTTCTTTTGTTACACCCATAAGCTGACGATAACCTTCGCTTGATTTGTCAAGCTCTATTGCAGATAAATCCACCCCCGAAACTGTTACACCAAAGGTTTCCTTAAAACGCTCACCGACGTCGTACTCTATGACATCATTAATTTGCGAGGTTTTCGTTTCGATTTGCACTAACGGAATATCATTTGTAGCGGGCGCATTTGCCACAACATCTTTTACATACCGACAAACTGCATCTCTGATTTGCAACTGAAAATCTGAAAGATTAAAATCACTAAGTCTATGTAATTTAATAAATTCACGGTAATCGCTAATCTTAAAGCTGATTGTTCCTCTAACAGAAACGGGTACACCAAAATCCTCGAATCTCGGATCATAAACATCAAAGAACGGCACACCGAATTTCACTTGAATGATTTGAGCAAGGTTGATGAAATAAACCTCTGCTTGAAAGGGCGTTCCGCCTTCATAGGCAAGACCAACGATATTTGCTAAGATAGGAAGATTGGCAGTTTTTATAGTCTGATCGAAAGGACCAACTATAAAATCCTGCATAGTTCCATCTTTTTGTTTGTAAACAAATACCGCAACCTCTCCATCCTTTACACGCAGAGATGAACCCCAACGGATAGCATTTTCACGGTTATTGTTACCTTGTTGTGAGCCGGATGGGTGCCATTTCCATATTAGATAAGACGGTTCATCACATCGTATCTCATCCATAAAGCCGCCGGCCTTTGGTTTCCCGAATAACGACATATAAACTCCTCACTTTCAATTACTTTTTATTTTTCTTATTTGTAATGCCGTATGTAGCAGCCAAAATTATTGCATCAAAGATTATGTCTAAACCTGCAAAATCTCCGCTGAACAAGCGAACCAAATTAAATATAAGAAGCAAAATCAAGACAACCGCAAAAACGGGATTGGGCATAAACTTAAAGTAAGTTGTTATCATATTTCCCACAGAAGCGGTAGTATGAGATATTTTTTCTTTGTTGATTGCTTTTTCGGTTTTCTCATATATATCTTCAATTTGAGCAAATGCAGGATCGTTTTGTAAAGTAATCTGTGCTTTCTGATAAGCTTGTTCGAATTTTGCAACCCACGCTTCAAATATGTTTTTGTCCGCTTCGCCGCTTATGTTAGAAGAAGCCAAAATCATAAACTCAACAATATCTTCCTTAGAATTGGGAATGGGATAGTTTCTTATCATAGAAGCCTTTTCTTCTGAATTTTTAGCTCTATGCAAATCCCAATAAAATTGTTGTAACGATACCGTCGCTTTAGAGCCTCTTATTTCATAGTCACAAGCGGGACAGTTGGTTACAAAAGCATCAATGATTTCTCCGCAGTTAGGGCATTTATGTATTTCACCATCATAAACCGTCTTGCGCTCAGAGTTTTCGGTTTTGTGAGTTGTAACTGTCTGTCCGCAGTTCGTACAGAATTTAGCTCCCTCACCCAATTGTTGTCCGCAATTTACGCAAAATGCCATTTTTACTCCTTTCAGCAAAAGACCTAATCTTCCGTCTTGACTGCATCACAAATATCTCCGATATTGCAGTTTAGGTACTCACAAATCCTCAATAATACCGATAAGGCAACTTCCTCGTTCTTACGCATCTTTGTCATAGTACCCGTTGCAATATTTAAATCCTTTCGCAATGTAGCCGGTGATATGTCTTTTTCGATTAGCAATATCCAAAGTTTTTTATAACTTATCTTCATAGCTCACTCATCTACCTAAGACTTTATCATTTTTGTTAATATAACTTTCCTTATACTGTTTTTTGTAGTTTGCTAAGACCTAAAACAAAATTCGCAACTTCTTGAGAGTTGAAGGTCAAAATAAAAACCGTATTTTCTAACGGCAAAAAAGAGGTTTGCGATCTAAAAGCGCACAACATAATCAGTATTATGTTTGCATATTGCCGCAAATAAAAAACGCTCACGATCAATTCGTGAACGCTGACAACTAAAAAAGGGTATAAAAAGCCAAGCCTTTTCATTTTCTAAGTTTGAGAAGGCTTATTTGTGCTGTATTAAAATCGACAATTCTCTTACAAATCATACTTTTCTCCACAAAATGTATTGCAAAAATCTCCGTATTGTGCTATAATGCATTATGTAGTTTTAGGTTAATCCAACTGCTTATAACATAATACTGATTATGTCATTGCCGCCGTTTTCGGTGGCAATTTTTATATTATCAACCGCATATTTTCCATACGTTGACGGTGTTCATTGCCGGTAGTGATAATATAAATTCGTGTAGTGTTGATACTACTATGACCGAGTATGTCTGCGAGCTTGGCAATGTCCTTTTCGATACCATAGAAGGTTCGTGCAAACAAGTGACGCAGATTATGGGGAAATACCTTTTGCGGATTTACGCCTGCCTGCTCGCAAAGGCTTTTCATTTCCCGCCAAATGTTGGTTCGGCTCATCGGCTTGCCGCTTCGGGTTATGAAGATCGCACCGGTCGTAATCTTTTGCTCTGCTGCATAGCGGAGCAATTTCTTTTGCAGTTCACGAACAATAAATACTGAGCGTGTTTTGCCTTTAAGCGATACAACCGCTTCGCCGCACTTTACCGCTTCTACCGTGATATATTGCAGTTCGCTCACACGGATACCCGTTCCACATATTGTTTGGATCAGCAAGTTCAGGCGCTCATTGCCTTTTTGTTTAGCGGCGTTTACAAGTCGCATATATTCCGATTTGGTCAGTTCCTTTTCTTCGGGACAGTAGATCTGCCGCTGAAGTTTGATAGACTTCACCTTCAAATCCGCCCATCCAAGAAATGAAAGCAGACTATTGATAGAAGCAAGCATTGAATTGATGCTCCGTGCGGCGTAGTTCTCGGAGAGCAGTTTGCCTTTATAGGAAATAACCGTTTCCTTTGTTATCTCCGCTTCGCCAACGTAAGCCCAAAACGCCCTTACATCACGGACATATTTTTCTACGGTATTTTCGCTTTTTTCCTCGCCTTTGAGATAAACGGCAAACGCCGCTATATGAGTTTCTGTTAAAATTCTTCCTTTCATCGTATTTACCTCCGGATAGTTTTAATAATATTTTACCCGAAAAGTATGATTATAAATTGTCACCATAATTTTAGGTAAATACGAATAGCAAGTCGAATGTACCGATTTTTGAGCATAATAATTGCCCCGTTGGGAGTGCAGTATTTTCTGCATTCTCAACGGGGCTTTTTTCGTTATAAGTATAACTCTTGTGTTTTGCGCACGAATCTATTTTCTTTTTTTATGCCCAAATCATTCAAAACCTTTTCAAACGGTTTTTCATCCGTGTCCTCAAAGTAATAAGCTTTCCAAACGGCATTCTCTCTAACGGAATTTAATACTTTTTCAAAATACGGCATATCTACCTTGTTAAGTGAATGTCCTATTATAATCACTTTATCCACATTAGATAAATTCTTGAAAAAACCTATATTTTCATCGATTATGCTACTTGTTCTTTTAAGGGTGGCATTACAATATTTTGATACACGATCAAAAGTTGAAACTGCAAAATCAACAAAATTGATTTCAGCTTCCTTTTTCTTTTCTAAAGCATAGGAAATAGCTTTCTGATTACAATGACCTATAACTAATTCTTCATTTCTGTTTTTCACATAACCGTGAATGTGCTTAATATTATCTGGATCAATGCAATACACACTTTCAAGGGTATCCGTATAATTGAATGTCAAAAATATCGATTCCCTATCGATTTTGTAAACTGCTTCCTTTTTCGTGTCTATTGATTCAACCCATAATCGTAAATATTTAGGCAATTCGTTCAAGAATCTGTATTGATCATCTAACCACCTTCCTATACCCATATCATCCATTGGATCATAATCGAGTTCCTCTCGCATTTCATTGCCCATTTGTGAACCGAACTCCTCAATATGTGTAGCACAAGACGGTAATTCATTTTCAAAATCTTTCCATAGTGCATTTGAGCGACAATATCCACTCATTATACTTTCATAATAGTCGGGATAATTATCTGCAAGAAAATCTCCAAAATGACTGTATTTGCATTTGATGTGATGCGCAATGTCAAATCCATTTCCTATAATATATAATGTCATAACCCTTTTCCTTTCAATAAAAAGATGAATGTTTGTTTTTATGGGTGAAATATTCCCTTCTTTTTCAGCTTGTCCCGCATCTTATCCAATCCCTTGTGATAGATGTTCTCTGCCGCTTCTGCGGAAGATAGCTCATTCTTGTAAGCAATTTCTTGGAACGTATGCGGTCTGAACTTGGAACTTTTCATACTGTGGCAATCGGGGCAGAAACCGATGTGGGATCGTATGACCTCACGCTCACGGTAAGTAAGCTCGTCTAATGCACCGAATACTGCTTCGCTCCGTTCCTGCCGCAGAAGTTCCCTGCAAGGCTCAAAGGTATAATCGCAAGTAACATCCTCTCGACTTTCCTCGCTATCCTCGTCAGCATAACTGCGGTAAAAGTCTATAAACTGCATATTGTGAAAGCCGCTTCGCAGGATCTCGCTTACCGTCTTTTCGGACAAGCCAACCTCGTCAGATATTCTTTTCAACGTTTCGGGATTATCCTTGCTGTTGTAAACGGCGTACAGGCGCATTATATTACGCAGATTTTGGTATTCATCATCACTCTGTACAGTAAAACCGGTGCGCATTGTGCGGATATAATTATGAATTTCCTCCCACATAATACGGGTTTTATAGGTTATAAAGGGTGG